>NZ_JH597773.1:765988-1365988 GCF_000243335.1 Leptonema illini DSM 21528 | reverse complement strand
TGTAGAAATAACGCATGAATCCGCTCCGAGCTGTCGACGGGCGTCACGGTTAACTTAGCGTCGTCCTTCTCGACGACGAGCGAAAAGACCTCCGTCGAGGTCGGACCTTCGCAGAATCGGTCAAGAATACGGGATGCCGTCTTCAGCCGTCCCGTCAGCATCGTCTTGCGTAGATTTGCCTCGGCCTGGGTTTCGCCGAAAAGATCGCTCTGATCGTCGTTTTCCAGATCCTGGACGGCACGATCGATGCTACCGAGAAGCGGATTCACCTCGGGCAGATCAAGGGCCTTCGTCAGCCTGAAGCGTCTGTTTCTCAGTCCATGCGCCTGACGCAGCGCCGCATAAAGATCATCCGACGCCTGCACAAGACCGGGCGCCGGGTACGGCAGTTCGGCGACGACGGATTTCAGCCACTCCAGCGAAAGCGTCTCTTCGGCCTGGGCGTTGAACAGCTCTGCAAAACGGTGCGCTTCGTCGATGACGGCATAGTGAAATTCCGGAAGCAACGTCGATTCGCCGAGAAGATGACGGGCAAGCAGCGCATGGTTAACGATTAAAAGATTGGACCTTTTCCAGCGTTCGCGTGCGACAAAATAATGTGAGGTCTGATAGTTCGGGCACCTCGCACCGAGGCAGCGATCGCTTTCGCGGCCGAGCCCCGAAAGAAATCCTGGCGGCGTATAGTCCGTGTACTCCGAGATAAGACCGGTCGCCGTCGTCCGCTCCCATTTCATGAAGTCTCTGTACCATATCTGCTTTTCGCCCGCCATTCTGCGGCGCTGTAGCTTTCGCTTGCACAGGTAGTTCCCGGCGCCGAGGCAGATCTCGGCCTGTATGGGATCGGCCTGCCCGAATAAAGCGCCGAGCGCCTTTTGAATCAGCGGAAGCTCTTTCTTGAGTATCTGCGATTGAAGCGTCTTGGTCTCTGTACTGACGAGCACGCGCCGTCCTGTGGCCTTCGCCTCTGCAAGCAGCGGCAGAAGATACGACAGCGTCTTGCCTGTTCCCGTTCCCGCCTCGACGACGAGGATCTGCTTCTGACGAAGGGCCTGTTGCACCGCCTCTGCCATCTTCCTCTGCCCTTCGCGCAGCTCGAAGCCTGGAAAGAGATTTTTCAGAGGGCTATCGGATTCAAAGAAGCGCAGGCCGCCTTCGTTCATGCCATATCCAGCAACCGTTGCGCCGGGCGATACCCCGGACAGGCCTTCAGAGAAAGATGCAGATAGCGGTGAAACCGCTCCAGTCGGTTGGTGCGTCGGTAAAGCTTCGCCAGTTCTAAATAGATCAGCGCCAGCTCGTCGGCCGATGCGCGCAAGGTAAGCGCAAGACGCAGAGCTCCCTGCCACCATTCAATCGCGCGCACAAGCCTGTCATCTCGCGAAAGGAATCGGGCAAGCTCGATGCGATGATGCAGAACGTTCGGCTCGCTCATGACGGCCCTGAAAAACCATCGTCCGGCCGACTGGGAGTCGCCGCGTCGCTCAAAGTAATACCATCCGGCTCGAATACAGTTCAGAGCGGCTCGGTTGTCTTCCAGTTCGTGCAGAAGAGCGTATTCTTCCGCTTCAATGTTCGTCTGTGCTTCAGATGAGGACATAATTCCATTAACGGTACAGTGAGCCCGCACTGCAGAAAAAAATCAGCGATAACGCCTTCGCCCGCTTATTTCCCGGCAGGCCGGGCGATACTGGTTCTGCCGCTCTCTGCCGGAGATTCTCTTCCGGTCCCTCTCCCGTAAAAAGGGCTATCGTTTAGAGAGAGATGGCCCGGCCCGAGACCTTTCCACTTTCTCGCTTCATCTTAGGATGGCGCACGAGAAACTCCCGCATCGCCTCGACCGAGATACCGTAGTGGTGAAAGATCTCGCCGCGGGTACCGTGTTCGATCGGAACATCGGGAAAGGCAAAGGTTTGAATATGGCGGCCTTTGGCATCGGAGTCGAGCTGTTCGAGAAGGCACATCGCCCCCGATGCGAAACGATACGAGTCCTCAACAAAGACAAAGGCATCCACCCGCCGCAGCATATCGTTCAGTGCAGCCAGATCGATCGGCCGCACCCAGCGGATGGCGATGACCGAGGCATTGATGCCGTGTCGCTCCTTCAGCTCCGCCTGAAGCGCAAGCGCCGCCTCTTTCATTACGCCGATCGATACGATGGCCAGATCGGTTCCCTCGCCGATGCGCTCGGGCTTTGTGTCGGTGACGTCGGGCAGAGGTCCGTTCAGCTCGGCGACCGTAGCGTCCCCTTTCGGGAAGCGCACGGCAAGCGGACCGGCCTCGTCATGCTCCATATGAAGAAGCATCGCCTTGAGTTCGGCGCCGTTCGTCGGAGCATAGATGCGGATCTCGGGAATGGCATGCAGATAACCGATGTCGTATAACCCCTGATGCGTCTCGCCGTCTGGCCCCACACAGCCGGCGCGATCGATAACGATACGGACGGGAAAGCGCATGAGGGCGACGTCTTCGATGAGCTGATCGAGACCGCGCACAAGAAAGGTCGAATAGATACAGAGATACGGAATGATCCCGCCGGAAGCCATACCGCCGGCCAGGGCGACAGCGTGCTGCTCGGCGATGCCCACATCGTAAACACGATCTGGATACTTATCTGCAAGGGAGCGTAGCCCCGATCCTTCGATCATCGCCGGAGTGATGGCGACTGCCCTGTCATTGCGAGAAAAGATATCTGTGAGCGTATCGCCGACGATCTGACTGTAAGAAACCGTCGGCTGTTCGCTTTTCCCGACAAAGGTGCCGTCTTTGCGATTGAACGTCGTGACGCTATGATACTTGATGGGATTCGACTCGGCCGGTTGATAGCCCTTTCCTTTCTGTGTGTAAACATGCACAAGGATGGGGCCTTTTATGTGCTTCACTCGCATGAGCACCTCGACAAGCTCTTCCATATTGTGCCCGTCAACAGGGCCGATATAACGAAAGCCCAGGTCTTCGAAAAGCGATCCCGGAATAAAGATGTTCTTCATCACGCGCTCCATGCGACGTGAGAACATGCGCAGACCGGCTCCTACAAGCGGAAGAAGGGCCAGGAACTTGTACCAGAGCCGGCGGCTTTTGTTATAGAAATTCGATGTGATGACCTGATTCAGATAATGATTGAGAGCGCCGACGGCATGCGATATGGACATGTCGTTGTCGTTCAGGATAACGACGCAATCCGACTTGACGTGGCCGCCGTGGTTCAGCGCCTCAAGCGCCATACCGGCCGTCATCGAGGCATCGCCGATGACGCAGAAGCAACGGTAGTCCTCTTTTTTGACGTCGCGGGCCAGGGCCTCGCCGATTACCTGTGAGATCGACGTACCGGCATGGCCCGTATTAAAGAGATCGTACTCCGATTCTTCACGTTTGGGAAAGCCCGACAGCCCGCCGTACCGGCGCACACTGCGCAGGCGATGCTTGCGGCCGGTGAGAATCTTATGCGGATAAATCTGATGGCCGACATCCCAGATCAGGCGGTCCTTCGGCGTGTTGAGAACGTAGTGAAGGGCGACGGTGAGCTCGACGACGCCGAGGTTCGAGGCGAAATGCCCGCCCACCTCGGCCAGCGTGTCGATGAGATAGTCGCGCACATCATCGGCGACGGCCTTGAGATCGTTTACCGGAAACCGCCTGAGGTCTTCCGGAGTGTCGATCCGATCCAGATAGGAATACTGTTTCATCGCCTTCTCCGACGCCGGCTCCAGATTCCGGGCCCGATGGCCCGGTCAGATCAACCCTTCGCTGGAGTGGCAGAATGCGAAACCTTGAGTGACTCCACGTCGGCTTCGTTTACCAATCCCATCAGCTCGTAGATCCGTACAGGTTCCAGCTTTCCTTTTACCCTCACCAGGTCAAGTTCTCGCGCATAGACCCGATCCTTAACTCGCTCATAGGTGAACTCAGAGATACAGATCTTCACGCCGTAGGTTTTCGTAATGCCTTCAAGACGGGACCCGAGGTTGACCGTGTCTCCCATCAAAGTATAGTCCATGCGGCGGCTCGACCCCATATTTCCGACGACGGCAAGGCCGGTATTGATACCGATACCGATGTCGATAACCGGAATGTTCCGCTCGGACCAGCGCTTCTGCAACCCCTGCAGGGCCCTGTACTGCGCAATGGCGGCCACACAGGCATAATAGGCATGGTCGTCGTTGCGAGCCGGAGCTCCCCAGAAGGCCATAATTGCGTCGCCCATGTACTTGTCGATCGTGCCCCTGTAGTCGATGATCAGCTCCGTCATTTCAGACAGATACTCGTTCAGCAGCGAGACGAGCCCTTCCGGAGACAGCGCCTCAGAGATCGTCGTGAATCCGCGCACGTCAGAAAAGAAGACCGAAATCTCCTTTTTAGAACCGCCAAGGCTGATCGCCTCGGGATTGGCGAGAAGCTCTTCAACGACGTCATGCGATACGAACTTCGAGAAGGTCGTGCGAATGAACTTCACGTTCTCTTCTTCGGTCAGGGCCCGGAAGCCGATGAAGGCCACAAGCTGCACGAACTGTAAGATGAGAACCGTGGGGAAGACGTGATGAAAGCTGAAAAGATCGAAGCTCACAAAAAGCGTGATGCCCGTGAAGACGGCGGCAATGGCCAGAGCAAGAACGAAGCTCATACCCGTCGGCACGCGGGGCTGGTACATGCCCATCAGAAGGCCGATGCCAAGCAGGATCAAGAGGTTCACCCATGCAGGCGCCGTGTAGGCAAAGTCCTGATTCAGGATCGTATTGATGGCATGGGCATGATGCTCGATACCGGCCATATCGCCGTACGGACCGAGGTGCATATCCTGAGCTGTTCCCGCCCCTGTGGCATAGTACATAGCGACAAGGGCGATCTTATTCTTATAGTTAGCCCCCGCTTCTTCAGGAGACATATCAGCAACTTCGAGGATCTCCCTGTACCGAAAGCAGTAGCGGCCGCCGCGGAAGTTGATATTCATGCGACCAAAAACGTCGATAGGGATGACGATCTGCCTGCTGGCATTCGGCTTTGCCATGATATCAAGCTCTTGCTCGGCCATTGTTTCCAGGTCGAATTTTCTATACTTGACCTCTGGAATATTTTTCAGCGTAATCACGCCTTTAAGGAAGTCAACTTCAACATCCTCAAGTAGGTCTATGCCGTAGTATTGGACTGCCAGAACCAGATCAATACCGGGATAAAAATAATCATCTCTATCGGGATTGTAGTCTGGTTGCTGACTGCGTTCCGTATTCACAATCCTGGACACAAGCGGCACCTGACTGTTAACACCCGAATCGCTCTTAAGGATATTTGCAAAGCCCATTCCATCGTAGGCCTCAGCGATTGGGACTACAGGAGGTACCGGAAGTTTGGCCCATACTCTTGCGAGTTGTCCACCTTTTATGTTTCTTAAACGCTCACGTTCATTGAGTATGTCCAGACGTGCCTGATAGTTGGCCACCTTGGACTTCATATCGTCAGTGGCTTCGATTGGAAAGTCTCCTACGATCTTTTGCGGACTCGATGCGATGGCCTTTGCGAGGATGTCGGTTTGCCTTCCCGGCATTGGTTTTCCTTCAAGCGGATCACACTTTATGGTGACGCCACACGCGCTGCCCCCATGAATACCTTTGTCATCCTGAAAGCTAATGTCGAATAGTGTTACGCTTCGCTCCGCCTGCGCCAGATTATCGACAATATTGGCGTAAACCCCGAAATCTAAAGGCCATGCCCCCTGAATCTTTTCGAACGTTACGGTTGCGATACCGATAATCTCAATGTCATCACGGACTCCTTCAGGATTAGGAGCAAACGTCGTTACCGTTTCACCGCTATCGTCATAAGGAGCCCGACAGTACCTTAAGCCCGAAGGTGGATGCAATGAATTTGCAGGGTTCCGCATAAGGCTATATTTTTCTGATTCGAATGTACTCTCCAGGTTTCTCATTAACGGAAATCGATCCATCATGAGAGAAAAGAAAACCGAAAGCAGCAGTCCGATCATCAAAGCACCCGATCGGTTCTTATCCCAGCGCAAGCGCTGCACCGATCGATAGAGCATGATCGAAGATACAAGAACGACAAAAAAGCTGATCCAGAGAAGAAAGGCATTCCATTCGGGAGCAAGAAAATCGATAGGCGGAATAAGATTGCCCATGCGATTGAAGATCGAATCGGGACCGGCAATAAAGACCAGGATGTAAAGCAAAAGAGAACCGACAAAAAGAGCCGTCCAGAGATAGTCTTTAAGAACGAATCGGTCTTTTTCGGTGGCCGTAAGCTTTTCTTGAAAAAAGAAGCCGGCGCCGACAAGAGCTATCCCTGGAACGATGGTGAAGTAGACCTCTTTGAAGAAGCGGGTGTAGCCGAACTGCAAGGAGCTGTCCATAAATGCCAGCAAATAAAGAAAGGCAGGCAGAAGGATCAGCAACCCGGCGGCGATTCCGAGCAGTACAAGACCGATTTTACGCATACAGTGTTCTTCCGGGGAATGGTTTTTTTAACAAGTTTTTTTCAGTTTCGCGTCTGCAGAGAGGCCGTAAAATCGCGCGTCAGTTGCTCGATTTTCGCCGCCGCCGTCGATGCATCCTCTTCGATGATGCGGTGATGCACGCTGCCGGCGATGACTCCATCGACATGGCCGACAAGCGTTGCGGCCTGTTCGGGCCGGCTGATGCCGAATCCGGCGAAAACGGGAACGCCAGATAGCTTTCGCACCTGTTCGAGCCGTTCGACAAGGTCGGCGGGCAGCTCGGAGCGTTCGCCCGTAACGCCATGGCTCGTAACGTAGTAGATGAAGCCACGGGCCGCCGCAGCGATCTCTTTCAGGCGCTTTGGCGATGTATTCGGGGCAATCATGCCCACAATCTCAACGCCGGCCATCGCTCCCAGTCGGGCAAGCAGCCGCGCCTCTTTGCTATCGTAGGGCAGATCGGGAATTACCAGGCCGCGAATTCCGGCCCGTGCCGAGCGCTCGAAGAAGCGAACGGCGCTTTCCTGCTCGTCGGCCGATGAGGCGGCAAATCCCGATAGCACCGGATTGAGATACGTGAGAAAAACAAGCGGCGTCTCGGGTTGCAGGGCGTGGATCTTCTCAGTCGTTTCGAAAACGGCATCGATCGAGAAATCTGAAGCACTCATCGAGCGCACCATCGCCTTCTGAATGACCGGCCCGTCGGCCGTCGGATCAGAAAACGGAATGCCCAGTTCCAGCACATCGGCCCCGCCGCGCAGCATGGCTCCGGCAATCTCAACCGACGCCTTAAAACTCGGATCGCCGAGCGTCAGGTACGGCATATAAAGAGGCCTGCCCTTCTCGGTCATGATCTGTTTCAGCCGCATAGCAAGAGGGCTTGTCGTTTGCACCGTCATCTGATTTCACCTGTTATCGTTAGGCCTTGATTTCGCTCTGTTTATTCTACCGATCGCCTGCGCCTGCCTGCGCCTGCCTGCGCCTGCCTGCGCCTACTTTCGTCTGTTCCGTCGCGAGCCGCGTCTTCTCGACGCTCCGCCCGACGATACGACGATCGGATTGTCAGAGGACGTCTGCTGCGCCGGATTAAGCCCGGGCACGACCTCCTGCGACGCTGCAAACGAATCGAGCTGCGCATGATGCTCCTGCCCCTGCACACGTTTCGGCTCGGGCGTGCTACGTTCGACCGGTCCCATGATCTGAATACGGAACAGCGCCTCGACGACCTGCTCTTTAATCGATTCGAGAACGCCTTCAAAGATGCGGAATCCCTGGATCTTGTATTCGACAAGCGGATTCTTCTCGGAATACGAAGACGCCCAGATGCCCTCGCGCAGATGGTCCATCTGATACAGATGCTCCTTCCAGCGAATGTCGATGATATCAAGCGTGATGCGACGCTCTACGTATTCGAATTCGCCCTCGCCGACCTGAGCGACCTTGTTCTCGTAGAAGAAGCGGGCTTCGTTCATAAGAACGTTATACGCGGCCATCTGCGAATCTTTCTCTTTCTTAAGATCTGCGATATTCAGTTTCGGTTCGAAGCCGAGCGCTCCTTTGAACCACTCGACCATCGACACGGTCTGCCATTTATCGGGATCGTTTGAATCGCAGAAGTCGAGCACGCGCGTCTCGATGACGTCGCCGGCCCAGTCGAAGATCAGCTCACGCACGCTGTTATTGTTGAGAATGCGATCTCTCTCGGCATAGATGATCTCGCGCTGTCGGTTCATCACGTCGTCGTATTCAAGCAGATGCTTGCGCACGTCGAAGTTATGGCTTTCCACTCGCTTCTGAGCGCGGGCGATGGCGCGGTCCACCATCTTCGCCTCAAGCTCCTGGCCTTCTTCGACCCAGATGCGTTCCATGATGGATCTCCAGCGATCCCCGCCGAACAATCGCATCAGCGTATCTTCAAGGCACAGATAGAAGCGGCTTGAACCCGGGTCACCCTGACGCCCCGAACGGCCGCGCAGCTGGTTGTCGATACGGCGCGATTCATGCCGCTCCGAACCGATGATATGAAGCCCGCCCGCCTCTTTCACCTGATTGTGAAACTTCAGCCAGATCTGCGAACGATCGAAGATATCCTGCGCCGTTTTGCGGGGGTCCGTATGGGCGATCCGTCGGATGGCCATCTCGGCCGCTTCATATTGTTTGCGGACGAGCGCCTCTTTGAACTCAACGACAGCCGGGTCGCTATCTTCCATCTTCTCAAGATCTTTTAAAAAGGTCGGAGCGCCGCCAAGCACGATGTCGGTTCCGCGACCGGCCATGTTTGTGGCGACGGTGACGGCTCCGGGTCGACCGGCGTTCTCGACGATCTCAGCCTCGCGTTCATGATGCTTCGCGTTCAGGACGCTGTGCGCGATATGATTCTTCTTGAGAAGGGCCGAAAGATACTCGGATTTTTCGATGGAGATCGTACCGACAAGCACCGGCTGCTGTCGCTCGTTGCATTCGAGAATCTCTTTGACGATGGCGTTGAATTTATCGGCCTCGGTCTTATAAACGCGGTCGGCGTAGTCCTTGCGCTGTACGGGTACGTTCGTCGGAACGACAACGACATCCAGGCGATAGATCTTCTTGAATTCCTCGGCTTCGGTATCGGCCGTACCGGTCATACCGGCCAGCTTCTTGTACATACGAAAGAAGTTCTGAAAGGTGACGGTGGCGAGCGTTTGCGTCTCCTGTTTGATCTCGACGTTCTCTTTCGCCTCGATGGCCTGATGCAGACCATCGGAATAACGACGACCGACCATGAGACGGCCCGTATGCTCATCGACGATAACGACCTCGCCTTCTTTCACGACGTAATCCACCTCGTCTTTGTAGATAAGATGTGCCCGCAGTGCCTGCGACGTATGTGCGACGAGATTGACGTGCTCCGGAGCGTACAGGTTCGTTACGCCGAGCATCTCTTCGATCTTATGAATGCCTTCTTCGGTTAACAGGACGTTCTTTGACTTTTCGTCGACGTCATAATAATTGCCGAAAAGTACGTGCGGCTCTTCTTTGCCGGGCTCCACTTCACGCGGAGGCGGAGGCGGTAGCCGTTTTTCGGCGTCGATGAGTTTGCGCACGGCACGGTCGACGACGCGGTAGTTGTCGGTGTTCTCTTCGGTCGGGCCCGAGATAATAAGAGGAGTGCGGGCCTCGTCAATCAGGATGGAGTCCACTTCGTCGACGATGGCGTAATTATGGCCGCGCTGTACGCGAAAGCTCAGATCCTGCACCATGTTATCGCGCAGATAGTCGAAGCCGAATTCGTTATTCGTGCCGTAGGTGATATCACAGGCGTAGGATTTCTGCCGCTCCGAGAATTCCATCTGGTTCTGAATGAAGCCGACGCTGACGCCTAACAGATCGTAAACGGGTTTCATCCACATGGCGTCACGGCGAGCGAGATAGTCGTTTACCGTCACGACATGCACGCCTTTGCCTGAGAGGGCGTTCAGATAGATCGGCAACGTCGACGTGAGCGTTTTTCCTTCACCCGTTTTCATCTCGGCGATCTTGCCCTGATGCAGAACCATACCGCCCATCATCTGTACGTCGAAGTGACGCATACCGAGAGCTCTCCAGGCCGCTTCGCGCACAAGGGCAAAGGCCTCGGGAAGAATATCATCGAGCGTTTCGCCGGCCTCAAGCCTCTGCCGGAACTCGGCCGTCTTTGCCGTGATCTGCTCGTTGGTCAGATCACGCACGGTATCGCCGAGGGCATTGATCTGCGAGACGATGGGGACCATCTTTTTTATGTCTCGTTCGTGTTTCGTTCCGAAAACAAGTTTTAACGCTTTATCAAACATGGACCTATCCCATTGAAGTTTCGGCTGAAGTTTCGGCCTTCCGGGCCAGAGCGGCCAGGCCCACTGACATCCAGAAGGGCATCAGGACCTGATCATCAAGAAAATAACACTGGAAAATCCCCCCTGCAAAAAGCAGGAGAGGCATATAAGGCAGATACGGTCGCATCGTGACGAGCATGCGATCGAGAGACGGCTCAGAGTCGGCGGCATTCACCGTATTGCTCGAAAAGCGATCGTCAGGGTGGGCAGCATTGCCTGCGGCCAGGCCGAGCAGAGCGGCCCAGAAAAGCAGAAAGAGCAGCCCGGCCGGAAGGCCTGCCGTCGTCATATTGTGCAGAAAATCGTTATGAGAATGCCCGCGCTCCGTCTGCATGAAGAGATACCAGAGGTAGGGGCGATCTGCGGCCGTTTCGTGCATTCGATCGGCGACGGCCTCAGAGAACCTGTTAGGACCGACACCGATGACGGGATGATCCAGCGCCAGCTGAGAGGCAGTTGACCAGAGCATCACGCGCTGATAATCCGAATGTTTCTTTTCGAGGCCGACCGATTGCATCAGAAATTCGCGGACATCTGCATTCGCCACCGTTACGATGACGGCGACGAGCAGCAGAAGAACGGGCACCGGAGCCAGAGTCCAAGCGCGACGTTTCCACTTACGGTAGGTTAGAAAGAAGATGCCCGCAAGTAAAGCACTTAAAACGCCGAAAAGCGCCGATCGCGCATTATTCAGGATCAGAACCAGAGAGGCGATGCCAAGAAGAAGTGTCGGTATCCAGTCGACCAGCTGCCAGCTGCGAAACCACGGCCTCTGCACCCAGCGATTCAGAACATAGAGAGCGAGCGGAATAAAGAAAAAGCCGAGCTGCGCTCCGTAGGCGAGGTGTGTTCCGAGCATACCCACCGGCATATAGAGCGTAATATCAAACGGCAGCGTAAACATCGGATGCTGGAGTCGCGCCTCTGACGAGAAGTTGAGTCCATGCTGCAGATGGTAGAGCGTCTTTGAGAGTCTGAAGGGCGTAAAAACCGAAAGAAATCCCGTACCGATCACGATAAAGAAGGCTACGGCAACGGCACGCAGAAGCAGGCTACGATGTCTTTCAGAGGCAGTTCCATGATGATAAACCCAGACGGCCGTCCCGACCAGCCAAACGTCCTTTAAATCGGATCGCAGAGCGGCCCGCAGCGGAGAGATAGAGCCTTCGATCAGAGCATGCAGAGCGGCCGAGACAAACCAGCTGCCGTACAGGAGTAAAACAAGAATGATAACCCGGCGAAAATCAGCCGTCCAGGCGGCCGTCCCGCTCCGGCGAACGCGAAACAGCAGCGCGACAAGCGCAACGGCCAGAAAGCCCTGCGACAGACTGATCGACAGAGGAAAAAAACACAGGCCGAGCATACCGGCCCACAGGCTGATCTGGTTCGCTCGATCGCTCACTCTATTTGCGCCTTTCGCGGCATCCTCCACCATCTAATAGCACCCTCTGTTCTCTATATGAACTGAAAAAACGAAAATGGATTTACGGTAAATAGAATTTCCCGGAACCTCTCCTGTATGCTGAGAAGCGGCAGAGTTGCCTTCATTGCCATCTTTCTGACGGGATTTCTGATAATACAGTTTGCGCTGATCCAGGGCACCCGTCAGACGCTGGCCGCTTACAGAGAGCCCTTTCTCGGCTGGTCCACTCATTCCATGCTCACCGAGACCCGACTCGAAGCGGTCAGCGACGGTGATCTCACCACCTTCTGGTCTGATTCAGGACGACTTGACCCCGGTACGGGCGATAGTAGCAAGCCCGCACAGCCCGCGGCTGTTCATTATGAGGGACTGTATATCATGCTCAGTCCGGGCATGACGCATCGCCCCGGCCGCATTCCCGAGCCCGATCCTATCGTCGGCATCGAACTGTTCACCGGCGATACGGCGGGTGTGGGTCGTCCCAGTCGCATACGCCTGAGCTACTTTGAGCAACAGCTCTATCATATCAACCACGACTATAAGTTCCCCGATCCTCCTGTCTTTGTTTCGTCGATCGACGTGCCGCTGCGCGATACGGCAGACGGACAGCGCGTGGCGCTCTCTCTGCCGACCATTGCGCCATCTAAAGGATTTCCAGATCAGGTGAAGCAGCGATGGATGCGCATCGAAGTGCTAAGCCTTTATGGCACAGGCATAAACAAGAATGAAAACAGAGCCGCTCTACGCGAGGTCCGTTTTATACGTGAAAGGAGTCGGCCTTGAGCGGCGCTTTCTTTTCGGGCATTCTGCACCGGATCGCCAATCTTGTCGATTTGCTCGAAACGGCAGCTCGACGCTTTTACCGTGACGGGCTTACACAACGGGCCAACGCCATCGCCTACTCTCTCTTGATCTCGATCGTTCCGCTGCTGACGATCGCCATGCGCTTCACGAACGTGAACCGTGAAGAGCTGAGATTTCAGTTAACGTCGTTTTTTCAGCTGTACGGCATCACGGGCGCCGAGCCCGTCGTCAACGCCCTCGACGATATTCTCGGTCGCTCGAATACGATTGCCGGCATCGGATTGCTTTTCATGATCTACGCGGCCATCAACATCTTCTCGTATCTTGAAGAGACGGCCAATCATATCTTTCGGGTAAAACCGCGTCCGTGGCTGATTCGCAACTCCATCTTCACAAGCTGGCTGGTCGTATCACCTTTCTTTATTCTGATCACGGTTAACGTTCTCTCGGACGTTCAGAACGCCTATTCCCATCCCGCCATTATCGACATGCGTTTCGAAAACGATCGCCTCTATCTGCTGCGCGATCGCCATCGTCTGACGATACGCAACGGAAAAGATGATATAGAGGAACAGGAAATCCTTTACGTCGAGAAGACCGACTTCAACGTTCCGGGACGTAATATCACGCCCGACGTCGAAGCAACCGAGGCGCAGGAAAGCTCGAATCAGCGCTGGAAGGAGCAGCTGGGCCCGGCGCAGTCCATCTATGTGCAGGGCGATCGCATCTATATCGTAGCCCGGCCTAACTTCCTGTTTTTCTCGCTTGATGCAGGCCAGAGCTGGGACTATCGCGTCTTTCAATCCACCTATGACCGAGGGGCCTCCGTTCCGCGTATCGAATCGGTGCGTGTCGAGCCGCAACGATTGCTGCTTCTGTTAAGCTCTCCGCGCGGCTCACGCCTTTTGCAGATTCATCCGGAACGCATGGAAGTTCAGCATCTGACGGCCTTTCGCGAGATACACCGCTCGATCATCTTCACAGGCCAGGAGCCTTCGCGATACATACTGACTGCAAGGGGGATGCTGCGCGAAAGTCCTGCAGCCTTTCAGTGGAGCGAACCGCGCTCGGTTCCGGCGCTTTCTGAGACGATCATCGACTTACAGCCTCGCCCTGAGCGCGGTGGATGGCTCGCCCTCACAGGCACGGGACGCGTGGCCATACTCGATAAAGACCTCGCCAGCACATTTCCGGCGCTTCATCTTCCCCCTTCTTCAGGCGTAAGCGGAGTTATCCGCGACGCCACAGGTCGGCTCTTTCTGTGGACGAAATCGGGCGAGATCCGGGCCTCCCTCGATGAAGGCGAAAGCTGGATGGGCGTCGATATTTTCAGGCCCGAGGCGTCGTCGTTAACCGTATTCCGGCCCGAGCCCGGAGGCTTTCGCATAGGAACCGACCAGAACGCCCTTTATAGATTCAGGCTGGATCGTATCGCTCTCAAGCAGCCGGGCGAGATTCCCGTTCTGCGCACCGAACCGATCGAGAGCGAAATCCCCTCTACGTGGCGTCCGCTGGTCGGACACCTGCTTGTGAACCTGCTCGCTTTTTTCGCGCTGAATATCTTCTTCACGTTTTCGTATTCGCTTTTGCCTAACGCCGGTGTCAGTCTGACGGCCGCATGGCTCGGAGCGCTTCTTACCTCAACGATCTCTCTCGGTTTTACGGCCATTTTCAGGCAGATCATTCCGCTTTTTGCGAACACGGGAGTCGTCTACGGTATCTGGGTCGCCCTTCCGCTTGGTCTGATGGTGCTGCTTTTTCTCGTTCAGTTCTTTCTTCTTGGCCTTGAGATCACGCGGCTTCTTGACTCGCCGCGACTCATCCGACGTGGGATCATCGTCAGCACGATCCGTCGCTTCGCCCACAGGATCGAGCACCTTGACCGCACCGACCTTACCGAGCACCGATAGCACCTTCGAGGCGAATGAGCTGTGCAACCTCTTCTCGATCTCGTCGTCAGTAAGCCAAAGGGCGCCGGCAACTGCGGTCTCGCTAAGGATCACGTCGCAGCGCATCCGCCATTTCATAATACTGTGACGGAAGCTTCCGAGCAGACGTTGCCCGGAAGCCCCTTCGCCTTCGGTTAATCCAGGGCTCTGATATACCGGCCTGTCATCCTCCGTCGCTGAATAGGGAAAGCTCAGCTGTTCTTTCAAAAAGAGTCCGTTTGAATTCTCTATCAGAGCATACTCTCTGCCTGCATCGCCCCTGCGTCGGTGAACATAAACGCGAACATGAAGCGGAATCGGCGCTTCTTTTCGCGAGACTGGAATGGTCGCCGCATAATCCACTCCCCGCGCGCCGGCCTGGCAATCACGCCTCACCGGGCAACGATCACAGAGAGGTCGGTTAGGAATGCAGACCGTCGCTCCCAGCTCCATCATAGCCTGGTTAAACAGCGACGGCCTCTGTTGCGATTTCTTTAACAGATCGTCGGCAATCTGTTGAAGCTTTCGATCGCTTTCCATACGATCAAGGAGCCGGCTGATCACGCGCTTCACATTACCGTCAAGCACCGCATGCATCTGATCGCCGGCGATGCTTGCAATGGCCGCCGCCGTATACGGGCCGATACCGGCATACGATCGCAATCGCTCATAGTCGATCGGCACGGATTCCAGGCCCTCGGAGTGCATCTGCCCGGCGGCTCGATGCAGGTTACGGGCGCGCTGATAATATCCGAGGCCCTTCCAGTGCTGCAGAACTTCTTCGAGATCGGCCAGGGCAAGAGAGCTGAGATCGGGAAACCTTCGAATAAAGCGATCGTACGACGGCAGCATGGCTGCGACCCTTGTTTGCTGCAGCATGATCTCAGAGATCCAGATGCGATAGGCATCACGGCTGCGACGAAAGGGAAGATCCCTCTCGTTCTCTCTATACCAGTCGACAAGGGCCGCGCCGAAAGCCTGTCCTTTCAATAAAGATGCAGCTCGTTCCATGCCTCGAAAATCCGACCGAAATAACGTCCGTGCGGCGAGCCTGCATTCAGGCCCGAAAGGCCCTCAAGCCGACCGAGTTCCATCTCGTCGCGAATAGAGCTGCGTGTCGGGTAACGATTGCGCCTTTCAGAAAAGGAATCCGGATCAGATTTCAGCGACTGCGACTCCGCTTCCAGAAAATCGAGGCCGCTTAACGCAAACCGCTCCGGCCGATAGTCTTCGATTCTGAAAGGCATACGAAGAGAACGGGCCACAGCAAAGCTCTGTAGAACGCGAAAGACTCCGGCAAAGCGCGCCTTCCAGGAGTAGCCGGCCACGTGCGGACTGACGAGCGTCGCCTTCTCGAGCCACTCCGGCCTCGCAGGCTCAGACGGAAAGACATCGATGACGGTGCGGAATTCACTGCATAGCCTGAGAAGCGTCTCGGGAGTAATAACAGGGCCTCTTGCCGCGTTGATCCAGACCGACGAAGGATTGGCCTGATCGAGAAAGGTATCGGTTATCATTCCGCGCGTCGCATGCCTTCCCTCTTTCGTCAGCGGAACATGAAAGGTGATCACGTCGCTCTGCAAAACGGAATGCAGATCATCTTCTGTTGAATGAAAAAGCGGCGGGTCATACGCTCTGACCGTCCAGCCCAGCCTGTGTGCGACCGCACCGAGGGCGCCGCCGATGCGACCGTAGCCGACGATGCCCAGGCTGAAATCGCCTTCCGCTTTGCAGAGTCTGTCGGGATCAAACAGAAGAGGAAGAGCGGCTAACACATACTCGACGACGGAAAGGGCGTTCTCACCGGGCGCTGAAAAGTACGGCAGGCCTTCTCTTTCAAGAGAAGAAAAGTCAACATGATCGGTGCCCGTCGATGCCGTTGCAAAGGCCTCTGCCTCTGTTAGCCGAAGAAGTCTTTCGTCGATGCGAACGGTCGTCGGAACGGATAAAAGGGCGATGGGACTTTCCTGAAGCCATGCGGCGAACTCTGAAGACGCCGTGCCTTCACTCGCAAGCAGTTTCTGGAGATCAGATAACTCATATCTCGAGGCCTCAAGGCCGTTAGCCGCGGCGAAATCCTGCATCAGCTCGGGCACGCCGGCGATGGCTGCCGTATGGTCGGGATAGAGAATGCGCTTCATGATCCGGTGCTGGAGTAGTGGCGCTGCCCCACCCTCCAGAAATACAGCGAGGCGATAAAAACGAGAAGGCCGACGGGAAAGGCCAGGTAGGCCAGGGCCGGGGCGATCAGCGTATTTGCATCGCGATTCAGGAGAACATGGGCCGGGTAAAAATTCACAAAGGCGATCGGGAAGAGAAACGTGAGAAAGATCTGCACCGGCCTGATATAGATGCTGACCGGATACATCAAAAACTCGCGCGTCGAAAAGACGATCAGATGCTGCAGGCTTTCATTGCGTACCGTAAAGAAGCATATCGAGGCGACGATGATGCGCACTCCCCCCAGAATAAGAACTCCGCCGGCCACGGACAGAATCAGGAAGGCGACACGCACAGTCGTCCATTCAATATCGAGAAGGGCGGTCGCAAACGCCAGTGCGGCGATACCCAGAAGCAGATGCATGAAGCCCGTCATATCAAAACGCATGGCGAGAACCTGCCCCAGTGTCGAGAGCGGTCGCAGAAGCAGCCTGTCAAACGTGCCTTCACGAATGAACTCCGAGAAGTCGAGCATGCCCGAGAATATCGCCGAAACGCATCCGGTCGAAAGAATGAGCAGCGAATAGAGAAAGGCCATCTCGCCCGGCGACCAGCCGCCGATCGTGCCGAAACGACCGAGCATCAAGCCGATGACGGCGATCTGCGCCAGATAAAAACCGGCGATCGTTAACAGAAAGGCGATAAACGTGCCCCTGTATTCCATGCGGCTCTGGATGCTCGATTTCATCAGCTGAATATAGGGCGACAGTCGCTGCCAGCGTCCGATCTGAGTAACTTCGGCAGACATGTTAACCTCCGGCGATGGTCAGCTTGCGCAGACCCGTTCGATAAAGAAGAGTACAGGGCAAAAGCAATCCGAAGGTCAGAACGCCATACCGTAGAAGCAGGTCGGAATATTCGGGCAGGCCGGGCTTCTGCAAGAGCAGCATCGTCGGATAATAAAAAAGATACGGGAACGGAGTCCATTCCAGCATGCCGCTGATTCCTTCTGGAAAGAAATCGAGAGGTATCACGGCGCCCGATGCAAGCGTTATCAGCGCATAATAAAAGATATAGAAGGGGAATATCTCTACGAAGTAAAAGCTGAGCGAACTGATAAAGAACGACAGCAGAAAGAAAAGAAGAAAGGCGAGAATATACACGGGCAGGAACCGCAGAAAAAGCTCTCCGTCGACCGGCAGCTTTATATCAAAGAGAAAGATGCAGAAAAGCAGAAGAGGTATCACTCGCGAAAACAGCTGAAAGAGCGTGCTGCCGATCGTATCAGAGAGATACATGAGCGGAAAATAGAACGGCTTCATGAGATCGGTGGCGATCTCGCCCGATTTCACCTTCTGCGAAAGCAGGCTGTCATTGCGGCCGAAGCTGGCCTTGATCAACGTCGACAGGACGGCATAGGCCGTCATGCTTTCGCGCGTGATGCCGTCGGCGAGACCTTCTTCGGGAATAAGGGCCTGCCAGACCGAGACAAAGATGAAAATATAGAGGAAGGCGTTCAGGATGGCGGTGAAGTATTCTACCCGATAGGCCAGCGAACGCTGAAACGACATGGAGATGAACTTCAAATACACCATATCACAGCTCCAGCTTCTGGCCGGCGTAGATGCCTTTCAGCGTATCGGTCAAATCTTCTTTGCGAACGTTGATCTCCTGAATGCGACCGCCGTGATTGTTAAACCACTCGATCAAAGGAGCGACGCTCTCTTCTTTCGGCATCTCGAATTCGAACATGCGATTGGACTTCGCCTGAAGCAGCTTGAAGCCGTTCAACGAAGGTTGCACGCCGTTCATATCGTTCTCAAGGTGCATCGTCACCAGCTTCTTCTTCTGGTAGGTATTGATGAACGAATCGATGGCGCCGTCATACTGTACCTTGCCTTTATCAAGCAGAATCAGCCGACTTGCCAGGAACTCAATATCGTCCATATCGTGCGTCGTCAGGATAACGGTGATGCCCTTCTCTTTATTCAGTCGTCGGATCGTCTGCCGCACGACGTCTTTGGTGAGAATATCAAGGCCGATCGTCGGTTCGTCAAGAAAGAGGATGGACGGATCGTGAATCAGCGACGCCGCAAGGTCGGAGCGCATGCGCTGACCGAGCGATAGCTTTCGCGTCTGCTGATCGAGGAAGTCTTCGAGGCCGAGCAGATCGATGAAGTAATCCATACGGCTGCGAAAGACGTCTTTCGGAATTCGATAGATCATACGAAGAAGATCATAGCTTTCGCGAACCGGAAGATCCCACCAGAGCTGCGTCTTCTGACCGAAGACTACGCCGATCTTGCGCGCGACGTCGCGACGCCGCTTCGTCGGATCAAGGCCATCAATGCGAATGTCGCCCGATGTGGGCTGCAGGATGCCGGTAAGCATCTTGATCGTAGTCGACTTGCCGGCGCCGTTCGGGCCAAGATAGCCGACCAGTTCGCCGGCGCCGATATCGAAGCTGACCGAGTCGACGGCCTTGATCAGGGTCTTCTCGCCGGCGACGAGGCCTGTGATGGAGCCGAGCAGTCCCGGGCGGCGCTTTCGCGATTCGAAGATTTTTGTCAGTCCTTTAACGGAGATGATGGGGTTCATATTTTTATTCGGAACATTCAGGCCGTAGGGCAGAAATGCTTCCTGTGTTCATTTTTTCCTTTGACTCAAGAAAGGCAATCCGCAATGAATGGACTGCTCCAAAACATTTGTGAATCAGGAAACTTCATGAACCGACCTGTTGCCGCTATCGACATAGGGACAAACTCCTTCCACATGATCATCGCCAGGGCCGACGCATCCGGCCATATAGAGATCCTCGATCGCGAGAAGGTGTCGGTGCGCCTCGGATCGGGTGGCGACGACTTCGATCAGATACTGCCCGAGGCGCAGGATCGAGCCGTCGCCGCCCTGAAGGGTTTTGTGCAGATCGCCCGCCAGCAGAACGCCCTGATTCATGCCGTCGGCACGTCCGCCGTGCGCGAAGCTCGCAATCAGGACGATTTCCTGAAGCGGGTCCGGCGCGAATGCGGAGTACGCATCCACGTTATCCCCGGGCAGGAAGAGGCCCGACTCATCTATCTGGGCATCCTTCAGGCCCTGCCCGTTTTCGAGAAGAAGATTCTGACCATCGACATCGGCGGAGGCTCGACCGAATACCTCATCGGCAAACGCGGCACGCCTGAGTTTATCCAGTCGCTCAAGCTGGGCGCCATCCGCATGACGGAGCGTTTTTTTCCTGGAGGCAACGTCGAGGCAAAGGCCATCGAGCCGTGCCGCACCTTCATCCGCTATCGGCTGGAAAGCATGCTTGAACTGCTCGGCGATCGCGGCGAATCTTTCTCTTATGAAATGGCCGTCGGCAGCTCGGGTACGATCAAGACCGTACTCGACCTCGTGCAGCGACATCTGCCCGAGCCGAACCGCACCGCCGATACGTTCACCTCGCGTGATCTCGATCGCATCGTCGAGATGCTGCTCGCAGCGAAGACGCCGGAGGAGCGCATCAAAAAGACCGGACTCGACGAGAAGCGGGCCGACATCATCACCGGCGGCGTACTTGTTTTACAGGAGTCCTTTCGCATTCTGCACATCGATAAGATGGTCTATTCGCCCTATGCCCTTCGCGAAGGCGTGCTCTACGAGATCCTCTTTCGCAAGAAGAAGCGCGAGAATCTGAACGAGATACGACGCAAATCCGTTCAGTTTCTCGCCCGTAAGTTTCTCGGTCGGGGCCCCGGCGAAGACACCGCACGCATCTGCGTTCTTCTTTTGCATGCGTTAAACGAGGTGCATCTGGCGCATCTCGTCGACCAGGACCTGCTCGAATACGGAGCCCTGCTTCATAACGTCGGCATGGCCATCGGACACGCCGGACATCACAAGCACGGGATGTATATCATTCAGAACACCGACATCCTGCTCGGTTTCTCTACGCGCGAGATCGCCATGCTGGCCGCCCTCGCCCGGTATCATCGTAAGAGCTTCCCCTCAAAGAATCATCCCGAGTTTCAGGTTCTTGCCGAAGAGGATCGAGCGCGCGTGAGGCTTTTCTCGGGCATTCTAAGAGTGGCCATCGGCCTTTCGCGGGCAAAGCAGGGCGTTATCAGAGAGATCGTGGCCGAGCGAACCGACGTGCGCTCGCTGCGTTTGATCGTGCATCTGACGAAGAATCCCTTTCGCGGCACGCCCGATCTGAGCTATGCGCTCACCTCGGCAGAGATCAGAAAAGAGCTTCTCGAAGAGGCGCTGAAGCTGAAGATCCAGGTGGAAATAGAGGATTAGCTTTCGAAAATAACGACGGCGACACTCAGATCGTCGGAGTGCGTCAGACTGAGATGGTGATGCTTCACGCCGAGATTTTCGGCGATATCACCGGCCCGTCCGTTCAGACGCAGCTTCTTTTTGCCGTAAACCCTGCCCGCCACCTCGATATCTCTGTAAAGCAGACCGATGCGCTCGCGTATATTCAGGGCCTTAACCGCCGCTTCTTTCACCGCGAATCTTGCAGCAAGATACGGAACTGGATCCTGATGGCTCAGGCAGTACTCGATCTCTTCTTCGGTGAAGATGCGTTCGAGAAAATGCCGACCGTGCCGCTTGAAGATGCGGGCTATGCGCTTGTTCTCGACGATGTCCGTTCCCAGGCCCAGTATCATCGGATCAGATGCTCCTCCATGCCTTTCTGCACCTGAGTCGGCGCTCGCACTTTCTGCACGCTGAATTGCAGATTCACGACCGACGGCGTTACTTCCAGTATTTCGATATCCTTCTGCGCAAGAGCATCTTTGATATGCACTGGAATGCCTGGAATGCGTAGCGAGGGCAATATATTTCGCGTATTCGGATCAAGAAAAACGGGACAGAACGTATGTGCCGTCAGGCGGCCTTCGGCGACACTTGCCTCAGCACGATAGAGAACCTTCACGGTCGGCGATTCGTCAAGCTTGAGGCCCGGAATGGCGTTGTCGCAATTCACGGGAAGTTCACGTAGAAATATGCCCTCTGTGGATTCGTTCGCCGTACTATCAAGCAGCTTAACGCGCACGTCGATCTCATAGGGCTGATCATCGGCCAGCCTGACAAACTCGGGTAACGTACTGACAAGAACTCGCGTAGCGTAATCCGGAGTTCCCGGCGTGATACGCAGCGGATTGAGACTCACGCGATCCATCACGTCAAGCACGCTTGCCGGTCCGCTTACGCGAATCGTTTGCGGATGCATGGTAACGGCGCCGATACGCACGTCAGAGCCCGAGTTTAACTGAAAGTCACCGACAAGAGGAAGAGTTCGCTCGGCAAGGCGGTCAAGCGTAACGGTCATGCCTTCGTCGAAGCGCGCCTCGATGCCTTCAGGCGGTCGCGGCAGCATATCCAGTCTGTAGCGGTTCTCGCCCGGACCGGGACCCGGATTAATCAGGATGATCTTAAAGTTAGCCGGATTAAAGTCCATGACCTCCTGAGGGCCGAAGAACTCCACTTTAACGAAAGACGGAATACGCGAATTCAAAACAAGATGCTCGGGCACGGCCGGTATATCGACCTTCACATGAACGACACGGGTAACGTTTCTTGTATACTGAACGTAATAGAAAAAGATAATGGCGACGATAAGCGAACCGAGCTTCGCCTTCCAGTTCTCAAGCAACGCCTCTTTGACCAGTACGAGCCTGTCCAGAAACAGTTCCATTATTCTTCTCCCTCTTCAGGAGGCTTCGGACGCCCCGAGCGATCGGCGATGCATTCCTGGATCGTCGATCTGAGATCCTTCGTTTTCACGGGCGATATCATGCGACCGTTATACATGACGGAAATCTTTCCCGTCTCTTCAGAGGTGACGATAATGACGGCGTCGCTTTCCTCAGAGAATCCCATGCCCGCTCTGTGTCGGGCGCCCATCGTCTTTTTCAGATCGCGCGCTCCGGAAAGCGGCAGATAGCAGGAAGCAGCGAGGATTCTATTCGATTCGATGATGACGGCGCCGTCATGCAGCGGGCTATCCTTGAAGAAGATCGTTTCAAGCAGCTCATGCGTGATGTTCGCATCAAGCCGCACGGCCGAATCGATGATCTGCTGAGGCTTGATCTCTTTCAAGATGCACATCAGCGAGCCGACACGATCGTGCGCCATGTTCTGCGCGGCGATGACGATCTCGTCGATATAATAGGCCTTCGGCGGGTTCACCCACTGAAAGAGCTGCATCTTGCCGATATCGCTGATCAGGCGACGCAGCTCGGGCTGCAAAAGAACGATAATACCGAAAACGAGGTATGTGGAAACGTTTGTAATGATCCACGAAAGCGTTTCAAGATTGAATTTGCGCGACAGAATATCGACGGCGATGATCAGGGCAAAGCCGATTAAAAGCTGGATGGCCCGTGTGCGAGAAAGCAGGATGTAGATGCGATAGAAAACGTAAGCAACAAGCAGTATGTCGACCACCTTGGTGAAAGGTGCGACGGCGGGAAAGATGCTCTCCATTTTCCATACATCTGACAGCATTACCGAAGTACATCCATCATGTTATAAGAACCGGGCGGCTTGCCTGAGAGGAACTTCGCGGCGCGAAGAGCTCCCCGGGCGAAGATGATGCGCGATGTGGCGCGATGCGTCAACTCGATACGCTCACCGTCGGCGAAAAAATACACCGTATGCTCGCCGACGACGTCGCCTCCGCGAAGCGCATGCACGCCGATCTCACCGGTCTGACGCTCCCCGACGATGCCTTCGCGGCCGTAAACGATCTGCGACTCATCCGTTGCATGAGCATCGCGCACGATATCTTTCAGACGCACGGCCGTGCCCGACGGAGCATCCTTCTTGAAATGATGATGGATCTCAGATATCTCAACGTCGAAGCCGTCGCGCATCATCTTTGCCGCCTGTTCGACAAGGGCAAAAAGGGCGTTCACGCCGACGGCCATATTCGGCGAAAGCAATACGGGAATCGAAGCGCCGGCCTTGAGAATAGTGGTCTTCTGCTCGTCTGAAAGGCCGGTCGTTCCGATGACAAGGCCTTTTTTTGCCTTGATACAGAGGTCGAGCAGGCGCATCGTATTCGCCGGCGCGCTGAAATCGATCACCACATCGGATGCTGCGACGGCAGCGACTGCATCGGCGGTCAGCGCCAGGCCTATGGCATCGACGCCGGCAAGGACTCCGGCATCGGTACCGAGCAGAGCATGCCCTTCGTATTCAAGGGCTGCCCCTAACTCAACGCCTTCTTCTTTGAGCAAAGAAACAATGGCGCGGCCCATCCGGCCTGCCGAGCCCGATACGCAAACGCGACTCATGCATCGGCTCCGATCTGATCGAGAAGGGCCTTGAACTTCGCCGCCTTATCGGCAGGCATCTCTACAAGCGGAAGACGCATCGCCGGCGTGCAATGACCGAGCATGGCCGCTCCGGTCTTTACGGGAACGGGGTTCGTTTCCCAGAAGAGGGCGTTCATGAACTCAAGCATCTCATAAAAGATGACATTGCCGCCCGTAAAGTCGCCGGACAGGTATTTGCCGACCATGCGCGACAGCTTCTTCGGATACAGGTTCGATGCCACCGAGATCACGCCCTTTCCGCCGACGCCGATGACGGCCGGCGTCAGGTTATCGTCACCCGACAGGAGAGCCAGGCGGCCTTTAGTGAGGCCGATGATGCGGGCCATCTGATTCAGATCGCCGGAGGCCTCTTTGACCGATACGATGTTCGGAATCTCGGCCAGGCGAACAAAGGTTTCGGGCTCGACGTTTACGGCGGTGCGGCCACGAATATTATAGAGAACAACGGGCTTTGAGCTGCGTTCGGCCACAGCCTTAAAATGCCTGTACAGGCCTTCCTGCGACGGCTTGTTATAATAGGGATTGACAAGCATAACGGCATCGACGCCGGCCTTGCAGGCCTGCTCGGTGAGCTCGATGGCCTCCGTCGTCGAGTTCGAGCCCGTGCCGGCGATGACCTGCACGCGTCCGTTTACAAGCTTCACCGTTTGTGCGATCAGCTCGGCATGCTCTTCGTGGCTGAGTGTCGGCGATTCGCCCGTCGTTCCACAGGGCACGACGCCGCTGACGCCGCCGGCAATCTGACGCTCAATCAGCTTAGCGAAGGCCTCGTAGTCGATCTTCGATCCGTCTGCCGTAAAGGGGGTGATCAGTGCAGTATAGAGGCCTTCGAGTTTCATAGATCCCTCAATGCGAAATCGGGCGGCCTTTACAAGTGTTTTTGTATCAGAGCCTTCTCTTCGACAGGAAAATCAACAGGTGGCAACCGGCGGCCGCCGCTGGTCGCAGGAGAGCATCAGCCAGATGGGCCGCAGTCAACGACTGGCATCAAATACAGCCCCTTACTTCAAGTCTGTATTCAGACCTTCAATCTTCGGAAGCGACGGCATCTCAAGCTTCTGTGGAATCTTCTCCTGATACGGCTTCGCCCACCCTTCAGGCAGAGAACGAAAGAGAAAGAAGAACAGCCAGTAAAAAAGTGTGAGCACGACAAGCACACGCAGAATCCACGATGCGCTGCGATCCGATGCGAAGAAAAAGACCATCACAAGAAAAACGGGCCAGACCAGCATCAGCGTTCTGCCCACCTCCAGCCACAGAGCGGCCAGCATCGCGAAGAGCGAGACTCCGAACTGATAATGAAAGCCGTTCCATCCCTGGAGAATGGGCTCGCGAAACCAGACGACATAAAAGATATATAGAAGCAACGCTCCGATCTTCCACGCGGCGCCCAGTCGGCGACGGAACAGAACTAAAAGAAGAGCGATGCCCCAGAAAAGCGCAAGTGGGAATTGTAAGATATCGGGTATCAATGGCTCAGCTCCGATGACACCGCCGCTTCAAGGGCGCGCCGCATGCTTGTGGAATCGGCGATCTCTTTACCGGCAAGACCGTAGGCGGTGCCGTGATCGGGGCTTGTGCGCAGAAAGGGCAGTCCTATCGTCACGTTGATGCCCTGCTCGCCTTCAAGCGCCTTAAAGGGGATCAGCCCCTGATCGTGGTAGCAGGAGAGGATCAGACGGAACTGCTTGCGCACCGATTCCATAAAAAGAGTATCGGCTGGCAGGGGGCCCTTTATCGACACCCCGGCCTCGCGAACCTTCGCGATAAAGGGCATTAAGATCTCCTGCTCTTCGTTCCCGATCAAGCCGCCCTCTCCGCAATGCGGATTCAATCCGCAAAGAGCGATCTCTTTTCCCGAGAAAACGGCACGACGGGCAAGGTCCACAAGCAGGGCGGGAAGATCAGATCTCCCGAGAACGGCGCGCAGATGGGACGGCACATCGGCAAGGGCGACATGCTCGGTCAGCGGAATGACGCTGAACCCCCGACCATGCATCAGCATCAGCACGTTTCGGTTAAAGCGCCGTGCCAGATAGCCCGTATGCCCCGAAAAGTCGGATTGGCCGCTTCTGATAACAAACTCTTTAGAGAGAGGTGCGGTGACCAGCGCAACACTCGAGATGTCATCGGGCATTGCATCGATGACGGAGCAGGCAAGGTCAAGTGCGCGAAACGACAGATCGCCCGAATGTGTGCTGGCCTGGCCGGGCAGACAGGGCTTTTCGTGGGGACGCAAAACCGGGTAGAGATAAACCGAGCCATCCGCAGTTTCGCTCAGGCCACGAGCCGTCTCTACAAGATCGTCCGAGCCGCCCGAGATCAGGCACAACCGGGACTTCAATGCCTGTTTGAGCCGCTGAAACTCTTCGTCAGCGGCATCGGCATGACCGGCATTGTAAAGATAGAGGAAGGAGGTGGTCGCATCAAGCCCTGCAATCGCCTTACGGACGACCTCCGGGGCGATGCCGGCCGGATCGCCGCCCGAAATCAGGACGAGCTCAGGAGGCCTTTTCTTTGCCGAAGAGTCGGTCAACGGAGAGGTTGTCACGGTTATACTCGGCATTGATATAATCCCGGGCCGAATGCTTGAGATCGTTCGAGATCATGCAGCGGCCTTCGAGGATCACACCGTTCTGGATAATAAGTTCAGGGGTGGAGATATCGCCGAGGATGCGGGCGGTCGGCAGAAGCATGACCCTGTTGCGGGCGGTGATATTGCCGATAATGATGCCTTCAACGATGACCGAGGTGGCCGTGATATTCGTTTTCACGCGGCCTGTGGCGCCGATATAGAGCTGATCGGCCTGCAGGGACTTCCCTTCGAACTTCCCGTCGATCTTCAAAGATCCGTTGATGAAGAAACGTCCGCTGAAGTAGGAGTTTTCTCCGATCGTTGAGTTCGTTACATCCGATGCAGTTTTTACGATTGCCATTGATCCGGTCCAGAGCGGGATTTGGCCCATCTTTCCACAGCCATAACGATCTGCAATCCATTTCCCGCTTGCCCGCCAGAGTCATAATCAATTTGTTTCCAGTAAGGGCTCCGCCCCTATTCCGCACTTTTGAGAGGATTCCATGCCAGACTATCGCTCCTGGACGACAACACGAGGCCGAAATATGGCCGGCGCCCGCGCCCTCTGGCGCGCTACGGGCATGAAGGATGCCGATTTTAACAAGCCCATCATCGCCATCGCCAACTCCTTCACGCAGTTTGTTCCAGGGCACGTGCATCTTAAAGATATGGGGCAGCTCGTCGCCCGCGAGATCGAAAAGGCAGGCGGCGTGGCTAAAGAATTCAACACCATCGCCATCGATGACGGCATCGCCATGGGCCACGGCGGCATGCTTTACTCCCTGCCCTCGCGTGAGCTGATCGCCGATTCGGTCGAATACATGGTAAACGCCCATACGGCCGACGCGCTGATCTGCATCTCAAACTGCGACAAAATCACGCCGGGCATGCTTCTCGCCACGATGCGCCTGAACATTCCGACCATCTTCGTATCGGGCGGACCGATGGAATCGGGTAAGGCTCTGATTGGCGGCGAAGAGCGACATCTTGATCTCATCGATGCTATGATCGCCGCTGCCGATCCCAATGAATCGGACGCCGACGTGCAGAAGATGGAGCGGTCGGCCTGCCCCACATGCGGATCCTGCTCGGGCATGTTCACGGCGAACTCGATGAACTGTCTGACCGAGGCGCTCGGGCTTTCGCTTCCTGGAAACGGCTCCACGCTGGCCACACATGCCGATCGCAAAGAGCTCTTTCTTGAAGCGGGGCGCCGCATCGTCGAACTGACGCGTCGCTACTACGAAAAGAACGATGCATCGGTGCTGCCGAAATCCATTGCCGGCTTTGCCGCCTTTGAAAACGCCATGAGCCTTGATATTGCCATGGGCGGCTCGACGAATACCATCCTGCATCTGCTTGCCGCCGCTCAAGAAGCGGGCGTCGATTTTACGATGAAGGATATCGATCGTCTTTCGCGCCGCGTACCCCATCTGTGCAAGGTCGCCCCGTCGATTCAAACGTATCACATGGAAGACGTTCACCGCGCTGGCGGCGTTATGGGAATTCTCGGCGAGCTTGATCGCGCGAAGCTGTTAACTACATCCGTGCCGACCGTTCACAGCGCCACGCTTGCCGACGCCCTTAAAGAATACGATGTGCGCAGCCCCTCGGTCAGCGAGGCGGCAAAGAAACGCTTCACGGCCGCTCCGGGTAACGTGCCCACACAGGAGCCCTTCTCGCAGGAGAAACGCTGGCAGCTTGATCTGGATCGAAGCACAGGATGCATTCGCGATCTCGAACATGCCTATTCGAAAGACGGCGGACTCGCCGTGCTTTATGGCAACCTCGCTATCGACGGATGTGTCGTAAAAACGGCCGGCGTGGACGAATCCATTCTGGAATTCTCGGGGCCTGCGCGTATCTTTGAATCGCAGGAGGCCGCCGTCGAAGGCATTCTCAATGATAGAGTGAAGGCCGGCGACGTCGTTATCATCCGATATGAAGGACCGAAAGGCGGGCCGGGCATGCAGGAGATGCTGTACCCGACGTCGTATATCAAATCGAAAGGGTTAGGCAAGGCCTGTGCTCTCATCACGGACGGACGCTTTTCAGGCGGCACATCGGGGCTTTCCATCGGTCACGTCTCGCCCGAGGCGGCCGAAGGCGGCAACATCGCGCTCATCGAAGAGAATGACGTCATCGAAATCGACATCCCGAATCGCAGCATTCGCGTCGCCATCACGGACGAAGAGCTGGCAAAAAGACGTGCGGCGATGCAGGCGAAGGGATCGACGGCCTTCAAGCCGGTTAAGCGCGAGCGTCACGTATCGCCTGCTCTGCGCGCTTACGCCGCTATGGCCACTTCGGCGGCAAAAGGCGGGGTGCGCGACGTCAGTCAGATTGAGAGGTAAGGATTCGGTTCGGCTGCGTCGCTTCTCCGTGAAAGATGCGCGATCTAAAGCCCGATTGCAGCCCGCCCTTACTCTTCAAGCAATGAATACCTCCTGCCGCGGCGCAGGAGGTATTTGCGTGTCTCTTCAAAGGCAAGAAGCAGCACCGGCCCGCTAAGGGCTGCGAGGAAAACAGGCCATCCGACGGGGGCGAAATAGTAAAGACGATTCAAAGGCGAATAGATTACGATAAGCGCGAAGAGAATCTCGAAGGCAATACCGACCGTTATCAGCGGATTGGAAACCAGATTCATAACAAACCAGTGCCGCCCCAAAAAGGCCGATGTGATTGCCCGCAATCTCATCTCAAGTCTGAGCCCGGTACGAAAACGGCCATGCCTCAGACTCTTTAAAGCTCTTGCACGCCTTTCCTCTGAGAGAAAATCTCGGCTGAAAAGCGATTCGTTTGATCGCTTGCACAGCACGTTAGCAATCTGCGTGAAGACGGTGCCGAGAAAGAAGGCGCTCAGACTCATAAGATATGGCTGAGAGGCGTCCCTCATTTCAAGGTTAGCCGGAGAGGCCGGCATGGCCTTCAGCAGGGAAAGCAGATTCGAAGAATCACGCGCATAACCCTCGATCCATCCGAAGAAAAGATACGTGATATAACAGCCGATCGTTAAGATGCTTCCTCTTATGAAATAGCTTTTCAGAACCATCGGCAGACTGAGCATCTTTTCGGATCGACTGCGCGGAGGTTGCTTCATTACATTCTTTTCAGGCGGTTCGATGCCGAGGCCCATAGCAGGCACAAGATCCGTGCCCACGTCGATGGCCAGCACGCCCATTACGGTCATAGCCAGAGGAGTTCCTGGAAAAAGCATCCAGAGAATGTAAGGAATCATCTCCTGTGGATTGGAGTTCAGCACGTAGGCGATAAAGCGGCGAATATTTCGGAAAATCGCCCGACCCTCTTCGATTGCATGCACGATCGTGCTGAAGTTGTCGTCGGCAAGCACCATATGCGCCGCCTCTCGCGCTACATCGCTGCCCCGACCGCCCATAGCGATACCGATATGCGCCTTCTTCAAGGCGGGGGCGTCGTTCACACCGTCTCCGGTGACGGCGACGATTTCGCCAAGATCGCGCAGGCAGGAGACGATGCGCAACTTCTGCTCGGGACTAACCCTCGCAAAAACGCGATCCGACTGCCGTAAGAGATCGCGCAGACGCTCCTCTTCAAGTTCGCCGATCTCTGTCCCCGAATAAACGGGTTGATCGTCGGGCAACCTCATGCCGGCCTGGAGGCCGATGCTTCGCGCCGTGCCTGCATAATCACCGGTGATCATCACGATACGAATGCCCGCCTCATGACAGGCACGAATCGCATCGGGTACCTCACGACGCAGCGGATCCTGCATGGCCGTCAGTCCGAGGAATACAAGACCGGATTCGGCGCTCTCTTCGGTGTATTCGGCTCCCGGCCCATCCACTCTACATGCAAGAGCCAGAACACGCAGACCGCGCTGCGCCCAGCGATCGTTTATTGAACGGATCTGCTCGACATGCGTCGTCTCAAGTGGAACGACACCGCTGGCGGACTGTATGTGCGCGCAGCGGGCAAGCAGCTCAAGAGGAGCTCCTTTTGCATAAACGGTAGGGCCCTGCTCCGTTTGCACGACGACGCTCATGCGCTTGCGAACGGACTCAAATGGAAAAAGATGAATTCGATCGTTTTGCGCTTCGATTCCAGCCTTCATGCTGAGGCAGAGCAGCGCTCCTTCGGTCGGATCACCCGACAGATGCCATTCTTGCCGATCGTCACCCGAGGCGTTCCGGACAAGGCGGGCGTTATTACACAGTCGGGCGCACCGACTCAGTTCTTTGAATGCCAGATTTTCGTGCAGCCGGGCGACGGGAATCTCGCCACCATCCTGTAAGAAGCGACCGATCGGAGCATACCCGCTTCCTTCGACCTCAAAGATCTCGCCGGCGGCATAAACCTCCACCACCGACATCACGTTCTCGGTTAACGTCCCTGTTTTATCGGTGCATATCACGGTCGTGCATCCGAGCGTTTCTACGGAGGAAAGGTTTTTCACGATGGCATTGCGCTTTGCCATACGCTGCACTCCAAGGGCGAGCGCCAGCGTCACCGTCGGCAATAGACCCTCCGGAACGTTTGCGACAAACAGACCGATACAGAAGATAAAGGCCTGAATAAACGTAAGGCCGGCCATCTGCCAGCCGAGCAGAAGAAAGACCGCGCCGAATAGAGCTGCAAGCAAAGTGATCGTCGCCACCGTTTCGCGCAGCTGCTTCTGTAAAGGAGTATCTTCGCCGCGAATGGACTGCGTCATACCGGCGATACGACCGATCTCGGTATTCATGCCTGTTCCGATAACGATCGCCCGGCCCCGACCTTTAATCAACGAAGAGCCGGCGAACAGTACGTTTGGCATCTCTATCCATAGAAACGGCTTATCGATAAGGACGGGGCGATCGGATTTGTATCGTTTTACAGATGCGGATTCTCCCGTAAGCGAGGAGTTATTCACCTCGATTCCCGAGGCTTCTATCAACCTGGCATCGGCGGGAACGGCATCCCCTTCTTCAAGCAGAACAATGTCGCCCGGAACGATCAACTCAGCATCAACCTCTCGCTCTTCGCCGTCTCTTAGAACGAGCGCCTTACGCGTTAACAGACGCTGCAGGGTTTCTACGGCGCGATCGGCTCTCGTCTCCTGCAAGAAGGAAAAGATACCGTTGATCACGATGACGACAAGAATGGCCCATCCGAGCTGGGGCATATCGACGCCGGGAATAAAACAGAGGATGCCGGCCGCCCACAGAAGCAGCGCAAAGAAGCTGAAAAAATTGCGGATAAGGCGCATCCACAGCGGCGTGCGAGCGGGCGGCCTGAGAACGTTGCGGCCATAGCGCTGAAGGCGACGCCGGGCCTCTCCTTCGCTCAGCCCGCGTAGCCGGTCTGTTACCAGTTCGGCGGCCAGATCGGCATCGGTCATATTGAAATATGTCGGGCCTCTTGCCTCCGCCTCGGCGCTGATTAACCGTTGCAGAATCGCATCTGCACTGCGCATGCGACTCAGCTCGGGAACAAGAGCAGGAATCAGAGCGGCCAGCCTTTCAAGCAGAAGAAGCATGCGCTCCGGATCTTCTTCGGGAACAAGCAAAAGCGCCATGAATCTGCAATCGCCCGCATCGTCCTGCCCTGCGCGCGGACTGAGTCGCCCGATCATCAGTCGCGGAGACCGAATCCCCGGAATGGCAGCATGCGGAAAATAGGCTCGGTCGCCCGTTCCTCCGGGGCGATCCAGCGATGCGAGAAGCGTCTGCACGATGTTAGTTGATAACGCTTGTCGAAGGGACGATCTCTGATCATCGGAATCGAGCCGCTTCCCGGCCTGCCTTTGGATCAGTCTTTCGGTCAGTCGCTCGATGGCCGTAAGTGGAGCAAGCGGCAGATCCAGGACAATGGACTCGGCAGAAAGCAGCTCCCGGATCATAGCGTCAGAACGGCCGGAGGATTATCAGCCTGCAATCGTTTTATCGCGTTCGGGTGAGGAGCCCTGGAGGTCGCCGTATGTCAGCCATGCACGCTGCTGCGAGCCGCATCGTTACCTTCAGGATCGAAGAAAGAATTTTACCAGTAGAGTAGAGAGGGTGCCGGAAGCCCGGCAGCCCTCCCCCTCGTCAAACCGGACGTGCAGATTTCCCGCATCCGGCTTTCCCGAAAACAGACCATCCCAGAGCGTATTCATTTGAGATAGAGCAGTCCCATTTTGCTTATCTGGGAGTAGAAGCTCACACCATTCGGCGGGCGAAAACCACGCTGACTTCTTCTCTTTAAATGCACTGTTAAGCGATGAACTGTATAGGAGTTGACTTTTCTAAAGGAAGCCGCTGGATAACCGAAGCGGAAATAATTTGACCAGCCGACAAGGGTTCTGTTGATACCGCCTATCATCTCATCAATAGGTTGATAGCACATCTTCTTGCCCGTCATGATCTTAAGCCTATCCCGCATCCGCTGCACGGCTTTCTTAGAGGGTAACACATTCAAATAGTCTCGATTTCTGCCCTTGAGATCGCGATCAAACCGAAAGGTAAACCCGAGAAAATCCAGACTCGCTTTCTTCTCCTTCAAGTTGACTGTCTTCGTCTTGTCACGATTGATCTTAAGACCCATGCGGGCTTCAATGAATCCCTCAACAAAATCGGTGAGGCGATCCGATTGATACCGGGCCAACACGACAAAGTCATCCGCATAACGAACAAGTTTTGCGTTGGCCCACACAGCGGGTCCGTTACGACCATGAAACACCTTATCGAAGTAATGTAGAAACAGGTTCGCGAGCAGCGGGGAGATCACTCCCCCCTGAGGCGTTCCCTGTTTCGATCTTGCGATGCGTGGTGGACTCCCTTTATCGTCGGGGGGTTCAACCACAGGCGTCTTCAACCACATCCGGATCAGTCGCAAGACCGACCTGTCACTGATTCTCTGCTCAACGCAGAGAATCAGTTTGTCATGTGGGATGGAATCGAAGTATCCTTTGAGATCAGCATCATATACAGCCTGAAAACCCGACAGAATATGACTTCTGATTTCTGCGAGCGCTGTATGTGCAGATCTTTTCGGTCTGAACCCGTAGGAACAGTCGAGAAAATCAGCCTCATAGATAGGCTCGATAATCAGGAGAGTCGCCATTTGCACGACTCGGTCTTTAATCGTCGGAATGCCAAGAGGACGGCGTCTTCCATCCGGCTTCGCAATATACTTCCTGCGGACCGGGCTTGGTCTGTACGTCTTCTCTTTCAGTTCCTTCTGTATCGATTCAAGAAATGCTTTCGCACCTCCTTTGCTGTTCTCAATTTGTTTGAAGGTTATCCCGTCAACGCCGGGAGAACCGCGATTCGCTTTCACTCGTGAATACGCCGCCTCCAGAACGTCCATCCTGAAGATACGATCATAAAGCACGTAAAATTTGAAGCGTGGTTCGTTCCTCGCCTTGTGATAGAGTTTCGATCTCAAAAGAGCGAGCTTCTCGGAAAGTCCCTTCTGGTTAAGCGGTATCGCTGCCTCAGTTCCCTTTCCTTCTTCCGTAGAGGATGTTTCCATCAAGCGGTCTTACTCCTTTTCTTATCCAAACTTGTTTTCGGCAGAGTCCCTTCGCTCCACCGGAATTACCCGACTTCCTCGCTACTATGGACTCCTCCGACTCCCGATGAGGATGAGTCACAGTTATGGATTCCTGTCACTCGTTGCCGAATCCCTCACCGGGCCTCCCAGGTTCCTCATGTCTTCCTTCTGCAAGTGCTATCCGCTCTGACCCCGAGCAGCCAGTCGGGTGCTAACCATTGCTTCCCCGACCGTGTCAGGCTTCACCAACTCCGAGAGGCTGGCCGCTGCTAATGGTGTAACGAGGCTCATGTCGGTTCACTTTTGTTACGGCCCTTACATTTGATCCGCGTGGCTTCACCCAAATGGATTACTCCAGCAGATGCACGCTTCACTACCCGCCGAATGGCTAATTGCGGGGTGGGTACCTTTCAACCCACGGGAGAACACAGGCTTATCCTGGCGCACCGGAGGACACGGAGGAGACGGACGGAGAGTAATGAGGGTGTTAGTCGGGTATCATTCTTGTGCGAACTGAGTTCCACTCGCTGGTACAGGAGTCTGCTACTCCATTGAAGAGTTTAATGTCCACGAAAATCACGAAAGACGCGAACATCGAATACAGAATTTTGCCGGTCTTTATAAAGCCTTATCAAGTGATGGAAAAATAAAGTGTCGGATTGGAGGTTATCAGCAGGGGATTTCTTTCGCGCTGTTCGTGTTTTTCGTGGAAAAATGGGTTTGAATTTAAAGCCGATAGCCCCATTGGCAGGTATTGAATTCGACGTGATTAGCGGTATCGGGTGTCCGGTGTCACTCTTCCGCGAGCTGCGTTCCACTCCATGCGACAGAAGACTGCTACTCCTTTGAAGAATCTAATCTCCACGAAAAACACGAACGACGCGAACATCGAATACAGAATTTTGCCGGTCTTTATAAAGCCTTATCAAGTGATGGAAAAATAAAGTGTCGGATTGGAAGTTATCAGCAGGGGATTTCTTTCGCGCTGTTCGTGTTTTTCGTGGAAAAAAGGGTTTGAATCTCCTTCTGTCTTCCTCCGTGCCGCCGTGGTTATTCCTTCTTCTCCTCCCTGGCTTCAGAAGAGCCGGGAACAAGACCCGGTCATTCAATCCCTCTGATCTTCTCTCAGAATAGAACGCATCTCACGCTCGATATACGGAGAAAGCGATCGGGCAAACGTGGCGGTCAGATGATCGCCGTCTCGGTAAACGAGAACATTGCCGATCACAGCCGGGCATTCCTGGCCGTTGCAGAAGAGATGCGTTAGATCAAGCAGATGCACCCCCCGCATCTGCGATGCTTCGACTAACGGGTCTTCATGGCGATCAAGCACCTGCTCGCGCAGGCGGCTGCACCGACCGGGCGCCGTTCGGTTCATGGCGACGCAGGCAGGTACGTCAAGAAGCGGCCGCGGATTATCCCGGATCACGAGAAGCGGTATTCCCCTATCGGCCAGGCGACTCCAGAGCGAGCGATAAGCAAGGACGAGCTCAGAGGTCGGCGCAAGCTGGTAGTATTCGTTGTAGATATGCGGAAGCGCAGCCGATGTGACGACGATATCGGGCTTCTGCTGAATAATAGCGGCAAGCGCCTCTTTCTTCCAGCTTTCGCAATCTTCGCGCACCATGCCCGTCGATCGAATACGCACGACGGAATCGGCGACCATGCAGGCCGATTTCTGGTATACGACGATGCGCCAGTCATGCTTCTCTGCCAGTGCCTGCAGCGCCGGAAGATACTGCGCCGCATGCGAATCGCCAAGAAGCACGATCGTTCGCCTGCCCGTCGGATTGCCGTATTCGCAGGCGACGGCCGTGCCGGTCTGCTTCAGCTCGCAGCCATCGCTATACAGAACGGGGGAATCTCTTTTCGCAAGCAGCGGATCGGGACGCACAGGAAGCGTCGGATCAGCGATAAAAAACGCAGCGGGATCAAGGGCGGCCGCTCCTGGATAGTCGGCGTCGGCAACGACAATGCGCTGTTCCTCTTCGAAGGCCAGACGCTCCTTCTCTTCTTGCCTGTGCATGAACCAGAGCGAGGCGCTTACCGTGATCAGCACAAGCAGGGCGCCAAAAAGCACGGCTCGCCATCGCTGTAGATGTGCGGTGAATAACCCATCGCGAAAGGGATCTTCAATAACATGTTTGCTAACAATGCCGGCAAGAAGCGAAAGAACGACAAGCGTGCGTCCGTCGGCCAGCAAGGATTGCTCTTCCACGATGCCGGGCAGCACAAGAACGATGGGCCAGTGCCAGAGGTAGACCGAATACGAGATATCGCCGATATACTGAAGCGGCTTCCATTTTAGAATATAAGCGGGCGACCAGTCAGAGGCCTGCTCTGAAAGGAGCATGAAGATCGTGCCGAGAACGGGCAGCAGTGCAAGCCATCCAGGGAAGGGCATCGACGTTTTCAAAACGAAACCCGATACGAGGATCAGGGCGAGGCCCGTCCAGCTAAGAAGCCCGGCAAGTCTTCCTGAAAGCGCTCTTATGTTAAACGAAGCAAGAAGAGCGCCGGCAGCCAGCTCCCAGATGCGTGTGCCGCTGACGAAATAGGCGGCGGCGCTGCCCGAGTAGGTGAAATAGATCGAATAAAAGAAAGAGGCGATCAAACAGCTGAAAGAAACCACGGCGAAGACTCTTTTCTGTCTTTCCGGAGTCGCAGCCCGGGCGAGCAGGGCGGCCATTACGGGCCAGACGATGTAGAACTGCTCTTCGATGCTCAAAGACCAGTAATGCTGTACCGGCGACGGAGCCGCTCCGCGATGACCGTAATCCACCGATGAAAGAGCAAAACGCCAGTTCACGACGTAAAGAGCGGCCGAGAGAATATCGCCGGAGTATTCAAGCCGCTTTGTTTCGGGAAGCAGCAGCCAGGAAAGTGCGAGGCTCACGAGAAGCACCACAGTCGCCGCCGGAAGAAGACGTCGAATGCGGCGCGCCCAGAAAGCCACCAGATCAATGCGTCCACCTTTCGCTTCGCGCAGAAGAAGCCCCGTGATCAAATACCCCGAAAGCACGAAGAAAACATCGACGCCGGCAAATCCCCCGGGTAACGCCTCAGGCCATATATGATAGAACAGAACAAGCAGAACGGCGACAGCGCGCAGCCCCTGAATGCCCGGCAGAAAGGCCGATTGCGTATCTTTCATCTGTCAGTTAACTCTTAAAATTCAAAAACGTACCGGAGACTTCTGAGATTCTAATTCCTTGATCAGCGCCGGAATAATAAAATGCCGGGCCGCCTCTTCTGTCGGATGCAGTCCATCGGGCATGTAGCGATCATAAAGCCCTTCATCGCCCAGACGCAACCTCTGCCACTGCGGATACAGATCGATCAGCGTCAGGCCGTTCTCGGCCGCCACGTCTCTGACCGCCTGATAGTACTCGTGCAAACGGAACTGTCGGTTATACTCCGCCTCCCCTTTTGCGTCGCTCATCGTCATCAAGATGATCTCGCACTCAGGTAGGGCCTTCTTCACACGCTGAACCATGCGGCGAAAGTTTCTTCGCGTATCGTCGACGTCGATCTCAAACCTTCTATGCGCGTCGTTTATGGCAAATTCGATGAACAGTACGTCGGGCCGCTTCTGAATCACGCGATCCTCGATATTCATGACGCCCCATTTCGATGTCTGCCCCGACATGGCGCCATTGATCAGATGGATGCGCCCTTTATACCGACGATGGAGCTCCGCCTGCATTAGCTCGGGCCAGGCGCCTTGCTCTGTCAGGCTTGTTCCGTAGACGACGACGGTCAGGCTCTCGCCGTTCGCAAGACGCTGCGTGAACTGCGGCGCTGCGACGAGAGAGGCCGATAGAAGCGAGGAAGCGATGAAGAGGATAACGGCTCGAAGCATGAACGACGATCAGCTTCCCTGCTTCAGCGTGGGAAGGTTCACTTTCTTGATGGCAAAGTCGACAAGGTTGAAGAATTCATACACCGCTTCACGCACCGTGTGATTTTCAAGCCAGGAAGCGTCCTCATAGTTACGATCGAAGCGGATGCGATCGTCGGGATTCTTGATGGCCGATCCTCCGCGCTGCATCTCTTCGATGTGCTTGCCGAGAAATGCCTTGAAATCGCGGAACACGTCGTTCGCCTCGAATAAGAAAAGACGACTCTGCTTGTTCTTCATTTTAAAGAGCTGTTCGCGAAAATCGGGCTTTTCAGCCGTCGCATACTCTTCGATCGTTTCGGTCAACGTCTTGAGCGAACGAACAAGGTTATCCAGCTTGAAACGTAACGCCTGACGTTCCTGAGTCGAGGTGAAATCCATGCGCATATGCTGCTCGGTCAGAGCCGGCCAGTACTCGCGAAGCAGGATCTTGATTACCGAGGCGACAAAGTTGACGTCGGGATCGGTGCTGTGCGGCGAGGCGCGTTCCTCGGGAATCCGCTCGGCAATGCTTGTCGGTGCGCCGGCTTCGGGCGCAGAAGGGGAACTGACGGTCGTCGCAGCCGGACGCTCCGCTGCAAGCGTGCCCGACATACGCCGTGCCAGCTGGTCGACGGTTTCTTTTTCGGGACGATAGTCCGGGATAAGCTCTTTCAGGCGCGCCCTGTATCGCCCGATATCCTTCTTCACGCGCTCCACCTGTGTGGCGTTCGAAGAAGTCCGCACGATGATCTCCATCTGCTTGAGGAATTTAATCAGCTTCTCTATTTCATCGGCGCTCATGCGGATCTCCAGACCCATGATCCGGATGCGCAGACGAAGATTCCAGCATTTTTCTCAAACGCTGATCTCTTTTTTGCACCGGACGCCCCAGTCGCTGGCCAAGGCGCATGGCCAGATACCGACGCAGCGAAGGATACGAAGAAACATTGTAATGGTGTAGAGCGGTCTCGGGTTCGGATTCCTGATAGAAACGCCCGAGCAGGGCGCGCAGACGATAATCATCTCCGGCAAAACTGGCGATATAGCGACGAGCCGCTCTCAGCTCTTCGCCGGGCTTCTCGTCGAGCAGGAGTTCTTCAAAGTTATTATACAGCTCATGCTCCTGTCGCTGTTTCAGGGATTCGTCGGGCGCAGCGTCGGATTCACCGGCCGATCCCGGCTCAGTCGTCGAGCCGTCGTCGATGCCGTTATGGTGCAATAGCTGTTTTACCGCACGAGCCCTGACGGAGCCATAGAGTGCTTGAACGTAACGCAGGCGTCTGTGATGATCGTGTGCATCATCGTCTGACGCAAGGCGTGCGTACAGAGAGATGCGATCGTTCAGAAGAGCGACGCGCATACACTGTTCGGCCATGCTTCTGACGATACGCTGATCTGATCCGCTTTTAGCGAGAGCCTGATACAGGCGGAAGGCAGTGAACAGACGTCCGCTGCTTAATAGAGCCTCGAATACATAGAGTATAAGGCTCTGCATCGAACGACGTTCAAGGGCGATGGCAGGCGATCCCACAACATGATAGAGCTCGCTAAGGATCGCAGACCCGGATCGATTATCGAAAAGCGAATAAAAGAGCGCCGCCCCTGAAGAGGTTTCGCCCGGCAGGCGCCGATAGACAACATCGCCTTCGCCGGCAAGGGCCTGTAAATCATGTAGTGTCTCGCTATCAAACGCTGCCATCCAGTCGTCGATGATGGACGATCGACGTAGCGTCGGATCAACCGTACAGAGCAGCACAGAGGAACGACGTAGAAACAGCCCCGCCCTGTCGCCGAACATGGCTGCAAGACGAAGGGCCTGTTCGTCCTGCATCGATACGATAAGAAAACGAAAGATTGTCTCGACGATGGACGATAGTGAAAGAGATGAAGAAGGAGATGAAGCAGGTAACGTAGAGAGCGCTGTGCAGATCGGCTTCAAGCCGTTTTCCAAAAGCTCGTCGCTTAATGGCAGAAGCAGCTCTTTTTCCTGACGCTTGAGAAAGACGAGCGACTCAGGCGTGGAAAGCGCCCAGGCTTTATACAGGAAGAAAGGGCGACGATTGATAATCGCACGCAGACGGCCTTTCTGGTTGCCGATCACAGAAGGCAGAAGAATGTTGCCATAGAAGTCATCGTGTCTTGCAAAGGGAGCGATATGCTCCGCATAGAGACTCAGAACGGCCGAAAGAGCTGTCATCGGAGATCCATGTGAAGAGAAAAATCGAGAAAAGCAATACTATTTCTAAGAATCATCCTGTGAAGTTGATTTATTCGGCCTTCTCGTCGAAAAGTCGGCCTTTATATCTTGTTGCTCTTATAAGCCTGCTTCCCGTTTGTTCGTCGCTTTCGGCCCATCCGCTCAATGTGGAGATCTACGATCTCGTTCGCTCCGGCCGGTGGTCGACGATCATCAGTCAGTTCCGCAATCGCACGCCGTCCGATCCGGCGCAGCGTTATGCCCTGGCAAGAGCGACAGAAGAGGAAAAGCGTCTGCTTCGCAATCCCGATCCCGAGCAGACGAAGGCCGTCATCGCCGAATATCTGCGCGCTGCTGGGCTTTTTTGTGGAAGCGATCTGACGGTCTGCGTCGAATCGGGTCGTGCAAACGGCCGCGGCATACTTCGTAATCTTGCCGTCATGCGTGCCGGCGAGCTCGCCGAGAAACTGCGTGATACGCGACTGCGCGCAGGCATTCTGCTTCAGGCCGATCTTTCGCGCGACAATCCCGTTACCCGACGCATCTTTGCCGATACGTTGCTTGCGCTTTTCAATCTGCGTCAGCTCGACCGCGCCCACGCTCACATGCAGCGCAACACATCGATCACAGGCGGGTCGGTCTACCATGCCCGCGGAAAGATCTACGCCGGCCTGAACCGAAAGCAGGAAGCCATCGACTCTTATATCAAAGCAGCGTCAGACACCAATGCCTCCTGGCTTCTTCGCGCCATTCATAAAGATCTGACGGCCGTCGCTCCTGATTATCCGGCGACGCCCGGCCTGACAGATTGGGAGCGACGCTCGGCCGTTCAGTTTTATGATCAGATTCCTGTCGCCCGCATCGGTATCTCTCCGACGACGCTGATCGCCACCACATCGGCCGATACGATCCGGCAGGACGGCATGTATCTGATTCGATCGAATCAGGAGCGGTATCTGAAAGACCTTGCCGCCCGCGGTTATACGTACCTTTCGCGCGAAGCGGACGTGCTCAAGCTCTGGGTGGACGAGCTGGCAAAAAAGAAGAACAGAGCCGTCGCCCTCGATCTGCTGCAACAGTTCGCCCATACGCGGCTCTATCACAGCGGGCTCTGGAAGGCCTACCTTGAACTGCTTGAGACCGGGAATCGCGAGGTATATTTTAACGAGCTGCTTGAATACCTCGTCGTCCATCACTCCGACATTCATGTGCATGATCGGCTCATCAACTTTCTGATCGGCGATCATCCCGAGCAGATTCGCTGGGCCGATCAGCGACATTGGGAAACGGCGGCAACTAAGCTGCCCAAACAGCCCGGAAGCGGTCGCTTCGTTTACTGGCTCTGGAGATATTATACCGAGAAGTATCCGGGGCGAGCGAAAGAGCTGGCCGAGAACTTTTATCGTTATGCGCCGGGCTCCTATTACTCCGTTCCCTTCTGGGATAAATCCACGACGAAGGGTTATGAGGCGGACTGGAATAACGTTTCAGGCGTCGACGGCTACTATCGCTGGATTTCGGCGCATGGAGGCAACGACGACGCCCTGCGCTTCCTTTCTCGTAAGAGCCTGTACGGATACTACAATCAGGACGCCGTCCGTCTCTCTAAAGAGCTGTACATGGACGGCAGGCCGGTGGATAACGAGATCGTCGAGATCCTTGCTCTTGGTGAATTCACTCTCGGCTTCGCCTATTTCAAAGAGAAATACGGCGATCTGCCCGACGTCGATTATCTGAAAAGCCTCGTTGCTGCCGGCATCCAGAGCCGTAATCGATTCGTCGAGGTCTATTATCTTCGCACGCTGCTGCGAAAGCTGAACATTCCCGAAGATCCGTTTGTACTGCCGCCTCGCCTGCTTGAGGCCCTTTATCCGCGACCCTACCGTAGCGTGGTGCAGCGTTATGCGCGCGACTACGGCATGCACGAAGATATGATCTACGGTCTCATGCGTCAGGAGAGTATGTTCCGCGAGGTCGCCGAAAGCCGCTCGGGCGCTCTCGGTCTGATGCAGATCATGCCGAAAACCGGCGCCTGGCTTGCCGGGCGCATGGGGATCAAAGAATACGATCTGACCGATCCCGAAACGTCCATCAAGCTCGGTACGAAGTTCTTTTCGGATCTGATGCGCTCCAGCGACCGCGACTTTCGCTGGGCGTCGATCTCGTATAACGGCGGCCCGGGCAATATGCGCAAATGGAAGCGGCAATACTACAGAGGCGACTTCAACTATTTTCTCGAGGTATTACCCGTAGAAGAAAGCCGCAACTACGTGCGTAAGACCTATGAGAACTATCTGCACTATCATGCAGCCCGCATCCTCTATGATCCAGGAATCAGGTAGGATTCTTGAATGAAGTCCGCATCTCTATTTCCTCTTTTGAATATCGCTGAGCATAAGGAAATCCACATGGCCATTTACGGGAATGCCCGGGATCTGTATCTTCTTTGACATGCCCACCGTGCGGATCTGCTGATATGTGAAGAGCATGAGAGCATTCTCGTGCACAAATCGGTCAAGGTCGGCCAGCGCCCTTCTATGCGCCTGCGCATCTGTCAGCTTCATGACCGCCTGATAGCGACGGTCATATTCAGGATCGTTCAATAGAGAAAAAAGACCGCCGGATGACAGAAGGAGACCGGCATGAAAAGCCGTCGTATAGATGGGATTATCCACCATATTGAAAGCCATGTCCCCTTCATAGGGATGGCCTGTTATCTTGCCGACGACAACACGACGGGCCCACTCCGGCCTTGAGACGACTTCGATATCCAGGTCGACGGAAATCGTATGTAGCTGCTCCTGTATGGTACGGGCAACGCCCTCGGTCACGTCCGAGGCGATGGCTTTAAGAGAAAAGCCCTCTTCAAAGCCCGCCTCTTGCATCAGCTTGCGCGCCAGCCTCAGATCATAAGGGTAAGGCTGAAGTTCTTCACTGGCGCCGAAACTTCCTTTTAGCCCGAGAGACGCCAGAGGCTCGCCGTTTCCGTTTTCCACGGACTGAATCAGAGCTTTGCGATCAATGGCATGATTCAGGGCACGGCGCACGCGCACGTCGGCAAGAGGGCCCTGATTTTTCATAAACACCCACGGGCTTTGAAGAACAAGCCGCTTCTCAATGATCGCCTCTTCTGAGGCGGCAAAGAGCCCTTCTTTGCTGCCTGAAAGATAGGGGGCAATATCGACATCGCCTGAAAGCAGAGCATCCGCCCACCGCCGCTCCGGAAGGATCTTAATACGCAGAAACGAGTATGAAGGAACTCCACGTCTCCAGTACGATGCATTTCTTCGAAGCAAATACTCCTGCCCGGGGGTATGCGAAACAAATTGAAACGGTCCGGTGCCGACAGGATGCATCAGCGCCTTTTCAAGACCGACTTTACTGACATAGTCTTTCGAGCTGATCAATCCAAAGAGAGTTAACCTACGAAGAAGCATGCCATCAGGTTCAGATGTACGCACTCGCACCGTAAACGGATCAAGGACCTGCACGTCACGGATGACCGACATAATCCATGCGGTCCCGCTGCCCACTTTCGGATCAAGAACGGTTTTCAGAGTAAATTTAACATCTTCTGCCGTGAACGGGCTGCCATCGTGAAAACGTACGCCCTTCCGCAGCTTGAATTCGATCGTGCGATCATCAAGCTGTGTCCATGCAGTGGCCAGGCCGGGTACCATGTTGCCCTCAAGATCGCAATGAATCAGACCGTCATAGATCTGGCTTTTCAATGAAAAGGAATCCGGATCAAAAGACGGACAGAACGTGCTCAGAGCCGGCACATCGCCCGAAAACATGGTGACAGTAACCTCGCCTTTTCGCCGCTGCTCCTCTTTGTTCTGTTCTGCAATCCTCACAACATCGGTTCTTGTTTTAAGAACGATGTCCTTGAGCTCCTCGGAGTTCACCGAAATCTTGTTAACAGATTCGGATGCCTCAAGAGAAAGACGGTAAGAACGATCCAGCTTCGAGATGATCTTCTTGAGATTCTCCACCTGTCGATCCGAAAGCTCTTTGATATGACCGCCTCCGGTGGCGATGTTCTGCACGGCGCCCGTGATCTCTTCCATGGTGCTTGCATGTCGCTCCATGGCTTTTGAAATATATTCGATATTGTCGGTCGTGGAATGCACGGATTCGGCTATAGAGTGCAGAGTTCCGACCATCTCCTTCGCGCTTTCAACGGCGCTATTGATGTTTGCACTGGCATTCTGCACCTCGCCTGAGAGATTCTTCATCTCCTGCCGTGTGCTCTGTATCAGATCGTGTATGGCGCGCGTAGAGGTCTGAGATTTCTCGGCCAGTTTTTTCACTTCATCGGCAACTACGGCAAACCCCCTGCCTGATTCGCCTGCGCGGGCCGCCTCGATAGCGGCGTTAAGCGAAAGCAGATTCGTCTGATCTGAAATGTCGTCGATGACTTCGGTGATCTGCCCCACCTTCTCGATGGAGCCCTCCAGTTTCGTGATCTGATCCTGAATGCTTGCAAAAACGGATATGATCGATGCCACATCGACACGATTCCTTTCCATCAACTCGCCGCCGCGAGCCGCACGTTCGCTCATGCTCTTTGCGTTATCCGAAGTTGCGCCGGCATTACGGACGACTTCAAAAATCGTGTCGGTTACGGATTGAATGGCGGCCGATGTCTGTTCCGTAGAGCCCGCCTGGTCGCTGACCTGATCTACGGCCTGCAAGGCCAGATTGTTTAACTCGGCAAGACTTTCCTGAACATCAATGACGCTGTTGATCTGATGCTTGATCGCCTCCTGTATGATACCGACATCCTGTACAAGGCTACCGACATAGCTTTCGAGCCGACTTGCCGTGGTACGAAGATCTTTGATTCGATTTATATTCTTTCGCTCGTTTCTACGAAACCTATTCAAAAGGATAACGGCAACCAGTATCAAAAGACCGACAATGCTCGCCCGGGCGATCAACCATTGATAGGCGGGCAGTAATTCGGGATGCCAGTATCCCAGGAGATCAATACCGAGACCGATGAGAGCGATCACGCCCGCGATTACATACCATAGAACCATTGTTTACTTCCCTTATCTTCCCTGACTCATTATTTCCTGCACGTTTTCGCTGGCATCCAAAATTATTACGGCAAATAGAGCTCTTTACTACCGGTTCTTTTAATGGCCGCTAAAACCTTTCGCTCGCCGTTTTTAAGAATCTCGGTCATCGCCTTACCTGCACCGGCGGCGTCGCGCACGGTCAGAGCACGAAGCAGTTTTTCATTCAGGCGTAGCGAGCTTGCCGCCGCATCATCCAGTGAATAGAAGAACTCGGTAAAGAACATATAAACCGGCTGAAAGGACTTAAAGATGAGCTGCGTGATTCTGTTCCCCGAAAGCAAGATGATGCGATGATGGAACAGATAGTCAGCTTCAACAAGTTTTTCAACACTTGCTGCATTCTCTCTCTTCCGTCGTAGAATGTCGGTCAGATACTCGATGTCACTGTCCTGAATATGACGCGCCGCATCAGCGGCCGCCTGGCTTTCGGTCTGCAATCGAAACTGCATCAGCGATTTCATCGTCTCTGCATCAATCGTGCGACGGATGCGCAACACCTGAACAAGCGTCTCTATCGAACCTTCGTGAACAAAATCGACAACGTAGGTTCCGCTCTGCGGCTGCGTGATTACAAAACCCGATTGTATGAGCCGCGAGATCGCTTCTCGCACGGCGAACCGACTGGCATTGTATTTCTCAACAAGATCTCGTTCAGAGGGCAGCCTCGAATGAACGGGGTAAACACCAAGCACGATGTCATTACGCATCCCTTCAAAGATGCGATCCGCTAAAGTCATAGAATAGGGAACGAAAGTCCGATTTCCGGGCAACTGAAAAAGTTGACAGGCCCGATCAGGCGCGCAAAAATTGGTATAACCAGTTACAATAACAGGCAAACAGGGGGAGTTTATGAAAATTACGGCAATTGAACTGTATCATGTTTCCATACCGCTCAAGGAAACGTTCTGGCCGACGTGGATTCCAGGATATCCGCAGACGCACAACAGGTTTACTCTGATCAAGATCGTGACCGACGAAGGCATTGAGGGCTATTCCGCCGGAGCTGCGATGGGAACGGAGCGCGAAGGCCTGGGTGATCTTCTGGGCGGCTATCTGCTCGGATCAGATCCGACCGACATCGACCGCGTGCAGGCCCTTCTCAAGCAGGCCGGCATCCTCGGATGGCGCAACTTCTGGATTGAGCCCGCCTGCTGGGATATCATCGGCAAGAAAGAAGGTAAGCCCGTCTACGAGCTGCTCGGCGGAAAGGCACGGCCGATCGAGGTCTACTGCTCGACGGGAGAAATGCATCCCGCTGAAAAGCGGGCCGAAGAGATCCTGCGTATCAAAGAGATGGGCTACCGCACGGCGAAGCTTCGCGTAAAGAATCACGAACTCAAAGACGACATCGCTCTGATCGAGACGATTCGCAAACGCGTCGGAGATTTCTCTCTCGGCGTAGACGCCAATCAGGGATGGCTTGTCAGCATCGTCGATAAAGTGCCGGCTTGGGATCTTGATAGAGCGAAACGATTCAGTGACGCCTGCTACGATAACGCCATTCAATGGCTTGAAGAGCCGCTTGATTCGCGCGATTACGATGGCAATGCCGCTTTAAAGAAATATTCGCGTGTTAAGATCTCTGGCGCCGAGCTGAACTACGGATGGGATGAGATCAAGATCATGTTCGAGAAGGATTGCTTTGATATCTATCAACCCGACGCCATGTTCGCCGGCGGCATCGCTCAGGTGAAGCAGGTCATCGACGCCTGCCATAAACACGATCGCCTGTACACTCCGCATACCTGGACAAACGGCATCGGCTTCTATGTAAACTGGAACATGGTGCTCTCTGACCCCGAAAACATGCTTCCACTCGAATATCCGTTTGAACCGCCGTCCTGGATTCCACAGTATCGCGATGGTATCATTGCGCCGATTCTGCCCGAAAATGGTTACCTGAAGCCGTTCACACAGCCAGGGCTTGGCTTCACCATCGACCAGAGGATGCTGCGAAAATACGGGAAGCGATTCTTCAAGATAACGGAGTCCGGTCTTAAGTGGAAGGTGATTAAAGAGAAGGGTTTAAAAACGGCCCTTGAAATCAAGAAGCGCAAAGAAGCCGCGAATTGATGTGTCGACCGTACCGTAAGGCGTCAGACGCCTTACGGCAATAACGGCACGGATACCTCTGTTGAGATAGCCGGATATCACTTCGAAAGCGCGGCAACCTCTGCGAGAGCGTGACGCAACGTCGCATCGAGCTCTGAGATATCGTATTCCTGACCGGCCTTTATTAAAGCTTCGAGTTTTGAGGCGGCCTCAAACAGATCCGTCGCCGCAAGGTTTCCGGCCACGCCTTTAAGTGTGTGCACGAATTCTGTGAGTTCGTTCTGTCGACCGGGTTCGCTGAGGCGGCGCATCGTATCGGACGCTCCGGCATACTGCTCGGCAAAAAGGTGAAGCAGAGAAACCAACGCCTTTCGATTACCTCCCAGCCTCTGAAGAGCTCTGTCGAGATGAAACCCAGATAGCTCAATATCTGGATGGGCCTCGCTTTCGCCCGATTCGGAAAACGACTCTGCATGCAGCACACGTTCAAGAATGGATCGGATCTCGGCCATATCAAAGGGCTTCATGACCACGGCATTCATGCCGGCATCGAGGCATTCCTGTCTCTCTTCTTCGTTTGCTGTCGCAGTAATGGCGATGACCGGTAGCCGATCGGCCGTATGTTCTTTTCGCAATCGTCGCGTCGCCTCAAGGCCGTCCATCAGTGGCATGCGCAGATCCATAAAGACCGCTTCATACCTTTTACCGCTCTCTTCAACGAGAGCGATGGCCTCAAGACCGTTTGTCGCCGTATCGACAAAGAGTCCCATGTCACAGAGCAGCTCGTCAAGAATCTGACGGTTGATCTCGTTATCCTCGACGATCAGCACATGCCTCCCTTGAAGCGTCCGCCCGGTCGGAGCCTCAACGGTTTTGATTCCCTCGGCGAGTGGGAACCTTACAGTAAATCGAAACAGGCTTCCCTGCCCGGTGTTACTCACCAGCTCGATATCTGACTCCATAAGCTGAACCAGCCGGCGGCTGATGGCAAGACCGAGTCCCGTGCCACCGTAACGACGGGTGGTCGAGCTATCGGCCTGACTGAATGATTGAAAGAGCTTCTTCTGTTCTTCGGGTGAGATACCGATACCCGTATCACTGACGCTGAACTCAATCGTGGCCGTTTGATCGTTACGGTCTTTGCAGCGTGCATGAAGATGAACGCCTCCTCTCTCTGTGAACTTAATAGCGTTACCGACAAGGTTATTCAGCACCTGACCGAGCCTGAGCGGATCGCCAACTAAAACGGAAGGAATGTCGCCATCTACGTCGACGACAAACCTCAGGCCCTTCTGTTCGGCGGTGAGCGAAAACATATCTCTTACGCCGTTCAGTACCGATTGCATTCGGAATTCGATCGATTCAAGTTCAACATAGCCGCCCTCGATCTTCGAATAATCAAGGATGTCGTTAAGAATATTAAGAAGGCCCTTCGATGCTCCGACGATCTTGCGTATGTAGTCGGATTGCCTCGCATCAAGCTGTGTTCGATTCAGAAGCTCCGAAAGCCCGATTATAGCGTTCATCGGCGTTCGAATCTCGTGACTCATATTGGCAAGGAACTGACTTTTGGCAAGGTTAGCCGCAGCGGCCGCTATCTGCGCCTTCTTTACTTCGGTGATATCAGTGACAAGCACATAGAAGCCGATCACCTTTTCTCCGTCCCAATCCGGAATATAGCTGGCCAGCGAATAGCGAATATCCGATCCGTCGGGCAGAGGGATCTCACGCTCGAAGGTTTGCAGTTCTCCGCGCATGGCCGCTTCGATATAAGGGCGGTTCATCTCGAAAAGCCGCTCGCCAATCACCTCTTTTATATGTCTGCCTTTCATCTGCTCGGGCGTGATGCCAAACCAATCGCTGTATGCGTGGTTGCCGAATCGATTATGCAATCGTTTATCCCAGTAGCCGACCATGGACGGAATGGCGTTGAGAATGGCAGAGAGATCGTGCTCTCGAATCCGTACCAGTTTCTCCATGCGACGCCGATCGGCCAGATGACGCATCTGTCTGCACTGATAGAAAAGCAGCAGCGATGAAGAAAGCAGAACAAGCAAAGCATAAACAACGGCAAGAACGCCCGTATTCCTGGACCAGGCGGCATAGATGGCGGGCAGGTCCCGGCTGACGGCAACGGCCATCGGCCGATCAATAGCCGAGAATACGGGAAAAACGGACTGCTGCGCCATCATGCGTTCTTCGCCCGTAACAAAAACGGTTCCGGTCATTACCGAAGTCTTCAGGCCCGATTCACGGTGCCTTGTAAAGAATGATCCTGGCACATCGATGTTCTTCCCGCTTAACTCCGGCCGATCGGGAAGCGTCAGAAAGATGATTCCTTCGCCATGAGCGATCGAACTCCACATATCCTCTGTTAAAAGAACCGAATGCAACTGAGTCTTAAAGAAATCGGGATCGAGCGTCGCCGAAACGATGCCGTCAAAATTGCCGTTCGCATCGAACACCGGTTTTGTAACGTTCATGGAGTAGATACCCGTGATCGTGCGAAACGGACGCGACAGATACAGTTGATCGATCTTTTTATCGCGAGGTGTCTGGAAATATTCGCGATAGACAAAATTCTGATGCTCAAGCTCCTTTCGATTCGTCGCTATAACGTTCCCGAATCTATCGAGAGCAAAGATCGTTCGAATGCCTGGAATCGCCGCTGCAAGAGCCTCCATGCGCTTTCGCGCTCGATATCGATCCTCGACCGTACGCCACTGTGGAAAATCTGCGCGCAGGTTATCAAGGGTCTGCGAGCTTGCTTCAAGGTTCTGTGCAATATTTGCATCGAGTATATGAACGAGAGCTTTCAACCGCTCCTGTTCCTGACGCTCAATCACGCCTCGCTGCCAGACAGAGAATGCAAGAATACCGACACCGATAATGGAAAGCGCAATTATCAGGATCGTCCACTGCGGCAGGAATTCAACTCTTGCTTCCGGAGTCCCCCTTAAAGCTTTGACGAATTGTCGGAACAGTCTGCGCAAAGACCTCATCTTTCAACACTGTAAACTACTGGCGAACATCTTCAAGCCTTTTCCGTTTTCCTAAAATCTCACTTTCCGCGAGAGCGCCTCTTTGCTTCACTGTCCTCTGATGGACAGCAGAGATCCGAAACACATCCATACCTTTGGCGAGCTGAAAGATGCCGGCTATGTCTACAGGCCGATTCGTAAAGAACTGGCCGAGAATCTCGCCGCCGGCCTTCGAAACAGAGAAAACGTCTTTCCCGAGATCCACGGCTACGAAGACACCGTTCTGCCGCAGCTCTATCATGCCATACTTGCCGGCCATAATATCGCCCTGCTTGGCGAAAAAGGCCAGGCGAAGTCACGGTTGATGCGACATCTGGCCGATCTGCTTGATGCAGCCTTCCCCGTCATCGCCGGAACGGAGATCCCCGAAAGCCCGTTCAAGCCGATTACGGCTAAGGGTCGGGCACTGCTTGCCGCTCACGGCGACGATCTGCCCATTCGCTGGCTGACGCGAGAAGAGCGTTACGGAGAACGCCTTGCTCCGGGTTCGCGCATCGCAGATATCATCGGCGATCTGGATCCATCGAAAATCATCGAAGGCCGTTCTATGGGATCTGAAGAGGCCCTGCATTATGGATTGCTTCCGCGCATGAATCACGGCATCTTCGCGATAAACGAGCTTCCCGACCTCGACTATCTCGTGCAGGTGGCGATGTTTAACGTTCTTGAAGAAGAGGATATTCAGATTCGCGGCCTCCCGCTGCGCCTGCCGCTTGACGTCTTCGTCTGCTTTACGGCAAATCCGGCCGAATACACGCGATCGGGTAAGATCATTACGCAGCTCAAAGACCGGATCGGAGCCGAGATCCGCACGCATTATCCGAAGACGAGAGGTGTTGGGTTAACGATCACAAAGCAGGAGATCAGTCGCTTCACCGACTCACCCGAAGTCGTCATGCCCGAATTCATCGAGCAGATCATCGAAGAGATCACCATACAGGCAAGGCGTCATCCTCTGGTGAATCAGAAATCGGGCGTCTCTGCCCGCCTCTCGGTTGCAAACTATGAGACGGCCCTTGCCTCGGCTCGACGGCGCGCTCTAATGGCCGGCGAGGATCGGGCCATCGTGCGCCTCACCGATCTGGGCACGCTTTTCGCTTCGAGTGCGGGCAAGATCGAGCTTGATCCGTATCGCGACGAAGCCGTCACCGAGTATCAGATCGTAATGAAGCTCATCGATCTCGCCATCAAAGAGGTCTTCGAAGAATTCTTTCCCGAAGAAAAATACGCGAAACAATTCGACGAGATCACGAAACAGGTCTATCAGGCCGAACGCATCGAGATCGCCGATACGATGCCCGCTGCGAGCTACAGGGAGCTTTTGAAGCTGCTGCCCGGTTGCTTCGATCTGCTGCGCGATCAGAAGTGGGATGTCGATGCGCAGCTCAGCGCCGCCGGTATCGAGTTCATACTCGAAGGCCTGACCACGAAAGAGAAGATCAGTCGCAGAAGACTTGGCGAGATCAGCAGCTTTAAATCTGTGGATCTGTACTGATCGAAGTCCGACTTCGATCCATCACGCATGGACGATCGCCTTTCCATACCTCCCGTTCTCTTTCTGCTCGGCAAAGGCGGAGTGGGACGCACGACGTCGGCGGCGGCGATCGGCTATGATCGCGCCGTGCGCTGCGGCGAGAGGGTGCTGCTTGTGCAGTGGGCGCTTCGCGATATGATCTCGCCTCTCTTTAATCTCGAACAGGGAGGCCATAAACACAGACAGCTGCTGCCCGGCCTCAGCGTCATGAACTATGACGCCGACGAGGCCATGAAGGAGTACTTCGTCGAGCATCTGAATATGGGGCTTTTCTATAAGTTCGTGCTTGAGAACCAACAGGTTCAAAAGCTCATCCATGCCGCTCCCGGTCTCGAAGAGCTTTTCTTTCTCGGTCGCCTCTTCTGGCTGGTGGAACTCGCCGAAGTAGAACGCGGATACCGCTTCGATCGCATCATCATCGATTCGCCGGCCACAGGACATGGCTCGGCCCTGTTTGGAGTGGCGGCGACGATCTCACGCTTTAAGCTGAGCGGGCCTCTCGTTTCTGAAACGGCGCGCGTGGCGCAGATGCTTGAAGACCCCGCGAAAGTCGGCACGGCCATCGTGACGTTACCCGAAGAGCTGCCCGTCGAAGAGACGCTTGAGATGATTCCCGTCCTTGAAAAGGATCTCGGACGTCCTCCGCTTTTTATTCTGCTCAATCGCAGCCTCTCTCCTCTTTTAGCGGATGGTCTTGCCTCGTCCTCTGAACTATCGTCGACACTCTCGCAGCGGATCCACGCTCTCGCAGGTAGCGAAAGCCGGATAACCATCGACGCCCTGCACGGCGACCTCGCCCGTCGTCTCGAATACGAGCGACGCCTTCGCACGGCGGTCAGCATTCCCGTTATCTCATTGCCCGATCGCATGATCGTCGCTCCCGAAGAAACGGGTCTGGAACGTATTCAGGCCCTTACCGGCACTCTTGCGGCGGTGCATGCATGAAAACCCGTCTTCATATATTTCTGGGGGCCGGCGGCGTCGGCAAGACGACGCTTTCGGCATCGTTAGCCATACACCTGGCCTTTCAGGGCCGCCGCGTCGGGCTGCTTTCCATTGATCCGGCGAAGCGTTTGAAGACGGCGCTGGGCGCCGATCACATCGACGAATCGGGGCAGATCTTCTGGAAAAGTGAGACGGGCGACGGAGAGTTGCGAGCGGCCGTTCTTTCGTTACCCGACAGCCTGCGCCGCTGGATTCGCGACGAAGGGCTTGAAGGAGATCATGAGCAGAGGCTTTTCGAGCATCCGCTATTTCAAACGGTGGCCGAGAAGATCGCCTCTGCCACCGAGACGCTCGCTCCGATACGCATGGCGGAGTGGATCGAGCAATTTCCCGATACCGACGATCTGATCATCGATACAGCTCCAGGCCTTCACGCCGTGGACTTTCTGATCCGGCCGGAGCGTCTGCTCGCATTTTTTGATAGCAAGATCCTTGAATGGCTGAAATGGTTCGCCGGAGGCGACGAGGCTAACGCCGGCTTTATGCAGCGTATCTTCAGAAGCGGAGCGAAAAGTATCCTTCAGGCGCTTGGCAAGGTCGGCGGCGAAAACATCCTTCTCTCTCTTGGCGAATTGCTGCTCATGATGGATCGTGTGATGTTTCGTATGGTCGACCGGCTCGAAGAGGCGCGTCGATGGATTAGAGATCCGGCAACGGACGTCGTGCTTGTCTGCTCGCCTCGCGACGATGCCGTCTCTGTCGCCGCCGAGCTTGCGCGCATCCTCGCGGATAACGACATGAAGGATTCGCGCATCGTCCTCAATCGAAGCATTTCTGAGGCGTTTTTTGCCGATGAGCAGGTGCGCTCGCTCTTCGCGAAGACGAACTTCCCGGCCACCGATTTCGACGCACTTTTCTGCCAGTATCTGCAATCGGCCTCGACGATACGCGAAAGCGTCATGAAGCGTCTTGGCGAAAATACCGTAACGGAGCTGCCGGTGCTCGCCGGATTGGAACAGGCCGGTGAATTGCGTCTTGAAGAGCTGGATCGTCTGGGCAGCCGCCTGCGTCGCTGAGCAAAGAGGCCGACACGGGCTATCGACTCTGGTTTCAGGTCGGTCTTTAAGTGAACGTTTGCGACAGTCGCTGCATGAATTCACCGCGCGCAGATAGGATCTCGCTTTTCACAACCGTGCGCTTCTTTGAAAAGATCTCATGCATCTGCCGACGCTCCATCGCCGTGAAGCATCTGTATAACTCTACGAGAGTCTCTTTCTTCATCGAGTGCAGAATGATATAGATCTTCGTCTGCGGCGTCGTGCCGCCCTCGGGCTTCTGCCAGTACCAGCGGCGCAGAAGATCGGTGGCTTCGATGGGGCGAGCGATGACTAACTCATCGAGCATCTCTCCGCTCATGTCGGCGGCGGCTCGCTTTGTGTCGGCCTCTTCGGCCGCTCTTCGCGCCGCCTGCTCTCTCGATTCAGGGGCAAAGAGTTTTGGAGTGCTTCGCGGCGGCTGTGCAGAAGTCTGCGACGGAATACTCTGTCGTTCCGGAGATCTGGTCTTTTCCGATGGCCTTGCGTCAGCCGGGCCAGTTGCAGAAGCGGATCTCTCAATACCGGCGCCCTCTGAAAAGGCCGGACTGTTGACCTTCTTCGTCTGAGACGGCTCTGCGACCGAAGGCGGCATCCAGGCCTTCACCACGCGGCCCGGCTTCACATCCGTCGTTATCTCGGGCTCGAGCGGAGCCGCTTTTTCCGCTGACGGTCGCTTCTCTTGCTTTCGCTCACCGGGATTTGCGGGAAAATCAGCCTTCTTGAATTCACGCTGCGGCTTCCATTCCTTCATCGTATTCAGAGTATCGAGCGGATGTCTGAAAATCCAGCACTTTTCAGGACGCTAAACGCAGGACAGCCTTGTTTCACCACTAAGGACGCTAAGGGCGAGGAGGAAGAGTGGATGAGAAAGTTTTTGGATCGTTGGTCCGGTTTCACTCTTCTGTCCGTTGAAATGATCTCTCCGTAGCGGGAGTTAGTAGCTCAATCATAGAATTGTTGTCCACGAAAATCACGAAAGACACGAACATCGAATACAGAGCTTCGAGGAGCTCTTTAAAACCCTATCCAGGAATCCCACTATAAAATAAGGGAAAGATACGTCAGCAGATGATTTCCTTCGCGGTTTTCGTGTATTTCGTGGACAGACGGATTTCAACTAAAACTACAAACCTTTTTTACCACAGAGGGCGCTGAAGGCACAGAGGAAGGGCGGAGGAGAGAGTTATTGGGTGGTCGGAGTCCGGTTTCACTCTCCTGTCAGTTGAATTGACCTCACGGCTTTAGGAGTCCGCAGCTTAATCAAAGAGTGATTGACCGCAAAAAACGCGAAAGGCGCGAACCTCAAATATAGAGTTTCACCGATCTTCCGAAGACCTTATCCAATCAGTCCCAGAAAGAAAAGGTAAAAGACACGTTAGCCTGGGATTTCTTTCGCGCTTTTCGTGCATTTCGTGGACAAACGGATTTCAATCAAAGGCACAAACTTTTTTTTTACCACAGAGGACGCTGAGGGCACGGAGGAGGAGTGGAGGGTATCGGGGTGGTCGGAGTCCGGTTTCACTCTTCTGTCAGTTGAACTGACCTCTATGTGGGAGGCGTTTACAGATCAATCAAAGAGTTAGTGTCCACGAAAATCACGAAAGACGCGAACCTCGAAAACAGAGGTCCGGGTGTCTTTCCAAAAACCTTTTCCAATGGGCCCAGATCGAAAAGAGATAAGGCACCTTGCCCTCGGTTTTCTTTCGCGCTTTTCGTGTATTTCGTGGACCCGGAATACTCTTTCCTTTGACAGAAAATAAAAGCTTGCGTTTATTGCATGCAATGAAGAACATTGAACGCCTTTACATCGCCACACTTTCGCTTCTTATCGTGCATCAGATCGACGCAGCCTACTGGAAGGAATGGGAGCTTTTCTTGCTGCCCGGTGGCATTCAGCTGTTCGATATCCTGAATCTTGCCATCATCCCTTTTCTCGTTTTCGGCTTTAGAATGGTCCTTTTGCGAGCACCTAACGGGCGTCGCTGGTCTTTGATTACTGGAGGGCTCGGTATTCTGACCCTGCTCATACATACCGGATTCTATATCGCCGGCAACGATCGCTTCACTCTTCCGGTATCGGCGCTGATCGTCGTCGCCTGCGGGTTAAGCGGCATTGCCCAGGTTGCACTGACTCTGAAACGGGGATGATCTTGTTCGTGGCCTCTGCCATTGCCCGCTCCTTCTGCTCCAACTATCGTGTTCAGTTTTTTACCACAGAGGGCACGGAGGACACGGAGGGAGTGCGGAAGGAGAAAGGTATGGGGTGGTTAGCCGGGTTCAATCTTCTCTCAGTTGTAACCTCTCTGTTACGAGAGTTTACAACTGAAAAAAAGAGTTAGTGTCCACGAAAGGGACGAAAGACACGAACCTCGAATAGAGGGCTTCACCGGTTTTCCTGAGACTGCATCAAATGAGTCAAAGAATAAAGAGTGAAAAGGTCCGTGGCCGGGGATCTCTTTCGCGCTTTTCGTGTATTTCGTGGACAAACGGATTTCAATCAAAAGCTACAAACTTTTTTTACCACAGAGGACGCTGAGGGCACGGAGGAGGAGTGGAGGGAGAAAGGTATGGGGTGGTTAGCCGGGTTCACTCTTCTGTCAGTTGAACTGACCTCTCTGTGGCGGGAGTTTACAGCACAATCAAAGAGTTGTTGACCGCGAAAAACACGAAAGACGCGAACCTCGAAAACAGAGGTCCGGGGGTCTTTCCAAAAACCTTTTCCAATGGGTCTCAGATCGAAAAGAGATAAGGCACCTTGCCTTCGGTTCTCTTTCGCGCTTTTCGCGGTAAAAAAGGATTTCACCAGGCAACGACAGATCTCGGACTCGTCACTCCTTACTCTCGGAGTCCTCTGAGGTTTATACTGTCGCCTTCACTTCTTCCGTTGTATGGCTATCGTTACCTCGCCCTGCTCGAAACGCACGGTATCGGTGGCATCGGCTTCCGCAACGGACGCGACGACGGTTGCAAGCGTTTCGCCTTCGATATACGACTGAAACTCAGCAACGGCCTTCTCAAGCTCTGATCCAGTGGCCTTGAGCGACAGTTGAATGCGATCGCTGATATCATACGATGCCTTCTTGCGCATCTCCTGGATCTGGCGCACGATATCGCGCACCATGCCCTCGCGAATCAGTTCGTCATTGAGCTCCGTATCGATTACGACGACAAAGCCCTTTGATTCGGCGCCCGATGTGCCTTCTTTCGAAATGCCTTCGATCAGGAACTCTTCCTCTTCGAGCGTGACCGACTCACCGTCAAGATCGACGTTAATCGACCCGGCCTTCAGGCTGGCCACAAGCTCGGTGGGATCGGCCTTCTTCAAATAATCCTGCAAGAAGCGGATCTTTGAGCCGATCTTTTTCCCGAGTACGGGCAGATTGGGCTTCACAACATAGCCGAAATATCCGCCGGCATCGTCGAGAAAGGTTAACGTCTTCACGTTCAACTCTTCGAGCAATACCGTCTCATTCGCCCGGATCGCCTCACGAGCCGCTGCCGGAGCAAAGACCATCACCTCGGATAACGGCTGACGCACCTTGCGGCCCGAACGCTGACGGGCAGATCGTCCAAGCGAGGCCACAAGCAGCACGTTATCGCCGTCGCGCAAGGCCGCCTCATCGATGGACATGGCGCTTGCTTCAGGCCAGGCGCACAGATGCACGCTTTCCGGGTCATTCTCGCTTCGCAGCCGGCGAAAGAGATCTTCGGCCAGATACGGCGTAAAAGGCGCCATCAAAACGGCAAGCGTGCGCAGACAGGTATGCAGCGTATCGTAGGCGGCGAGTTTATCGGCATCCTTCTCGCCTTTCCAGAAACGACGGCGGTTGCGACGAATGTACCAGTTCGACAGCGAGTCGACGAATTCTTCGATGCGACGTCCGGCACGCAAACAGTCGTAATCGGTCAGCGAGACGCTCACCTCTTCGACTAACTGCTGCAGACGCGAAAGAATCCAGCGGTCGATGTCGGGACGCTCGGCGAAAGGCGTCGCCTTTTTCAGATCGGCGACGTTTACGCCGTCGGCATTTGCATACAGATGATAGAATTCGAGTGAGTTCTCGATCATATTGAAGAATCCCTGCACAAGAGGCAGCGGATCTCCAGGAGTTCCCGGCGAGCCGATACGACGCGAATTGCCCGGAGGAGCTCCGGTCAGGAAATACCAGCGGATGGCGTCGGCGCCATGCGCGCTGAAAACGTCCCATGGATCGACCGTATTGCCCTTGCTCTTCGACATCTTTTCGCCTTTTGCATCGAGCACATGACCGAGACAGACGACGTTTTTGTACGAGGACGTTCCCGAAACCATCGACGAGATGGCAAGAAGCGTATAAAACCATCCGCGGGTCTGGTCGACCGCCTCGCAGATAAAGTCGGCGGGAAAGAAGCGCTCGCGATTGGCGTTATCCGAAAGCGGCCACTGAGCGTAGGGCATCGCACCGGAATCGAACCAGCAGTCGATGACCTCGGGCGTGCGTCTGAAGATGCGGCCGTTCTTCTCGTCCTTCCACGTGATCTCGTCGACATAGGGACGATGCAGATCCATCTCGGTAAGCTTGCGTCCGGTCTTCTTTTCAAGCTCGGCTACCGATCCGATCACCTCGATATGGCCTTCGTCGTCCATCCATACGGGAAGCGGCGTGCCCCAGTAGCGCTCTCGCGAAAGAGCCCAGTCTCTGTTATTCTCAAGCCAGTTGCCGAATCGTCCTTCTTTGACGTGGCCGGGTACCCAGCGAATCTGTTCGTTATTGCGAATCAGCTCGTCGCGAAGGGCGGTCGTGCGAATATACCAGGCGTCTTTCGCGTAATACATAAGCGGAGCGCCCGTGCGCCATCCAAACGGATATTCGTGCTTGTAGGTCTCGCTTTTCCAGATGAGACCGCGCGACTTCAGCTCTTTTAAGATCTCTTTATCGGCATCTTTAAAAAAGACGCCCATCCAGGGGCCCTCTTTGAATTTACCGTCAAGCTGCGCCCCGTAGATTACGGGAAGATCATGCTTGAGCCCGACCTCGAGGTCGTCGGCGCCGTAGGCAGGGGCGATATGCACGATGCCCGTTCCCGTATCCATCGTTACGAAATCGGCGGTCACCGTGTACCAGCCCTTCTTATCGGCCGGAGCGGGAATAAAATCATACAGACGCTCGTAAGAAAGGCCAGCAAGGTCGGCCCCTTTATGCGTGGATTGTACGGTAACGGTCGCTCCCTCTTTCGCAAGATGGGCGGTGACCGCTTCAAGTAGAGGGGCGGCACAGAGGAAGCGCTGTCCTTTCAGCTCCTCTCTGTCCACGGTGAAAACGACATAGCTTTCGTTTGCATTCAATGCAAGCGCCACGTTAGCCGGAAGCGTCCAGGGCGTCGTCGTCCAGACGAGGACGTTGACGCCGTTCAGGTCTTTTTTCTTCTCGTCTTTTTCGTGTATGATGCGAAACGTTACCGTCACGGACGGATCCTGCACGGTGCGGTATCCGAGTGCGACCTCGGCGTCGCTCATCGTCGCCCCCATCACCGGATCAAAAGGCACGACCTTGTATCCCTGATAGAGCAATCCCCTTTCATGAATCGTTTTCAGAAGCGACCAGACGCCTTCGATGTAAGAGTTATCCATCGTGAAGTACGGATTCTCAAGATCGACCCAGAATGCGAGGCGATCGGTAAACGTATTCCAGGCATCGACGTATTTCAAAACGGACTGACGGCAGAGCTCGTTGAACTTCTCAAGACCGTATTTCTCTTCAATCTCGGATTTCGTCTGAATGCCGAGCTCTTTCTCGACCTCACGCTCGACGGGTAAACCATGACAGTCCCATCCGGCCTTACGCGGAATATGATAGCCCTTCAGACCATAATAGCGAATATAGATATCTTTATACACCCGGCTGAGAACGTGGTGGATGCCGGGCCGACCGTTCGCCGTCGGCGGACCTTCGTAAAAACAGAAGACAGGTCCGGAGGCGTTCTTTTCAATATGCTTGCGAAAGATCTCCTTCTCCTTCCAGAATTGCAGGATGGCCTCTTCGCGCCGGGCTCGATTGCTCAAAGCGGCTTCCGTCGGTTCTGCCTTCTCAGGGGCCTTTTTTGTAGATTCTTTCGCCATATCGGGACAGAAATTCGCTCTGCGTGAGGCTTTCAATGAAGATATTAGAAAGAATTCCGCTCACTGAAAAGAAGAGGTTGTTTTTTCCTTGTAAAAAAAGGCGACGACCGTTACGCGAAAGCATGCGGATAGGCCTGCTCGCATTGCTGCTCCTGCCCGGCTTCTCGCCACTGCTCTCCGCCCCCGCGGCGCAGATCGAGCGCATCCGCACGCTTTACCAGGAGCAGAGCCGGGCCATAGCGAAAACGATCGAGCTGGCGCGAGCGGGGGAACCGGGTGAACTCTATGCAAACGATCTGATCTTCAACACCTACGACGGCAGCTGGCGCGCCGTCGGAACCTACCGCAAATCGGTAACGTTCTGGTATGCCGATGATCCGACCATTTCTGAAGAGGGAGCCTCGGTTCTGCGACGCGTGACGGTGACGACCGTCTCGGCGGCGCGCTCCTATTACGAAGAATTCGTCTTCGACGGCGGCGAACCGGTCTTCTATTTCAGGCGCACGGATTCCGAGCGGCCGTATGAATTGCGATGCTACTGGCATCAGAAAAAGCCCATCCGCCTGATCGAAGACGGAAAAACTAACGATCGGCCCTCAGGCTCTAAAGTCACCGCACAGTACGATGAGGCGATGCGCTACAGAGAACTCTTCTTGAAAAGCATGGAACTCTGAAATGCGGCGTTTTGCTCTTATTCTTGCCGCCATCGCCCTCACCCTTTGCAGCTGTAAGGCGCCCGCCGCTCCGCCCACGGCGAAGCAGGGCGAGATCGATCTGAGCCAGTATGACTTCACGCAGAGTCCGCCGGTTAGACTGAACGGAGAGTGGGAGTTTTATCCGTTCAAGCTACTGAGCCCCGGCGAAGATCGAAGTACCCTGAAGCCGGTATATTTTCCGGTGCCCAGATCCTGGAACGACTTAAACATCGGCGACAGAGGCATGCCCGGCGTCGGCTTTGGCACCTATCGCCTGATCATCCGTATTGATCCTTACAAAGCCGGGAATCGCGTCCTTGCCCTGCGCACGCTGGAACAGTTTACGGCCGTGCGCATCTTTGTGAACGGCGAAGAGCTTCCTGGAGCCGGCCGCGTCTCTGACAGAGCCGGTGAGTCCATTCCCGATACGGTGCCGACCCTGGGCATCTTCTCGCCGCAGAGCAGCACGATCGAAATCCTCATGCAGGTATCGAACTTCGACCACCGACGCGGAGGCATCATCGATCCGGTCGTCATCGGCGACGAACATCAGATCGTTTCATCGATCGAGAATATTCTGATTCGAGATGTTTTCGTCATGGGCATTCTCGTTTTTGTCGCCGTATATCACCTTATTCTCTTCTTCATCAGAAAAGAGGATCGTACCTCGCTGATCTTCAGCCTATTCTGTATCGTTATCCTTCTGCGCACTCTGACGACGGGAGAGAAGACCTTTACACGTCTCTTTCCCGAAGCCCCGTATTTTCTCTATCTTGCCATCGAATACATCACCTATTTTCTGGCTGTGCCTCTCGGCATGCACTTCATTCAGAAGATCATTCCGCATGAGGTTTCGTTTCGTGTCGTGCGCCTCTTCTATATTGTCGCCTCTGCATTTACGGCCGTCGTTCTGGTTACGCCTCCGACGGTGTATTCGCATACGGCCAATCCCTACGTTCTCGTTCTATTCGGAGCACTGCTGTACGGTTTATTCGCACAGATCGTCGCCCTGAGGCGGCGTCGCGAGTTCAGTCTGTTCCTTGCAGCCGGAACGTTAACCCTCGCCTTCACCTCGGTCAACGACGTCCTCTACACAAACGAGGTGATCTATACGGGATTTATCGCGCATCTCGGGTTAACCGCGCTCGTTATTTCGCAATCGGCGATTCTATCCATCCGCTATTCCCGGGCCTTTCGCGAAGTCGAGCTGCTGACGGGAGAACTGCAGACGACGAACCGGCGGCTTGAAGATCAGGTACGCGAACGCACGAAAGAGCTGCGCACAGAGATGAGAGAACGCATGCTCGCACAGCAGGAGGCCGAGAAGCATGCCGCCGTCAAGAGCGAGTTTCTTGCCAATATGAGTCACGAGATTCGCACTCCGATGAACGCCATTCTCGGAATGGCGGAGCTGCTCGACGCCACAAAGCTTGACGAACAACAGAAAGAGTACGTGCGTATCTTCCGCAGAGCCGGCGATTCGCTTTTGAATATCCTCAATGATATTCTCGACCTCTCGCGTATCGAATCCGGACGCTTTGCTATCGACTACAAGCCCTTCTCCCTCAGCGAGACGATGGACGTTCTGGAAAAGACGTTCCGACCGGGCTTCATGCAGAAGGGGCTAAACTTTACAATCATCATGCCAGACCTGCTTCCGGTCTATGTGTTCGGAGACTCGAACCGTCTCTTTCAGGTGTTATCCAACCTGCTTTCCAACGCCCTGAAGTTTACGGAAAAAGGCGCCGTCCGTCTTACGGTTTCGGCAAGACAGAACCAGCGGCATCTGTGGCTGAATTTCGCCGTAGAAGACACGGGCATCGGTATGACCGATGAGCAACTCGAACACATCTTCAGTCGTTTCTATCAGGCCGACTCCGGAGTCGCCCGACGTTTCAGCGGATCGGGGCTCGGGCTTGCGCTTTCGCGCCAGTTGATTCAACTCATGGGCGGGTCCATCCGCGTGCGAAGCAAGGTCGGCGAAGGATCAATATTTGAATTCGACATGCGCACCGAGGTCTATACAGGCCGACCCGAAGCCATCGAATCGCAGCCTCTTGCTCATAAGGCCCTTCAATCGCCCTTTCGCATTCTTGCCGTCGACGATACCGATGAGAATCTGTTTCTCGTGCGTAAGTTTCTCGAACCGACATCGTGGACCCTGACGACGGTGACGAACGGACCCGAGGCGATCAAGATGCTTCCCTCGGTCGATCCCGATCTGATTCTACTCGATATTCAGATGCCCGGTATGGACGGATTTGCCGTTCTTCGAGAGATAAGGCGTATCGATACGGCGGCCGGCATGCGACGCCCTATCGTCGCCCTTACCGGCCAGGCCCTCGAAGAAGAGAAGAATCGCATTCATGAAGCAGGCTTTGATCTGCACTTAACGAAGCCGATTTCAAGGGCCCGTTTGATCGAGGCCATCCTCGAATTACTGGTCGGCGATAAAGAGACATACGGTCATAAGCCCGAATAAAGTCGGCATCAAACTCGATCCAAACCTGTGCTCTTAAGACGCAAGCCAATCAAACAGCGTTCTGGAATGCCCTAAAAATACTGCAACCTGATAACGGCGTCCTGCGCTGACGGAGGAACGTTGATCACGCTTTCATCGAAAGTGGGAGCCGATACGCGTACCGTCGGATTGCGAGAGAAGCCAAAGCCCTCAGCCGGCATCATCGTCTTCCAGTCCATGCGATGGTTCTCGTTCTCGTCGTGAATCACGGCAAAGGCATACTGCCCTCGCTGAAGCTCAAGGGCGATCCTTGCCGTGCCGTTCGATGGTCGAGCGCCCGTCTGCAAAACAGCACGGGCGCGCTCATCCGGGAAGCCATTCGCTGATTGAAAGACAAGAACGCCGACGATGCCCGTGTCGTTGCGCAGGCCGGTCACGACGAGCTCAAAGCCAGTGCGGCCCGTGTTCGCAGTAGCGGCCGAGGCAAGCAGACTGAACAGAAGTGCCGTCGTTTGAAAGAGTCGTCGTGCAATCATACGCTTGAAAGACCTTACGGCTATGACGGCCGTATGTCGATTGCACGACAAAAGCCGCCCGTTCCAGAAATCCAGGACGGATTCCCGGAACGGTTCTCAATGCTAACGATCAGCCAAGAACGGCGCGGATCATCCATGCCGTTTTTTCGTGAACGTCAAGACGCTGAGTTAAGAGATCCATCGTCGCCTGGTCCGATCCTTTTTCGGCCGCAGCGAAAACGCTGCGTGCCGTACGGATAACGCTCTCATGTCCTTCGACCAGGTTCTTGAGCATGTCGGTGGCTGCCGGAACGGAGCTATCCTCTTTAATCGAGGTGAGCTTGCCCAGCTCGGAATAGGTGCCCGGAGCGAAAAAACCCAGAGAACGGATGCGCTCTGCAATAGGGTCGATGGCGTTCCAGAGTTCGGTGTATTGCGTCATGAAGCTGTTATGCAGGCTTTCGAACATGGGCCCGGTGACGTTCCAGTGATAACCATGTGTTTTCAAATAAAGAACGTATGTATCGGCAAGCAGACGCTTCAATCCGTCTGAAATGGCCTGGCGATCCGCTTCCTGTATTCCGATGTCGATTTTCATAATGGCCTCCGTTTGGAGACAGGATAGCACAGATTCAAGGGCTATTCCAGCACTTTTCAGAGAGGCCGGGTGAGTTATTCAGGGAAATCGGTGAGTCGGTTTACTGAACGGGAAAGTACTCGTCCTTACACCATGCCTTGAAATCGGCGGCCTGAAAGACGATGCGCATCGTTTCAGAGGGACGACCGCCGGCGTAGGTCTGGATGGCGAACCACTGCGGAAAGATCGTATTGTAGAATACGCCTTTCAACACAATGTCGGCGTTGTAGTTGCCGCCTGCTTTCGCGTAGAGGATGCGTTCGACTCGATAGTCTTTATTAAAACGATATTCGAAGGCGTCGCCGTTCTGTGTGAAGCGAGCGCTGTAGCCGGTCTCTGTCGGCTCCCACTTCGTATTCTCGCCGTACAGGCCGGCCGGCAGTCCGCCGTAGAGAATATCCTGAAACAGCGTAAACGGAAGCTGGATGTTATTCGTGCCCATGCTCTGCAGCTCGAATCCCTCAAGAGGGACTCTCTGCACACCGGCCATCCGCGGATTGCTCACGTAGGCCGTTCCGCTTTTAATCGTAATCCAGCTGAGTGTGATGCCGAGATTCGGCTCGGTCAGGATCATGCGCATGCGCTGATTGCCGTTATCGGCACGCAGAAGCCCGGCGGCCGTCTGCGCTCCCTGTCCCGGAACGGTTAGCGTGACGGCGAAGTTTGTGCGAAAACATTGCGCCGGCTCATAGAGCTTTTTCACTTCGCTGCGAAAGGCCTCGCTATCCGTCGTCGCTTCAATCTCGTTCTTCTCGGGTTCTTCTGTCGGTTCGCCGCGAACGGCTGACTGACAACCGAGCAGGAATACTGAGATGGTGAGGATCGCTCTGACCTGGGCTCTGACCTTCATGCTTTGCCTTTCCGTATTTGCATCGTTTATTTTCGACAGACAGGCGAACGCGAAGTTCGCCTTTTCCCTGCCAGAGGATTCAATCGTTGAATCCGATTACTCTCACTTTTTCTTAGCGGAGGCAATCAGGGCCCGACGACGCTCTTTCAGCTTCTTCAGACGTTTTCTGTGCTTGCGCTGGACGTTAATCTTTTTAGAATGTGCCATAGGCACAGCCTTTTGCAACTCATCCGGGAATCCAGCCTTTTTTAATCACACATGCTGAAACTGATTCTGCGACAGATCCGGAAGTACCGGACACCACTGCTTCTCCTGGCTGTTTTCTGGACTGCCGCCGGATACTATATCTTCGAACACCGTTTCGAGCTGCTCTCGTATCTCTATCGTCTTACCCAGAATCTGCCCGAGCCGGGCACACAGAACGCCTCAAGGGCCTATGATTTCATCGACGACGCCCTCGCCTCCCTTGAAGACGAAAGGATCGACCTCGGGCGCATGGCAGGTAGCTGTCCGGCCGCTCTGAAGCACTCTTACAGAGCCGACGAGGAGTTCTTTCAGAAAGACTGGCTGCAGCAGTATATGCAGCGCAAAGAGTTCACGGACGATGCCGATCTGCCCGCTGATCTCTACTGGAAGCAGCATCGAGAAACCGTATCGATTGCGCTGCATTCGGTGCTCGAAGCCAGCCTGTATGCCTACGAGATTCCGGCCGAGATCACAGAAAAAGAGGCGTTGCTTGTTCCCGATCTTGTAGATCGGCTGGCAGCGGCGTTATGCAATCCGTATCCCGCTCTTCGCGTCTGGGGAGATTACGCCTATTTCCAGGAAAAGCGTGCCTACCGCGTCCTTTTAGAGGCCGATAAGGATCTCGAACTGCGTCTGCCCTTTCCCGCTGAAAAAGAGCTTCTTGTGCTGAGCACGCTGAAGAACCGCGGAGAATACATCATGGCCCTGCGTCGCTATGCAGGCGGAGCGGCGCCCGCCGATCCCGAAGAGCCCTGCACGGACTTCAGGCTCGTTTGCATCGCCCCCGATGAAGCGGCCCGTATCACCGATAAGCTCATTTATACGTCGCCCGACGACCGACTCGGCATGCTGTATCTGAATCAGGCTCGCATCTATCTGCGATTGAAGCGAAAGGACGATCGCGAGAAGGCGCTTAACCGCTTTGAGGGAGCGACGAGCGATCGCAGCTCAGAGGTTCAGGCAAGGCTTGAGATGGGCGCCCTGCTCGCTACTGATCGGAGGTACGACGAAGCCTACCGACAGCTTCATATACTCGACGTCATCATGGGCCCGGAACGCAAACGCAACAGGGAGTTTCGCGCCCTTGCCCGTAGCGTGCTCATCGGCTCGGGGCGTTTCGTCGAAGCGGATTGCTTCTCTGAAGAGGCCGAACGCGGAGGCCCGCGACCGGCCTGCGTCGACTTCAAGCTCTGATCGGTGTTTCATGATCTATCTTGACTATAACTCAACGCATCCGCCTTTTCTCGATCTCTTACATAAAAGCCTCGACGAATACGGGAATAACTTCGCGAATCCGAGCGGTATATCGTACCCTTCGCAGAAAAACCAGGGACGCATCGAAGCGGCCCGGCAGCGCATCGCCCGGCAGTTAACCGCCATGCACGGGCTTGATGCTGATCCGGCGCAGCTGCTCTTTGTTTCGACGGGAACGGAGGCCGTGCATCATCTCGTCTCGGCCTTTTCATCGAGAAGTCAGTCGGGCGAGGCGACGGCTCTGCTCTCTCCCTACGAGCATGAGGCGATGGTGGCTGCCTGTCGTTTTGCAGGTATGGATGTCGAACTGCTGCCCGCCTCTCACGATGGCCGCCTCGATCCCGAGGCCGTCAGGCAACGGCTTGCCCGCGGCGGTATCAGCCTGCTCTCGGTGATGGCGCTCTGCAACGAAACAGGCGTGCTTCAACCGTTAGACGACATCACCGCCATCGCCGCCGAGTTTGACGTACCGATGATAAGCGATTCCATACAGGTAGCGGGCAAGGTGCCTCTGAAACTGAAAGGCGTTCATGGCATGGTTCTCAACGGGCATAAAATCGGCGCCGGCTACGGAACGGCGGTCGTATGGCTATCTGACAGGGACGGCTTCAAGCCTCTTTTCAGAGGCGGACTTCAGGAAGGCGAACGGCGGGCCGGAACGGAAAACCTGCCCTCTATCCTTGCTCTGCCCGAGGCGTTTGAAAGACAGATCGAGCGAAGTCAATCGGTTAACGAGCATTTGCGCATCCGCCATGATCGTCATGACCGTATAGAAGAAATGTTCGTATCGCAGTGCGGCGCTCGCATCGCCGGCTCGGGCTCGCCGCGCAATAACACGACCTATGCCGTCTTTCCTGAAATGGAGAATATGGATTTTCTTCTGATGGCCCTTGACCGAGAGCAGATCCTCTGTTCGACGGGAAGCTCCTGTAAGTCGCGGACGCGACAGCCATCGCAAACGCTTCTGCGTATGGGCTTCAGCGAGGCTGAATCGTTGCAGGCACTGCGCTTCTCAACCGGATTCTTTACTACAGAAGAAGAGATCGAACGTTTCTGCACCGTCTTTCCTGCGCTTTACAGGCAATGCCTGTAAGTTCAATCAAAGACGCCTTTGAATTCCTCTTCGAGTTCGCATTTCAGATACTGGCCGGGGTTCAGGGTGACGCCGATCCATCCGTAAGCCTCCGTCGGCGAAACGACGGTTAGATTCCACCCCGACTTCAGCTTCGGACAATCGAGCACATGCAGCCGACAGATCATCTGTGTCGGTCGAGGCTTCGGATACGCCCATGCAGACGGCAGATACAGGCATTTCAGTTCCACGGCGGCCACATGCATGACGGCCCGGATCTCTTTCTCGTACTCGCGAAAGACGCCGAGCAGAGGATTTACAAGCCTCATCGAAAAGAGGCCCTTCTTCGCGTTATATGCAAGGCGCGTTGCGATCTCGCGCACGAGGTGGTCCTCGGGCTTTAAGCGAGCCCGCAGATAGAGGATGTAACGACAGATGTGCAGCGCCTCTGCGATAACATGAGCCGCCGCTTCGTTATGATCGGATGGATTCTGACGATCAAGCGGGTCACGAGCGGAGTCTTCTTCTGAATCCTCGCCTGTGTCGTTGCCTTCAAGACTCAAGAAATCATCCATCAGCATATCTGTTCGAGAACTGCGTTCAATCTCGGCCTCAGAGATCTCTTCGGCCTGAGCCGTGGCCGGACGCTGCCTGACGATGGCATCAACGACGTTTTCCGAGGCCTTGAAGACGTTACACTTCTGCAGAGCATCGCTTTTGTGCGCATTGAGAGCGCTCTCATCCATCGGAGCGGCCATGTGCCGCTCGGGATCCACTGAGGCAAAGATCAATCCGGCAAGGAAGGCATCGACATGGATCATGCGAATGCGAAAAAAACCGTGTATGACGATAGACATCGTTAACAGCGCATGCTGGAGCAGACTGTCAAGGTGCTCATTATTATCAAGAACCGTTTGCAGGCAGGCAAGCGCCACGCCGTCACGCGCAAGCGCATGCTCTATGTAGCGGCGAAAGCGGTGCCCTGGCAGGTCATAGAGTCTTCGCATCAGAGGCCAGTTATCGATCCTCTCAACGGCGATGCCGGCAATATAACGGACGATAGCCGCCTTCAGTTCGGCGTTCATCAAAACCGAAAAGCGCTCCGGATAGGAACCGCGCATGCCTTTCAGCTTCTGAACCAGCTCCGCCGATATCGGGTAACGGGCCTTAACAAGCACCGCTCCGCGGTTATCGAGCACGTCGTCATCCAGCCGCAGTACGCCGCTCAGATCAAGCTGATGCAGAAACGTCTCGAGAGAGAAAACGTTCTCGAATACGATTCGATCGTCAGAAATCTTCATACCATCTCCTTTCGAACTCAGTTCGCCCGGCTATGATTCCGGTGAGAGTCGGTCCCGGAACTCATGGAGGGGTTCTGGGACGTGTTCAAAGGTATGGCCGCTTCCTGTCAGGCTCCGGGTTTGCCGAGCATCCGGAACATATTCTTTTTGTAGGCTTCCACTCCGGGTTGATCGAAGGGGTTAACGCCAAGGGCATAGGCAGAAATGCCGCATGCGTATTCAAACGTATAGAGCAGCGCCCCGATATGGTGGGCGTTCAGTTCGGGAACCAGGAACTCGGCGACCGGAACGCCGCCCGATCGGTGCGCCTCCATCGTGGCGCGAAGGGCGATACGGTTAATCTCGTTCAACTCGCGACCGGCAAGATAATTCAGCCCGTCGCCGTCGCTCTCAGCCTTGAGCATTTTCAACGAGGCGTCGTTCTCGACGTCGATCACCGTTTCGAAAATCGTGCGCTCCCCTTCCTGAATCCACTGCCCCATCGAGTGCAGATCGGTCGTCAGCTGTACCGACGCCGGATAAATACCCTTATTCTCTTTTCCTTCAGATTCGCCGAAAAGCTGCTTCCACCATTCGGCCACATACTGAAGCTCCGGACGATATGAGGCGAATAGCTCGATCTTCTTTCCGCTGCGATAACAGCTGTTGCGATACGCCGCATACGCCAGCGCCGGATTCGTCGCTTCGTTATACTTCTCGCGCACATGAAGCATTGCCTGCTCGGCGCCGCCAAGCAACGCCTTCACATCGACGCCGGCGACGGCAAGAGGTACAAGCCCCACGGCAGAGAAGACGGAATAACGCCCGCCCACATCATCCGGGACGACTCCACTCTGCAGCTGTAGATCGTCGGCAAGGCGACGCAGCGTGCCTTTCTTCTCGTCCGTAATGACGACGACGCGCTTTTTCACGCCCTCGGCGCCGTATTGCCGATGCAGACGATCAAAGAGAAACCGAAAGGCGACGGCCGGCTCGGTCGTCGTTCCGCTTTTCGAAATAACGATGATGCCAAAGGATCGGTTTTCCAGATAGTCGAGCAGCTGCTTCATATAGCCCGAGCTGAGATGATGGCCGGCAAAGTGGATGCGCGGCTTTGTAGAGCGAAACGGGTTTTCAAGAGCGGCCAGCACAGACCGGAATCCGAGATACGAGCCGCCGATGCCGATTACGATCACGTCGTCAAGGCCCTTCATGGCGTCGGCGACGCTTGCGGCAAGGCCGTCCTCTTTCATAGAAGAAGGCAGATCCAACCAGCCCAGGAACTCCGACCCCGGTCCTGTACGTTCTTCGAGGGTTTTCATCGCCGTCTGACAGTCTTTCAGGGCATCTGACAGTATCGTCTCTGGTTGAGCTTCAAATCGAATTCCAAACATTGCTTTCTCCTGTGTAAAAACGCCTCTGAAAATGCCTCTGGCGCAACGACTCGTCTGTCCTTTTCGCATCTCGGGGTTGCGCGGCAAGCCGAATTCCGGTCAACCAGGGGATCGGGCCATCCCGGTAAACGATCATTTTTTTTTGAACTTACTGAACAATCCGCCCTTTCAGAGAGACAAAAAAGTTGCTGGAGCAACGGCCCGTCCTTTTTCTGGCATTACCCTCTTATGAATATCGCCTCTTTTTCGATAAAACGCCCGACGCTTATCACCTCGCTTGTGCTTCTGATGCTTGTTTCGGGCTACATCTCCATGAAGCGCATCGGCGTGGATCTTTTTCCCGACGTGAACATTCCCGTCGTCGTCGTGAATACGATTTATCCGGGTGCCGGGCCCGAAGAAGTCGAGGAGCAGATCTCACGTCTGCTCGAAGACGAGCTCAGCTCAATCAGCGGCCTGAAGCGTATCAGCTCTTATAACTACGAAGGCATGTCGGTCGTCGTGGCCGAGTTTAACCTCAGCACCGATATTAAATACGCCGAACAGCAGGTGCGCAATCACACGGACCGCGTGCGTAACGACTTCCCCGACGAGGCACGCGAACCCGTCGTATCGCGTGTCGACCCCGCCGACCAGTCCATTATGCGTCTGGCCGTCTTCGCCGATCTATCACCGGCCGCTCTCTATGACCTTGCCGACCAGACGATCAAGCCCGAACTCTCCCGCGTCGAAGACGTCGGTAAGGTCGATATTCTCGGCGGCACAAAGCGCGAGATTCAGATCCATCTTGATCGCAAGAAGCTGAACGAGTACAAGATCTCAGCGTTACAGGTAGCCACCTCCCTTCGCAGCGCCGGCAAGAACGTTCCCGTCGGCAACGTCGAGAAGCAGACGCTTGATCTTTCGTACCGGCTCGATGGAGAATTCAAAAGCCTGCGCGACGTCGAAACGACGCTAATCTCGTTCTCAGGCGACATCACAAGCGGCGTTCAGGTGAAAGACCTGGGTACCGTCGTCGACACTGTGAAGGACGTGGAAACGCTCGGCTTCCTCTATGCGCCTGTGGAGGCCGTCGAAGGTAAACAGAACGGCATCATCGATCGTATCAAGGGTATCTTCAGCGGCGGATCAAAGGCCGAACGCCAGTCGGCGCGACGACCGGCGCTTTTTATCGACGTCTATAAGCGGTCGGGATCAAACACGGTCGCCGTCGCCGACGGCATCCTGAATAAAATGGAGAAGCTCAATACGACGCTTTCCAGCAAAACGGGCAACCCGAGCATGACGCTCGTCCGTGACGGAGCGCGGCCCATCCGACTTAACATTGCCGATGTGAGCGAGGCCATCATGCTCGGCGTGCTTTTCGCCGTCATCGTTGTCTACTTCTTTCTCGGCAACATGCGATCGACGATCATCACCGGTATCGCTCTGCCGAACTCCCTTCTGGGCGCCTTTATCATCATGTATGCGATGGGTTTTACCATCAACCTGATGTCGCTGCTTGCTCTTTCGCTCGCCGTCGGCCTTCTCATCGACGACGCCATCGTCGTGCGTGAGAATATCTTTCGCAAGCTTGAACAGGGTTATTCGGTAAAAGAGGCCGCCGAAAAGGGAACGATGGAGGTCGCCATGGCCGTCATCGCAACGACGTTAACCATCGTCGCCGTCTTTCTTCCCGTCGGATTCCTGAGCGGCATTGTCGGCCAGTTCTTCAAGCAGTTCGCTCTGACCGTCGTCTTTGCCATCCTGATCTCGCTATTCGACGGCCTGACCGTCGCTCCGATGCTTTCGGCGTATTTCTCGGGCGATGTGCATGCGCCTCGCTCAAAGGCCGTACAGCTTTTCGACCGATATCAGGACTGGCAGGACGGCATCTACCAGAAGGTGCTGCGCTTCTCTATCGACAATCCGCTGAAAGTCATCGCATTGTCGGTGGTCATTCTTTTCATCAGTCTCGGTGTCGCCATATCTCCTCTTGTAAAGAAGACGTTCATGCCGACGGGCGACCAGGGCGAGTTCATGGTGTCGATCGAGCTTCCGCCGGGAACAAGCATCCATGCGACGTCTGATCAGGCGGCGGCCATCGAAGAGGAGCTGAAGAAGATCCATGACGTCGAGTTGATCGCCACCGTCGTCGGCTCGCAGCAGGGCGAGAAGAACAAGGCCGTTCTCGGCATCAAGCTGACTCCGTATGGAAAGCGTGACGTGACGACAACGGAGGTGAAGGCCGCCGTGCGTGAGATGCTTGCGAAGAAATTCCAGCATACGAATCCGCGGGTGAACGACTACTCCGCCATCGGTGGTGTGCAGTATCCGTTCACGCTGAACATCTCGGGCCAGGATTTAAAGGTTCTCGAAACCTATTCGCAGAAGCTACTCTCTAAGATGCGCGGGCTCGAAGAACTGGCCGACGTCGACGCTTCGTCGCGGCCGGGTAAACCCGATTTTCAGATCCGCATCGATTCCGATCGGGCGAAGCGCACCGGCGTGAACCCGGGCATGGCCGGACTCGAACTGCGTTATCATGTGGCCGGCGAAGAGGTGGCCATCTTTAACGAAAACGGCATTCAATACGATGTGACGATTCGAGCAAAGCCCGAACAGCGTAACTTGCAGGAGGCCTTTAACAGCGTGCAGGTGCCGAATATGCAGTACAGGCTTATTCCGCTGAAAGCCATCGCCTCGGGAAGCATGGATACGTCGAGCGCCGTCATCTTCAGGCAGGACCGCTCGCGGGTCGTTCAGATTACGGCAAACCTTGCGCCGCCGCCGAAGGGCGCGTTAACCAGCGCCATTGAATCGGCCCAGAAGATTCTCAAAGAGAATCCGCCACCGCCTGGTGTTACCTATGCCTTTGTCGGTCAGTCCGAAGATATGAACGAGCTTGTGGCGAACATCCTGCTTGCGCTCGGTCTGGCCATTTTGCTTATCTATCTGACGCTTTCGAGTCTTTACGAGTCGTTTATCACGCCGATAACGATTCTGATCGCCATTCCGCCTGCCCTGTCCGGAGCCTTCTTCGGGCTGGCGCTGATGCAGAAGACGCTCGATATCTTCAGTATGATCGGCATCATCATGCTTGTCGGTCTGGTCGTGAAGAACTCTATTCTGCTTGTCGACCATGCGATGCAGGAGATTCGAGCGGGTTATGATCGCAAGACGGCCATCTACAACGCCGGTGCGGCCCGACTGCGCCCGATTCTCATGACGACGATCGCCATGATCGCCGGTATTCTGCCCGTTGCGATGGGAATCGGCGAGGTTTCGAAATTCCGTTCTTCGATGGGTATCGCCATCATCGGCGGTCTGATCATCTCGACGGCGATCACGCTTGTTGTGGTGCCCGCTATGTTTGAATACGTCGACCGTCTGCGGGTCTTTATCGAAAGTCGTATCGGCCATCAGGATGAACCGAATCTGATAAACGAACCGGCTCTTCAGATGGGCAACAAGAAACGCAAACACTGATACAGTGAAGCCTTGAGTCCATCTCTGCGGGCCTGTTAATACATATACAGGCCCGGAGAGGCGAGGCTTTCAAATCGCTCAAGCCGCCCGCCCTCCAGCTTCCCATCTTCGTTCTTAGCGCCCACACGCACAAGGATCTCGATGCGGATCAATCGGGGAAAGCGGCGACTGGCCTTCGAGCTCCAGGTATCGACCCAGTCCTTCCCGTTCAGGCTGTAGGTTAACTTGAACGATTCGACGTTATCGAGGATCTTATAATGAACGCCTCCCGTATAGGGTTGATCGTCGACGTTCTGATCTTCGCGGCGATAGAGCGCTCCGGGCGAACTCACGTCCTTGCGCTTTAAATAATACGAGACCTCACGCACGGCCGGCAATCCGACGGCGTCGCTACCCGGAAACACGGTGGCGAAGCTGATGACGTCGGATCGGCTATCCCCCGTTCCCTCGGACTTACCATAAAAGACAAGCCGATCGAGTTCGGGCACGTAGTAGGCCTGATTTAGCGAATTCTGCACGAGATTCAGGGCAAGCAGGGCGGCCGTGCGCGCATCGTTCGCCGGCGACGTATTCTTTTCGATACGCGAGGCGGCGAAGAACGTACTGAACATGATCGTGAACAGAATGGACATAAGCAGTATGACGATGGATAACTCGGCCAGCGTGAGTCCGCGACGCAGTCTGTGTGATACTTTTCTGTGAAGGATCATGGCTTTGTCGTCTTTGCAGCCGCTTTGAATGTCTCGATACGCAGCTGCTCGCGCTCACTGCCGACAGGATAATCGATAATCAGTATGATACGGTTAATATCGACGAGGCCACCCGTTTCCGTGGCCGCTCCCTGTCCGGCACGTTCTCTCGGCTTGCCGTTCTGCACGCCGGCGTCGAGCCGGTCGTCTACGTTCACACCTGAGATCTTGCCCTCTGACGAAACGGCGGCAAGGTCGATCTGCTCTTCCGTTATCTTGATGGTATATTTAAAACGCGCGTAGGGGCCGCTATCGCCCATGTCGCCATCTTCATTCGCCACATCGAGAAACGGTCGACTGAGAAGCTGTGCCATCTTCGCCTGCGCAAGCGTCGACGCAAGGGCCATCTTCTCGGATTTCTGGCGCAGTCGCATGCCGTCGGCGATCATATAGAGCGTCATCATGCAGAAGGTGGCGGCAACCGACATGGCAAGCGCCATCTCGACGAGCGTAACGCCACTGCGCAGCCTGACTCTATGCAATCGCATCAGAACTCCTTCTCTTCCAGACGATCCTTTTCGCGGATGTCTTCGTCGTCGCCGGGCATGCTTTCGGGAAGGGTCTCGCCTTCTTCGATAATGCCCGATACGGCAAAGCGCGGAAAATGCACCGTCGTATCGATCGAAGGGTCGGATCCAAGATAAATCGAAACCTCTTCGGTCGTGCCGTCGTAGTAAAACGGAAGTGTGATCGTTCCGGTATTGATGCGTCCGCCAAGCGGCGAGACGACGGCGACAAGGGAGTTGCGCGACGACAGCGTGCGCTTTTCAAGGATCGTCTTCTTTTCGGGTTCTTTACCCGAGCGATCCATACGGTAAATGGAATAGTTTTCTTCTTCGAGATGCATCTCGAAGTAAACAGTTTCGCCCGATTTTATAGCCGCTCTGCGAGCAAAGGTATAAGCCTGAGAGAGAGCCTCGGCCTCATCGGCCGTCGTTCGCAACGTCGCGAAGCTCTGCAGCATCCAGACGAGAAAGCCCATCACCATCGTGATGACAAGCAGAACGACGCTGACCTCGATCAGCGTCATTCCACGTCGCGCTTTCAATGAAAAAGGAGACGACGAGATTACTTCTTCTTCAGCCAGTCGGGCCATGTTCGGTCGTCATCGAGCTGAAAATCGGCATCCTCGCCCTCGCCGCCCTCTTCTTTGTCTTTCCCATAAGAGCAGATGCGATCAGAGCCGTCTTCTCCCTGGCACATGAAGTAGGGCTTACCCCACGGATCGAGTACAAGCTCTTCTTTGGCCGGAGAATAAGAACTCTCAGGAATCTCTTGCAGCAGAACGGTCAGGTCTTCGCCCGGATTCACCGAGCCGCCGGCGTCGCGAAACTCATCCAATTTTCTGGGAAGCTGATTGGCCTGAAACTGCGAAACCTGAAGCTTTTTTGCTCCTGTCATAACATCCGTTGCGGTTCCGCGCAGATTATAAAATACGATTCCCATGATGACGCCCAGAACGAGCACCACGATGGCAAGCTCGACAAGCGTCAGTCCTTTGCGGCTGCGCTTTTTCAGATGCCGCTTCAATCTCGAAAACATTGACTACCTCCGGATCGGATCAGAATTGCAACTGCTTGGTCAGGTTGTACATGGGCATGAGGATGGCTCCCATGATTCCGCCGATCATCAATCCCATAAAAACCATCATAGCCGGTTCCAGTAAAGTAGAAAAACGCTGCACGGTGGCGTCGACCTCATCTTCAAGGATGTCGGCCAGCTTGACGATCATCGGGGCGACCCGGTCGGTGGCCTCGCCGGCGGCCAGCATCCCGCGCACCATCTGCGTCAGCACGACGGAATCTCGAAAGCCGTCGGTGATGCCGCTACCCTCTCGAATGCGATCGATGGCCTGGATAATCTCGCCGCTGAAGATGCTGTGATTGACCACCCGGGCCGTCACCTGAAGAGCGACGATCAAAGACACCCTGCTTTCAAGCATGACGCCCAGATTCCGCGCAAAGCGAGCCAGGAGCGACTTCTGAATCAGCGTTCCTATAAGTGGCGTGCGTAAAACAAGCTCTTCGAACTGCCGCCTCCCCGCCGGTTTGCTCACCCATTTCTGGAAACCGACGATGCCGCCGCCGATCAGTAAAAAGGGAATCAAGATCCAGGGAATCGTAAAGAGCTTTGATGCGGCGATCACAGCGCGCGTAAGAAGCGGCAGCTCAGCATTCAGCGTGGCAAACAGCTCCTGGATCTGTGGAATGACGACGGTCATCAAGAAGACCATGACGATGCCCAGGATGAAGATCAGGATCATCGGATAAAAGAGCGCCGAGAGTACCTTGTTCTGCATGCGCAGATTCGCCTCTTCAAGATCGGCAAGTCGCAGAAGCGCCTTCTCATATGTACCCGTCTGCTCGCCTACGGCAACGAGGTTTGTGTACATGTCGGGAAAGATAGCCGAATGCTTTGCAAGGGCCTGGCTTAACGACTCGCCCTCGATGATATCGCCTCTGATCTCGATCAGCGCCTTTTTAAGATACGGATTTTCTGTCTGTTCGATGATGTTATGCAGCGATCGATCAAGGGGGATGCCTGCGTCAAGAAGCGTTCCCAGCTGGCGCACAAACAGGGAGACGTCCTTGCGCGGCACACGATACAGAATCTTTGCAAGAAAAGGAAAGAGTTCTCTGTCGCGCTTCTCTTCGTCTTCAGCAAGCTGCCGGACGATCAGGCCGCGAGAGCGCAGAATCTGGCGGGCCGACGATGCCGTCGACGCGTCGATGATTCCCTTTTCATTCTTGCCTTTTCTGTTAACGGCCGTGTAGCGAAAGACGGGCATCAGCAAACTCTCAGGACTTCTTCAGGCGTCGTCTCTCCGTCGAGGATCTTACGACGTCCATAATCCAGCAGTGTGATGAGGCCCTCTGTGGCGGCAATCTCTTTCAGCGATTCAGAGTCCTTTCCCTGAAGCACTCCGCGCTGAACCGAAGGCGTCATATCCATATATTCGTAGATACCCAGTCGACCGAGAAAGCCCGTATTCGAGCAGTGCTCGCATCCTTTACCGCGGGCGAATTTTCTGCCTTTCGCCTCGGCCGGTTTCAGGCCCGCCTCGAGAATCTGCGCCGTATCGGGCGTATAGGTCGTCTTGCAGTGCGGGCAGATGCGCCGCGCAAGGCGCTGTGCGATCACACCGCGCACGGTGCTTGTAATGAGGTACGGTTCGATGCCCATGTCGGCCAGTCGGGTAACGGCCGACGGAGCGTCGTTTGTATGAAGCGTCGAGAGAACAAGGTGTCCCGTTAAGGCAGCCTGGATGGCGATACGGGCCGTCTCGGCATCGCGGATCTCGCCCACCATGATGATATCAGGGTCCTGACGCAGCATCGTGCGCAACGAGCTGGCGAATGTCAGGCCGATCTTCTCGTTCACCTGCGTCTGCGAGATACCGGCAACCTCGTATTCGACCGGATCTTCGGCCGTCATGATGTTGCGCGACTCCTGATTGAGTTCGGTTAACATCCCGTACAGCGTCGTCGACTTTCCGGAACCCGTCGGGCCCGTCACAAGAAGAATGCCGTTCGTCTGCGCCATCACCTTGCGGATGCGCACAAGCAGATCGGAATACAGGCCCAGGCCGTCGAGATCGAAACGCTGGTCGGATTTATTAAGAAGGCGCATAACGACGCGCTCGCCATGACGCGAAGGTATCGTCGAGACGCGAATATCCACCTCTTTACCGGCGATGCGTTTGCGAAAGCGTCCGTCCTGGGGAAGGCGGTTCTCGGCGATGTTCAGGTTCGATTCGATCTTGATGCGCGAGATGAGTCCGGCATGCACGGCCTTCGGCGGCGATAACCTTTTGTGCAGCATGCCGTCGATGCGGTAGCGCACGACGGTCGTCTTTTCGTAAGGCTCGATATGGATGTCCGATGCCCGCTCCTGAACGGCCTGTGTCAGCACGGCGTTCACCATACGAATAATCGGAGCGTCGTTCGCCAGATCGGCGTTATCGTCGCTCAGATTGAGATCGCCGTATTCTTCGCCCGCCAGGCCTTCGATGACGTCCCGGGCCGCCTCGCCTGCCCGTTGAAAGTGACCGTGAAAGATCTTGTTGATCTCAGTCTCGGTAGAGACGACGAATTCGACGCGAAAGCCTTTCAGATGACGACGCAGATCGTCCTGATAGTGCACCTGCTCGGGGTCGGATAACGCAATACGTATCAGCTTGCCTTTCTTCTCGAAAGGCACCATCCGGTATTTTTCGATGAGATTGGCGGGAATGCGTTCAAAGGCGGCGTCATTCTTAAAATGCAGTTTCTTCTCGAAAGAAAGGCCGTACTGGCGCGCAAGGACGCCGAGAATATCGTTTTCATCGGCGACGCCCTTCTTCTGGAGGATCTGCCCGATGCGCAGAGGAGACTTCTCTTTCAGCTTGAGAACTTCGTTCAGATCCTCTCTGCTGATCACCCCCTCATCGAGCAGCAGCTCACCAAGCGGCTTTTTCATTTCTTCTTCCGGTAATAAGACTCTCTGGTTTCTTTTTCGATGTTCATGCCCGGCGTTTCATCTTTCTTCAGCTCTTCGAGCTTCGGCTTTTCGTCGGCGGGCTTTTTCTCTTCGCGTGCCGGTCGATTCTCAGGGTCAAAGATATAGATCTCATGATCCTGTTCTTTTTTGCCGTTTTCTTCGCGAAGCAGCGGCACACGTTTCTGAGGCCAGAGACGGATATCTTCCTGTAAGATGCGTCCCATGTCAATCTGTTGACTGCGCTTCATGCGCGTCAGTCCGTCCGCCGTCTCGCGATCGTTCAGGATGATCGGCGTAAGAAAGACCATGAGGTTCGTGCGCTTCGTCTCGAAGGTGGTGCGGCGAAAGATAAAGCCAAGCAGCGGAATATCACCAAGAAGCGGAATCTTCTTTACCGCCTGAAGTCGTTCCGTCGATACAAGGCCGCCGATGACGACGGTCTGTCCGTTATCGACGGTGATGAACGTCTTGATATTGCGCTTGTTAAAGGTCGGATTCACGGTCGAGCTTGAACCGCCTTCGATGTTCGTGACCTCTGAGAAGAGTTCGAGAACGATATTACCGTTTGAATTGATATTCGGCGTGAACTTCAGCTTGATGCCCGAAGGACGGTACTCAAACGAATTCACCGTCGATTCCGACGTGCCGCCGCCCGACGTACGCTCCTGCGTTTTCACGGGCACGTCCTGGCCTACGTTGATCTCGGCCTCCTGATTATCGAGCGTCAGGATCTGCGGAGCCGAGAGAACGTTGAAGTTCTGATTGGCGATGTTTGCGTTGAAGATACCGAGCAGATCGCCGCCTTTTTTCAGGAAGCCTACGGAGAATCCAGACAGGGTATTATTGCCCGTAATATTGCCGTTCGAATCAAGCATCGACCCTTCGACCGCCAGGCCGCTATTAAACTGCGAATGGCCGGCCGTCGTGCTTGTAACGCGCCAGTCGATACCGAAGTCCTTCGTGTCTTTGCCGCTTACCTCGGCGATCAGTACTTCGAGCAGAATCTGTTTGCGCTCGCGATCGAGCTGCTCGACGATACGGCGGATCTCGGTCCATTCTTCGCGACCGGCCGTAATAATGATCGTATTCGATTCCTTATGGGCCACCGCACGAATCTTGCCGGCCTGAGGAGGCTTACCGTCTTTTGCATCGCCGTCAAGAACGGGCGCATCGAGTTTCACAAGAACGGAGGCCAGGCTTTCGGCCTGCAGATTCATCACCTGATAGATATGAACGCCTTCTGTGGCGCCGGCCGACTTCTTTTCTTTTTCGGGAGGCAGTACCTCGCCGGCCAGCTCTATCATACGTTTGATGCGCGGAGCATACCCCGAAAGCACGATCGTATTCGAAGAGCGAAACGGCTCCACGACGACGTCCTTTCCGCCAATCTTCTGAAAGAAGGCCAGGATCTCATTCACGCTTGCATATTCGGGAACGCGATACACGCTTGTGATGATGTCGGCATCCTTTTCGTCGAGAGCCGACTTCGTCTCGGATTGCGACACTGCTTCGGTCGTTTTCGATATCTTGATCAGCCCGCCCTCTTCGATGACGGCAAAGCCGCGCACCTCAAGCACGCGCTTCATAAAGGCAAGGGCCTCTGAAACCGGAATGGGCTTATAGGCGACGACGGTGATTTTGCCCTTAATAGAATCGTCTACGAGGATGTTGCGACGCGTCACCTGAGCCATCGTCTTGAGAAAATCCGCGATCTCAACGTCACGAAAATTCGGCAAGAACATGCCGTCGGGAATACGCCGCGGAGGCTCCTGAGACAGGATCGCCGTAGAGATAAGTAGCAATATGAGGACAAGGGCCCTTGATTTTACAGCAGGCAGAGGTCGCATAATCGGTTGCTTCGATTATCGGACTGTAGAGGGTCAGTTCTGAATCACGATTTCGAAAGGCAGGATCTTTCCGCCTCTTTCGACCTCAACGTTTATTCGGTCCATCGTCTTCAGCTGCATGTAAAATTCCATTAAGCGATCCTGATTCTCAAGCGGCTGCCCGTTCAGACGGCGGATGATGTCGCCCGTGCGAGCGCCCAGCTCAAAGAAGATGGAGTCATTGGGAACCAGGACAAGTTTCAGACCGGCAATCTTGCCTGCAATATTGACGGGCGCCATCTTCGTCTTCGTCGCTGCGGTCGGGTCTTTCGTCAATGCGAGGATGCGGCTTCTCGGAATCGTAATACGTTTTGCGCCGGGCACTCCTTGATCACCCGTCGGTGCAGCGGGAGCCGGAGCAGGCTGTGTCGACGTATCACTGCCTACGGCGAGCTCCATCTGTCGCCCTCCGCGATCGAGCAACACGGAATTGCCGTAGATGGCCATAACTCGGTTTCCGCCCGCCTCTTCGCTGATGGCATACTCACGTATATCGTTCTCGCCCTTGATCTGAATGATGGCGCGGGCAAAGGAGCGAGCACCGGCCAGGACGCCGTGCAGCACGATATCTTTCACCTCGACGGCCACGCCCTCTTCGTTCGAGGCCTGACGACCCTGAAAGAGGTTCCCGACGATGATGGATTCGTAATCCTCAAATGGACGGCTGCGCGGAACGGCACTAACCTTCGCCCGCGGACGCGCACCTGGAGCGGCGACCGGCTCGGGCAAAAGCAGAGCGGCCATGGTTGAACTCATATAGGCGAGCGAAAAGCCGAGAAAGACGGCCGATCCGACCACAACCCAGAAGATGTTCTTTTGCAGCCAGAAGAGAAAAGACATACTTTATTTTTGCGCCGTCTCCGTAGAGACGGGAATCACTTCCTGCATTTTCAAGGCGATAAAGGGATTGATGATCTCATCCATCTTGCGCACCTCGAAGTGAAGATGCGGCCCGGTGGCGATGCCGGTTCGCCCGACCTCGCCGATCGTCTGCCCCTGCCTTACGATGTCGCCGTTTTTCACAAGGTTCAACTTGTTATGGCCGTACACGGTAATATAACCGTCTTTATGGCGAATGAAAATCACGTTTCCGTAGCCCTGCATGCGACCCGAAAAGACGACCAGACCGTCACGGGCGGCCCGAAACGGTGTGCCGATGACGGCTGCAAGGTCGATGCCTTTATGAAAATGGTACACGCCCGCGACAAAGGGATTGCGACGTCGCCCAAAGCCTGAACTCAGACGGCCGTCGACAGGCTGCACAAAAAGATTCCTGTAACGGAAGTTCTCGGTGATCTGCATCTTCTCGACGAACAGAACCTGATTGGGCTGGATGACCTCATTTTTTTTCATGTCGTTCAGCTTGAGAAGATCGGCTAACGATTTATTGTGCTTACGAGCGATTGCGCTCAGCGAATCGCCCTTCTTCACCGTATACTTTTTGACTTTATACTTTACGACCTGCTTCTTCTTCCAGCCGTTGTCGGGGCTTGAAGATTCTTTCTCAGGTAGCCCCTTCTCGTTTTTCTTAACAACCTTTGCGGGCGCAGGCTGCGAACGGACCGTCAGCTTATCACCGATGTAAAGCGGACGCTCATTCAAGAATGGATTGAGTTTTACAAGATCGGTCGGAGCGACGCCGTATTTGCGTGCGATGGCAAAAAGCGTCTCGCCTTTCTGAACGACATGAACGGCTGACCCGGCATTGTGAAACGATATCTGATCGGATTCCGGAGCCTCTTCTTCGAGGATGGCCTCGTCGTCCGATAGCTCGGTACGATCGCCGAAAATGCGACGGATCTTCTCTTCATCGACGTCGACGCTGCCCGATCGACGGATGCCCTCGACGTACTTTGTTATGGCTTCATCGATCTCGTCGGAATGATCACGGCTCTGCTCGGTATGCGAGAAAAGCGATGCGGGAATGAGACAGAATAAGAGCAGCAACCGTTTCATAGCTTTAATATCGACCTGTGTTCGTTTTTTGTTCAGGGAACAGGCGCAAGATTCGCGCCAAGAATTCGTCGCAGAGCGGCCAGAATCTGCTCTCCGGTCTGCTCGTTCTCTGGATCTTCGACAAGAAATAGGAAGACTTCACCCGGATACTGCTCTTCATTGCGCGTTACGTCGCGCGCACGTACCCTGATCCAATCATCCGAGGCCTCAACCTTGAGTACAACGACCGTTCCTTTTTTATGAATCAGCCTGTTTTTATCGATCCGATCGTTCTGCTGAAAGAACAGATCTTCCCGACTGCGGAATTTCTTTCCCTGGTATTCCTGATTGAACGCCTCAAGCTGCTTTTTCGGCACAAAGGCAGACCGACAGCCAGGCAAAAAGGCTGAAAGCACTACCAGAATCATCACAAATCTCATTCCCTGCTCCAGTTACCGTCGAAAAACTTGAATCCAATCGGCCATTTCCTGACCTCTTCGGGTATGAAAACAGCCAGATTATCGGCCATTTACCTTGAAGAGAATCTATTTGCCGAACGGATTCGTATTGAGGCCATCATCAGACCGGGATTGCCCGTATTCCGCATCACAGGCACAAACGGTCGCTCCCGCGATCGTGAAGAGCGCATCCGCACGGCACTGCTGGCCTCTGGGATTCAATTCCCGTATTGTACCGTCCTTGTCAACCTCTCCCCCGCCGATCGTGTAAAGGGTTCGGCCCTGCTCGATCTGCCCATTGCCGTCTGTCTGATGCTGGCCATCGGCGTTCCGGGACTGCGGCGGCGCATTGATCGTCAGACTCTCTTTCTCGGAGAACTCTCCCTAACCGGCGAGATCTGCGACCTGCCCGAACTGGCCGCCTGGGCTCTCTGTGGAGCCGATGCCGGATTCAGCCGCGTATTTTTACCGCTCAGCGCCGGAACTCGCCTGCCGCAGAGCGCAGTAAGCTGGATCGGCGTACGGCATCTGTCTGACATTATCGAAGGCCAGGTAGAGCAGGTCGGCCTGATCCTCGAACCGCTCATTCGAAACCTGCCGGCATTCGAAATTCCCGATCGCATCCTGCGCATGCTCCTACTCGCCGCCGCAGGCAAGCACGGACTGCTCTTTGTCGGTCCGCCCGGCTCCGGGAAATCGGTGGCGGCGAGGCTCCTTTACGAACTGTTGCCCGATCCCGACGCGGTCGAAAGACGACGTATCATTAAAAACGGATTGCTCTTTCGCGATATGGATCTTACCGGAACACGTCCGCTACGTCAGCCGCATCACTCCATCACGGTCACGGGCATGGTCGGAGGCGGAACGCCGTTACGTGCCGGCGAGGCAAATCGTGCAAGCGATGGATTACTCCTGCTCGATGAGCTCTCCGAATATGATCGTCAGGTAATCGAGGCGTTACGCGAACCGCTGGAATCTCATGAAATATCTCACAATCGCGGCGGAAGACCGGGACGCCTGCCTGCCCGATTCTGGCTTGCGGCGACGGCAAATCCCTGTCCCTGCGGTTATTTCAATTCGAAAGGCCGTGTCTGCCACTGCAGCCGCATTCATACAGATAAACGCAAACAGCTTCTGTCGGGGCCGTTTGCCGATCGTATAGATCTGCAAACGGTATATGAGAAAGGAATGCCAGCGGTGTTGCGTACCGCAGACGACCTCATTGACATTCGCCGAAAAATCCTTCGGGCCGTGGAAATACAGCGAGCCCGTAACGGATCGGCATATAACGGCGAGCTCGTTGGGTTAGGCGTCGATGATTTCTGTACGCTCGCCGATGAGCGGGCCGATCGAGTCTGGTTAGAGATTCGTGAAAACACTATCTCGCGACGTCGTTCCGCAGGGATCAGGAGGCTTGCCAGAACGATTGCCGATCTGGACGAAGCCTCCTGCATTCGTGCAGAAGACCTTCTGGAAGCCAGGAGTTACAGCCTTCCAGAGAATTTCTGGGAGGCTCCTCCACCGCTTGCAGCTCGACTCAAACCCCGCAGGCGGGCTTGAGAAGAGCTTCCCGGAAAACGCCGTTCAACGCCTTCGTTCTTTCACTTCGCCGCTTACTTCGAAAGAAAGTGCGAAAGCTCCATAGCGATGCGATTGATGGCGTGTTCCATATACCTGTCATCGATTATCTTTCTTTTGAAAGAGGAGATATCTCGATGGTCGTTCGCCGTGATCCCCTGCTTGCGCAGTACTACGGGATCATATCCGAACTCCTCATCAAGGACCTCCCTGTCCTTCTCGAGGGTCTCTTTCATGGTTACTTCCCTGTAACGTTTTTTCCATCCGTGGATGAAGGTACCTTCGACGGAGTTTCCGATTCCTGTGAGTACTTTTGGATTTCACGGCATTGAAAAATTCAAAAGAGCCGTTCGATATGCTCAATCTGCCCGTTTATGATCGATATCAGATCAAATGAGACAGAATATGCCCCTGTATCAAGCGGCGAAGCGGACCCTGTGAGACATAATTCGCCACCGGTGTCGCATTCCGGAGCCGACATACGACTAACCATATCGGCATCAATCACGACTAACCCCTCACCGTCACTCCCCGAAATCGGCGGCACCTCCACTCGAATAGACATAATAGAATTATAGAATCTGTCAGAGCCCATATAGATGACGGCAGCCCGGCGCACCATAGCCTGCCGCTTTCGATTCTGAGTCAGGGCCGGTATGCCCGATTTCCAATCCTTCACTTCGATAAAATGAACGACGCCGTCTTTCAACGTGATCAGATCAATCTCCGTTCGTCGATCGGGCGTCCGATAGTTATGTTCGAGAAGCCTGTGCCCCCGCTCTTGCAGATAGAGCCAGGCCTTTTCTTCGCCGCTATGACGGAACATCCTGTTCCTGCGTTAAAGGGAAATAGAAAACGAATTCTGTAAATTCACCCACGCGGGTGCGAACTGCAAGCGAACCGTTCATACGACGCACGGTACTGTAGACAAGTGCGAGTCCCAGGCCCGTGCCCGGGTTTTCAGGACGATGCGAATAAAAAGGATCGAAGATTCTCGGCCTATTTTCTTCTGCAATGCCCGCGCCGCTATCATAGAAGACAAGGCGTGCATACTCCCCAGGAGGGATATCTACAATGGCCTCGGGAGGGCGTGATTCGAGCAGTGCCCGATCGAGAGCGATTCGAAGAATTTTTTCATCGGTATCTTCGAGCGCCTTCAACGAATTGGAGAAGAGGTTCTGAAGCAATCGTTGGAAGGCTACCCTGTTGCCGATTGTATAAAGCGGCGTATCGGGCAGGCTTCTTTCAAGGCGGATTTGTGCGGGCAGTTGATTCGTGAAAATATCAAGAAATTCGCGGATTTCGACGTTCAGATTCAGTAACATCGGACTGAGTTCTTTCTGACGTGAGAATTCCAGCACCTGCCCCGTAATGTCGGCTCCTCTTTCGATGAGACGCCGCTGATTGGCAACAAAGCCTTTCAGACGCTCTAAAGTCTCCCCTCCGACTCCCAGATTCTCGAATTCCATTTGAATCAAACGGTTGAAATTGGATAACCCCTGCAAGATGTTATTGAAATCGTGAGCGACGCCGCCGGCCATCGATCCGAGCGAGTCCATACGTCTTGACTCTGCCAGCTTATCCTGTAGCGATCGGAACTCCGTAATATCTTCAAGTGCGGTCAGGATATACCTGTTCCCGCCGCCTGCTCCTTTAATGAAAGAGCTCGAAATCAAAACATGCCTTATATTCCCGTCTTTGATGCGTATGCGAGCCTCAAAGGGTTCATAGCGCTCTCCACGCAAAAGCATCTCAAAAAATTGAGTCGCACGCTGTCGGTCTTCGACGATCATAAAATCCAGCAGCTGCTTCGTTAAGAAGTCACGCGACCTGTATCCCGTTCTCTGCTCGAACTCCTGATTGGCCGACATGATCTGCCCGTCTTCGTCTCTGAGAAGGATCATAATCGGAGTATGATGGAAGATGCCCGATATCAGAAGGCTCTGTTCCGTAATCACCTTCGACGATTCCATGACATCCGTAATATCGATACCGGTACCGAGCAGCTGTTGAACCTTTCCGAGAGCGCTCCTTTCATAGATCGTTTCTTTGATCTGAAACCACCGTGCCACCCCATCTCGCGATCGCAAGCGAACAACCTGCTCGATTTCTCCTTCCCTCTGCTCCGTCAGTATGGCCGTGCGTGCTTCTACAAACTTATCTCTGTCTTCCTGCTCCATAATCGAGATCAGAAAATCGCCCGCTTCCAGATCTGCCGACGTGTACCCGAGGTACGACTCCAGCTGTCGGTTCAGCGACCGCGACCGCCCCTGCTCGACATCGACGACGTAAATCAGAGCCGGCATGGTAGAAAGCAACCTCTCCAATCGCAGGCGCGTCAAATAGAGCTCTTTTCTCAAGTTCGTTTCAATCGTTTCAGGCCGGATGGTTAACAAAACGAATCGAATCCGCTCTGAATCGGCTCCTCTAAGCGGAATGGCATTCATCGAATACCAGAGTCGCCCTCCCTTTGTTTCAAGCCCGATACGAAACTGTACGATATGAGTGCCCGTTCGTAACGCTACAAAGGCCGGATGCTCGGCCTTCGTCAGTATACGGCCGTTGCGGTCGCAGTATTGAACACCTTCTGGGTAAATGGAACGTCCCACAGAGGCGACACCATACGCTCCGGTCTGCTCGGCAAATGCATTGCCATACAGAATCCTGCCGGAAGGACCGATGACGAGAACCCCTTCCTGCAAGGCATCGAGGGATCCTGCCAGTAAGCGCGCAGCGAAACGCTCTGAAGAGTTAAAGTACTGGCGCATGCGTGCAATGAAGGCTTCGTGCAGCAGGGTTCGGAGCGTTTCTTGAAGAGCGTCGCGATCGCCCGGTCGAAAGACTCCATCCCCGGCCAGGAAAGGCAGAATGGGCCCTTTCTCACAATAAACGACGAGCCGAGGACGCTGATCGGCCGTTAGCAGCCGCTGCCATTCCGATTCCGTGAAGGCGCCGGCCGATTCACTGTCGACGAAAACCAGAAGATTCCGTCGTGAGAACCGTTTCAGAAAATCTTCGGGCGAATGCGACGAACAGCGTATGCCGAATCCGATGGACTTGATAAAGCCGGCTAACTCCGGAGACCGCTGTTCGGGAGATATGTAGTGCAGCTCATACAGCATCGACAGATTTCAGCTCGACCTCGAAATTAACCAGCAGGTCGCTCATCTCTCGGTTGAGGTGATTCTTGACATTGTAAGCCGTTATCGAACCGCCCATGCGACGCAGTATCCGGTCGACGAGCGTCAGTCCGAGGCCAAAATCATGTGTGCCGTATTCCTCGAAAACGTGCTTTGACATTCGGTAAAAAGGATCGAAGATGATGTTCTGATACTCGGATGGGATCCCGCGATGTCCGAACTGATCTTCGACGGGGCTGTTCAACACCGATACGCGAATACCGTGTTCGGCCATCTGAAAGGTCACATAGATCTCTGACGAAGGAACCGAAAACTTCATGGCATTCACAAGCAATTCGCGGAACACCTTTTCCGTGAGATTCAGGTCGATGGCAAGCGGCAGGGACTCGGGCACATAACCCCGCTCTCCGACGATGATCCTCTGAGATTGGATTCGAGTTAGGTTTCTCAGGTCTTTTACTAACGCTTCAAGGGAGCTATGTAGCTCGGCGGCGCTCACCGGTGTCTGCGAAATGGGCGCTATCTCAATGCCGTCAATCTCCTCAAAAAGCTCGATGATGCTGGTCGCCGCTTTTGCATTCGAGAACACAAGCTGCATGAGATCGGGATCGATGAGGTATCCGCCATCTACCTGTTTCGCCTGCTGCTCGATGATCTTGATCAGTGAAAGCAGAGCTCCGAATCCGCCGCCCTGACTGAAAGAGGTCTTGATATTGTGAATGATGGTAGAATCGACCTTATCCTGGCTTCGCTTGAGTAACTGCTCCTTTCGAAAGTTCCAGTGCAATTGCTGTTGCAATCGCAGCTCTTTTTCGCTCTCGAGGTTTTTCTTCACCTCTCGCAGGCTGTCGTATTCGCCGGCCTTGCGAATACGATGCAGCAGCTCATCGAACCCATATGGTTTGATCACGTAATCATAGACGCCCTGTTTGATGAACTGAATCACGCGATCGACGTCGCCGACGACGGATTGAATCAAAATGACCGGAGGATCGGGTCGACTGAGAAGCTGTGCGATCAGCTGATCGCCCGTCATGACGGGCATGCGCAGATCGGTGAGAACGATGCGGAACGGCTCGGCCTGTTCGGCTTCGGCATTATAAACTTCAAGAGCCTCGCGCCCGTTGCGGGCCGTTACGACTTCAAAACCGCTTGAAGTGAGGAAGGCCGAAAGGGATTCGAGATTCAATTCCTCGTCATCGACCAGAAGCAGCCTTCCGGCTTTTTTTGTATTCATTGCTCCGGATCTTCCGGCAGGATGTCAGATCTCGTCAACGATATTCACGCCCATCTCAGCCGACGTAAGCGCCCGCACGATGTACACGGACGACTTTTCATTCAGATCAAGAAAATCAAGCGTGTCGACTGCCTTACCATCCGCCGTGCGCAGAATACGAACAAGCGGACGAAGCGGTTTTTCGGGCGAGCAGCCGAGCACAAGCCCCTTCTCTCCCGTCGAGATCTCAACAAGCGACCCGGTGGGATAAATACTGACGGCCCCAAGAAACGAACGAAGCAGAATCGGATCAAAACGTCCTGCCTCGGCGCCCAGAATGACGCGCATGGCATCATAGGGCACCATGCCTGTTCGATGATAGCGGTCTTCGAGAAGAGCGGTGAAGCGATCGCAGATGGCGGCGATACGAGCAAGCAGATCGATCTGGTTCTCTCTCAGCGCGCGCGGATAACCACTGCCATCATAATTCTCATGATGCTGCAGGGCGATCACGGCCAGCGACGTCTTCACATAGGCGTCGTTTACCAGAACCTTGTAACCGGTAAGAGGATGCGAGCGCAGACTCTTCCAGTCTTCGGGATTCGGCGAGGTCGGGCTGCGCCGGATCGATTCGGGCACAAAAAACATGCCGACGTCCATGAGAAGCATGCCGAAGAAGAGCTCCTGCACGCGAGGACGGCTGAGATTCATCGCCCTGCCAAGATGAGCGCCGAAGACGGAGGCCCGTACCGCATGATGGATGATCGGATTATCTGAAATGACAAGATTCTGCAATACGAGCAGATAATACGGCACCTGAAAGATATTCGTGACGATCTTCTGCGATTGTTCGATGATTTCGTGGTTATTGAAGATCTTGCGCTCGATCAGCGAACGCATATTCGCTTTGAGAATGTCGCCGGTGGCGACAAGATCGTTGCGCACCGTCGTCCAGTTCTTTCGTAAAACGTCGTATTCGTTGTGCAGTCGAATGGATTCGGTATCGGCCGTACGCACAGGGGCCGGAGCCTCGGCTTCGACCGCCTTGCCCTCTGTATGAACCTCGTTGATCCCCCATTTCAGGAGCTTTTCGATATCACTCGACTTGATGGGCTCGTTGGCCCGGACAAAGAGGTTCTCCCGGTCAATAAAGACCGGACTGTCGAAAACCATTCCTGGCTTGATTTCATGTAACTGAATCGACTTCATGCACTCTCTCCGACCTGCGTCGGAGGAGATCACCGACGCAAACCGTTCTGAATCAGAAAAACAAAAACATCGGCTACGGCCCTGTACAGATTATCGGGAATTTCCCTCCCTGTTTTCAGTTGTTCGAGAAGAAGTACGAGCTCGGGCTCGGCCACAACCGGGATTCCGCTCCGTTTAGCCTCATGAAGCATACGGTAGGCGAGCTCGTCACGGCCTTTTGCCACGACGACCGGTGCGCGATCCTCTTCTCTGTAGCGCAATGCGACGGCCCTTTTCATGCCTGTCGCTCCATGCTGATAAGACGCCCGTTTCTGTAGATTTCTTCGATTCCATACTCTTTCAGTCGTAAAAGCAGCTCGAAAAAGGCCTTTCCTTCCTCTAATAAGGGACCATTCCACTCAAGGCTCATACGCCTGAAATCGGTATCGTTCGCCCGAAAGACAAGCACCGCTTCCTGCCAGCGCACTGTTAAGAACGGCAGATGAGAGCCTCGCCGCTGCTTCTCTCGCCTTTCCTTCTCGCTAATCTTCTCTTCAAAAAAAAGAATCTCCGGCGCTTCCGAGAGAGAAGGCAGCAGATCTACGTCGATGCGCATGCCCTCATACGCCGGTGTCTCGGGCCGGAACGCCGGGACGCTACCTGTCGAAACTTGCAGATCAGTGCGGGCCACCTCTACGGGGGCCGATCCGGAGCCGAGAGGCGCGCGAATGCCCGGATCAGACACCTTTGTCGAGCTGCGTTCAAGCCCATGCGAAAGAGAACCTGCCCGGGCACCTGTGAAGCCGGGCCTTGATGACGCATCGCCTTTACGGTCGAAATCTTGAAGAGGGTTCTGCATCCGGATCAGTTGCTTTAGTAGCTGCGGGATCACCCTTTTGTTTACGGCGAATCGTCGAAAAGAGATAACTGCGAACCGTAGCTTTTTCGATGCGCGGGAGTAAGACCGAGGCGCGCCATCGAACGGCGATGCAGCTCTGTGCCGTAGCCTTTGTGCACGGCAAATCCGTAGCCAGGAAAGATGCGATCGAACCGGTCCATGCGGCGATCGCGGAGAACCTTCGCAAGGATCGAGGCGGCGGCAATGCTGGCAATGCGCGAATCGCCTTTGATCTCGGTGCGCACGGCCCTGACGGCAGGCTCGGCGGGCAGACGATGAAATCGGTAATTGCCATCGACCAGAAGCGTGAGCCCGCCCCGACTGGCCGACCATGCGCCCGGTTCCGCTCCGAGAGCCTTCGCCGCCCTGCGCACAAGCAGAATCATGGCCTGCTCCGTCGCCGGATTGATGCCCATGCGGTCAACGACCTTTGACGACATCATAACACACGAGGCAAAAGCAGCAAAACGGTAAACTTCAGGCAGAAGGCGCTCACGCGCTGCGGGAGAAAGTTTCTTGGAGTCGTCGAGAGCGGCCAGGAAGCGGGCCTCATCGGAATCGGGTGCAGACGCGAAAAAGGCCGGTGGAAACACCACCAGCCCCACGGAAACAGGCCCGGCCAGAGCGCCACGCCCGGCCTCGTCAAGCCCCGCTACAGAGCCTTCAAGACCGGCTTCGATCGGCTCAAAGCGACCCACTTACTTGCGGAATGCTTCTTTAATGCGGCCGGCCTTTCCAGACAGACCACGCAGATAGAACAGCTTCGCGCGACGAACCTTGCCCTTGCGCTTCACGTCGATCTTAGCGATCCACGGAGAATGGTAGGGGAATGTTCGCTCGACGCCGACATCATGAGCGATACGACGTACGGTAAACGTGCGGTTATAGGACTCACCGCGAATAGAGATAACAGTGCCTTCGTAAAGCTGTACGCGCTCTTTGTCGCCTTCTTTGATGCGGTAGTGGATGCTTACCGTATCGCCCGGTCCGAAATCGGCCCAGGACTTCTCTGCAAACATCGGAGACTTCGTGACCTGCAGCTTGCGTCCGTTGACAAAGATATTCATCATCTCTGCCGGACCTGCTTTCTCTTCAGTTGCTTCCGGAGTTTCTACTGCCTGTTCCTGTTCGGTGCTCATAACTTCCTCGATTCCTTGTTCGTTCCAGTCTCTGTTCCATCCTCCACTTCCGCACCTCGCCATGATGCCCGGAAAGCAGGATCTCAGGAACCTTCCATCCCATAAAGTCCGCCGGTCGACTGTACTGCGGATACTCCAGCAGCTGCCCCGGCCCGGCCTTCGCCGTATCTATATCTTCACCTTGCTCGCCGATCGAGTCGCTATCGGGCACTGCCTCGAAGCTCTCCTCGTCGGCGCTTTCCATCTTGCCCATGAAGCCCGGCACCAATCGTGATACCGCTTCGATGAGACAGAGTGCCGCCGGATCTCCCGAGTTCAGGATGAAGTCGCCCAGCGACACCTCCCGATCTACGAGGTATTCGGCCACCCTCTGATCGACTCCTTCGTAGAAGCCGCAGATCAGCGTAAACCCACCCGTAACGCCGTCATCTCCCCTCTCTTTTCGATTGCCAGATGAGGCCTCGTCAAAGAGCGTTCGCACAAGGGACTGATTCAGCCTCTCTCCTGACGGAGTGAGAAGAATCACCGGCAGCTTCACAGGAAGAGATTGCAATGCCCGATAAATGGGACCGACCTGGAGAATCATTCCGGGCCCGCCGCCGTACGGTGCATCGTCCACCCTGCCCTTTCGTTCGGGATCTGCAAAATCCCTCAGCTGCACAGGGCGAATAGAGATCAATTTTTTCTGAATCGCCTTTGCAGGCAAGCCAGAATTGAAGAAGATCTCATATCGCTCTGGAAAAAGGGTTATGATCTGGAATAAGAGCATCTATAGCCTTCAGGTTCATCCGTTCATCAAAAGGTCCATCCGATACATCCGAAAGCAAGACATCCGATGCAGGAACTATTTACAGGAAGTCATCGAAGCCCGGAACGATGCACTCACCGCTTTCCAGGTCGAGCTTCACATGCTCGTCATGCAGAGGCAGGTAGAGGGATTCGCCGTTATCCTCTCGCCTTACAATGAGGATGCCATGGGCGCTTGTTTCCATGTAATCGTTGATAACGGCCACTGTTTCACCGCCCGACGCGCGCCGTACCGGCAGGCCTTTTATCTTATAGAAGTAAAGCTCACCGGTCTTCTCAAGCAGGCGCCGATCGATGCAGAGCCAGGCTCCGACGGGGTCGGTCGGTTGAAAGAGCTGAATGCGGACGACGACCTCATGCTTGCGCTGCCGGATCTCAGTTACTCCCACAGGCTGGAATCGCCCGGCGCCTGGGCCATCAAACGACGGCGACAGATCGTCAAAGCTGCCCGAAACGGCCTTATGCGCGGGAAAGAAAAGCTGCGCCTCAAACGGCGGCTCAAGCTCAGCCAGAGCCGAGCCATGTGCCGTGCAGATCAGAAGCGAATCTGAAGACAGGAATTCCTTCACCCTGGCGATTGCCAGGGCCTGAGCAGGATCAATCGACGATTTCAACGACGTAGTTTACGCCGGAACGGCTACCCATCGCAGATACGAGGGTGCGGATCGAACGAGCAACGCTACCGTTCTTGCCGATGATCTTGCCCACATCGTCAGAATCGACGCGGATCTCGATCACCGTCTCTTCTGATCCCGGGATCTCAGAGATTTTCAGCGATTCTGGCTTGCTGATAAGGTTCTGGCAGACAAACGAGATCAGCCCCTGAGGGCTGATCAGTTCTGCGGGCATTTCATCCCTGCTCATATTCAGGCTCCGGCTTTTTTGCCTTTATGGGTTTTCTCGCCGGCCTGAGCCTTCAGCTCCACGCCGTTTTTCTTCAGAAGCGAGGCAACGGTATCGCTGGGAACCGCTCCTTTCTGAATCCACGTCTGGATCTTCTCTTTCTCAAGGCGAACCGGCTCTTTAGCGCTGAGCGGATCGTACAGACCGACGATTTCAACAAAACGTCCGTCACGACGGTCCCGAACGTTGGCCACTACAATACGATAAAAAGGCCGCTTTTTAGTTCCATATCTCTGGAGTCTCAGTTTTACCACAGAGGCACTTTTTTGCGAATGAAATCCATGTCAAATAAAAGAATGATCGGGAAAAGGACAGCAGGCCGAGCCCTCTCCCATCAAGCGCAGAAAAAACGGTTGACAGAACGACAAAAGTCGCTCTGTATAGGGAAAAAAGTCGGAGGCTCGCAATGTCAACTGCAACGGCTGAAAAGCTGCTCGGAGGCCAGAGAACACTCGGCCATAAGATCCAGACGGACAGAGATCGCTACGAGGTTTCACAGAACGGGCTTCCTAAAAAGGTCCTCGTGCATTTTGCCGCAAACGTGGATCTCTCAATGCGGTTCATGGCTTATCTTCTGAATATCAACGAACGCACCATACAGCGGAAAAAAGACTTCGATTTGCTTGATGGGACGACAAGCGAGCAGCTGCTCGCCATTGCAGAGGTCTACGCCCGGGCTGCCGATGTACTCGGCTCGCTGGAAAGCTGCCAGAAATGGCTGAACACAGAGAACCGCGCTCTCGGTAACGAAAAGCCGATCGTCATGCTGAAATCTCGCTTCGGCGCTCAGATGATCCTCGACCTGCTCGGTCGTATGGAACACGGCATCGTTTCATAATGAAAGTCTTTCGTATCGCTCGCAAGGCCTTCATTGAAGATCTGACGGGAGAAGGGGCTCGCCTTTACGGTGGACGGTGGAACAGAAAAGGAAGTCCCGTGGTCTATACGTCGGGCAGTCGCTCGCTTGCCGTGCTTGAGTATCTCGTTCATACAAGCCTTACGCTTCTGCCCGATGACCTGTGTATGGCTGAGATTGAAGTCCCTGATACTGTAGATATTCTTGAAACGATAGCGGTACCCGATCTTCCAGAGGGCTGGCGCAGAACGCCCTCCCCCTACGCACTGGCCGATCTGGGCGAGCAGTGGCGAAAGCAAAGGAGCACCCTCTTGCTTCGCGTACCTTCGGCCGTGATACCCGAAGAATGGAACTATGTTATCAACCCGCAGCATCCGGCGATCGCAGAGGTCCGGCTGCTGAAGATCGAAGAGAAACCGATCGATCTACGCCTTGCGTAAGGCGGCGATGTTCTCTTTGATTCTTTCAGGAGTACCGCCCGAGAAGACGGCCGAACCGGCAACGATCATATCGGCGCCGGCGTCCAGAACAGACCGAATATTAGCAGCAGTGATGCCGCCATCGACCTCGATGGTGATGGGACGGCCGCCAATGCGTCGCTTCAATTCGCGAATCTTATCCAGGGCAAGCGGTAGAAAGCTCTGTCCGTAGAAGCCGGGTTCGACGCTCATAATCAGAACAAGATCGATATGATCGAGCAGATGATCGAGCGTGGAAAGCGACGTGGCGGGGTTAAGCGACACGCCGGCTCTGATGCCCTGCTTGCGTATCTCGCCGGCAAGGCGCACGCCGAAAGCAGTCGTCTCGACGTGAAAGGTGATGTTAGCCGGCTTGATGTCGAAGTATTTCGGCACCTCGGCCTCGGGATTCGTCACCATCAGGTGAACGTCAAGCGGAATGGACGTATGCTTCGCAATCGTCTTCGTGTACATCTCGCCGAACGACAGTGTCGGTACAAAGTGCCCGTCCATCACATCCATGTGCAGGAAGTCCACCTGTCCCTCAAGGACTGGCAGCATGGATTTCAGATCGGTCATATCGGCGGCAAGGATGGAAGGAGAAAGAAGCATGGTATCCTCAAACTATAAAATAGAGAAGGCAGCCTGAGCTGCCTTCTTTTTAACCGGGGTATTCCGGAGTGAATTTCTTTTTGTAAACGACGTCTCCGCCACAGCTTACCTCAAGGCGGCGCTCGCCGATGCGAAAGAAGACGAGCTTCAGCTCTTCGACGACGCCGGGGCTTTTCCAGACAAGGCGACGATCTTCTTCATCGTTCGGATTAACAAGAGAGGCCTCGCAGTTCTGCGCCGGACCGATATCTTTTGAGATAGATTCGAATCCTTCGTTAAAGCGTTCGGAAGGCTCACGATAGAGCACCTTCAGCTCGTAACGATTGTTCGTAAAGGTGATGTCGGTTACCTGTCCGCTTTTCGAGTCGTCTTTTGTTGGCTCGACCGAAACGATCTGATAATCGACGCCGGCCTTCATGAAATAGCCCGAGACGACGTCAATGCGCACGTTCTTCAGTTCAGAAACGGGAAGCGACGTTTTGCTTTCGAAAACCTTCTTCACTTCTTCTTTCTTCGACGAAATCAGGAGGTCGACGGTCGAATCGGGAAGCACCTTCGAGCCGCCGGGTGGGAACTGTTCCATGACGGTTCCATCGGGCATGCTTTCGTCGTAGACATAGGTTACGACGCCAGGGCGGAGCGCGAAGACCTGATCTTCGTAGGTCATCTGCTTTAATGAAGAAAGCACCGTTGCAAACGGAGCACCTTTAAAATCAGGCATATCAAGGATGGCTCGATAGGCATTAACGGTCAGCAGCAGCTTGTCGCGGCTGTGAACGGTCTCACCGGGCATGATGCTCTGCGTGAGGATAATGCCCTCGGGACGGTCGGGAAAATACTCTCGATCGAGCTCAATGCGCAGGTTCATGCGAGCGAGTTCGTTATGGACGTCGGTGTAGTAGCTACCGCTCACATTCGGCATCGTCCATACGCCCGTGCTTTCATTACGCAGCGAGAATACGGTAAGGGCCATGACCAGGAACAACGCTCCGGCCAGGAAAAACAGGAGAGCATAGCGCACGGCCAGCTTGATCCATTCTTTTTTCTGCTCTGTCATACAATTTGCTTTGCATCCGGAGCTCCGTCGAAACGGGAGCCGTCGGCAAGAACGCTTCCATTCAGGAAGTCATGCGCCGGCATCCGCTTGCGTCCAGAGAGCTGGAGTTCTAAGATTTCAAGAAATCCGGAGCCTGTTCTGGCTAAAAGCCTTTTTTTACCGGACTGCTTTGCCACGCAGATCGTGCCGGGAAGCAAGGCGTGCCGTGACGCTGCATCACCCGACGGGAATAATGCGGCAATGTCTTCATCTGATAAAAGAGCGCTGCGATGCAGCAGAATAAGATCGCCCTTTTCGGTGATTGTGCGGGCCTGCGGAGCCGGGTTCATTCCGCGAATCTGATTGTGGATCTTCTCTGACGTATCGGACCATGAGATAAAGGCATCGTCAGGACGCAGCTTGCTGCAATACGTGGCCTGCGCCTCGTCCTGGGGTCGGGCCGCCGCTATCAGATCGTCGATGCGGCGCAAAGAATCGATCACAAGCTGCACTCCGGACGGGATCATCCGCTCAAAGAGCTCGCCCGAAGTTTCCCTGCCGTCGACCGCAATCTCTACGGTGGAAAGAATATCGCCTGCATCCATGCGCTCGCCAAGACGCTGCAACGTCCAGCCCGTCGTCGTCAGGCCCTGTAGTATTGCGCTCTGTACCGGCGAGGCTCCGCGGAGGGCTGGCAGAAGCGAGCCGTGCAGGTTGACGGAGCCAAGTCGGGGCGCCTCAAAGATCGCCTTCGGAATAATGGATCCGTAGGCGAAGACGACGGCAAGGTCGGCGTCAAAGGCCTGGAGCTCCTGAAAGGCCTGATGACCTGCCTCGCCTTTCAGCGATTCAAATCGAAAAAGTGGCAGGCCTGCGTCAAGAGCCCGACTCGAAACCGGCGTCGGAACAGGCTGCGACGAACGACCTTTCGGGCGATCGGGGTTGCTGATCACCGCGCAGATCTGATGTTCGCCGTCAACGATCAGTCGATCCAGCAGTTGCGCCGAGATTTCAGGGGAGCCAAAATAAAGCAGTTTCATGCGACGGGTTCAGGTCATGCCTGCCCTGCCGGGGGTCAAGGAATTGAAAGGCTTTTCAGATGACAGTTCGTCACCCGATGTAAATGCAGTCCTGTGAATCCGTCGATTGCCCTCTTGATCATCTCGTTTGTGCTCGGTATCGTCATGGCGCGATCGGGGCGCTTTCCCATTCAGACGCCTTCGGTGCTCGGCGGTTATATCATCCACGTTCCGCTGCCGGCGCTTGCCCTTCTGCATATCCATAATCTATCGGTGAAGCCCGAGCTCATAGCGCCGGCGACGATGCCGTGGATTCTCTTTGCCCTTGGCGCCGCTCTTTTTCTCGTTCTCTACCGCATGAACGTCATCGACCGAGCCACAGCCGGATGTCTGATCCTGACGGCAGGCCTCGGCAATACCTCGTTCGTCGGACTGCCCATGATCGAGGCCTACTACGGGAAAGAAGCCCTGGGCATCGGCATCATCGCCGACCAGGCCGGCACGTTCCTGATGCTTTCCACAGGCGGCATCTTCCTGGCGGCAAAGCTCTCGGCCCGCGCCGAAGGCGAGAAGACGCCTGGCGCCATCGACATTGCCCGTCGCATCCTGACCTTTCCGCCCTTTATCGCCCTGCTGGCGGCCATCCTGCTTCGGCCGGTGGTCTACCCGGAATGGATCACGACCGTGCTTGAGAAGCTCGGCGCCACGCTCACCCCGGTCGCCCTCGTCGCCGTCGGATTTCAGGTGAAGCTCAGCGATCTGAAAGCCAGAATGAAGCCTTTAAGCATCGGTCTCTTCTATAAACTGGCAATCGCACCGGCCATCATCGCAGCGCTTTATCTACCGACGCTTGCCGACGGCATGATCTCGAGGGTTACGGTGTTCGAGGCGGCGATGGGGCCGATGATAACGGGTGGCATCGTCGCCATGGAGCAGGATCTGAATCGTCCGCTGGCCTCGCTGATGCTTGCCGTCGGCATCGCCCTCTCCTTTCTTACGTTACCGCTCTGGTATCTGTTCATGCAATAGGACCGGGCGATGCTTGATCGGCCTGCACTTACAGACAGGACGGTCGAGTGGCAATTCTTTTCCGGATTGGAAGCAAAGGCACGTCCCATTTTATGACGAGAAGGTTCGTCGCTCAAGCAGGAATGTGACAGGACTGTACATGGAACATAGAGATACAGGCCAGCTTCAGGGGATTCGTGTGCTTCTCGTCGATGATAGCGAGCTCGTTGTTTATCTTGTCGAAAGACAGCTAAAGAAATGGGGAGTCGATCTCACCGTCGCCCATGACGGGCTCGAAGGCGTTCATAGAGCTGCGGGCGGCCATTTTGATCTCGTGCTGATGGACGTCAATCTTCCGGGCATGGACGGAACAACAGCGGCGCTTGAGATTCAGAAGTTCCGCTCGACCTTGCCCATCATCGCCATAACGGGAGACGATGAAGCGCCCTCCGTTTTTGTTGCCCACGTACGCAAGCCCGTACAGGCTGCCGACCTTTACATGAAGATGGTGAAGGCCATCACTCCCTGAGACGTATAGCGGTCTCAACAATTCTGAATTGCCTGACTGAGCTCTGTCGTTAAGATCCGATCCATGCAGGGAACAGGATTTACTTTTCATTCTTATTCTTGACATACTCTATTTTGAGAGTCATTCTGTCTGTATGGCCCGTAAAGATACAGCGCCCGCATCGCGCGACGAAGCGGATCTCTTCTTCACCCTCTTCGAGCAGGCCCATGACGGCATCTTCATTTCAGAACCGGGCGGCTACTATGTCGACGTCAATCCATCCGGATGCAGGATGCTCGGTTACACACGGGAAGAACTTCTACAGTTGCGCCCCATAGACCTCATTGCGCCCGATGAACTTGTGACAAAACCTATCCGAACCGCCGCTATGGCAGCAGGCAAGCCCGTCATCGTCGAAAGGCATCTTCTTCGAAAAGATGGATCTGTCATCACCGTCGAGATCAACGGACAGCAGCTGCCCGACGGCCGATGGCTGGGCATTGTTCGCGATCTTACCGAGCGCAGGCGCCAGGAAAACGAAATTCGCGACATCCAGACGCGATTGATCACGACGCTCGATCACCTGATGGAAGGCTGCCAGGTCATCGGTCCGGACTGGCGTTATCTATATGTGAACGACACCGTGGCCCGTCAGGCCCGTAAAACCAAAGACGAACTGATCGGCTTCCAGATGTTTCAGGTCTTTCCCGGGTTTGAAAAGACATCGGTCTTTGCGACCTTAGAACGATGTATGAAAGAGAGAACCACCGATCGACTCGTCAATCGCTTCGAATATGCGGACGGATCAGCCGGCTGGTTTGAGCTGAGCATCGAACCCGTTCCGGAGGGTCTTTTTATTCTGTCGGCCGACATTACCGAAAGGCGTCAATCCGAAGAGGCGATCCAGCGCATGAACGCCGAGCTTGAGATAACCGTGCAGAAAAGGACGGCCGATCTCAGCGATCTGTATAACAACGCTCCGTGCGGATACCATTCCCTCGACAGTAACGGACTTTATTTGCGCGTCAACGATACGGAATTAGACTGGCTCGGTTATACAAGAGAGGAGATGATCGGTAAAATCAGGGCACAGGAGCTGCTTACCGAAGAGAGCCAGCGGGTCTTCGCTTATAGTTTTCCACGATTTAAAGAGAACGGATTCGTGAACGACCTTGAGCTCGACTTTGTTCGCAAAAATGGAAGTGTTCTTCCCGTCCTTCTCAGTTCGACGGCCATCTATGACGATAAAGGACGATTCATCATGAGCCGATCGACGATGATGAATCATTCCGAAGCGAGACGCATCGCAAAACAACTGCGCGATTCAAATGAGGAGCTCGAAGCGTTCGCCTATTCCGTTTCACATGACCTGAAGGCTCCTCTGCGAAGCATCGACGCCTGGGCCAATCTACTCGCTCAGGAGCTGAGCGACCGTTGCAGCGAAACAGCGCAAAAAATGCTGACACGAATCCACACCGACGTCGAGCACATGTCAGAGCTGATAGGAACTCTGCTTCAGCTTTCAAGACTGACACGGACCGACATGACGATCGCACCGGTTAACATACATTCCCTGGCTCATGCCATCTTCAAGCGCATGCTCGAAGACGTACCCGATCGGGCCGATCGCATCGAATGGTCGGTCGACGAAGGCCTTGCCTGCGAGGCCGATGTACGACTGCTTGAAATCGCTCTGACAAACCTGATCGAGAACGCTGTGAAATACACGGCCGGTAAAGAAAAGGCCGTGATCCACCTGACCGGCTTCGAAGAACTTGGCCGACAGTGGTTTCGCATAACGGATAACGGCGCCGGCTTCGACGAGAAATATGCGCAGAATCTGTTCAAGCCCTTTCAACGCCTTCATCCGGCCTCGGAATTCCCCGGCACCGGCATCGGTCTTGCCACCGTGCGCCGCATTATAAACCGGCACGGCGGCGAGATTCGGGCAAGCGCAAAGCCCGGCGAAGGGGCCTGCTTCGAGTTCACGTTGACGGCGGGGGATTAGGCGGTATTGCGGACGCGACGAACAGGCGAGGTCATGAATCGGGCAAGAGGATAACCACGAAGGACGCTGAGAGCGCAGAGGGGCACAAAGAGAAAGGGGGAATGGACGGCGACACGGAGAGGATGTGGGAGTGGGAGTCATGGTGGCTACTACGGGCGTTACAGAAGGGCGAGGCGCTGAAGCGGGAGAATGCTGGCTCACACTGACGTATCGGATGTCACTGCGGGCGAGATTATTGCCTGACAGATGGGATTGATTGCGAGTGGGATCGGGCGTGAAGGCTAACGATAGTCGGACTATTTTGTTTGACAGGATGGGGGATGGATGCAAGATTCTGACCGGTTTCTGTTATCGCAACGCCATTTAAGGAATTCCGAATCCATGATCAAACCTATTAAAACCGAACGGGACTACAAAAACTCCCTTAACCGCATCGAGCATCTCATGAGCAAAAAATGCTCGAAGGCTGAAACAGATGAGCTGGATGTTCTCGCAACTTTGGTTGAAAAATACGAGGACGACAACTATCCAATTGACTTTCCAGATCCTATTGAGGCCATCAAGTTTTCGATGGAACGGGCCGGCATCGATCAGGCTCAGTTATCTGAAATCCTGGGAGGACGGAATCGAGCATCCGAGATCTTGCATAAAAAGCGAAGACTTACGCTTCGCATGATCCGCAAACTGCATGAGTCGTTGAATATTCCAACGGAGAGCCTGATTAAAGAATATTCGACATCGGAGTGAAGGGGCCGATGAGGCCTGCCGAAGCAATATCTTTACGCCATAAGCAACGGCGGCCCAATGCAGGAGGCTGGATCGTAAAGATCGGCACCTTCGACCTTATCTTCTCAAGTTCACGCAGGTCCGATCAAACAAGTAAACCAACCGTATCCCAAATTTTTTATTTGACAATACAATACAGGTATGGTATGGGCAATCAATAAACAGAGTATGACCACAGCATGCCGGTTCGTTCAAGTGGTTGAGCCATGCACCGACTTCCCAAAGTCCGCAGCTCAAGGATGACTTTGAGAGGCTTCGTTCTAACGCAGATATGAAAACAGAAAAGGGCTTTATTGATGCCTCACCTTCAAAAAGAATCTTCAAATCGATCATAGCCGATTATGATCTCAAACAAGCGCTATGCGAATTGATAGATAATGCTATTGATCAATGGGTAAAATCAGGGAAACAGAAGAATCTATCCGTTTGCATCGAGTTAAATCTGGACCAGCAGACAATTCAGGTTTCAGATAATGCCGGAGGCATCAAGGAGTCAGAACTGTCTTACATTGTCGGGCCAGGACAGACTTCGAGTACGTCTGCGAAAGGGTCAATAGGGATATTCGGCGTAGGCTCAAAACGTGCAGTAGTCGCGATCGCCCAAGAAATCAAGATCGCCTCCAGATATGAGAAGAAGAAAACATTCCATGTCGAACTAAATGATGACTGGCTTAACGAAGACTCATGGCAATTGCCTTATTATGAAATCAATGATATTGAACCGAAAACGACCACTATTGATTTGAGCCGTCTTCGCAACCCTTTGACATTGGAGAGAATAGAAAAAGTAATCGAAGAGCTGCAAGCGACTTACGGCTATTTCATCCTTCATAAAAATTTTTCTTTAATTATTAACCAGACGAAATTGAAGCCTCTAATCTTCAATAATAGCTGGAGCTACAATCCTGACTACAAACCGCAGGTGATCAAAACAAAAATACCGGTAGAAAACGATATCGTGGAAGTGAAATTTGAAGGAGGTCTAATAACTGATGGAGGCTCGGCGGGGCATGGGGAGTATGGGGTTTATTTTTACTGCAATGAAAGACTCGTTTCCCGTGCCGAAAAATCATATGAAGTCGGCTTCACAAGCGGAAAGGCTGGAGTTCCTCACGGGGCCTCCTCTTTGAGCAGGTTAATCGTTAATTTTTATGGTAAGCCATCCCTTCTACCATGGAATTCCAGCAAATCCGGCATTGACTACAAGCATAAGGTGTATGAAGCAGCACGCAATGAAATCATTAACATGCTTTCATACTACACAAGTCTATGTCGACGACTATATCCCGAAGCCGACAACGCGATCTACCCGTTTACAGAAGGAAAACCTGAAAGAAAAACAGTCCCGTCTCTCGCGCAGGTGAGGAAAATATACGATATACCATTACCTCCTTCCCGCCCTCGCGAAGATGATATCATAAAGAAAAAGAACGAGAAGATAGGAAAAGAAAAACCATGGACTGTTGGCCTTTACGAAACAGTTATGGCTGTTAGCACAATTTCGAAGAATAAAAAACTAACCCAGAGAAACAGAATCAATCTACTGCTATTAGATTCTGGACTTGAAATCGGCTTCAAGGAATTTCTAATGCATGATTCTGACAGCCCCCTATCCGAAGAAAAACTTGCACAGATTTTCAAAAACAGAATAAATGTACACCAAGAAGTTAAGAAAAGAACCGAGAAAACACCCAGGGAAATAAAAAGAACCGACTGGGGTAAAATAAAATATTATTATGACAAAAGATGTGATTTAGTTCACAAAAAGTCAACCAATGCACCTACAGACGACGAACTTGAAGATTTTCGAGAATTGACTGAACGAATTTTCGGGAAGCTATTCGGACTAACATTCTGATTATCCACTGCGGTACGATACACATTTTCTCTTATGCTCTCTGCCAGATACCACCCCTCCCCCAAAAATCTCCGCGAGAGGAACCCGGAGGGCGCCTGCCTCCGATAGAAAATAATTGAAAACTGAGAATCATTTCTTAACTTCGACTCCGAATAGCGAATCGCGTCCAAGTGCCGTGATATAAAGAGATAGCAGTCGAGCAGGATATGGCAAAAAAGAAGATCGAAACACCGCAAAAAGAACCCATCGAAAAGCAGCTCTGGAAGGCGGCCGACAAGCTGCGCAAGAACATCGACGCCGCCGAATACAAGCACATCGTACTTGGACTTATATTTCTAAAATACATCTCGGACTCCTTCGAAGAGCTGCATGCAAAGCTACAGGGAATTAAGGGAGCCGATCCCGAAGATAAAGATGAATACAGGGCAGAGAACATCTTCTTTGTTCCCGAATCTGCTCGGTGGTCCTACCTTGTTTCAGAGGCAAAGAAGCCCGACATCGGCAAGATCGTCGATCAGGCCATGGACGATATTGAGAAGAACAACCCATCTCTTAAAGATGTTCTTCCCAAAGTATTTGCCAGGGGTAACCTTGATCCGGCTAACCTCGGCGGCCTGATTGACCTCATCGGCAATGTCGCCCTCGGCGATGCAAAGGCACGAAGCGCCGACGTTCTCGGCCATGTCTTCGAGTACTTTCTCGGTGAATTCGCTCTTGCCGAAGGAAAGAAGGGCGGCCAGTTCTACACTCCGCGAAGTGTTGTGGAGATCCTCGTCGAAATGCTCGAGCCCTTTAAAGGCAGGGTCTTTGACCCCTGTTGCGGCTCGGGCGGCATGTTCGTGCAGTCCGAGAAGTTTGTAGAAAACCATCGCGGCAAGGTGAACGATATCGCCATCTACGGACAGGAAAGCAACCAGACCACCTGGCGACTGGCGAAGATGAATCTTGCCATTCGCGGCATCGACAGCTCGCAGGTGAAGTGGAACTCAGAGGGCTCCTTTCTTAAAGATGCCCACAAGGATCTGAAGGCAGACTTTGTCATCGCCAATCCTCCTTTTAATGACAGCGACTGGTCGGGCGAGCTTCTGCGCAACGACGCTCGCTGGAAGTATGGAACGCCGCCGGCCGGCAACGCGAACTACGCATGGATTCAGCACTTTCTCTATCATCTTGGCCCGAAAGGCACCGCCGGCTTTGTGCTTGCTAAAGGCTCGTTAACCTCGAAAACATCGGGAGAAGGAGAGATTCGCAAATCCCTGATTGAAGCCAGACTGGTGGACTGTATTGTGAACCTGCCAGGGAAGCTATTCTTGAACACACAGATTCCGGCCAGTCTCTGGTTCTTATCGCGCAATAAAGCAAACGGCGGCTATCGAAACCGCACCGATGAAATCCTGTTTATTGATGCACGAAACCTCGGCCATCTGATTAACCGAAGAACCCTGGAATTCTCAGAAGAGGATATTCAGAAGATTGCCAGCACCTACCACAACTGGCGCAGCGCAAAAGGGAAGTATGAAGATATCCCTGGCTTCTGTAACTCTGCCTCCATTGAAAGAGTGAAAGAACTGGATTACGTTCTTACTCCGGGCCGATACGTCGGTCTTCCCGAAGAAGAGGATGACTTTGATTTCAAGGAACGCTTTACCAGCTTGAAGAAGGAGTTTGAAGAGCAGCTAAAAGAAGAGGAGAAGCTGAATAAGGCCATTCTGGAAAGTCTGAAGAAGGTGAAGCTGTGAGCCAGAGCAATGATCTCCCAACTCCTGCGGACAAGCTCTACCAGGATATACGCCAGCTTATAGAATCCGCCAGAGCACATGTTGTTACGCAGGTGAATCAGGCTCTGGTCCTCACCTACTGGCACATTGGCAAGACAATTACAACGGAAGTGCTCTATGATGGCCGGGCTGAATACGGTGCGGCCGTTCTCAAGCAACTTGCTATTCGCCTGACGCATGAATATGGTAGTGGTTTTAGCTATTCCGGTCTAACGCGGATGGCAAAATTCTATTCCGTTTTACCCGAACAAGAGAATGTTGCGACACTGTCGCAACAATTGAGCTGGTCGCATTTTGTAGAAATCATCAAAATTGACGATGCCAGCAAACGCGAGTTTTACCTTCGCCTTGCCGTCGATAGCCGCTGGTCTGTGCGCATACTGCGCGAGCGTATGGATAGTATGCTGTTTGAGCGCACGGCTATTGCCAAACAACCCGATGAACTGATCCAGCGCGAGTTGATGCAATTGCAGCAACAACCCGGTGAATCCAGCCCGGCGCTGTTTCTCAAAGACCCCTACCTCCTCGATTTTCTCGACTTGAAAGACAACTTCTCCGAAAAAGACCTTGAAAATGCCATCTTGCAGGATCTGGAACGGTTCATTCTGGAGCTGGGAAGTGACTTCGCTTTCATGGGTCGACAGAAGCGCATCCAGATCGGAGGTCATGACTACTACCTCGACCTGCTGTTCTATCATCGAAAGCTCAAACGACTGGTACTCATTGAACTGAAACTCGGCGACTTCAAGCCCGACTACAAAGGACAAGTCGAGCTGTATCTCAAATGGCTTGCCAAACACGAGCAGCAGCCTGACGAACTCTCCCCCATCGCCATCATCCTGTGCAGTGGTAAGGATACCGAAGTCGTCGAGCTGATGGATCTGGAAGCGGACAACATTCATATTGCCGAATACTGGCTGAAATTGCCACCCAAAGAGGTACTTCAGGCCAAACTGCACAGAGCGTTGATTGAGGCTAGGATGCGCCTGGAGTTGCGGAGACATGATAGTGAATAGTGAACAAGGAATAGTGAATCATCAAGGCCCACGCAGAGGCGCGGAGTTTGAAGAGCAGCTGAAAGAAGAGGAGAAGCTGAATAAGGCCATTCTTGAGAATCTGAAGAAGGTGAAGCTGGGATGAGTGAAAGGGTTGAATCAGAAATTGGCCTTATACCCAAAGAATGGGTTCTTTGCTCAGTTGGGGAATTGATAGCTACGAATATCCTTGAAAAACCACTTGATGGCAATCATGGGGAAAAGCATCCTAAAGGCACTGATTTCAAAAACGAAGGTGTGCCATTCATTATGGCCACGGATATCAATGATGGAAAAATAGACTTAGTGAACTGCAAGTTCATAGATAAACGATTAGCCGATTCTCTGGACAAAGGATTTTCAATAGAGGGTGATGTCCTCCTCACTCACAAAGCTTCTTTAGGTAGGACAGCTATCGTAACAGAAATCAAAATGCCCTACATTATGCTAACACCACAGGTTACTTATTATAGGGTGAAGAATACCAACAAGCTTAACAATCACTTTCTTAAATATTTTTTTGATTCGCCAGTATTTCAAGATACATTACTCAATCACGGCGACAGTGGCTCGACGAGAGCTTATGTTGGGATTACTGCACAAAGAGACCTCCCCATCCTCCTCCCCCCTCTTCCCGAGCAGAAGGCCATTGCCTCCGTTCTTTCCAGCCTCGATGATAAGATCGATCTGCTGCACCGGCAGAATAAGACGCTGGAGGCTATGGCAGAGACGCTGTTCCGGCAGTGGTTCGTGGAAGAGGCCGATGAGAGCTGGGAGGAGGGGACCATTGCTGACCTCATTGAATTCAATCCAAATAGAAAATTGCCTAAAGGTTCTGCCGCTCCATATTTAGAAATGTCTGCTCTCAGTAATAACACATTCAATCCTCGTGATTGGTATGACCGAGAATTTTCGTCTGGTACAAAGTTCATCAACGGCGATACATTGCTTGCTCGCATTACACCCTGCTTGGAAAATGGAAAGGCAGCATTTGTTACGTTTTTAGATGAAGACCAAGTAGCTTGGGGCTCAACCGAATTTATTGTGATGCGACCCAAACTGGGGCTCCATCCCTTCTTTGCATATGTGTTAGCTAGGACCGATGATTTTAAAGATTACGCTGAAGGTTGTTTAGAAGGTTCCAGCGACTATGTCCCAGTGATAGTTAGACTTTGAGGCGGGACCCACTGAATGCATCCTATGCCGAGATCCGCTCGTCAATCTTTTTATCCAGGAAGGTGTTTAAGAACTCATGGATATGAGTGTATGACCGCACCTTACGGAATTGTTCCTCCTGTGATAGCAGGAGACTACCGACCCATCGGAGCACCTGGTCTGTCTGCGGCCTTGACCGTTTAACCCGGTTAAGCTGAGACCTGGGATTCGAAAATGCCGAATCGATCAGATTGGTTGTGTAGAAGGATGTTCTCAACTTCGGCGGCATATTGATGCGATGCAGCGTTAACAGCGTCTCTAAGCCCTCCTGAAGGCTCTGGGAGGCACTGTAGCTGATGGATTCGAGCCATGATAGCACGGACCGCATCTCGCTTGCGACATCTTCGTAACTGTTCGCGCTGAATGCCTGCTTGTATCTCTTGCAGAATTCTGCATGATACTTCCGTGGGAGTTTTGCAAGGACATTTCTCTGTTTATGCAAGTAGCAGAGTTGAATTTCAGCTCTGCTACCGAAGAACTCTCTGGCCGCTTTTTCAAGAGCCTTTGATCCATCCATGACGACAAGCACACGATCTGTGAAGCGGATATCACGGCTCTCGATTGATTGAAGGACACTGAGTGCGCTATCAGCATTCTCTGTAGACCCCTCAGAAATGCCCAGAAAATGCTTGTTTCCGGCCGTATCGACCCCGAGAGCAACGATTACGACAGAGCCGCCGAATACGATGCCATCAAGAACAATACACCAGAATGTCTGATCAGGAAACCTGCGTGAATTCAAATGATTGAGCGACCCACGGCTGGACTTCACAAACTCCCGCGAAACCGCACTCCGCGAAAGGCCGAGAGAGGCTTCTGTCTTTCTCAGCGTCTTTTCATAGTTCCGGGTGCTGATGCCTGCCAGCATCAGGCGCTCAACATGCTCGCGAAGATCAGAGCGATCCTGAAGGATCTCATATCGCTCCAGCTTCACTTCCTTGCCATTGCTTCGAGCTCTGGGCCTCTGGATGGCCACCCTTTCACCATCGAGCACAATGGAACCACGCTGGCTGCCGCCTCGATGGGCAAGACCACGGCCTCTCTTATGCTCCCCTGTCTTGCCGCATAACGTTTCGATTTCTTCGAGAATCAAAGCTCCTACGTAACCGAGTGCAAATTCGCGCACTCGAGCATCGAGGCTGGTTCGAATATAATCCCGAAAACCTTCGGCCGTAAGGCTTTGTGTTTGACTGGTTTCTGCCCGTTCGTTCTTCTTCATCTGGAACCCTCCGTAAGGGAATGTGGTGTTCGGCCCACTTTGGGCCAGGGTTCCGCCTTTTCAAACTCTAACTAAATTCGGGACATAATCGGTTCCAGCGGTCGCCAAAGAGTGAACGTTGAGCATCTAAAAATTTACCGTATGGAATTGCCATCGGCCGCTATGATTCAAAAGTTCAACGAGATTTCAGAGTCGATAGTACCCAAATTAAATGCAAATGCCAAGCAAATCCTGACCCTCGAAAAACTCAGGGACACGTTGTTGCCTAAGCTGATGTCCGGTGAAGTCAGGGTGAAGGTATGAGCAAGAAGAACCCTGATACCACCTTCACCACAGAGCATCAGGTTCCGGCTGATGCGATTCAGCGAATCTGGGGAGACTCGAAGTTCAGGATCTTCATAACACATCTTGCAAAGGACAAGGAACTTGCAGAGAAGTTGAAGACAGACTTCAAGGACTTTGGAGTAGCGGGCTTTGTTGCGCATACGAGTATCGAGCCCGCGCTGGAATGGCAGAGCGAAATAGAGTTTGCGCTCTCATCGATGGATGCTCTGGTTGCGTTGATGACGGATGGATTTCACGAAAGTAGATGGACGGATCAAGAGATCGGCTTTGCCCTTGGACGAAAGGTGCCCATTGTTTCCATTCGCCTTGGCACTGATCCCTATGGATTTATCGGAAAATACCAAGCATTGCCTCCGTCCAAGAGTAATTCCGTCGACGTACTATCGGCGTTGATGAAAGAGCAGAAAATGCTCAACTGCTTCATCCAGAAAATGGAAAACTGTAGAAGCTTTAATGCCGGTAACAGGCTGGCGCAGCTGTTACCGGCATTAACAACAATGCCAGACTGGGCCCTTAGAAGATTGATTTCTGCTTTCAATGATAATCCACAGATAATCGATTCTTTTGGGTTTTCCGGCAAAAAAGTGAGGGAATACGGCCCGGGGTTAGTCCACTATTTACGAGAACTGACGGGGAAGAAGTATGAATTGAAGGACGGGAAAATTGTGGAGACGAAGCCTTGGTACAGTTGGAATCTATGAGCAACGTCAACGGAAATCCCGTCGAAGTTACGATCATTGACCTGCTTCAAAAGGAGGGCAATGACTCTATGCGAAAACTCTGCGGTGCCCTCTGCCCGAAGCTGATGTCGGGCGAAGTGAGGGTGAAGGTATGATGAGCGAGCAGACTCCCTTTCCGTTACCCTCTATAGATTCGCGCGAATTATTGTTTACAGGGGATGCGAAATCGACTCTTGTAGAATTGCAGGATGCAAAATGTTAAGCAAAGTTCAAATCAAGGATTTTGGTCCGATGGACTCCATTCTCTGGGAGAACCTCTCTGGAATCAACCTGGTCATCGGGAATAATGCCAGCGGTAAGACATATCTACTGAAGATACTCTATGCCCTGGTCAAATCCATCGAACTGACCGGCCGCGGCGATAGTCAGACCAGAATAGATACAAACATATCGGAAAAGCTCTACTGGACCTTTCAGGTTCCTAAATTAAGCGATCTTATAAAAAAAGGCTCGAACGGAACAGAAATCCGAATGGATGATCACGACGCTCATGAGCTTAAGGTCCAATTCGGCGCGTCGACAGAAAAGCAGATCAGTAATGTATCTTCCACTTTTCAACCGACGCAAACCAACTCCATCTTTCTGCCCGCGAAAGAAGTGCTATCCTTATTCAAGATCATAAAAAAAAGCCGAGAGGTGGATCAAGTTTTTGGCTTTGACGATACATATCTTGATCTTGTTCGTGCTTTGGAAATAGCCACGCAGCAGGGGAAGAACTATACGGAATTCGCAGAGTCTCGCAGGCTTCTTGCAGACATTATAAACGGCAGGGTAAGCCTTGAAAGCAATGAATGGATTTACAAACAGGCGAACTTGAAATACCCGATTCAAGCCGTGGCCGAGGGAATCAAGAAAGTCTCCATTCTCGATACATTACTCGGGAATCGATATCTTACGCCTTCTTCCATCGTCTTCATCGATGAACCCGAATCAGCTCTTCATCCTGAGGCATTGACGAAGTTCATGGATATCGTTTATCTCCTATCGAATACGGGGATCCAGTTTTTCATTGCTACGCATTCCTATTTTGTTCTCAAGAAGCTTATGTTGCTTGCAAAGAAGCATAAAGCCAGCGTACCTCTTCTTTCTTTTCACAAAACAGATGGCGTTCGATATGAAGATTTGATGCACGGATTGCCCGAAAATCCTATCGTTCAGGAGTCCATCCGGCTCTACGAAGAAGAAGTGGAGTTATCCTTTCAATGAACTTCGAAGATTCGAAAATGCAATTCTCCTTTCCCGATGCGGACTGCTTTCGTATTGAGCATTCGCCTGTGCACAAAGAGCTCGGTGAAGGAATAAAGATATGTGAGGCCATTGTTCGCATCGACGATAGCATCGTCTTTATCGAAGCGAAATCGTCGTTTCCTCAGCCTGGCAGCAAAGAGGATTTTTCGGCCAGAGTAGCCGAGGCCTACGATAAATTCTTGAATTCAATCCTGATTTATCTGGGCTTGCAGACACAACGACCATACAAGAATAAACAAATCCCCGCTAATCTCATCATAGCGGAACCTACCTCGAATCTGAAGATAAAGTGCTATTACATCATCAATGGATTCCAAAGGGAATGGTTACCGCCAGTAAACGAGGCGATAGGCTTAAGTCTCAGCAAAATCAAAAAGACTCTTCTGATTGATTCCATCATGGTCATCAACGATACGGTTGCCCGGAACCACGGTCTAATTCAGTAAGCCATCCCTATTCACCATGATGCAAGCCAGAACAAGCCATGATTCGCAATCGGTCACAGCCATCTCGGAATTTGTGGTCGTCAAGCTATCGCCCCAATCATTCTCTCAAGAAACCGATAACTCCCCAGATTTGGACGAGAACTCCCCGGATTTAGAAAAGAGCTCCCCAGATTTGGAAAGAATTCTCCACTCAAAGCTGGCTGAATGAGGTTATCAAAAGATGCCCGGTAAGATGAGCAAAGAACGAATGGAGGCCCTAATTGTAATCCTTTGTCAGAACATGTGGCTCACGCTCAACGAACTCAGCCGATTATTAAACCGCGATTCAAAGGCATTACAGGATCAGTACCTCACTGAAATGGTGGCTACTGAAAGACTTCAACTGAAATACCCGACAATTAAGAACCATCCTCAACAGGCGTATGGAAGCGGCAATGTCTGAAAATCATAGTTCCAACCTCAACGAAAATGCCATCGAAGTTATGGTCATTGACCTGCTCCAGAGGCAGGGCTACGAATATATTCACGGCCCCGATATTGCTCCCGATTCCGAAGAATCCCCGGGCTGGAGACGAGATAGCTTTGAAGACGTCCTGCTCTCTCAAACGCTGCGAGAGGCCGTCCAGCGAATCAATGCAGATATTCCAGAGGACACAGTAGAAGTAGCCATCAAGCAGATCGAAAGAATCGGCTCGCCCGAGCTCATCGTCAATAACGAGGCCTTCCATCGCATGCTTACCGAGGGCGTGAACGTTACGGTAAAACGCGACGGCACGGAACGCGGCGATTACGTCAGGCTCATTGATTTTGAAAACCCCGAGAACAACGATTTCAAGGTCATCAACCAGTTTACGATCATCGAGAACAATACAAACAAGCGCCCCGATCTGATCCTCTTTGTGAACGGTATTCCTCTTGTTGTTATAGAACTGAAGAATCCGGTCGGCGAAAAGACAGACATCAAATCGGCCTTTCAGCAGATTCAGACCTATAAAGAGTCCATCCCCTCCCTGTTTAACTACAACGGCTTCGTGATCATATCGGATGGTCATGAAGCAAAAGCTGGGACCATTTCAGCCGGATTCACGCGATACATGGCCTGGAAGTCGTCCGACGGCCTTATCGAAGCGTCGAGGTTAACGCCACAGCTCGATACGCTGATTCACGGGATGCTGAATCGACAGACCCTTCTTGACCTGATACGCCATTTCATCGTCTTTGAAAAGTCCAGTCGTATCGACGAGAAGACAGGGCTTACACAGACAGAGATCATCAAGAAGCTGGCCGCCTATCACCAGTATTATGCGGTGAATCGAGCCGTCGAATCTACGCTGCGGGCCACCGGTGTGATCGGCAAAGAAATGTGGCCGGCTCATGCTGCAGAACCGCCGGAGAGCTATGGTCTGCCCGGTGTTAAGAAACAGAAACCGGGTGATAGAAAGGCCGGCGTCGTATGGCATACACAGGGATCGGGCAAGTCCCTGTCGATGGTCTTTTATGCCGGAAAGATCGTGCTCAAACTCAATAATCCGACCATCCTCGTCATCACAGACCGCAACGATCTGGACGATCAACTTTTCGATACCTTCGCGGCGTCGCGTCAACTCCTGCGTCAGGAGCCTGTACAGGCCACGGATAGAAACCACCTGAAAGAGCTCTTAAAGGTCGCTTCGGGCGGAGTGATCTTCACAACGATCCAGAAATTTCAACCCGAAGAAGGAAACGTCTACGAGAGGCTTTCTGAAAGAGAGAATATTGTCGTCATCGCCGATGAAGCTCATCGAACGCAGTATGGCTTCAAGGCAAAGACGGTCGATGCAAAAGACGCCGGCGGAAATGTTGTCGGTAAGAAGATCGTCTACGGCTTCGCGAAATACATGCGGGATGCTCTTCCCAATGCAACCTACCTCGGCTTCACGGGAACTCCCATTGAAAGAGACGACGTGAATACGCCGGCGGTGTTCGGTAACTACGTTGATATCTACGATATTGCACAGGCCGTAGAGGACGGCGCTACGGTTCGCATCTACTACGAAAGCAGACTTGCGAAAATCAAGCTCAGTGAAGAGGGTCGAAAGATCATCAAGGAGCTCGATGCAGAACTCGGCGAGGATGAAGCCGGCGAATCTCAGAAAGCAAAAACCCGATGGACGCAGCTCGAAGCCCTGATCGGCGCGAAAGAACGCATTGCCCGCGTAGCCGCCGATATCGTTACCCATTTTGAAAACAGACAGGCTGCATCCGAAGGCAAGGCGATGGTTGTGGCAATGTCGCGACGCATTGCAGCCGAACTCTATCAGGAAATCATCGCTCTCAGACCTGACTGGCATCATGATGATCTCGCTAAAGGCAGTATCAAGGTGGTGATGACGGCCGCTTCCGCGGATGGGCCGACCATCTCGAAACACCATACGACAAAAGAGCAACGCCGCAAACTGGCAGACCGGGTGAAGAATCCGGACGATGAACTCAAAATAGTAATCGTACGGGATATGTGGCTGACCGGCTTCGATGCTCCCATCCTCAATACGCTGTATATCGATAAGCCCATGAAAGGGCATAATCTGATGCAGGCCATTGCAAGGGTTAACAGGGTTTACATGGATAAAGAAGGCGGCCTCATCGTCGACTACCTCGGCATCGCTTCTGACCTGAAAGAGGCATTGAGATTCTACTCAGAAAGCGGAGGCCGCGGCGATCCGGCTGCAACGCAGGAAGAGGCCGTCTCCATCATGCTTGAAAAGCTGGAAATCGTCAGCCAGATGTTTTATGGCTTCCCCTACGAAAACTACTTCGATTCCGAAATCAGGGAAAAGCTCGGCATCATCCTCGCCGCAGAAGACCACATCCTCGGTCTGGAAGACGGCAAGAACCGCTTTGTGAAAGAAGTCACGGCCCTTTCCAGAGCCTTCTCGATTGCCCTGCCCCACGATCAGGCCATGGATGCAAAAGATGAAATCTCCTTCTTTCAGGCAGTGAAGGCCCGATTGGTCAAATTCGATTCCAGAAGCGGCACCTCAAGGACTGAAATGGATTCCGTTATGAAGCAGGTGATCGACAGCGCGCTGACGAGCGAACAGGTGATCGACGTTTTCGACGCTGCCGGCATCAAGAAGCCTGACATCTCTATTCTCTCTGAAGAGTTCTTGCTTGAAGTTAAAAATATGAAGCACAGGAACCTTGCCATCGAGGTTCTAAAGAAGCTCCTCAATGACGAGATTAAGGGGCGATCCAGAAGAAACCTGATTCAGAGTCGCACACTCATGGAGATGCTCGAAGCCTCCATCAAACGGTATCACAGTAAGGTCATCACCGCGGCGGAATTTCTTGAACAACTGATCGAGCTCGGTAAAGAGATCCAGAGCAAAGACAGAGAGCCTGAAGAACTGGGCCTCACCCCTCACGAGTACGCCTTCTATTGCGCTGTTGCCGAAAACGAAAGTGCAAGAGAGCTGATGCAAAAAGAGAAACTGCGAGAACTGGCCACCGTTCTCTTTCAGGCCGTCAAAGAGAACGCCTCAATCGACTGGACGATTCGAGAAAACGTCAAAGCAAAACTCAAAGTGATTATCAAGCGAAAGCTTCGAGAATTCGGTTATCCGCCAGATCTACAACTGCTGGCTGTGGAGACCGTTCTGAAGCAGGCAGAGGCAATTGCGCAGGAATTGACGTATGCGGATAAGGAAAGCTTGTCCAACTGAAGAATAATCTCAACAATATCAGAACAATTGCAAGGAGGAAACTGCATGAATACCAAGCTTCTGATCCCGGCAATCCTGATAGCGATTATGATCGCTGTCTCTGCCTGTGAGACGCCGCAGCCCCATCGCTCCACGCCAATCAAGGCGCCCCCACAACCTACGACGATGACCAATCCAGATTGCGAAGAGGTGCGTCAGTTTCGAGTCTTTCAGGTTCTTGATGACTTTGCTCTGGCCTATGCTTGTAAAAACACTTCGTACGGTATGCCCGACACATTTTGCGACGGGCATACCGTCTTTCTTCCCAGAGAGCCGGGCAAAATCTACTACGACGATCAGATTATTAAAAGCCCCCCTGGCAAATGTGTTGTTTATGTAGGAACATACCGCATTGAACGACGCTATGATTACAAAACGGTCCCCGTCGTGAAGTTCGTCGATGCGAGAATACCTATTCCGCCGGAAACAAAAGACGCTACCCAGTAGCCCCTCACCTTGCTTGCCTGCCTCCCTCGCTCAAGAAGCCTGGTCCTGTGAGTCGGCTTGATTTCCAGATCCAGGCGAAGGCGGGCCGGGCCCGTGCCGCCACCTTTCGCACGTTGCACGGCGTTATCGAAACGCCCCTCTTTATGCCCGTCGGTACCAATGCCACGGTGAAGGGATTGCGCGTCGAAGATCTGAAAACGGTCGGATCACAGATCCTTCTCGCCAACACGTATCATCTTCTTCTGCGTCCCGGCGCCGAGGTTTTCGAGCGAATGGGCGGCATCCATCGCATGATGAACTGGTCGGGATCGGTGTTAACCGACTCGGGCGGATTTCAGATCTTCTCCCTGCCCCATTCGCGCAACATGACCGAAGAAGGCGCTCTCTTTCGCAGCTACGTCGACGGGGCGACGATTCTGCTCACGCCCGAGATGAGCATCGGCATGCAGAAGGCGATAGGATCTGACATTATGATGGCGCTCGACCAGTGTATTCCGTCGACGGCCGACTATAAAACGGCCGAAGAGGCGATGCATCTGACGCATCGCTGGGCGAAGCGCTCTCTTGAAGCCAGAGGCGATAGCGAGCAGGCCCTTTTCGGTATTATACAGGGCGCTCTTTTTCGTGATCTGCGCCGTCAGAGCGCCGAGACTCTGTCGGCCCTTGAGTTCGACGGATTCGCCATCGGCGGATTGGCCGTCGGCGAAACGAAAGATGAGCGCGAAGAGTTCACCAGCTTCACGACCGATCTCATGCCCGAGAACCGTCCGCGTTATCTGATGGGCGTGGGCACGCCCATCGATCTGCTTGAAGCGGTGAATGCCGGCGTCGATATGTTCGACTGTATCATTCCAAGCGCCCTTGCACAGCAGAGCGTCGCCTACACCAGCCGAGGACGCATGCGTCTTGAGCGATCGGTCTATAAATTCGCCGACGAGCCCGTCGATCCGGACTGCGATTGTTATACATGCGCTCATTACGGCAAGGCCTATATTCACCATCTGCATAAGGCCGATGAGATTCTCGGATGGCAGCTTCTCTCGATTCACAACCTGCGCTTCTATCATCGACTCATGGCCTCGATGCGCCGTCATATACTCGCCGGCAGTTTCGAATCGCTCTATAAAGAGCAGCGCGAGATTCTTGCCAATCCCGACACCGATCGTCCGCCCGGACCGCCTCCGGTGCGAACGCGAAACAAGCGCGAGTTCATCGAGTCTATCGGCGCCTTCTGTCTGCACGAATCGCGTGACGGCTTTGTGCGCATTCAGCATGCGCCGTCGGGCGAGGTGATGCATCCGGGCTCCGAGCCGGACGTCGAGGCACGACGCCTTTATGTCGAGCAATCCGAGCTGATACGACGGCTCGGCTCTTCGCCGTTAACCGTATGGGATGTGGGGCTCGGAGCGGCCTACAATGCGATGGCGACGATACGCGCATACGAAGCGGGGATTCACGCCCTGAGCCATTCAAAGACTCACAACAATGCCCGATCGGAATCCGCTTCGGCTATCGACGCCGCAACGTTGCCCGAGCTGCGTATCATCAGCTTCGAGAACGATCTCGACGCCCTGCGTCTTGCGCTGACACACGTCGATCGCTTTCCACATCTGAAACATGCCGGACCACACGTGCTTCTACGAGACGGCTTCTGGCAATCGAAACACAGCCCGATCTCCTGGCAGCTTGTGCAGGGCGATTTCCTTGAAACGATGAGCGAGGCCGATCGGCCCGATCTGATCTTCTACGATCCCTACTCTTACAAAACGAACGGTCCGCTCTGGTCGCTTGCTGCCTTCCGGTCGATGTATCGCATCTGCGGCGAGCACGATGCGGAGCTTTTCACCTATTCGGCGGCGACTCGCGTGCGTGCGACGCTGCTTGCCGCAGGCTTCTTTGTGGCGGCCGGAACGGGCACGGGATTGAAGTCCGACACGACGATGGCTTTAACCGAACAGGCGGTGCAGCGCCGCGGCACGTCCGCTCTGCTTGACGGGCGCTGGCTGGAGCGCTGGACTCGCAGCGACGCACGCTTTCCCGACGACGTCGACGAGGGCGAACGATCGCACTTCGCGCAGCTCATCGAAGGACATCGCCAGTTTGCCTTATAGGCCATTTGAAAAATCTCTGACGACCTCATGCCGACGATGACCGGAGTCATGATCACGGTGACGCCGGCCTCAGAATGAGTGGCCGGGGCATTAACGTTCGATTTCTGTGACCTATGACGCTTACTCAGCTTCGCTACATCGTCGCCGTTGACCGCTACGGAAGTTTTGTGGAGGCCGCACAGCATTGCCTGGTCACGCAGCCGACGCTCAGCCTGCAGATTCAAAAGCTCGAACACGAGATCGGCGTCGAGTTATTCGACAGACGCAAAACGCCCGTCGTTACGACGGCAGCCGGGCGTAAGATCATCGAACAGGCCCGCACCGTTCTTCGCGAAGCCGGCCGCCTTGAAGAGCTCTTTCGCGAAGACGAAGATGAGCTTGTGGGCGAGCTGCGTATCGCCCTGATTCCCACGCTTGCACCCGTGCTCATGCCCGAGCTCTTCCGATCGCTTTCGCGCAATCATCCGCATCTGCAGTTCCGCATCTATGAGCTGCCGACGTCTCAGATTATAGAGAAGATCCGCCATGACGAGATGGATATCGGCATCCTCGCCACTCCTCTGAAAGAGGATGATCTGACCGAGATTCCGCTTTATTATGAGCCCTTTGTCGCCTACTATCCGAAGGGAGTCACCCTGCCCGGACCGATCGAACTGCGCAACCTGGACCTGCGCCCCGACGGCGAAGGACGCTTTGAGATGATCCTGCTCGGCGAGGATCATTGTTTTCGCAATCAGTCGCTTCAGCTATGCGGAAGCCGCGCCGCCGGCCGCATCGAATGTGGCAGCCTTGAAACCCTGAAAAAGATGGTCGATCTCGGAGCGGGCATGACGCTGCTTCCACTGTTAGCCGCTCCGAAGAATGATCCGCGAGTGGTGACGCTTAAAGACCCGCAGCCGACGCGAGAGATCAGCCTGATTCACGGACCGTATTTTTTCAGACGCAAGCTACTTGATGCGGTGAAGCAGCTTATCCTTTCGCGCATCCCCCCTGAACTGAAGACGAAGAAGGGCCGCGATCTGATCGGCGTGCAGGTGTAGGGGATCAGACGATCGGCTCATGGCGGCATACCATGACGTTCAGCACCGGCTTTGCAAATATGCCCGTTTCTTTTTTCCAGAGTCCCTTTCGCAACGGCGCTATGCGATCATCAAGAGCAGTATCGGATAACGACTGAAGCGCTTGAAATGGGCGATCTTCGTGATTTGAAAGAGCGTCCTGCATTCCTTTATTGAGCGCATCCAGAAGAAAAGCATGCCGGTCGTCAATGGACTCCACTCTGTCAAATTCAAGCTCGGTGGACGTGAGGATTCTGCTCCCCGCGGAAAAAGCCTCATCTTCATCCACAGAGACTACACCAAATAGCACCTTTCCTCCATGCCGGTCAACGGACAGATAAGCCCTGCACCAGCAGCCGTCGTCTTTCGGTGCGTAGGTGCTGCCTGTCTTTACCGATACACCTTCAGCCCTCAAAAAGACGTGCACAGGTTCATTTTCAGACGATCGCGCGACCAGAGGAAACAGAGAGGAATGGCGAGCTCTGCGCGAAACCTGACTCGGATCAGGAATGCTACTCGATACTCCGGTAAAGAGAAAGCATGCCGACAGGAATTCCACCGTCTGCCGCAGCGGAAATCCGAACAGACCCTTCAGCGTTAGAATGAATTCAATCGTCAGATCGGAATAGCTCTGCTTTCTTCCGCCTGTATTTGTCTTGCTGCTGCTCCAGTACTGCTCCACCCCATCCTCAATCCATATAAAAAGATCGCCATCGTCGCCTATGCTATCTCGGAAATCGCTCCATTCCACGAAATATCTTCGCGGAAGCCTCGATAAGCGTTCTATGGCGGTTTTCCTCGGCATGGATCGATATTCCCCGATGAAGTTATTGAAATGCAATATTGCATTTTTGCGATGTTTAACCTACTTATTTTTTTTCGTAATTCTACCGCCAGAAAAAAAAACCTTTAACGAGATCCGGGTCAAAAAATATTTCAGTATCAACAAATCTCGAATTTGAAGGTGAAGATTGAGAGTAATAGCAATATTGCATGACTTTCTATTAGGTCACTGTTTCATCTAAACATTTGAATGCCTGATATCAATACTTCGAGCAGCCTGGTTCTGGATTTGCTTTCTCATTTTTTTGTTGTACAACAAAAAAAGCGAATTGACCGGATTCGTAGGCCCTCCCATTAAATATTCCCAGGTATTAAATATACCGTCGTGCGTGATGTTTCGTTAAACAGGCGAAAACCATCGCGCAGACGCAAAGTAGGAGGATTTGATTGCTATGGTCCAAAAATTGTTGCACAACAAATTTGTGTTGACGTTTTTTTCGAACGCATCTTTAATTGTGAGTCAGATGTATCGAGATTTCGAACACCCTCTACCCTATCTCGGTACGCCCTCTGATCTCGTGGTTCCAACTTTAAGAGGTAAAGGATCATGAGCGGCAGTATTCTGATAATAGATGACTCAGCAGCACAGCGTAAGCTGGTCCGCCTTGCCCTTGAGACACAGGGATACGTAGTTGTCGAGGCTGAAGACGGCATGCAGGCTATGGAAGCAATGGATCGCATTGGTGGCTCTACCCGGCTGATCCTATGCGACGTAAATATGCCCGTTATGAACGGCCTGGAATTCGTTCGTGAGCTAAAAAAGCGTGAGAACCATGCCGCCATTCCCGTCATCATGCTGACCACCGAAACGAACGAAACGATGGTCGAAGAAATGCAGTCCCTTGGCACGAACTCCTGGCTCACCAAGCCCTTCAAGATGAGCGATCTGATCACGGAAACCAGACGGCATATCCGCTTCTGATTCAGAAGAGGAGTCGCTAAGGCCTATGCAAGATCCCCGATTACAGCCCGGATTTAATGATTTCAGACTAAGAATAGATTCAATTTCTTCGGATCTTGAGTCCCTGCTGTTAATAGCGAAGCCGACAAACGATACGGTGAACGAGATTTTTCGTGGCATCCATGGCATCCGGGGAACGGCCGCCTTTCATGGTTTCAACGCCATCGCCGATCTTACAGCTCCCCTGGAAAGCTATCTTGATTCAGCGAGACTCTACGTCACCACTCTCTCTGATGAGCTGAGACGTGCTATCATCCTCTATGACGGCATATTGAAAGACTGGATGGAGCTCTATGACACGGGTCGTTACGAAGAACAGAGCCTGACGGAAAGATCCAGAGCGCTGCATAGAGAGATCGATTCTCTGACTCCAGTATTTCACGAGAATGAGCCTGAGTCGACCGACTCTCAGGTACCATCTGCCGATCTGAAATCGTCAGAGCCCCGATCCGGGAAACGCAGCATTCGCGTCGATGCGGAGAAACTCGACATCGTGATCGATGGCGTGGCGGAGGCCGTCGCCATTGCAGCCGCTATTCAGCAGATATCGCATACGGTGAAAAACGAGTATCTCGAGGAGCTGGCCTATCGAATGGGACGCCTTCTCAATGATGTTCGCACAGCGAGCCAGAAGCTACGGATGGTTCCTATTGAATCCCTCTTCTCACGGTTCTCACGAACGGTTTACGAACTGAGTCTGAACAAGGAACGACCTGCCAACCTGATCATCAAAGGCGGCGACACTCAGATCGACAGAAACCTGCTCGACCCACTGTACAGCGCCATTGAGCCGCTGATCATAAATGCCTTTGATCACGGAATAGAGTCTGCTGCCGAGCGCACTGCGGCGGCGAAACCGCGATCCGGTAGAATCACACTGTCGGCGAAACAGCAAGCAGGCTCAGTGACTATCGAAGTCGAAGACGACGGCCGCGGCGTTGATTTAGATGAAGTGAAAAACGCAGTACAGCGAAACGGTTTCAGCGCAAACGATGAAACCCTGTCAAACGAAGAGCTATTACAGATCATTGTAGACCTTGAGTTCAACAGAGATCGCGGGATGAGCGCGGCAACTCGCTTTATCCGCTCTCTGAATGGAGATATCTCGATTTCCTCTGTCAGAGGTCAGGGAACCACTGTCAGATTGACGATTCCGTTATCGGCGAGCAGCATCGACGGATTCCTGATGCGTATCGGACGTACGCTGTATGCCATTCCACTGGAGATGGTCGACGAATGCATGGAGTTTCGCGAAGGCGATAAAACCGTCGGAGAGCAGAACTTTGTCAGAGTACGAGATGAAATCATCCCGTTTATTAAGATGGATGAGTTCTTCGAAGAAGCGAGCGACAGCGTGGCACGTAAAAACCTTATGATCGTCCACTCGGGCAACATAAAAGCAGCCCTTGTCGTAGACGAGCTTCTGGGGCGCATGCATTCCATTATTAAACCGGCCGGTGATCTGTTCGAGGGTAAGAACGGCATCACGGGTTTCGCCGTCCTCGGCGACGGATCGACGGCTTTAATCATCGACACGGCATTGTTATTAAATACGGTTCGCGATCTATCTGTCGAGAATTCTTCGGCATTGGTCAATAGCGCACTGGAAATTGTCAGTAAAACAGAAAGTTAACCATCGGAGGGTTCATGTGAAATGGCTGAATGTGATTAAAATCGGACCGAGATTGATTATCAGTTTCCTGATAATCATCGGCCTGGTCGCTCTTGTTGCGTTTCTGGGAATCAGATCTACTTCAGATCTGGGCAAGCAGATGGATGAACTCTATAACATCAATCTCATCGGCGTTTCGCTCAGCAAGGGCGCCGAGGCCGATCTTCTCTTGATCCAGCGCGAGATGCGTACGATTATCATCGACGGCGATGCACAGAAACGAAAAGAAGCCTTCGCTCGTATCGAAGAGTCGCGAAGCAATATGCAGAACCGCTTGAAACAATATAAAGCGCTAATCATCGAAGAAAAGGAACAGAAGATCTTTGACGCCGTCATCGACATGATCCCCGATTTTGAGAAAGCGCAGAATGAAGTCGTTGCCGTGCGCATGGCGGACGGCGACAACGCAACGGAACAGGCCTGGGTGGCCTTCGGGCAGAAGGTCGCTCCGCTTGCCGTTGAGATGAACAAAAATCTGAGCACCCTGGCCGAAATGAATGATAGCCAGGCCGCCGCGGCACTTGCTCAGGCCCGGGCGAATACCGAGACGACTCAGAACTTGATTTTCATCACCTCGGCAGTATCGCTGCTCGTCGGTATGACCTTTGCCATCGTAATCAGCCTGAGTATAACAAGGCCTCTGAATCAGGTCGTAGCTATCTCTGAGCAGGTAGCACTGGGAGACGTTCAAATCGTAATCGATGATAGTGCGCGAGACGAATCGGGCATGCTTCTGCGAGCGATGAAGAAAATGATACAGGCCACGCAAGCCATTGTCAATGACGCCGAGAAGATGGCTGCGGGCGATATGACAGTAGACGTTCTCGTGCGCTCAGAAAAGGACGCTCTCGGACATTCTCTTTCAGATATGGTGAAACGTGTCGGCGAGGTGATCTCGGGCGTTCTCATCGGAACGAACAATATCGCAAGCGCATCGGAGCAGGTGAGCGCCACATCGCAGAATCTCAGTCAGGGCGCGAACGAACAGGCTGCGAGCGTCGAAGAAACAAGCTCTTCTCTGGAAGAGATGGGCGGCACCATCACACAGAATGCCGAGAACGCCAGACAGACGGAATCCATGGCCAGCAAAATGGTGAAGGATGCGAACGAAGGCGGAGAAGCCGTAAAACAGGCAGTTCAGGCGATGAAAGATATCGCCGAACGAATCGTAACCGTCGAAGACATCGCCTATCAGACCAACCTGCTTGCGCTGAATGCAGCGATTGAAGCGGCACGGGCCGGCGAGCACGGCATGGGCTTTGCTGTCGTCGCTAACGAGGTCCGCAAACTGGCTGAGAGATCTCAATCCTATGCAGGCGAAATCAGCAGTTTTGCCCGGAACTCCGTAACAGTGGCTGAACGAGCAGGCTCTCTGATAACCGAGATCATACCGAGCATAATGAAAATCTCTGATCTTATCAGAGAGATTTCAGCGGCCAGCGAAGAGCAGAAACAGGGCGTCGACCAGATCAACTCGGCCATGGGCCAGCTTGATAGAGTGACCCAGCAGAATGCCTCGGCATCGGAGGAGCTGTCGAGTATGTCTGAAGAGTTAACCACACAGGCCCAGGAGCTTCAAAAGCTTGTCGATTTTTTCACCGTGCGGAACAAAGAGAAGCTTGTGAGCAACTCCTCCGTTAAAAGAGAAAAGCTGACCACAAAACCTGTCGGTGAGGCTATGACAAAAACTCAGAAGACGGTGGAGGTCATCGACGAATCCAAGTTCGAGAGATTCTGAAATGGCAGTCTATCAACAAAACACAAACCAGCATCTCACCTTTCGACTGGGAAAGGATGAGTTCGGTATTGAGATTCTCGGCGTAAGAGAAATCCTGGAGTACAGGGAGCCTACCAGAGTTCCAAGAACCTCCCGATTCATCGCCGGCGTCATCAACATCAGAGGGAACGTCGTTCCTGTGATCAACCTTTCCCGGCTGTTTTTAGGCCGGGAGACCGACATTACAAAGCGAACGTGTATTCTCATACTCGAGATTTACGGCGATAAAGACGATATCATTGCCGGCGTTCTGGTAGATAGCGTTAACGAGGTGATCTCTATCAACAAGGAGAACATCGACCCTCCTCCGAACTTCGGCTCTCGTCTCCGGGCCGACTTCATCAAAGGAATGGGGCGACTGGAAGACCGCATCGTTATACTGCTCAACCCCTCGTCGGTGTTGAACTTCAATGAGATCGTCGAACTGACAAAATCGATCGATTCTTCTTCCTCTATAAAAGAATCCATTACGGATTCCATACTGGCGCAGAATCAGGACGAAACGCAGAGCGATCAGAGAGGCGCTCAAGACTCGCGCTGATGATAAGACTATTACCATTCTCACAGCAGCCTGCTTCTTCGCGAGGAAGGAGCAGGCCTTTTTTTGGCGCCTGCATAGAATACAGGCTCTGCATTTGAGAATGACCGATAACCAGAACTCCTTCAGAACTTTTGATGCGCGCCAGTCATCCGATCACTCTGCACGATCGATAGCAAGAATAAATTTACCGAGATGATGCTGTCGTAGAGCCTCATGGGCCACCGCCACGTCTTTCAATGGATAAACCTTCGAAACGACGGGACGAAGAGATCTGCCTTCAAGAAGGCCTGCCAGTCGACGCATAAGGTCGGCATCGGGATCGGCATTGTAGTTAAGTAGCGTATTGCCCGCAGGCGGCGTCGGCTCGGGGCTCAGATGCTCGGGACGATGATTGACAAGGTCTGCACTCACGGCAGCAAACTGTGCGTAAAAGCCTCCTTTGGGATTCAAGAAGCCCGAGGCGTACACCGCATCTCCTTCTTTATACCCTTTCACGGCTGCGCCGATCCGGGCGACCGTGCCGGCCCCTTCTGATCCGAGGATATACGGAAAATTAGCCACAAGGCCGAGCATCCGTGCGTAGCCTCCTTCTCGCTCAAAAACATCCCAGCTTCCAAGCCCGGCAAAATCCAGCCGGATCAGGATTTCATCGTCGTCGATTTCAGGGATAGCGACATCGATGATCTCGAAACGATCGATGCCTCCGAATTGATGGATAGCCGCAGCCTTCATTGTTTTGTTCATGGCCAGGCCAGCCTATCATGCCTGCCGGACAAAAAAGGGGGGCAGTGAAGAGAAAGCTCTGAAAAAAAACGTCCAAGCCTGCATTATTCGTTGTCGCGTATATTCAGCGGTCTAACACGGAACCGTGAAAGCACCGAAACCAGGAACGATTCAATGGAATGGTAGTGCCTGCACTCTCTTCTTTGCGTATGATGGTCCCGATCTTGAATGGCAGTTCGATGCGAATGAAAACCCTATCCAACCTGGCGGACAATCACTGGCCGTCGCCCTCAGCGAAGGGCTGGCTTCTACCGGCATTCAAACCTCCGCGGTCAATCAGCACAGCTATTTCGGATGGTCGTTTACAACGGTAGTCACTCCTTATCGTATCTATCATGTTGCGAATTGCGTCGGAAGGCATGCAGCCCTTACCTGCCATTTTAAAGGCCCGCTCTCGCATATTATACTCAGAAAGAAGAGACATCGCTTTCAGGAAGAGTACCTGCGACGACTGATTGACGAGCTCTCCTCTATTCCTTCTACCTTCAGGCTGCCCCAAGAATCACAGATTTCCTGAAAAGCTGATCTGAGAAGATCATCCTGTTAACTCTGGCTCGCTGCTCCGCCTCAGAACGATCGCATCGCGTACCGGTGGATTCCCGAAGAAGCGCGCATACTCGCGATTGAACTGCGACGTGCTTTCATAACCGACCTGATAGGCGGCTGATGCGGCACTGCATCCGCCGAAGGCGATGAGCTTTCTTGCCTCAAGCAGTCGAAGCTGCTTCTGAAACTGAATCGGACTCAGTCCTGTGATCTGCTTAAACTGACGATGCAGCGTCGTCACGGCCATGCCCGATCGATCGGCAAGAGTTCTTACCTCGATCCTTTTCAGGAAGTTCTTACGCAACCAGTCAATGGCATGATGGATGCCTAACTCGCGGCCCTGCATCTGACAGACATGATAGAGACGCCATCCCTGCGAACCGATCAGAGCCCTGTATAAAATCTCTCGCGTGTATAACGGAGCCAGCGCCTGAATATGCTGCGGAGTCTTCATCAGGCGCAGCAAACGCAGCCATGCCTCAAGGAATTCGCGATCGGCCTTACAGGCCTGAAAGCCTTCGCTATCGTCGCCGGCGATTCGTTCGGGAACATCAGAAAGCAGATCGACAAGTATCTTCTGATTCAGGCGCAGCCCCAGAGACAGATACGGCAGCCCCTTCGGCCCCTGCTCCACCTTGCCCGTTGCCGGTAGCTCCACCGAAATAATGAAATACGACGGCGGAAGCATACGCAGAACCTGATCGCCGATGGATAACGTTTTCGCCCCCTGAATCAACAGGCCGATATACGGCTCGTAAATTGCGGCCAGCTGGTGTTCGGGCACATCTCCCTGAATCATGACGACATCGGGGATGCCCGTCTCTGTGGGAGTCGTCGTCGCCTGTGCGCAGAGCTGAGCGATCTCCTCTGTAATGGCCTGAAAGGGCTGCATCGTTTCAAAAAGACGCCCCGGCAGAATCAGGCAACCGTAAAAATATCGCCCGGCAAAAACATGAGAACAATAACGCATCATCGGTCTCTGTTAATTTCCGCTTCCGAAGGGCGGTAGGATCAGGCAATATATCGACAGCATCGGATCTTGTAATCCGTCGGTATCGTCGCTAAGATACGTGTATAACTCAAACGGAGGATCGTATGAAAGTAGCGATTATTACAGGCGGAAGCAACGGCATAGGAAAAGGAACGGCAATTGAATTATCAAAGCGCGGGATCGGAGTCATTATCACCTACCACTCTCATCCCGAGGCGGCGGAGGCCCTTCTCAAAGAGCTGAACTGGAACGAAGCCAGAGCGGCGGCGCTACGGCTTGATCTGAATCAGCCGGCGTCGTTTGCGAATTTCACGGAGCAGGTAAAGAAAACGTTGCACAACGTCTGGGGACGCACCAGCTTCGACTATCTGATCAACAACGGCGGCATGGGAGGCGGTATGCCGTTTACCGATGTAACCGAGCAGTTCTTCGATCAGATCATGACGACGAACTTCAAGGGCCCGTATTTTCTTACACAGCATCTGCTCGGTCTGCTCGAAGACGGCGGACGCATCGTGAATACTTCAAGTAACTCCAGCTACAAAACCTTCGCCGGATATTCGACTTACGGTCCGTCGAAGGCCGCTATGGCGGCGTGGACGCGGTATCTCGCAAAAGAGCTGGCGCCACGCCGCATTCTCGTTAACGCCATCTCTCCCGGTCCGACGCATACGAATATCGGAGACGGCGTTTTTGAAAAGCATCCGGAATACCTCGAACCGCTGGCAAAAGAAACGGCGCTCGGTCGCATCGGCAGGCCCGACGATATGGCGAAGGTGATCGCCGGCCTGGTATCTGACGATTTCGGTTGGGTAACGGCCCAGGATATCGAGGTCTCGGGCGGTCATATACTCTGATGAGGCAACCGGCTTCGGCTTTTATGAAGGAAGTCGAGGCCGGATCAACCTCTCCAGAATCGTTTTTCAATACGGCGAAAATCCGGAGTGCCGCTAATACTCAGCAAATACGGACCGAGTCGCAGGAGTTCTGTGTCATCAGGCGCTCCTGTCCATTCTGTAACGTAAATGGCATTTCCATAATCTCTGGATGACGAAGACCAGATTGCCAGGTCATAGGCCGCCGACACGGTATTCAAGAAATCTGACAGATAAGGCCGCAGTCGAGTAAAGTAAGGGCCTGCACGAAACACCGGCTCACATCCTGGATCTTCCTCGGTCGAGAAAAGAAGAGTTTCATCAAGGTCAAGAATGAGAAGAGGATTAAATGGTTTCATACCAGCCCATCCCCACACAGCCGGCATCTTCCCGCTGAATTCGGTCTTTTATATGTCTGGCATGTTGGACAGCAGACCTGTCGATCCAGGTAGCGAGCCATATCCATCAGCACTTCGCCGTTTACAGAAATCCGAAACGCTTTTTGCAAACGTTCTTTCGTCGGACGTCGACGATCTCGTTAATGCCGTGCTTATCGAATCTATCAAACAGAGCATCCAGCCCCTTTTCAAGCTTGAAGTTCATCTCCTCTGTATATAGCGGCACCAACGCGAAGAAGTGGATCTCTTTCTCTTTATCGACCAACAGTGTATGAAACGATGGCGCCACAGCGATCGGCGGTAGCAAAACGACGCCTGTAAAGCCGGTGGACTCGTGATAGGGCTCGGCCGGATCCCCGTTCGGAATCGAATGGCCGAAACTCAGCCAGCTATTATACTCAAACGGAAAACGAGCAAGGCTTTTCAAAAGATAGATCGGCCAGTAGTATTTCATGTCTTTGAACGATTCTTGATCAACCTTCCATTGCGGAGGCAGGCAGATCATCAGCTCGGCATATCGATAGGCCTCTGCTCCTTTCGGAACGTTCATCGGCAGGTTGCTCATGCCCATCGTAATGAATGTATGATGGGCATGCTCCGGCGAAGGTGCGACATAGAGAACGTCAAGATGGATGTCGGTCGAAACGATCTCATGCCAGACAAAATCCACTTTGCCGTAATGTGCGGCAACATGGGCATCGATCTTTTCGGCCGTTGCATCGTCGATATGAACGGCCGGACGGTCTTCTTTATTCTGTGGGAGCTCGTAGCGATAGATCGGCTGTCCCGATCCCGAGATCTCGATATTGTCGTTCTTGTCGTTATTCATAAAGTCTCCTGCACGATCCTCACCGGCCTGACGGCGGCTCGGGATGCTCTTTTACAAGAAATTTTCGCTCTATTTCCATTTTCGGTCTCCGCGTATAGTATCTCTATCGACGTACAGGTCAACCGTAATGCATTCGGTTCGCCCGGCATGCGTGAAAAGCCGACAAAAATGCGATCTCTTATTGACTGCAGAGAGGGGATTTTTGTTCTTATAAATTCAGACTATGCTGCGCACACAGAACCTCCGCATTCGCGAACTCACTCCCATCATCTCGCCCTACTCCCTGAAGCAGGTATTCCCCCTTTCTGAGGCCATCGCCCTGCGCGTCACCGAAGCCCGCACAACGGTCGTCGACATCCTGAACGGACGCGACCGCCGCCTGATCGCGGTCGTCGGTCCGTGCTCCATTCACGATCCCAAGGCGGCGCTCGACTACGCCGCCCGGCTTGCCGCCCTTGCAAAAGAGATAGAACAGCAGATCTTCATCGTCATGCGCGTCTATTTCGAGAAGCCGCGCACAACGATCGGATGGAAGGGCCTGATTAACGATCCCGACCTGAACAAATCCCACCAGATCAGCAAAGGCCTTGGCGTCGCCCGCTCGCTGATGCTCACGATCAACGGACTCGGCTTACCCGTCGCCGGCGAGATGCTTGATCCGATCACGCCGCATTACCTGGCCGACCTCATCACGTGGGGCGCCATCGGAGCGCGCACGACGGAATCGCAGACGCATCGCGAGATGGTCAGCGGACTTTCCTTCCCTGTCGGATTCAAGAACGGCACAGACGGCAATCTGCAGATCGCCATCGACGCCATGAAGACCGCTAACCATCCGCATACCTTTCTGGGAATCAACAACGAAGGCCAGACGTCGATCGTGCATACGCTGGGTAATCAGGACGTGCATGTCGTCCTTCGCGGAGGCAACGATACGCCGAACTACTCGCCCGACGACATCCGACGCACCGAAGAGATGCTTGCGAAGGCCGGAGTGCCGAAGGCCATCATGGTCGACTGCAGCCATGCGAACTCCTACAAAGACCATACGAAGCAGGAGGCGGTGCTCGACTCCATCGTCGAACAGATCGTAGCCGGCAACGACTCCATCCGCGGAATCATGCTTGAAAGCTTCCTGAAGGCGGGTAACCAGTCTCTCACCGAGCCCGACAAGCTGGAATACGGCCTGTCGATCACCGACAAATGCGTGGACTGGGATAATACCGAACGCATGCTGCGCGAAGCGGCGCAGAGGCTTGCAAACAGGTAAGGTCTTGAAGGCCGTCGAATCCGTCCAGAGGCTATCAGGCCGGATTCCGCTCTGGGCGCAATGTCTGATCATTGTGTACTCCGTACATGCGGCCTTTCTTACGACGTTCGGTCAGCTCTTTGTCGTTATCCGCAAGGCCTACGATATCGGCCAGCTGCAGTTCGTTCGGCCTTTAAAAATACTTCCGAATAGCGTCACTCTCGGCTGGGATTCGGCTCCGTATCAGGAGCTCATGCAGAGTTATGCGCATAACGTATGGCCGCCTCTGTATCCGATGATGCTTCGCGCTGCGAGCTGGCTTGTTCCTGACGATGGGCCCGTCTTTGCCGCTGCCGCACAGATGATCGGCTTCGCCTCGCATATCGCCATCGCCGTCGGTCTGACGCGATACGGATCTCAACTTCGACTTTCGCGTGAGCAGATTCGCGCCGCCGTATTGCTCGTCTTCTTCTTTCCAGGTCATAATGTGATGTTTGCGGCTTATTCCGAGCCGCTGTATATAGCGCTTTCCGTCTGGTGTTTTGTGACGCTGCGAGCGGATCGGTTTTTATGGGTCGCTCTGTTCGCGTCGTTAGCCGTGCTCACGCGCAACATGGGATTATTTCTTGCCGTGGCGCTGCTATCGGCTCCGATTCTGATTCCCCTGCAACGAAAAGGCCTGCCCACGGCAGAGCGCTTCTTCAGTATGCGTTCGCTTTCAGAATTCTCAGCGGCTCTCGGGAGGCTGTGGCCGGTCGTCCTTCCCCTGCTTGTCGGCCTGGCATGGTATTTCGGTTCGGCATCCTATTTCGGGCAAACGCCGGACCAGGCCGCAGATGGTTGGGCCCGGGATCTTCTCGTACATCATGTTCCACAGGGCGCCGACGCTCGCCTCTGGGTGCTGGAGTATCTGGCGTTTAAAGGGCCGCCGGGAACGGTTCTGCTCTTCTATGCTACATTGATCGCGGTTCCGCTCCTGATTCAGAGGAAGCTCTATGTGGAGGCTACGTATGTGCTGGCCTTTTTTGCAAGCTTCGCCTTCTATCTATACCGGCCGTTTCCCTTCCCCCGTTACGTTTCGGTTTTCTTCCCGTCGGTGTTTGTCGTTGTGTCGCTATTTCGTCCGGGCTGGCTGCTCGGGCTTTCCGTAACGCTGAGCGTCATCTATTCGGAGTTCATGCATGTAATCCTGTTCTCGGGATGGGCCGGCGAGCCGTGAAGAGTGAAGGAATGCGTTTTTTTGTGGTTTAGAGGCTTCCGGGGGCCCGAAGCCAGATAAAAGGATTGCAAGTCCGTGCATAACATGAATGCTTTAAGGGCCACGACTCGATTTCATGATCGGTTTCAACGGGGTGGTTTCCCCGGTTTTTCCCTCGTCATTTCGCTTCATTACACCAGTCTCAGCTCTGTCATCTGCAACTGCACTTGAATTTTCTTTCTGATTCGATCGAATCCCCGGACCGATCCAATTCTCTCGGCTAAACTATTCTGACGGACGTCGGAAAGCAGGTAATTTGCATGAACATCCTACAGGTAGCGACCCTGAACCGACCCATCGGTCTGCAATCGCGCTATTCCCCTATTGAAGCCGTCATCTACAATATTGACAGAGGCCTCAGCGGCCTCAGGCATCACTCCATCGTCGCCTGCCCGGCGGACTCAGTCGTCTTCGGAGAACATTGCATTACCATTGCGAAGGCCTTCACGGAATACTGGAGCGAAAATAAAAAAGAGCAGCGCGATGAGATGAAGAAGCACCTGCTTATCTCCCTGGAGCGAGCCATTAGAGGAGATATTGATATCATCCATCTGCATGATGCCACCATGCTCGAATACATCTTCCGGGGCGTGGTGACAGGTCCTGTGCCCATCGTAATGACGCTGCATGTTCCGGTCGAAGAGGAAGCAGCCTTCCGAAAATGGAATAAGTATCTGAAGCCGTCCGCCGGTGTATTTTTTGTGCCTATCAGCGAATACCAGCGCAAGCAACATGAAGGCCTGATAAACCTTCAAGAAGTCATCCATCACGGCATCGACATCGATGATTATCCTTTTCTCGACAGCGACAACCGAGAGGAATACTTTTTCTCGCTCGGACGAATCACACGCGATAAGGGACAGGACAGAGCAATCGAAATAGCGAAGAGAAGCGGTCTACAGCTGATTATTGCCGGAAACGTCCAGAATAAAGAAAAGGATCGGTTATTCTTCTCGGAGATCAGCGAATCTCTCGATCTCTTCGCCGATCTTTCAACGGTCCCGGTTGATAAGGATTATTTTTCCAGAGTCATGAAGCCGATCCTTGATAGCGGCAAGCAGATCATCTACATAGGAGAGCTCAGCGATGATCAGAAAAAGCAGTGGTTTGTTCATGCCAGAGCCACGCTCTTTCCTATTCAATGGGGAGAACCCTTCGGTCTCGTCCTGATCGAATCCATGGCCTGCGGAACACCGGTCATCGCTCTTAATCGGGGCTCTGTTCCCGAGATCGTCGTTCATGGAGAAACCGGATTCGTAGTGAATACGATAGAAGAAATCGTGTCGTTAACGGATTCTATATCGGCAATTGATCCCAGAACCTGTCGCAGGCATGTTGCCGATCACTTTTCCATCGAGGTAATGGCTCGAAAGTACTCCAGACTGTACCACAGGATCAGGAATTAACCTATGCCTCGAGATATACCCGTAAGCAACGGTTCGCTTCTGATAAACTTTGATTCTGATTATCAGATAAGAGACGTCTACTTTCCCTTCATAGGTCAGGAGAATCACGGAAGCGGCCATCCTTTTCGCTTCGGCGTCTGGGTAGACGGCGAATTCTCCTGGATCGGATCGGATTGGGAAAAAGTTCTAAAATACCAGGACAACACGCTTGTTACCGATGTTGTGCTTCGAAATCGAAGACTTGGCTTGATATTGCGATGCAATGACATCGTGGACACGGAGCTGAACGTCTATTTAAAGAGGATCGAAGTATTTAATGATAAGCCCGAGGCGCGCCATGTGCATCTCTTTTTCTACCATGATTTCAATTTGTACGGTAACGAGATAGGTGGCACTGCCTATTACGACCCGCGCAGCGCATCTATCATCCACTATAAGATGCATCGCTATTTTCTTATAAGCTGCCGCGAACAGCAAAAATGGGGCGTCCGGCATTTCGCCTGCGGGCGCCGAGAAGCGACGACTGGTTGGATCAACAACGAAGAAAACGGTGAATTGATCGGAGAGCCAGCAGCATGGGGATCTCCCTATTCCGCTATCGGCATCTGGATGGAATTGCCGGCTAACGGAGTTGCAACGGACTATTACTGGATAGCTGCCGGACAGACCTACACAGAGGTGTCCAGATTAAACTTTGAAGTGCATACGACAATGCCAGAAGCGCTATTGAACAGAACATCGCGGTACTGGAGAACCTGGATTCGAAAAGAGGCGTTGCAGAAACGACTGGAAGGGTTACCTCAACCCGTCGCCGACATATTCAATCGAAGTCTGCTTATCCTGCGAACACAGATTGACAATCACGGAGCGATCATAGCGGCAAACGACTCTGATATCGTAAGATTCGGAAGAGATACCTATTCCTATATGTGGGGACGTGACGGAGCCTTTGTAGCTGCGGCTCTGGCCCGATCCGGGTATTCTCATGTCTGCATGAAGTACTTCGACTACTGCTCCCGGATTATTTCAGTTGAAGGTTATATGTTCCAGCATTACAATCCCGATGGATCCCTTGCCAGCAACTGGCATTCCTGGCTGGTGGACGGAAAGGAAGTCCTGCCCATTCAGGAAGATTCCACTGCTCTCACATTGTGGGCTCTCTGGATACATCATGAGAATCTCAACGACATTGAGTTTATCCGACCCCTGTATCATTCTTTGATTTTAAAAGCTGCCGATTTCCTTGCCAGCTACGTTGATTCAGAAACAGGACTTCCCTTGCCCTCCTATGATCTATGGGAAGAACGATATGCAACACATGCCTTTACGGTCACCGCCGTCATCGCCGGCCTGAAAGCTGCCTCCCGTTTTGCCGATCTTTTTCAGGATGAATCCCGGGCCGAACGCTACTCATGCCTTGCCTTTGAGATGACCGAAGCTCTAAAGAATTACCTGTACAGTGAAGAACTGGGCCGATATGCCAGGTCGGGATCAAGAACGGAACATGGCTATAAACTCGATCCCATCATCGATATCAGCCTGCTCAGCCTGGCCACATTCGGAATTCTTGATCCACGTGACCCGCGCATGAGCGCTACGTTCAAAGCCATCGAGAACGAGCTTCGGCTAAAAAGCACGGTCGGAGGATTTGCCCGTTATCAGGGGGACGTCTACCAGAGAGAAGAGAATAGCCCGTCAAACCTTCCAGGAAATCCATGGTTTATTTCCACCCTCTGGGTGGCCGAATATCTGATCGAATCTGCAACCGATACGTCCAGTCTTGAAGGAGCCATGCAGTATTTCGACTGGTGCGTTAACAATGCTTTACCCTCCGGAGTGCTTGCCGAGCAGGTAAGCCCTGTTAACGGACAACCGCTCAGCGTATCGCCGTTAACATGGAGCCACTCCGCCTATGTCTGGACCGTCATCGCCTATCAAAAGAAAGCTCAAACGCTGCATTCCAATAGAATGGCAGAAGAACAATGATTGATTCAGGTCTTGTTCATTGCAATCAGTTCGGTCCGCCATTATTTCCCCGTCAGATGGCCGTCCGCGTAGAGAAGCTTTCTCAGGAGCAGGATTGATGCACAGGCTGCGCATTCAACATCGCACGGAATATCGGTTTTCCAATCCTGTCAGCTTTAACGCTCACAGACTTCTGCTTCGTCCTCGCGAAGGGTATGATGTTCGTATTGAGAGTTCCTGTCTCGATATCAGTCCGGCATACAATATACAGTGGCATAGAGATGTTCTGAATAACTCTCTTGCCGTCGTCACGTTTACCGCAGCATCCGATACTCTGCGCATAACGAGCGATGTCATTATTCAGCATTACGACCAGATGCCTATATCGTTCATGGTGGAATCCCATGCTCTGCGTTTTCCGTTCCAGTACTCTTTCAGCGAGCAGATCGATCTGTCAGCCTTTCGACGTCCGCTATCGATGAGCGATCAGCATGCTATTCAGGAGTGGCTATTGCAGTTCAACCTTCAGGGGATGGAAACGACCCATCTTCTGGTAACCCTGAATCAGGCCATTCACAATCAGTTCAAATATGGCATGCGCGAAGAGCCCGGCGTTCAATCCCCTGCTCAGACCCTTTTTCATCGAAGCGGTTCCTGTCGCGATTACGCTACTCTGCTGATGGAAACCTGCCGGTATCTGGGTTTTGCCAGTCGCTTCGTAAGCGGCTACCTGCATTCCCCTGCAACGGAGGCCGGCAACGGAGCCACCCATGCCTGGGTGGAGATCTACATTCCAGGAACGGGATGGCAGGGCTTTGATCCGACAACGGGCCTTGTAACGAGTCGCGATCATATTGCTGCAGCCGTAGCGCGAGATCCTGAAACCGTTCCTCCTGTATCAGGAAGCTTCACCGGATCTTATTCAGGTCGACCGATCATGCTTGTAGACGTGCAGGTGAATCTGATCAATGATTGATCGGAGCAGAAGGCAATTGGAATAGACGATGGAACGGATGAACCTCGACCGCGACATAATCTCATTATTTTCACATAATGTAATGTCCCGGCTTTGTTGTACTGAAAATGCTTGTACCCTGCAATGAGTCGTATAAACTGAACGCATGGCCCGGAAAAAAGCTGAAACACAGACCGAAGCAAAAGAGAAAACACGTTATCGTGTAAAGAACTGGCGGGAATATAACCAGGCCCTCGTGAACCGGGGAAGCCTGACCGTATGGATCTCAGATGATATCAGCACGACCTGGGCAGCGGAATACCGTCATAGAGGACGCGGCCATCAGCCTGTTTATTCGGACCAGGCAATTGAGTTCATGCTGACTCTCCGGGGCCTGTTCAAATTCCCTCTTCGCCAGACCACCGGTTTTGTAAGGTCGCTATTCACGATGCTAAAGCTGGATCTGCAAGTGCCCGATTATTCACAGGTTTGCAGAAGACAGGCGGGGATCAAGATGAAGCCGATCAATGCCTCAAAGGCTATGAAAAAAGGCGTGGATCTGGTTATGGATTCGACGGGGCTGAAAGTCTATGGCGACGGTGAATGGATGACCAGAAAGCATGGTCCCTCAAAACGTCGTACGTGGCGAAAACTGCATATCGGAATCGACGTTAATTCCGGCGAGATAGTTTATGCCGAGTTAACAAGCAATAATGAGGATAGCGGCGACAGCAAAGAAGCGGTAAAGGCGATGCGAGATTTGATTTCGTCAGGCGTGAAAATAAAGTCGTTCAGGGGCGACGGAGCCTATGATACTCATGCTGTTTACAATACCGCCCGCATCAACGGAATCAATGTGATCGTTCCACCCCGCGAACATGCAGTGACGCTCGATGAAAAGTATTCAAATGCGGAAAGGTTCAAGATATCCTGGCAGAGGGATGATACTATCAGGGCTGTGAGAGAGAAGACCCGAGCAGCATGGAAGAAGGAAAGCGACTATCATAAGCGATCACTCGTAGAAATGACTTTCTTTCGTTACAAAACAGTATTCGGAGAAAGGATGGCCGCTCGTAATTTCCCAAACCAGCAAGCCGAAGTTCTCTTGAGAAGCCGGTTGTTGAACAAGCTCAATCAGCTCGGCAAGCCCGTTTCTGTTCCGATAAAAACCTGAAGACTCAATGTTAAAACGACTGAGCATGGAAGTTCGCACTCTACTGACCGTTTCAATACAACAAAGCCAATGTTCCAATAATTTTATTATGTCGCCCGGGGGGACAAGGTTGCCCTCTCTCACGCAAGCCCGACTCTCACGTTCCCTCCTCGTACACAGCCTCCCACCGGGTTGCCTCCTCGCCGACACTCGGACCTTCCAGGCAGCCATCCCACTCGCCCGGCCGCCCGCTGCCCGCCTGAATTGCTTTTTCTGCCTTCCGATGCCACAGGTTTGAGAAGAACGGCCCGCTCTTCTCGCTTCCTGCTTGACATCCCGATATTTAACTTTTTTTATGATTTCAGGGAGCTCTTCCCGGCAAATCCAATTGAGGTTGCGCATGACACTCCGAGACAAAACAGCTGCAAAACTGAGCTCGAAAGCGGGCGAGTTCAAGATCTATAGATTCGACACACTTGAAAAGGAGACTGGCCTTTCCCTCAGTCGCGTTCCCTATTCCATCCGCATCCTGCTTGAAACCGCCCTTCGCAACGTAGACAACTACGTGCTTGAAGATAAGGACGTGCTTTCTCTGGCCTCCTATAATCCGAAAAAGGTTCCCGAAGGCGAGTTCCCGTTCAAGCCCGGACGTGTCGTACTCCAGGACTTCACCGGCGTTCCCTGCGTCGTCGACCTGGCTGCTCTGCGCAACGCCATGGTCCGCATGAAAGGCGATCCGTCGCGCATCAATCCGCTGGTTCGCGTCGACCTCGTCATCGACCACTCCGTGCAGGTCGACTATTTCGGAACGGGCGACGCTCTTAAGAAAAACATGGAGCTCGAATTCGAGCGCAATCAGGAACGATATGAATTCCTGAAATGGGGCCAGCAGGCATTCGATAACTTCGGAGTCGTTCCCCCTGGAGCCGGTATCGTGCATCAGGTGAACATGGAATACCTGGCCGGCGTCGTGCTGACGCGAAACGGCGAGGCCTTCCCCGACTCTCTCGTCGGTACGGACTCCCACACGACGATGATCAACGGTATCGGCGTAGTCGGATGGGGCGTCGGCGGCATCGAGGCCGAGGCCGTGATGCTCGGTCAGCCGCTTTACATGCTTGTTCCCGAGGTCATCGGCTTCAAGCTGAAAGGACGTATGCCTGAAGGGGCGACGGCCACCGACCTCGTTCTGACCGTTACGCAGATGCTGCGCAAGCGCGGAGTGGTCGAGAAGTTCGTCGAGTTCTTTGGACCGGGCCTGTCTAACCTCAGCCTTACCGACCGGGCTACGATTGCAAACATGGCTCCGGAATACGGCGCGACAACAGGCTACTTCCCTGTTGATACTGAGACGCTGAACTACCTGAAAAAGACCGGCCGCTCCGATGCGCAGATCGACCTTGTAGAGCGCTATTTTAAAGAACAGGGCATGTTCCGCACCGACAGCTCTCCCGATCCGGAGTATACCGACGTGCTGGAGCTGGATCTGTCCACAGTTGAGCCTTCCCTTGCCGGACCGAAGCGACCTCAGGATCGCATCCCCATGAAGGAGCTCAAGAAGACCTGGCAGGGCCTGATGACGAAAACCGTCAAAGAAGGCGGATACGACCTTGCCGGCAAAACCGAGACCGTCGCTAAAATCGAAAACGGATACAAATCCGACCTGCGTCACGGCGACGTCGTCATCGCCGCCATCACGTCATGCACGAATACGTCTAACCCTGCCGTCCTGATCGGCGCCGGACTCGTCGCTAAGAAGGCCGTAGAAAAGGGCCTTACGACGAAGCCGTTCGTAAAAACATCGCTTGCTCCGGGATCTCGCGTCGTTACCGACTATCTCGAAAAGGCCGGACTGTCGCCCTACCTCGATCAGCTCGGTTTCCAGACCGTCGGTTATGGATGCACGACCTGCATCGGTAACTCCGGCCCGCTGCCCGATCCGGTTGTGAAGGCGATTAACGACGGCACGCTTGTCGTATCGGCCGTGCTTTCCGGAAACCGTAACTTCGAAGGACGCATCTCGCCGCATGTGAAGGCGAACTTCCTTGCAAGCCCTCCGCTTGTCGTCGCCTATGCGATCGCCGGTACGGTGAACATCGACTTTACATCCGAGCCGATCGGCAAAGATAAAGGCGGCAACGACGTTTATCTGAAAGACATCTGGCCGACGAATAAAGAGATCGAAGACGCCGTCGGAACAAGCGTTCTGCCCGAGATGTTCACCGAACGCTACGGCAACGTGCGTGAGATGAACGATATGTGGAACGCCATCGCCGCTCCGGCAGGCAATATCTACAGCTTCAACGATAAGTCGACCTACGTGCAGGAGCCTCCGTTCTTCATGGATATGTCGCTCGACATTCCTTCGCTGAAGAATATCGAGAAGGCCCGAGTGCTCGTTAAAGTGGGCGATTCGATCACCACCGACCACATCTCGCCTGCCGGTTCGATCGCCGAGAACTCGCCTGCCGGTAAGTATCTGATGGATAACGGCGTTACGAAGAAAGACTTCAACCAGTACGGCGCCCGTCGCGGTAACGACCGTGTGATGACACGCGGCACGTTCGCCAACGTGCGTCTGCGTAACCAGCTTGTCGAGAAAGAGGGCGGTTATACACGTCATCTGCCGTCGAACGAAGAGATGTTCATCTATGACGCTTCTCTGAAGTATAAGGCCGATAACGTACCGCTGATCGTCCTGGCCGGCGCCGAATACGGCACGGGTTCTTCTCGTGACTGGGCCGCGAAAGGAACGTTCCTGCTCGGCGTGAAGGCCGTCATTGCGAAAAGCTTCGAGCGCATCCACCGTTCGAACCTCGTCGGTATGGGCGTGCTTCCGCTTGTATTCGTCGACGGACAGACGCATGAAAGCCTCGGCCTGACCGGCGAAGAGGTCTTCTCGATCGAAGGCCTGAGCGACGACATCAAGCCCCGCGCCGTTCTGACCGTGAAGGCTGAAGGCAAGGACGGAGTGAAAACCTTCCAGGCCATGTGCCGTCTCGATAACCAGGTTGAGATCGACTATTACAAGAACGGAGGCATTCTACAGACCGTTCTTCGTAACTTCCTCAAGTCGAAGTAACCTGGTTCAGACATCCGATGTTCAAAAGGGCTCGCACATGCGGGCCCTTTTTCGCGCTCAGAGCAGACCGAAGATTTCTGACCGCAAAAAGCGCGAAATACGCGAAAGTTACGATCCGAAGAAGAATTAGACAGAGAGAGTTGCTATCGGGCGTGCAAAACTTGCATGACAGGGCGATCCAGCATTGATGAATGAATTCCGTATGGAACGCACATCGGCCTCTGGCTCTATCCTCAAGACCTCACTGCTCAAGGGAATGGGCTTGGGCATCGGCTTCGGTATCGGACTCACAACGACGGCTCTGATCGCGGCTGCAGCCAGCATGAATCTTTTTTCGTCAGGGGAAGTCATCAGCTCAGCTAAGCTAAATGAGAACTTCGAGATTGCTGCTCCGGAAGGTGCGGTCATCTCCTTTAATTTAGCGGAATGTCCGAAAGGGTGGGCTCCGGCCGACGGTAATGATGGTACGCCTGATCTGCGAGGGCGATTCGTACGGGGTCGAGATGATGCGGGCACGGGTGCTGCGGGACGCGATCCGGACGGAGTACGAGGATTGGGTGGATATCAACCCGATGCCTTTCAGGGGCATGCGCATGCACCCCAAACAGGATATTTCTGGATCATCCTTGATGGTGCAGGAGTTGCAGGCCCTGCCTTCGGTTCGTCTATACAGACCATTCATTCAACAACCGGTGGCGCCGTGTCCGATGGAACTCACGGCTCCCCTCGCATTGCCTCTGAAACACGGCCGAAGAACGTCGCTCTCGTCTACTGCATGCGTAAGAATGCTCCGTAATACTCTTGCTCTTCTGCCCCTGCTCTGCGTTAGCTGTGCGTCTTTTTTCAGCCTGGACCTGGAGAATGAAGAGAAACCATACCTTTACTCGCGCACCCTGCGCGGTCAGCTCCTGAGCCATGGGCTTGAGGCCGAAGTCCGATGGGTACATGCCGAGGTCCTGAACGAGCTGCACAAGGCCGTTCAAGAAAAGCGAATCTATGAACTCGACAATTCTGAAATCGAATCATTCCCTTATCTTTACCTGAAATACGATTTCAGAAATCGCCGCCCTGCCTCGAATCTGCCTGAATTGCTATCGGGTTGGCAGAGCATCTGGCACGCAAATTACGAGCCTGAGTATAGCAAAGAATACCTGATTCTTGACCGGCCAGAGGGGCGCCCTGCGTTCACGATCTATATCAGCCCTGGCCTGATTAAGATCTCCGTTTTCTCGTATCAATACACCGGCGACAGATATGAAGAGGAAGAGCTCTGGCGCATCGACGACTTCTGGATCGACTATGATAACGAAGAAAGCGGTAACCGAATCGTCCTGACCGGCAGCACCATTTTCCGTAACAGTTCTGAGCCTGGAGGTCAGATATCAGGAACACAATACAGTTACGATTTATACACACGCGAGCCTCAGTATATCGATCGGTATACAGTATTCAAGGATACGATTGAAGGGAGCCTCTATGTTATCAGGCATGACTCCGAACCGGCTAAGATTGCCAGTTTTGAGTATTACATTCCGGCAAAACAGTATTCCAGGGTTATTCTTATATCGGCTGCCTTTAAAAAGTTTGGCCCTGACATCCCGCTTCTATCAACCGTCGATGTTGACGGTGTTCTCAAGCACCTGTATCCCGATATCCCTTTTGAACAGATCCAGGTTCATCTGCTTCCTGACCGAGCTGTTTATTTCTATGGCACGAAGAAGCTTCTTGAATATATGAGCCTTGGCTGCCTCAATGATAACGGCAGGCCCTGCTGGGTGGCGCACTATATCCTTCCCGAAATAAACGCCTATGTTACGACAAAGCACCGTTCAGGAACACCCGTATCGACGATTCACCTTGCAGATCGAACACAGACTATTACCTTTACGGCTGAAGAACTGGGTCGCCTCAGATTGGAAGCCAACCTGCATCGCACTCTGTCCACGACAAAGATCGATCCTGGTCTGACGGCCTTGATGAACTGGTATGATGAAGAAAAACAGAAACGGGAAGTTCCTGAGAAAAGACAACCGATCACGATACCTTCTGGAGACTCCAGAGCCTTAGTCGAAGCCATCGAAAACGCCGGGCCGGGCGCTATGATCGTGCTGGAATCGGGGATCTATTTTATAGATCATCCTCTGAAAATCGAGCGCAAGAGAAATCTAATACTGCGAGGCAATAATAGACCACAGATCATACTCAATAGAAAGACCGCTCCGGTCATCGACATACAGGGTTCTCAAAACATCCTTCTTCAAGGCATCTCAGCGCGTCACGTCGATATACCGGGCTGTATGAACGGCGTAGTGAACATTAAGCACTCGAGAAATATTCGCATCGAAGATTCGGAGCTGAACGGCAGCGGCCAGTTTGCAGTTGAAATATGGTTTAGCGAATACATCATCGTTGAAAAATCGCATCTTCATAATAACTCCCAGGCTGCCATCCGCATCGCTACAGAGTCACCGATTATACGGGGAATCGTTATTCGCGAGAATCTCATTGAAAATAACCCGGTGATTTTCTACGCGCCTGTTACCCTGAAGAAAGGCTATGTTGAATTCGAAAAAAACAGAGGGCAACCACTCGTAGAAAAACAGCCGGGAATATGGCAATAGGGCTCACATTCAAGGTCAGGGCTAAAGGCCGGCTCCTGAAAAATATTCCATTCCCAGGCGAGTGAGCAGCGCTGAAAAGGAAGCTCGACGGCCGGCGCTCTCATCGCTACTTTAGTTTGATATGAACCAACGCATCGAGATAAGCCAGACCGGTAGCCCTGACGTCATGCAGCTTGTACCGCTTGATCTACCGGAACCGGCTCCGGACGAGGTGCGCCTGCGACACGAGGCCATCGGCGTGAACTATGTCGATATCTATCATCGCTCCGGCGTGTATCCGGTTCCGCTGCCTTCGGGCCTGGGCATGGAGGCTACGGGCCGCATCGAGGCCGTCGGATCGGCGGTTCAGGGTTATGCGGTGGGCGATCGCGTCGCCTATGGCAGCGCCGGCCCCGGCTCTTATGCGACGGCTCGTAACGTGAAGGCCGATCTTCTGGTTCCGGTTCCCGACGGTATGGAAGCGGCAGATATCGTTTCCTTTCTGTTTAAAGGCCTCACGGCCCACATGCTCATGACGAAAATGAAAAGGCCGACCTCTGACGAGCCCGTTCTTGTGCAGGCAGCCGCCGGTGGAGTCGGCCTTGTGCTCACGAAATGGCTGACATCGCTTGGCATTTCCGTAATCGGCGTCGTTTCAAACGAAGAGAAGGCCCGACTTGTGAAAGAGATGGGAGCGCACGGCGTCATCGTGGCGGCTAACGAAGGCGATATGGCAGGACTTCCCGCTAAGGTGCGCGCGATCGCTCCGCGAGGCGTACCGATCGTCTATGACGGCACGGGAGCCTCGACGTTCCGCGCATCTCTTGCGTCGCTTGCGCCGTTCGGTCTTTTGATTTCGTTCGGCAATGCCGGCGGTGTCGTTCCACCCGTCGATATAGGCGAGCTCGGCCGCATGGGATCGCTCGGCATCCAGCGTCCGTCTCTTTTTACAATGATGGCCGACGCCCGGGAACGTAAAGAAGCAAGCCAGGCCGTATTTCAGGCGTTTAAAGAGAATCGCATTCCCGCTCATATCCATGCAAAGCTGCCGCTACACGAGGCCGCCGAGGCCCATAGAATTCTCGAAAGCCGTAAAAGCATGGGCTCGATCGTGCTGATCCCCTGACCCGCGAAGCGGGTTTTGGTTGACAGGTCTGCGGAGGATGGCGCAATCCTTCTATGTTCGCCATTACCGTAGATATGAATATGTCCGTAGAACAGGCCATCGCACAGCTGCGACAGTCTTTACAGAAAGAAAAGATGGGCATCGTTTCAGAGATTGACTTTCAGGCCACAATGAAAGAAAAATTGAACCATTCCATTCCTCCCTACTTTCTGCTTGGCATCTGCGGTCCGGGTTATGCGAAGCGGGTCATCGACGCCGATCCCGATATGGGAGCTCTGCTTCCCTGCAGCTGCGCCGTTTTCGAGACTTCAACGGGAAAGAGTCGCATCGCCATCCAGCATCCCGATGTCGTCGCCGCTCAAACCGATAAGGCAGACATCAAGGCAGCGATGAAAGAGGCCCTTGAGGCGCTGCAACGTGTTGCGGTAGAACTGCGCGGTTAAAAAGCTCACGCATGAATGACGTTAGCGTTTCGAGCCGCAGCAGCTTCAACAGGGGGCGCTCCTGCCCGGCTTATCTTTTCTTCGACATCTTTGAAAATCCGATAGACAGGGGAAGCAGTCCTTTCATCCAGAAAGCAATTCATGTTCGATATTCATGAGCTTGCCTCGGCGCTTCAGGGTATCTCGGGTTTTCATGCCTACGCCCTTGTTTTCTCGGTGCTTTTTGCCTGCGGAATCGGAGTTCCCATCCCCGAAGACATCACGCTCTTTATCGGCGGACTGCTTTCCTATTACGGGAAAGCGAACGTTTATCTGATGATCGTCGTCTCTCTGGCCGGTGTGCTTATCGGCGATACGATCATGTATGTGGCAGGCCGTAAATACGGTCGCGCCCTCATTGCCCGATCAATTTTTGCAAAACTGTTACATGCCGAACGCATGGAGCAGGTCCAGCGCTACTTTCACAAGCATGGCAATAAGGTGATCTTTGCCGCCCGTTTTATGCCGGGCGCTCGTTCGCTTGTTTTCTTTTCGGCCGGTATGCTACACCTGCCCTTTCGCGTCTTTCTGGGCTATGACGGTTCTGCAGCTCTGATCAGCGTGCCGGCTATCGTCTATTCCGTATACTATTTCGGATCAGAGGTCGACCTGATCATCTCTCGCATCAAGCAGGTTGAGCATTCGATCATTTTTGTCGTGCTCGGTGTAGTCGCCTTTGTAATCATGCGAGCCCTGTTTCGGCGCTGGCGAGCAAGACGAGCCGCTACGGCAGATTCGTCTGCTTCATAACAGGGCCCGCCCTCGGGTATCTTGAATTTCACTTTCCCGCTGCGCATAGCTCAAAATGCTGCACAGCTCATGGCAGCGCAGATTCATTTTCAATCGGTCAGCAAGTCGTTCTCGCGAGAACTTTTCCGTGATCTATCGTTCGGAATCAACGACGGCGAACGCATCGGTCTGATCGGTCCGAATGGTTCGGGAAAGTCCACTCTATTGAAGCTTCTGGCCGGACTGGAAGAAGCGGACAGCGGAAACGTGACCGTGCGTAAAGGACTGCGTCGCGTCTATCTCTCTCAGGCTGAGGCGTATGACGAGTCGGCCACCATCGAAGAGATTCTTCTCGCCGCCATCGCAAACCATCCCGAAGAGCATGAAAGGTACGAACTTGTAGAAAAGGCAACGGAAAACCTCAGCCTCGATGCAGGGCAGAGATTCGGCGAGCTATCGGGCGGACAGCGCAAGCGCGTCGCCATAGCGGCCGCTATGATCCAGAGCCCCGATCTGCTTTTAATGGATGAGCCGACGAACCATCTCGATCTTGAGGGCATCCTCTGGCTTGAGGCGACGCTCAAAGAAGCGCCCTTTGCCTATATCGTTATCAGTCATGACCGTTTCTTTCTCGAAAACGTTACCGACCATATCATCGAAGTCAACCGCATGTTTCCCGGCGGTATCTTCACGACCGCGGGTAACTATTCGACCTTTCTCGAACGCAAGCAGGAATTCCTTGCGGGCCAGGCCGAACAACAGGCCGCCCTCGCCAACCGCCTTCGTAAAGAAACGGAGTGGCTCCGGCGCATGCCGAAGGCCCGTACAACAAAGGCGCAGTACCGCATCGACGCGGCCGAGAAGCTGAAGCAGGATTTTTCGGCGGTTAAACAGCGCAACGAACGCAATCGCAAGCTACAGATCGAATTCGACGCGACGGGCCGACAGACGCGACGCCTGATCGAATGCAGCGGCATAGCGAAAGGGATCGCCGGGCGGACGCTTTTCGCCGATCTTGATCTCGTTCTCTCGCCGGGCAGCTGCATCGGTCTTATGGGCCGAAACGGAGCCGGCAAAAGCACGCTCATGCGTCTGCTTACAGGAGAACTCGAACCCGATGCCGGCACGATCAAACGAGCCGACAATCTGAAGATCGTGCACTTTGACCAGAGAAGACAGACGCTCAATCCCGACGACTCTCTGCGCAAGGCGCTATCGCCCGTCGGCGATACGGTTATCTATCAGGGCCGCTCCATTCATGTTGCCGGCTTCGCGAAACGCTTTCTCTTCGACACCGAACAGCTTGAGATGCCGGTACGATCGTTATCCGGCGGCGAGCAGGCACGCATCCTCATCGCCCGTCTTATGGTACAGGCCGCCGACGTCTTGCTTCTTGACGAGCCGACGAACGACCTTGATATCCAGTCGCTTGAGGTGCTTGAAGAGAGCATCGAAGAGTTCCCGGGCGCCGTCGTGCTCATCTCGCATGATCGCTTCTTTCTAAACCGGCTGAGCGATGAGATCCTGAACCTCGACGGCCAGGGACATGCCGAGTATTTTGCCGATTACTTTCAGTGGCAGGATGTGATCACCGAGCGCGAAGAGCTGCGAAAGGCGTCGAAGGCGCAAGCGGCCCGATCTGAATCGGAGCGTCTGAGCCTCGAAAAGAAGGCCGCCAGGCCGCGCAAACTCAGCAAGTCCGAGCAGAAGGAGCTCGATCAGATGGAAGCGAAGATCCTCAAGGCCGAAGAGGCGCTTGAGGCGGCGCAGTTAAAGATACAGGACCCGACGGTCGCTTCAAATGCGGATAAACTTGCCGAAGCCTGCGCCGCCATGGAAGAACAGCAGCGCGTCGTCGAAGCTCTCTACGAGCGCTGGAAGGAACTCGAGGCCCTGAAATAGCGGCCTCGAACTTCTATCCTTTATCGGCCCTGAAGCGCCTTCTTTACGATGCCGTCGGCGATTCTATGCTGAAGCGAATCGGCAAGATACGACGATAGCAGATGCGTGAACTTCGCGCGAAACCCCGGAATAATCAAGAACTTCTCGCGCTCCAGTCCGCTCATGATTCCCGTGACGGCCTCGTCAACGGTTAACGTTCCCGCAAATGCCTTCAAGGCGCCGACGACGGCCGGCCGAATGCTGCGCTCGTAGTCGACCATCGGCGTCTCGACCTCAGGCGGACAGATGACCGAAACGCCGATCCCCCGGGGCTTCCATTCCATTCGCAACACCTGAGCAAGCCCGACGACGGCGAACTTCGACGAGGCGTAGGCCGCATAACCGTAGCTGCCGACAATACCGGCAAGCGAGGCGACAAGGGCGAGACGGCTTCCCGGCTGTAAGATCGTGCCCGCTGCACGAGCTACGTTGCGCGATCCATAGAGATTCACGCGAACGACGCGATCAAACTCCTCAAGCCCCAGATTCATGAAGTCGACGGCGCTGACCACGCCGACGCTGTTCACGATGAGATCGGGGGACGATCGTCCCGCCTGCTTCTTGAACTCCGAAACGACGCGCTTCTCATCGGTGACGTCAAGCTTCACGGTGCGCAGTCGGTCGCCGGCTCGATCGAGAAGAGGCTGCAGTCTCGTCTGATCAAGCGTTCGATCGAAAACGGTTACCCGCGATCCTTTCGCGAGGAAGCGGCCGGCAAGCGCAAGCCCGATGCCCGAGCCTCCGCCTGCGATGAAGATGTCTTTATTCTCAAATTTCATATTATTTTCCCGCCTGAATACCTGCCGGTATGCCCTGGTCAACTCCGGCATCGATACATACGATTTTCGGACGTCCCCCTTCTATCGAGGCCGCAGGCAGGTTGGAGTTGGACGTACAGGCCTGCCCGTCAGGCAGAAAGATAAAGTCGCGCATGAAGGCCACCCGCGTCGGGCTCGGATAACTCACAAAACTCTCGCTCTGTGGATCAAAGCGGAACCAGCGATCCGACAGATTCGCCGTGATCCAGATCTCGCCGGTTTTCGGATGGACGTTCAGAGCATACGGAGTCTCATACTGGTCGGGTGCGAGCGTCGGCAGGCGATACTCTTTCTCGAATTTGCGTTCTTTCGTATTAAAGGTCATCAGATAACCCTCCTCAAACGAAGGAATCCAGAGCACCCCTTTTTGATCAAAGCGCAATCTGCGCGGCCCCCGACGAGCAGACTCAAACTCTTCGACCGCAAGCGTATCGGCATCGACCCTTCCGATGATGCCTGCATAGAGCTTCGAATACCAGATCGAGCCGTCGACGGGATCGATATCGATGCCATAGGGCAGATTGAGAACGTTATGCCCCTCGCCGCTTGTTTTGTGATGCGAAAGCGTTATATAGAGGTCTCTTTTCCCGAACCAGCTCGAAACCTTGAGAATGGTCGGAAGCATGGCGTCAGAGAGCCACCGCCAGAAGCCGTTCGACGGAAGATCGATGATCTTCATCTCTTTCGTCTGCGGGTCCAGTCGTCCGATCTGATTGGAAAGGGCGAACGTGAACCAGAGAATGCCCTTCTTGTCGAAACGCAGCGTATGCGGATAAATCGTATCGCCGCCCGTCGGCAGAAATTCGAACTGCTCGGTGGACGGATCGTAGATGCAGATCTCAGCCGAAAGCGAGCATGTCATATACATCTTACCGTCGGGACCTTCGACGATGCTGTGCGGACCGTGATAGGCGGCAAACGTACCGAGCGGAGCCACACCGCCGGAAAAGAGTCCGCCAAGCGGAAGATCGTTCGGAGGCATCTGTTTGAAGTCAATCTGATTCGTTTTCGGATTCAGAATCCATAGACGATCCGAGCCCATGTCTACCCCATAGATCAATCCGTCACGGCCGAGCTCGATGTCGTGTACGTACGAAGATCCGTCGCCGAACGACCATTCGCGCACGCTTGCCTTTGAGAGCTGAGGCGATACGTCGGGTGTCAGCACGGTCTTCACGGGCTCTTCGCGAAACGAAGAGGCAAGCACCTTGCGAAAGACGCGCTCGTTCTCCCACGTTAACACGGAGCCGTAGCCCTGCATGCGTGTGATGACTGACTCCCAGGTATCTTCATCGCGAGCACGACGGGTCGTCGCATTGCCGATCTGATGACAGAACTGGCACTGGCTGACGAAATCCTTCTGCATCTTTTCGTCATCCCACTGCAGCGTCACAACGTGAGCGCTTGCCGGCAGATCCTGCGAGTACAGCGCCTCGCTTGCATGATGCTGCATGCGAAAATGCACGGCAGGAGCGGCATTCGCAACGGCATCGGCGAATCCGTAGGCCCGCGCCCGCATCGTCGCCCTGCCCTCGATCACCGACTGCAGACGGAAGTTACCCGAAGCGTCCGTATAGACGGATTCGCTGTAACCATCAGCATTGGTGATGGTTACGGTTGCTCCGGCGATGGCAGTGCCTTTATCGCTTTTCACGCTACCCGTTATGGTGCGCGCCTCAAGAGCTGTGACCGAAGCGATCAAAACGAGGAACGCTAAGGCCTTTATTCTGTTTTTCATCTGTGAACCTCTTCTTTGAAGCCATTTTAAACATGACTTCCATTATTTTTTATCAATTGGATAACGATCAAGGGAGTGCAGCATGCCGCTGTGCATGTCGTCGATCATCTGCGCGCAAAACTTCTGAACGTTCGATTCGACCTCGTGCAGAAGCTGAGAGTTTATGAGAGCGACAAGGCCTGTCGTTTCGCACCAGAAACGCTCGGTCAGGTAACGAATACGCGGGGTGGGAAGAGCCCGGTATTCGCCGATGACCGATGCGACCAGGCCGAACACCCTCAGGCCCGACTCGAGATCGACAAGGGCAACGGATTCAAACTCCGTTCCGACCATATCTCTGTATTTTGGAACGCTCCGATTCACGAACATCAGGTCAAAGTATTCGGCATTCTCAAAACCGAATCGCACGTAGGCAGTGATCAAAGCCTTCAGGCGATCTGCAGGGGATTTTTTTCGGGCGATAGCTGCGTTCAATCGTTCATGCAGGCGCTCAAATCCGCTGGCGCGCACGGCATAATAGAGCTCGTCTCGATTTCGAAAGTAGTTATAGATCGTCGTCGCCGTCACATCAAGCCGGGCGGCAAGGCGACGCATCGTCAGTCCCTTCAGGCCGTCCGCCTCGATCAGACCGAGGGCCGCTTCGAGGATTCTGCCTCGAAAATCGGCGACCTGCTCTTCGGTTTTTGCCTTGCGGGCCATACACGAAGAGCATTAAAATAACACCGTTATTTTAACAAGCAGAATTCTGAGCTCTCGCTGGAATGGCATGGAAGGGGGATGCGGAGAATCAGCGGAAACAGATCCGGTGTTAATAGTGCAGAACAGCGAATACCAACGGAATGACCGGTCGCAAGAAGTAAGGACATAATAAAACTATCTTCACATAATTTTTGTCCCAATAAGATTATTATGTCGCCCAACCTCTCACTGGCAGCTTAGGGAAAATGTAACCTTACAAACAGCCCATTTCCGCAGCTCGCCGCAGCTGCTGCCCGCTGCGGCTCGTGGATTCGCTCTTACGCCTCCAGGCTTTTTGCAAAGCGCAGGATCTGATCTTCTTCGAAGTGCTTGCCCGTCACCTGCATGCCGATGGGCAGACCGGCCGCATCTTCGCCGTAGGGGATGTTCAGCGACGGAACTCCGCCCAGGTTAACGGCGATGGTCAGCAGGTCGCTTTTATACATGGCGATCGGATTATCGGCCTTCTCGCCGATCTTGAAGGCGGTGGACGGCGATGTCGGCTGCAGTATCAGATCGACGCCCGAGAAGAACTGACGGTATTCGTCGCGGATCATCTTGCGGGCCTTCTCGGCCTGATGATAATAGGCGTCATAATAGCCCGACGAAAGAACGTAGGTGCCAAGAAGGATGCGTCGCTTCACCTCCGGACCAAAGCCCTCGGTGCGCGAGCGCACATAGAGATCGATGAGGTTCTTCGCCTCTTTTGCGCGAACGCCATAGCGGATGCCGTCAAAGCGGGCGAGGTTACTCGATGCCTCGGCGGTGGCGAGAATGTAGTAAATTGGAATCGAATATTCCCAGAGCTTGCTCTTAATCGGAACGATCGTCGCTCCGCGAGACTTCAGCTCGTCGGCAAGTTTCGCGCAGGCCTTCACGACGTCGGCGTCAAAGCCCTCTTCGCCCGCATCGGGGATCTGAACGCCGATCTTCAGCTTCTTCCACTCGGCTGCAGTGAAGGCCTTCGGCGCTGCTGCGACGGGCTGCTCGTTACTCAGCGGATGCGAGGTCGAATCGGCGACGTCATGCCCGTTCAGAACGGACATAAGCAGCGCCGTATCGTCGGCCGTCCGCGCGAAAGGACCGATCTGGTCCAGCGACGAGGCGAACGCCACAAGGCCATAACGCGAAACGCGACCATAAGTCGGTTTGAGACCGTAGATGCCGCAGAAGGCGGCAGGCTGGCGGATCGAACCACCCGTATCAGAACCAAGCGACAGCGGAACGACGCCGGCAGCGACAGAGGCCGCCGAGCCGCCCGACGATCCGCCCGGAACGCGCTCCGGATCGTGCGGATTGCGGGTAACGCCAAAGGCGGAGTTCTCGGTCGAAGAACCCATGGCGAATTCATCGAGATTCGTGCGTCCGAAAAGAACGGCGCCTGCCTCTTTCAGCTTATGTATAACGGTGGCCGAATACGGCGAACGGTAGTTCTCAAGGAATTTCGAGGCGCACGTTACCTGTTCGCCGTCTTCGCAGATGTTATCTTTAATCGAGACGGGGATGCCTTCAAGAGGGCCGGCCTTTCCCGCCTTGCGTCGTGCATCGCTCTCTTTTGCCTGCTTGAGGATGCGCTCTTCGTCGAGAGAGAGAAAGATATGCAGCGATTCGACCGACTTCGCATGTGCGAGAGCCTGCTTTGCAAGTTCCTCGGCCGTGTATTCTCCCTTTTTCAGAGATTCGAGATGTTCGACGGCGCTGCGTCCGAGAGTTCCTTTGGGTTGATAGCGATTCATCAGTTATACCGTTCTTCGGGTTAGTCTTTTCGTGCTGTCATGACTTGAGATTCAGCCGACAGGCTTCATAGTATGGCTTCAGGGAATGGCGACAGTTACCACAGGGCTCAGCCCTCAGATTCGATGACGCCGGGAACGACAAAGTGACCGGATTCCCAGTCAGGGGCGATACCGGCGATCTTCGCCGCATCCAGAGCCGGCTTCGACGTATCAGTGCGCACGACGCTTCGCGTATCTTCGGCGGCATATTCGTCGCTGACGGCGCTTGTATCGAGGCTACCGATATGATGCACGTATTCGACGATCCGGTCGAAGTCCTTTCTCAGATTCTTCAGGCTTTCATCCTCGGGATCAAGGCGGGCAAGCAGGCACAGCTCTCGGAATTCTTCGTCCTTCATAATAGAGAACGATCTCTGATTCGGGCGGGTGCGGTCAATTTATAATTCCGATGGCCTGCCGGAGCGGCGCTTTTTCACCGATCGGTATTGCCGATAGGGCGTATCTGCCCGATATCTAAAGGGTGAGCCCGGCTGCCGTCATAGGATCGCTTCTTTTTCTCTTTCTGGCCCTGCTTGTCATGGCCATTGCCGTCTCGCTCTATGACGTGCCTCAGCCGGCGCGCAAACAACCGGCTCGCAAGACGACTCCGGCCGAAAGAACGCCGCGTCAGGAAATCCGACCTGTTGTTCTGAATCGTGCGGAAAGGATGGAGCTTATAGAGAGCACAAGAAACATGGTCGTTACGCATCCGGCCGGCGTCGCCCGACTGGTGCGGAACTGGATTTCTGATGGATCCTGAAAAACGGCCCTCGCTGCTTGCCGACATACGACTCATTTTCGCGACGATTCTGACCGACCCCGGCTCATCGCTTGCCTACGGCGCCGATGCGCTCATCGCCGTTACGATCGTTCTCTTCCCCATTTCGTATGAGCTGGGGATAACGGCGACGCTGCTCGGAGCGGGCACGATCATGATCGTCTACCTCATCGCCCTGCTCGTCTACGATCTGATGGTGCGTCATCATACGCACGACATCTTCGGCGGAGGCGCCTACGTCTCGGCCTATCTCACGTCGCTGAAGATCCGGCATCATCCGCGCCTCAAGCGTTTAATGGCGAACATCGGCAAGCTTGGCACCTCTTCGCTCCTGGCCGACTTCCCCGCCACGCAGGCCATCTCTGTGATTGCCGGAGTGGAGGCGCTCTCGCTTATACCGGTCGAACAGCGCCTGCAATTCGCCTTCGGGTTCGTTCTCTTTCTATCTATTATTCAGAAGTGGGGGCTGGGCAGCCTTTCGCGCTTCATGATCTGGCCCATCGTTCTTTTCTATGTGACGAACCTCGGCATCAACCTCGTTGGAGTGTTCGAGATTCTGCGCGAAGGCTTTGAGGCGCCGACGATCACGGGGGAGATGCGCGACATCAACATCGAGCATGCCCTTATTCCCGTTCTTGCCATGGGTATCGCGAACGGCGTGACGATCATCACCGGCGTCGAGGTCGGTTACAGCTCGATCAATATACCGCATCATAAAGGCAAGGCCATTCGCATCTCGATGGCTTTACTATTTGGAATCGTCTCGGTTACGTACATTCTGCAGATCATCAACTTTATAGGCCTCGGCATAGCGTACGATTCGCATATTCCCGTGCCTCTGCAGATCGCCCTTCATTTAGGCGGAGAACAGCTCGCCCTCGCCTTCGGTTTTCTCACGGCAATGATTCTGCTTCTTGCCGCGCAGACGGCGCAGTCGGATTTTCCGCTGGAGCTTCTGCGAGCCTCAAGAAGCCGTTTTTTTCCACGTGGACTCGGCGACATGGCCTGGAAGAAAACGTCGACGCTTTTCAACATCGACGGACATAACGGCGTGTATAACCCGAGAGCGGTCGTGTTACTCGGCATCCTCTCCCTGGGCATTCTCACCTTCTTTCCCGATTCGCATCAGATCGAAGGCATGTACGGCCTGGCCGTCGTGCTCGCCATGAACATCACGATCTTCAGTTTTCTTACGCGGCAGGTGCGAGCCGGCAGATTCTCGCTGCTAACGTGGATCGCCTTCATCGTGATGCATGCGATGCTATGGAACATCCTGTATAATAAGTTCTTCGAGGGTGCGTGGTTTATACTCGTTCTGATGCTCGTTTATTATCTCGTATTCAGGTTTTCAGAATCCCTCTACCAGAAGTGGGAGGAGAAGCTGCGCCTTGTTCCGCTTGAGCTCGGGCTCTGGTATCCGGCCTTTTCTGATCTTCCGATCGACGATCGACACATCGTTCTTGTATCGAAGTTTCATCCCGGCGTGATCCACTTTCTAAAACAGTATACAAAAAGCGGACGTATTCCGCTTGTCGTACATTTCCATACCGACGCCGAAGAATCCGTTCCGCGGCATCTGCCCGATTGGTTCAAATTCATTTCCGTCCCGCCAGAACAGGATACGATCACGGCCATTACCCGTTACATTCGCTCGCGACGGCCCGATCGCGTGCACCTGATACCGCTGCTTGTCGAAGGCCCGAGATCGCTGACCAATCTCTTCTTTGGCAACTCCATCCAGCGGCTCATCTATGCGCTTTCCAAGCACGCAGATCTACAGGTGGAATACAACAAAGAGCGTATCTCTTTCACGCGCAAAGAGCTGCTACAGAGCATGAATCCTTTTACGTGAGATTAACGCCGTCGCTTTTTGAAAAAGCATAGCAGAGCTTTTGTTTTTCCTGAGAACAGCCTCTATGGATCCGTCAGAATCGGCGGTCATCCGATGACACTTACTCTAAGCACGAGGAGCCAGATTACTATGAAACAGCAACCCCGCATCGTCGATCTTCCGTCACGAACGCTTCTGGGAATCAAGATGACAACCTCACTTGCAAAAAATGATACTCCTGCCCTCTGGCAGAGTTTCCTGTCTCGAAGAAAGCAAATCACAGGCGTGCTCAGCTCCGATCTTTATTCGGCGGCCGAATATCCGGCCGATCTGCTCGCTTCCCCTTGAACTCGCCGCCGCGAAAACCTCCCCCGCTGGCTATTTGCGCATGTTTCTGGTAGCCCCTCATTACTTTTATTACTTTTTCTCCGAAGCGGCGTTTCGAATATGGCCTCTCTGTCAGGAAAAGAAATCCCATGCTCAAACTCTTCAACACTCTCAGCCAGAAAAAAGAGGAGTTCCGTCCCGCCGATCCGAACCGGGTGACGATCTACAACTGCGGGCCGACCGTTTACAATTTCAATCATATCGGCAACTTTCGATCCTACGTTGCCGTCGATCAGCTGCGCCGCTATCTGAAGTTTCGCGGCTACACCGTCGACCATACGAGCAACATCACCGACATCGACGACAAGATCATCGACAACGCCCTTGCGAAAGGGCAAACGATCGAGCAGTTCGTCGGTCCTTACATCGAGGCCTTTCTCGAAGATCTGAAAACGCTGTCGATCGAGCCTGTCGAACATCGTCCGCGAGCGACTCGCTATATAGACTCGATGCTTCAGATGATGAAGGATCTTGAAACAAACGGACACACCTACGTTCTCGACGGCAGCGTCTATTACCGCATCTCAAGCTTTCGCGATTACGGACGCCTGTCAAAGATCGAGGCCGAGAATCTTGTCTCGGCCGCCGGCGGACGCTTTGATGCCGACGAATATACGAAAGAAGACGTGCGTGACTTCGCCCTCTGGAAGAAGCCGACGCGAGCTAACGAGCCGGCATGGGAATCTCCGTACGGGCAAGGTCGACCCGGATGGCATCTTGAATGCTCGGCGATGATTCACAGCATCTACGGCCATGACGGTATCGATATTCATGCCGGCGGTATCGATCTCGTCTTTCCGCATCACGAGAACGAGATCGCTCAGAGCTGCGGAGCGCATCCGGGCGAGAATTTCGTACGCACCTGGTTTCATAACGAACATCTTCTCGTCGAAGGCAAGAAGATGTCGAAGTCCCTGGGTAACTTTTATACCCTTCGCGACCTGACGACCGAAGACGGAGCAAACCAGCTCATCCAGGAGGGCCGTGCGCCGGAGTGGCTCATCGAGCTTGTGAAATCGGGCGAGATTGCACGCTGCATCCGCTATGTGCTCCTTGCGACGAACTATCGCATGAAGCTGAACTTCACCTTCGCGCAGATTCAGTCGGCGCGTTCTTCGATCGAACGCATGCAGAAGGCCGTCGATCGCCTGATCCAGGCCACCGGTCTTTCAGAACAAGAGATCAAGACGCTGTATAACGAGCGCAGAGGCGATCGTCCGGGGCACGGCGGAGCAAAGCTTGCGCCGCATTCAAAAGAGGCCGCTCAGAGCATTCACGAATTCATCGAGGCCATGGACGACGATCTGAATATCTCGAAGGCCCTTGCGGCAGCATTCGAGATGTTGCCGAGAGCGAACACCGCTCTGGATCGCGAAGCGGCGAAAGAAGAGCTGACCGATTTCCTGATCGTCCTTTATGGTATGGATTCCGTATTCGGGCTTCTGCGCTTTCACGAAGAGGCGAAGTCGGCAAGCCTGTCGGCCGACGAGATCGAAGGCTGGATCGAGAAGCGAAACGATGCACGCAAGCGAAAGGACTTCGCCGAGGCCGATCGCATTCGCGACGAGCTGCTTGCAAAAGGCATCGTTATCAAAGATACGCCGAAGGGCACGACATGGGAGCCGGCCTGACGCCGAGCATGCGGAAACGATCACGATGAAACGTATTTACGGAAGACGACCCGTCGAAGAATTCTTTCGCAGCAAGCCCGATCCGTCGGCTGTGCGGCGTATCTATGTATCTACCTCTCTGCCGAAGAAGTTCATGGCCATCCTTCTGCCTTTCATGAAAGGTATGAAGGATCGCATCGAAGAGCGGCCGCGAGCCGAACTCGATAAGATCTGCGACGGCAACCATCAGGGCATCGTCGTCGAGGTCACCGATGCAGGCGCTCTGGCCTCCGTTCAGGCGGCCGGCGGTCTGCGAAGGCCTGATCCGGCGCGGACGATTCGCGAGGCGCTTGAGAATCATCCCGGCCTTTATGTATTAACCGACCGCGTTCAGGATGCGCAGAATCTCGGCTCGCTAATTCGTAGCGCTGAGGCGCTCGGAGCGATGGCCCTCATCGTTACCGGAAAAGGCGTGCGACCGAACGAGGTGTCGGATCGCATCTCAGCCGGCGGTTCGCAGCATCTGCCCGTATTTATCATGGCTAATCCCGATGGACTTCTTCGCGACGCCATGGACCGTCAATACTGGGTGCTGGCCGCCGCCGGACGTCCTGACGACGAACATCAATCCGGAGCGGAGTCGCTTGCCGCCGAGCCCGAAGAGAAATACGGATCGGACTATGCGCTTGAAATCGATATCAACGATGATGATGAAGACGATGACGACGATGAAGAGCAAGAAGATCGCGCCGGAAGCGATGAGGACGGCAGAGCTGGCCAGGATGAACTTGCCGGACGTCGCGCAAAACGCTCGAACGAAACGATCCTCGCCGAATTTGGAAGAGGCCGCGCAAAGCAGATCAGCATGGCGAAGGGCAAGGGTTCCGGGCCCGTTTATCTCTGGACCGACGAGGTCGACGAGTTACCCGAGAACGGCCGTTACATCCTCATGATAGGCCACGAAGGCGAAGGGCTCAAGCGTTCGCTGATCGAACGCTCGGACTACGTCATCAGCATTCCGATGCACGGCCGGCTGAGCTCGCTTAACGCGGCCGTCGCCGGCGCCATCCTTATCGAGCGGATACTTTCCGTTCGGCCTCCGCTACGGTATGACTGAGCAGCATGGCGATCGTCATCGGACCGACTCCACCCGGAACGGGCGTGATAAACGAAGACTTCGGATAACACGATTCATAATCGGCGTCGCCTACGTTGCCTTCGTTATAGCCGGCGTCCACAAGCACGACGCCTTCTTTCAGCCAATCCCCTTTGATGAAGTTCGGCTTACCGACGCAGGCGAAAACGAGGTCGCCTTCGCGCACGACGTCGGGCAGATTCGTCGTTCTTGAATGGCAGACCGTTACGGTGGCGTTCGCCTCAAGCAGAAGAGCGGCCAGCGGACGACCGAGGATGGCCGAACGTCCGACGACGACGGCTCGCTTGCCCTGAAGCGGAATGTTATACTCGGCAAGCAGCCTCATGATACCGGCAGGCGTACACGATGCATAGGCGGGCAATCCGAAGCTGATGCGACCGAAGCCGACTGTGGTCACGCCGTCGACGTCCTTCTCGGGCAGAATGCGATCAAAGCAGAGGCGTTCGTCGATCTGCGACGGAACAGGATGTTGAAGCAGGATGCCGTCGATCGTATCATCGGCGTTCAGTTCGTCGATGACGGCAAGCAGCTGTTCGGTCGTCGTCGTGTCGGGCAGCTCGACCTTCTTTGAGTCCATCTCGCACGATTCGCAGGCCTTGCCTTTCATCTTCACGTAGGTGGCCGATGCCGGATCGGCGCCGACAAGAATGGTGGCAAGCACGGGCCGCTTGCCCTTTTCCTTTTGAAGTTTTATGGAACGATCTTTCAGTTCACCGCGGATCTTTGCGGCCAGGGTCTTTCCATCAAGGAGTACGGGATTCGTCTGAGAGGTCATAGTGAGGCTCGATTCTAAGAGTGCTGTTGCCAGTTTGTGTACGGGCGACGGCTCCGCAAAGGTTTTACGATTCCCTTTCGGGAAAAATGCAATGACCTTGCGAGCCGTCCGCTTTGCAGATACCGTCCTTACCTGCGTTAGCCTTTCAATTCCGGATCTTCTTCGTCGATGTTGCCCGACCACAACCAGCGCCGCGTTTCTTTCACAACGACGCCCGAGAGCAGCAGTAATGCGAGAAGGTTCGGGATGGCCATAAGCGCATTGGCCGTGTCGGCAAAATTCCAGACGACATGCATCTCGGTTACAGCTCCAAGAAAAACGACCGCAACCCAGATAATGCGAAACGGAATCAGCGATTTCACGCCGGCCAGATATTCAAGGGCGCGCTCGCCATAATACGACCATCCGATGATGGTGCTGAAAACGAAAAGCAGAAGGCAGATCGTGAGAACGATCGGACCGACCGGTCCCAGCTGTTCGAATGCCATCGCCGTGAGCGGCGCCCCTTTCTGGCCGGACTGCCACACTCCGGTGTTTACAAGCACAAGGCCTGTAAGGGCGCAGATGACGACCGTATCCCAGAACGTTCCCGTCGAAGAAACGAGGGCCTGACGAACGGGGTTTCGCGTCTTTGCCGCCGCGGCGACGATCGGGGCGCTTCCCATACCCGATTCGTTCGAGAAAAGGCCGCGAGCAATACCAAAGCGGATGGCCTCACGAAGACCTGCGCCCAGGAAGCCGCCGACGGCCGCCTGGCCCGAAAAGGCAGATTCAAAGATCAGCTGTATGGTCGCCGGCAGCGTCTGCCATCCCATAATCAGTAACAGAACGGTCGCCGCCATATAGATGACGGCCATCAAAGGAACAAGCGCCTCGCAAACGCCGGCGATGCGACGCAGGCCGCCAAGAATCACAAGGGCGGTAAGAATCGCAAGAACGGCTCCCGTTATAAAAGGAGAAACGCCCGCATTGTCGTGAAGCAGATCTGATATGGAATGGGCCTGCACCATATTGCCGATGCCAAACGAGGCGATGACGGTGAGTACGGCGAAGAGAACGCCGGCCCATCTCATCTTCAGGCCTTTCTCCAGAACGAACATCGGACCACCGACGATATTGCCGTTCTCGTCGATCTCCCGATAGCGAATCGAGAGCAGCGCCTCTGCATACTTCGTAGCGATACCGAACACTCCCGTTAGCCACATCCAGAGCACGGCGCCCGGGCCGCCAAGACCGACGGCCGTTGCCACGCCGACGATATTGCCCGTGCCCACCGTCGCCGCAAGAGCCGTGGCCAGAGCGCCGGCCTGGCTCACATCGCCCGTCCCTGTGTCTTTCTTCATAGAGATGCGGATGCCGAGCGGTATAAAACGCTGAATGAAGCGCAGACGAAAGGTGAGGAAGATGTGCGTGCCGAAGAGAAGGGCCAGCATCAGGGGCCCCCAGACGATATCGTTCAGCGCGCCGATGCCTTCGTCGATGGCAGTGAGAACGGTCGCTAGAACGGCCATCGGCGGCATCTGTGAAAAGAGAATGACATTCAGATTCATGAGCGGTTTTGTAGGAATGGCGTCCCTGCTGTAAAGCCTTTCCTCCTGATCCTTGCTTTTTTTTAGTTTCTCGTATACCTGGTCCTTCGAAATCTGTCCTGTGGTATCTGCGCCTTTCTCCAGTGAATCATCCGATCCTCTTTTTGATTTTCAGCTAACCGTCATTAAAGAAGAAAGCGCCAGTTATCTCAGTCTGATGCCCGGACCGACGCTGCCTGAGGCGGCCCGACGCTATCTTGAAGAGTATCTTCAGCAAACGCGAAAATACCGCAATATAGGAACAGACGATCAGATTCGCTTCAGCCTTTATCAACCTGTGATGAATTCAGAAGCGGGCCGCCGATCACTCTACATGCGATTGCGCCGCAAGTTTGCGAAAGAGCGTCTTCCGCAGGCGGCGACGATCGGCGTCACAAAGGCATGCCAGTGCCGGTGTGCCCATTGCAGCGCCGATTATCACATGGCATCTGCCAATAAAAACCTCAGCGACGCGCAGCTGCAACAGGCCGTAAAAGAAGCCGTCGAACTGGGCGTCACCAACATCATCTTACTTGGAGGCGAGCCGCTTCTACGCCGCGGCCTGGAAAGCATCATCGAAGCGGTCGATGATCGAGCGCAGGCGGTCATGTTCACAAACGGCGAATATCTGACGGCAGGACGTTGCCGGTCCCTTGTCGCCGCCGGGTTAAGCGGAGTCTTTGTTTCGCTTGATTCTCCCGAAGCAGGCGAGCACGACGCGCTGCGAAAGCGCCCGGGGCTTTTTCATAAACTTGCCGAGGGAATTGCCAATGCGAAAGAGGCCGGCCTTGCCGTCGCCGTATCGTCGTATCTTACGACGGAGCGGGTGCAGGATGGCGTATTCGAGCGCACGATGGAACTCGCCCGCGAATGGCAGGCGAACGAGGTGACGTTCTTCGACGCGATTCCCGTCGGACGCATGTCGTCGGATTGCTGCACCTTTCTCGATATGCCGACACGCCGAATGATCGATTCGTTAACCAGGGCCTACCGGGCCCGCCCGGAGTATCCGGCGGTGACGCCGCAGAGTATTCTCACATCTGAAATCGGAAGCAGCTTCTGCTTCGCGGCGAATACGCAGTTCTATCTGTCGAGCACGGGCGATATGTGTCCGTGCGACTTCACCCCGCTGACGATCGGACGTTATCCGGACGAGAGCATCGATACTCTATGGAAGCGCATGATCGCGACGCCGCAGTATCGCCGCCGATCGAAGGTCTGTCGCATGCAGGATCCGGAGTTTCGCAGGGCGACGATTGAGCGCATCCCCGCCGACGCCGCATTGCCGTATCCGATCGAAGCGCTCTGAACGACGCCCTTCTGTCTTTCGCGCTTTACAGCGCGAGCCCGCCCCGATCTCTGTGTTCGTGACTCTGCCCGTTTCTCAATTCGTTCGCCTGTTATCCATCCTTGCCGTCTTAACCATCCATGCGACCTATACGGCGCAGATGAACTATCGAACCCCTGAAACGGCCGGCATGACCGACTTCATCGGCGTGCTTTTGAATCAGCTTTCGCGTTTCGCCGTTCCCGTTTTCGTTTTTCTTTCGGGCTATGGGCTGGCCATACGCTTTCGCGACGGACAGAGTCTTTACGCTTCGGCTGCGGATTTCTATAAGAACCGGATGATGCGCATCGGCATCCCCTTTGTCGTCTGGACGATCGGCCTGCTTCTGCTGAACAATCGCATGGGATGGTTTGCCGATCTCGGCCTCGCCGGCTCTCTCTGGAAAAGCGTGAAGACGCTTCTGTGGACGATGTGGGCGACGGGAGCGGATTATCATTTCTATTTTTTCACGATCATCCTGTGGTGTTATCTATTCTTCCCTTTTCTTATCAGGATTCGCCTCGGTTCCGCTCTTAACTATACGGTGCTGGCCCTGCTTCTGCTCTTACAGCTCAGCTATCAGACGCCGTCGCATCTTTTCTTTCATGAGATGGGAATCGATCGACCGAGATTCCCCTCCTCTTTCTTCATCTCCTGGCTTTTCTATTTCTACGCCGGAATCACCCTGGCCCGCAAAGACGCCTCTACCGAGAGGGTCGATCGTCCGCTTATGATCGTGCTGGCCGCCCTTGCCGTGACGCTCAGCTTCGCCGCCGTTTTCGCCGAGTATCTGTATCGTAACGACGGACAGGATCCTGGCAACTTCGATCATTTTCACCGCTATACGATCTGGTGCTATGCGATGTCTGTGGTCTGGCTTTTCAGATCACTGAACGGGCCTCTTGATTCTTTATTGCATGGTTCCGTTGCATCTGGCGGTTCTGGCGGAACAATCGGATCGACGATTTCTTATCTGGCCGGCATCTCCTTTACCGTCTATATCATCCACACGTGGATACTGCGGGTGCTGGCCGATCTGCCGCTTTTTCTAAAGCTGGGGCTGCTGTTTGCGCTGGCATTCGGCGCCGCCGCAGCCCTCGATCGCCTGCTGTCCCGGCGTGATGCCGGCATCGTCCGATTCCTGCGTCTGGCGCTCGGTCTGCCGGCGTAAAGCTACGACAGATTCTTTACGGGAAGTCAGAATCCGCCCTATTCTCAAAGATTGCTCCGGCTCATGCCGCTTGATTCCGGGCCAACTTCTGAGAGAACCCGGGATTCTGGATCAGAAGAAAAATGTTTGCCAGAGAGCATGTTTCATGCTCATCTCGTTGAGATAATCTCTCTCGTCCCGAACCTAAGGGCGAGTTTTGGGGCCGGCTCTTAAATGCAGGCCCATCGGCTGACCGATAATAGTAACAGCATCGCCAGAGGCGAAAACAGGATTGCAGCATGAATCTTTTCAAAAACTGGACATTACAGGCCCGTATCATATCGTTCACGGCCCTGCTTATCCTGCTGGTTACAGGCATCGTCACAGCACTGTCCATCATAAAACTTGAGACAAGCTACGTAGCCGATCATGTTGAAAAGGCCAGATCCTTGACCATCCTGGCCGAAGGCGTACGCGAGCGAACCTCGAGAATCTACTGGAACGAGAAGGACCGCGAAGGCAGTATCGCTCTTCTTAAAGACGACTGGGAGAAGCATGTCAAAACCGTCGTGCCTATTCTTTCTGCGATTCAGGTCATGGAGATGCAGGCAAAGGATCTCGGCATCGAGTTTCGCGTTCCGAAAGAATATCCGCGCAATCCCGACAACAAGCCTGATGCGAAACAGCTTGAAATCCTTAAAAAATTGCAGAGCGAAGATCTTATCGAGCACTATTACATAGATACCGACCGTAACGAGGTTAAATACTATCGAGCCATCCGGCTTTCGGCCGAGTGCCTGAACTGTCACGGAGATCCGCGCGATTCGGAACGCATCTGGGGGCGTGACGACGGCAAAGACATCACCGGCGCTAAAATGGAGGGCTGGAAAGAAGGCGAGGTTCACGGAGCCTTCGAACTCACCATGCCGCTCGGCGAGCTACAGGCCATGAAACAGGAGATGATCATTCAGGATGTCGGCATCGGCCTCGCCCTCTTTATCGGTTCGATGATCGCGATCACGATTCTGTTCCGACTCGTCGTGAAGCAACCTATCAGCGCTCTGAACGGCGTCATCGAAAGGCTATCGGGCGGAGACTTCACCGTCATATCAGAGATCGATACCGACAGCATTCGAAAAGATGAGATCGGCTCCATACTCAGAAATGTCGTAGCACTAAGTGAAAAGCTCAGCCTCACTCTCGAACAGGTCCGCTCCAACGCTGACGGCCTTTTCCAGGCCTCCCGCGAGGTTTCCAACGCCGCACAGGAGTTAAGCGAATCAACGAGCGAACAGGCGGCTAACCTTGAAGAGACGACGGCATCGCTCGAACAGATCTCAAGCATCATCGATCAAAACGCCGAACATGCGGCTGAAACGCGCAAGATGGCCGTCACGACGGCCGGCGAGGCCACCGAAGGCGGACAGGCCGTCGACGAAACGGTCGGCGCCATGAAAGTCATCGCCGAGAAGATCGCCATCATCGAAGAGATCGCCTATCAGACGAACCTGCTTGCCCTGAACGCCGCCATCGAGGCGGCCCGAGCCGGCGAACACGGTCGCGGCTTCGCCGTAGTCGCCGGCGAGGTGAGAAAGTTAGCCGAACGCAGTCAGCTTGCAGCCCAGGAGATCTCGGCTCTTGCAGGCAGCAGCGTCAAGCTGTCTGAGAACGCAGGCTCGCGCATCAACGCCATCCTGCCGGGCATTCAAAAGACGGCGGACCTGATTCAGGAGATCGCCGTCGCCTCGCAGCAGCAGATGGACGGCATCCAGCAGATCAATCAGGCGATGGCGCAGATCGATGAAGTGACGCAGAAGAACGCATCAAGCTCCGAAGAGCTTGCGGCGACGGCAGAAGAGCTTTCATCGCAGGCCGAAGGCCTCATGCAGGCCGTCGCTTTCTTCAGATTGCAGGCGTCGAAGATGGAGCGGCAGCGAAAGAACGGCGCCCCGCAAACGAAATCCGAGACGGACAGACCGACGGATGCGTCGGGTCATTACATGAAATTCTGATATGACGGAGAGGCAGAGCCTCCCACTTAAAAGAGGATAACGCATGGCAAAGAGGATTCTTATCGTCGACGATTCGGCAAGCATACGGCAGCTTGTAAGTATCAGCCTGAAGGCGGCCGGTTACGAAACTGAGACCGCAGAGAACGGAAAGCAGGCGCTTGCAAAGCTGTCGACCGGCAAATTTAATCTAATTATCTGCGACGTTAACATGCCCGAGATGAACGGACTGGAATTCCTGACCGCCATCAAAAACGATCCGCAGTATGAAGAGGCGCGGTTTATTCCCGTCATCATGCTGACGACGGAATCAAGCGAAGATATGAAGATGAAGGGCCAGATGCAGGGAGCAAAGGCCTGGATCGTAAAACCTTTCGCTCCGGAACTGATGCTTAAGGCAGTGAGTAAACTCTGTCCGGAATAAGCCTATGAAGCTGCGACGTAGAGAAACGGATGAGCTCGTCCTTCTTCAGCCCGAAGGGGCACTGGATCTGCTCTCGCTCGAATCCGTGCGATCTGCCCTTCTCGATTCTTTTGATCGAGCTGCTGAGGGCAAGAAGCCGGTATGCGTCGACCTTTCTCGCGTTACGGAATTTGACACGCCTGCGCTGCAGCTTTTTCTCAGCGCCAAGCAGAGCGCGAAGAAGCGCAACCTCAAGCTGCGACTTGTGAACCATACGGAGCCCGTTTTAAAGAACATCACGCTGCTCGGCGCGGTCTCTCTTCTTGCAGATCCGGTGAAGATCCGCAGCGAAGATAAATCTAAGTACGTGTTGAAATATGGCCTCAGCCGGGTTGAAAACAATGCAGATTGATCCCTCGCTGCTACAGACCTATCGCGAAGAATCGTCAGAGCTGCTCGAACGTCTTGAGGCGGACCTGCTTCAGCTTGAGAAAGGAGGCGACGTCGCCGAAATCCTGAACTCCGTATTCCGCAGCGTGCATACGCTTAAAGGAACGTCGGCTATGTTCGGATTTCCCGCTACCGGCGCCTTTGCCCATGATTTAGAGACCTTTCTCGACGAACTTCGCAGAGGCGCCATCTCGCTTGACAACGCTCTGACCGAAATACTCCTGCAATGCCGCGATCATATCGCCTCTCTGTTGCAATCCGAAGAGGCATCCGACGAAGCGGCGCTCATGCGACTCAGGGCGTCCGGTCCGCAACTGTTAACCCAGCTGGTCGCCTACATGCCGGGCTTTCAACCGACACACTGCCTGCCGCCGACCGATCAACCGGCGCCAAACTCAGGCCAGATGCGACGCTGGAAGCTGACGCTGCGCTTTGAAGAGGATCTGTTTCGTTATGGATTTGATCCCTACTCTTTCATCCATTACTTGCGCAAGTCGGGCGAGTTTGAGCTCGTCAGGCCTCTCATCGATCGACTTCCCGATCTCGAAGAGTTGAACGCACAGAAATGTTACACCGGATTCGAGATCATACTGAACTCCGAAGCGAGCGAAGAAGAAATCCTCGACGCCTTTGATTTTATACGTGACAGTTCCAAGATTGAGTTAACCGCTCTGGAGAATCCGGCCGTTCCGCATATCGCCGCCTCACCGGCTCAAGCAGAGTCGTCGACGCCTGCCCTGACCGGTACGGACGAGAAGACCGAGCGACGCAGCTCCATTCGCGTCGATTCCGAGAAGCTGGATCGTCTCGTTAACCTGATCGGTGAACTCGTCGTTCAGGGCTCCAATGCCCGGCTTCGCTCAGGAGAAAACGACGGAGCCGGCATGGCTGAAACGGTGGAATCGCTGACGCGCATCATCGACGATCTGCGCGAGACCGCCCTCGATTTACGCATGGTGCCCATCGGCGAGACCTTTCGCCGTTTTGATCGACTCGTTCGTGATCTTCAGACGAAGACCGGTCGCCGGGTACGACTCTTCTATGAAGGCGGCGAAACGGAGCTCGATAAAAACGTCATTGAACGTATCTTTGATCCTCTTGTACACCTCGTTCGCAACGCCATGGATCATGGCATTCGCAGCGCCGAAGAACGCAGTGCAGCCGGTAAACCCGAGACCGGCACGATTCGCCTGAGCGCCGGTCACCGCCACGGACAGATCTACGTCGAAATCAGCGACGACGGCGAAGGACTGAATACCGAGCGCATCTTACAGAAGGCCATCGAGCGCGGCCTTGCGCGATCCGACGTCGCCTACAGCGACGACGAGATCCATCGCTTCATCTTTCTTCCAGGCTTTTCGACCGCTTCAAGCGTTACCGATATCTCGGGCCGCGGTGTGGGAATGGACGTCGTTCTTCGCGAGGTGCAATCCCTGCGCGGATCGGTCGAGATAGAATCCCGTAAAGGCGAAGGCACGACGTTCCGGCTGCTATTGCCTTTAACGCTGGCCATCATCGACGGATTTCTTGTGCGAGCCGGATCGGCCTTTTTCGTGCTGCCGCTTGATCTTGTCGAAGAATGCGTCGACCTCGAACATGCCATAGACGAAGGCAGTCGTTTTATCTCCCTTCGTAACGAGGCCGTTCCTTTTTTTGATCTGAATATCGGCCAGAGCGACGCGGAGCACGATGCATCGACGCGACTCTCGCTGGTCGTCGTCCGCAGTGGAAGCGACAGGATAGCGTTAGCCGTCGACGCCATTCTCGGCGAGCTACAGACGGTCATCAAGCCGCTCGGTCGACTCTTCCAGAAGCATCCCTGGTTTTCAGGCGCGACGTTACTCGGCGACGGACGTCCGGCCTGTATTCTGAACGTCAGAGGGCTCGTCGAATGGCTTGAAAGACGACAGAGCCGCAGAGGCGAGTTACAGAGGACTCTATGAACGAGATACAGACGAACCTGGAAAATTCAGAAGACAGGCAGTTCCTCGTCTTCTCGGCCGGACAGGAGACGTTCGGAATCGACCTGCTTCACGTGCGAGAAATCCTCGAGCCGCGCAACATGTCGGCCGTTCCTCTGACGCCGCAGTTTGTGCGAGGTATCCTGAACCTGCGCGGAGAGGTGATTCCCGTCATCGATCTATCGCAGCGCTTCTGGAACCGACCACCCGACAGTCGTCGACGACCGGTCATCATCATAATCGAAGAGCAAAGTGAGAGCGGGCCGGTCGCGCTCGGCCTCTATGTTGAAGGCGTGAACGAGGTGCTGACCATTCATCCTTCGAAAATCGAAGCGGCTCCGTCGTTCGGCGCCTCCGTTCGCACGGATTTCATCGAAGGACTCGCTCCGACGATTGAAGGCCATTTTCTCATCATTCTCAAGCTTGCCTCCGTGCTCGACCTGAATGAGTTATCCGAATGGATGGTGAAAGAGACCGAGAATGCGTCCGCCTGAAACGGAGACTCCTGAATTCTACATCGAGATCTTCCTTGATCCTGGAGAATTCTTCTGGGCCGATGAAGAGACGCGCATAAAGACCATCCTCGGATCGTGCGTCGCCATCTGCATGTGGCATCCGCAGAAGAAGATCGGCGGCATGAGCCATTCCCTTTTATCTGAAAAGAAACACAGAGGCACCGACCTCGATGCCCGCTATGTGCTCGACGCCGTGCAGATGTTCGAGCAGGCCATCGACCGCGCGAAGACCTTTCGCTCTGATTACGTAGTCAAGCTGTTCGGCGGGTCAACGACGATGGAAAAGCAACCGCTCATGCGCGAAAGGTACCTGGCGGGAACGTCGACGGGACAGACGAACGCTCAATTCGCCCGTAAATTGCTGCTCGATCGAGGATTTCACATCGAGAGCGAGCATACGGGCGACGTCGGTTATCGCAACCTGATCTTTGATATGTGGAGCGGAAACGCATGGCTACGCCACATCAAACCCGAAACTGAGAAAGGGAAAACATGAATCGCCCCATCACTGTATTCATCGTAGACGATTCTGCCGTCGTACGGCAGGTCTTCTCGGACTTCTTAAAAAGCCAGCCCGATATTCGTGTGCTTGGATCGGCCTCGAATCCCATCATCGCTCGCAAGATGATGCAGAAGCAGTGGCCTGACGTAATCCTCCTTGATATCGAAATGCCTCAGATGAACGGGCTTGAATTTTTACGGCTGCTTTCGCAGGAACATCCGACTGCCGTCGTCATCTGCTCTACGTTAACCGAAAAGAACGCTCCCGAAACGATGGAAGCCTTTCGACTTGGAGCCGTCGAGGTATTGCTCAAGCCGGGCCGCCTTGTTGACGGTCTGGAGCAGGCATGCGCCGAAACGCTGCTTGACGCCGTCCGTTCTGCTGCGAAAAGCCGCACCCGTGTCGTTCAACGCGCCAGCGAGTGGTTTCAGAATTCCATGCATACAACGGAACGGCCCACCGCTAACGATAAGAAGGAGCTGCAGAGTCGATACGCCCTGCCCCCGGACTTCGCCCCTGCATGGGTGGCCGTCGGCGCATCCACCGGCGGGCCTCAGGCCATCGAGCTTTTACTGAAAGGAGTCGCCGACTGTCCGCCTACGTTCATAGTGCAGCATATGCCCGAGCGATATACGGCCGCCTTCGCCTCACGACTGAATCAGCATTCGCCGCTTGATATTGCCGAGGCTCGCGACGGCGAAGAGATGCGGCGAGGCATGGTGCGTATCGCCCCCGGCAACCTGCATCTCCAGGGTGAATACAGAACGGGCAGATTGCGCGCGAAGATTTCGGATGGCCCGCGCGTCAACCGGCATAAACCCGCCGTCGACGTTCTCTTTCATTCGCTTGCGCGATCCGATGCGCGCGGGCTGGCCATTCTGCTCACAGGCATGGGGTCGGACGGAGCGGCCGGCATGGCCGAACTGCATCAGCGCAATCATCTGACGATTGCGCAGGATCGCGAAAGCAGCGTCGTTTATGGCATGCCTTTCGAGGCGCTCAAGCGGCAGGCCGTTACCATGGTTCTTCCTTTAACTTCAATTGCCGACCTCTACTGGCGCCTGAGTTGATAGTGTCTGAAAAGGCCGCAGGCACTATCAGATCGGGTAAGGGATTTTTTTTCTGATTGAATAAAAAAAAGATTGTTTGCTGCCACAATCAAGATTCCCCTTCATACAATGCTCTCCTTGATTCGCCACAAGCACCACATCCGACACCGGCGTTTAATTCTCTTCTGTAGCTCTTTCGCCCTGCTCTTCCTGACATCATTCTCTCTGGCCGCGGAGCCATTTCCGCTTACCGAAAAGCTAAAGGGCATTCAGGGCGGGATCTTCCTTTCTTACGTTGAAGATCCGCAGGGACAGCTAACGATCGACCAAATTGAGAAGGGAATCGACGCGAACGGAAAATCCCTCGAATGGAAACAGAGCGAGAAGGACGTTCCCGGCTTCGGCTTCACGAACTCCACCTACTGGTTTCGCTGGAATGCGACGAATCCGCTCGGCAGGGCCCTGAAATACTACGTCGAATTGAGTTACCCCGTCGTAGATGATGTCGTTCTTTATTCACGCCGGGCCGACGGCACGCTGTATGAACGAGCGTCGGGCGACCTTCTTCCCTTTCACGAAAGAGACCTTGATTACAGAAATCCGGTATTCATTCTCGAGCAGTCGCCCGGCCAGAGCGCCTATTATCTGAAAGTGCGGACGTCGAGCACCTTCATCGTGCCGCTTGTATTCTGGACGCCCGAAGAATTCATCGAGAACGCCATCCGCGAAGACATCATTCTCGGCCTCTTCTACGGAACGATGGCCGTCATGCTCCTGTATAACCTGTTTATCTTCGCTTCAGTTCGCGACATCAGCTATTTCTACTATGTGGGCTATATCCTCTTCTGGACGCTCTTTTTGATCACGTTTAATGGCCTGGGATTTCAGTATTTCTGGCCGAATGCCGTATGGTGGGCGAATAACTGTCTCAATCTTTTCGCCTTCACGACGCTTGCTTTCATGCAGCTTTTCGCCATTTCGTTTTTGAACGCTAAAAAGAACACGCCGTACCTTCATCGCGCCCTCACCGTCATGCTCGGTCTTTCGCTCATCGGTGTCGTCGCATCGGTCATCATTCCTTACCGGATCGGCATACGCCTTGTCAGCGTGCATGCCATCGTCACCGTTCTCGTTATCCTCTCGACGGGCGTGCGAGCTCAAATTCGCGGCTACAAACCGGCGCGGTATTTCCTGCTCGCATGGACGTTGATGCTTCTCGGTCTGCTCGTTCTGACCCTGCGCAACTTCGCCGTGCTTCCCGATAACCTGTTCACACGCTGGAGCTCGCAGTTCGGTTCGGCGCTTGAAGTGGTCTTTCTCGCCCTCGGTCTCGCCGACCGTATCAACGTTCTCAAATCGGAGCGCATCCGTATGGAACGCGAGGCTTATGAAACGAAGCTGCGTCTGCTTGACGCCTTTGCCCGCTTTGTGCCGAACCAGTTTCTCGACATCCTCGGGAAGTCCAGCGTAGAGGAGATTCAAACGGGCGACTCGACAGAAAGGCGTATGGCCGTTCTCTTTACAGACATCCGAAACTTCACTGCAATCTCAGAGAAGATGAACTCGGCCGACAACTTTCGCTTCCTGAATTCTTATTTAAAGAAGATGGGCCCGGTCATCCTGAATAACCGCGGCTTCATCGACAAATTTATCGGCGACGCCATCATGGCCCTCTTTCCCGGCGATCCGGTCGACGCCATTCACTGCGCTATCGAGATGCGCGCAAAACTGAAAGAGTTTAACGAGATGCGAGCGGCGAAGGGCTATGCTCCGATCGATATGGGTATCGGCATCCACTACGGCAGCGTCATGCTCGGTACGGTCGGTTCTGACGTCCGCCTCGAAACGACGGTCATCGGCGACACGGTCAATCTCTCGTCCCGCCTCGAAAGCCTGACAAAGGTCTATCGATCAAGCATCCTCATCTCTGGTGACCTGTATAACGAGGTGCGGGATCAGATCACGTATCGCGTCCGTGAGATCGACCGCGTGCTCGTGCGCGGACGCAGCACCGTTTCAGAGATCTACGAAATCTACGAGACCGATACGCCCGAGACGATCGAAACGAAAGATGCGAACCAGGAACTCTTCCGTCGCGCCTATGAGCTCTATCGCACCGGGGACTTCAACGCCTCCCTGCAATGCTTTCGCGAGTATCAGGCCCTGTGCCCCGACGATTCCGTCGTCTCTGTCTATATACAGCGCTGCCTGAAGCTGGCCGACCGCAACCCCCGCGGCTGGAAGGGCGTGGTGCGTCTGCGGGATTGAGGTGCAGAGGCGATGTTTTTACCTGAAAGCAAGAGCAGGACAATTGATAGAGGTGTAGAACACCTCCGGTATACCGGATCTCTTATCATGCTTCTTTTCGCGTTCTCTGCATTACAAGCAGAACCGAATGAGTGTATGGTTTCATCGGATGGAAGGTTCTGCATCGGCGACCGGGTTTTCTATGGAAGCGGCGAAAGCAAAGAAAACAGCTTCGGCGTTGTTTTGAGTATTGAAACTCTTAACGACTGGAAATGGATCATCGTCCGCATGGACGATGGCACCGTTCGCTCCGAAAGACACAGCTACAAGAATGTGAAAGACCTGCCCGCCTGTATAGAATCAAAAAAGGGACAGCTCTGCACAGGTTCAAAGGTTGCTGTTTTCGTCCAGAAGCTCTACGATTACGGTATCATGGAGATAGCCGCTATATTGCCCTACTCGCGCGGAATAGAGGGGAAGTATGAGTTTTATGGTAATATTGTTACACCCGATGGAAAAGCGGTATTCAGCAGCGCTCATTCCCTTGTCGATTTCGAAGGCGAGGTTCCGGAATTTCCCGAACTGCGTTTCGGCGATAGCTTTTATAACGTTCTCGGAATCCGTGAGACAATCTACTTTTACGATCATGAAGATAATAGGTATGTAGTGAAGAACGAGGCAAGGCCGGGAAGGCTGAGCTGGTATTCGAAAGAGAAACTTCAATTCCGGTATACCCGGCAAAAAGAGGCAAAGGTAGAGATAACTCGAAAACGCGAGGAAACCCTGGGTATTTTCAGCACGGACAGGGATGCCTACAGACTACTTGCATGGAGAACCATGTTGTTCCTCGTTTCTGAATGCGAGGAGCGCTTCTTTGGACCGGAAGAGGTATTGCTGAAAGACCCCGAGGCAATTTTTACGGACTACGAATCAAGGCGGGTGTTCAAAACCTATCTCGATCTCCGACATATGGGTGGCGACATCTTCTGGCCATTGCCTCGAAAGGAGGTAACGGCCACCGTTCGAATGTCTGCGACCTGCGTGTACAAAAATCAGCCTCAAATCGTCCGTGAATAAAGCTGCGTCTTGTTCTCGGTGCCCAGGTAGGCGTCGAAACACATCGCCATGTTACGGATGATCGGGCGGCCAAGAACGGGCACTTCAATCGAATCCTCGCCCAGCTGAAGAAGCCCGTCTTCGATGAACGGATGAAGGCGTTGCAGAGCGACGCCGAAATACTTGCGAAAATCGATGCTGTATTGATTCTCGAACGCCTTGAAATCAAGGTGGCCGTTGCACATCAGCGTGATGATGACGTCGCGTCGCAGCACGTCGTCGTCAGAAAGAACGTAGCCGTCATGAATCGGCAGCTCTCCCCGTTCCAGCGTGTCGCGGTATTCTTTCAGTCCGCGCAGATTGCGTGCATAGACGCGCTCCAGCTGTGAGATGGACGTGATTCCGAAGGCGAAGATCTCGATGCCTTTTTTCGTCGTATAACCCTGAAAGTTGCGGTACAGCGTGCGCGATTCAAGCGCCCTTGCAAGCTCGTCTTCGGGTCGGGCGAAATGATCGAGGCCGATATAGGTGTAGCCGGCCTCTGTGAACGACTCGACGACATTCTTGAAAATTAAGAGCTTTTCGATGGCGGCCGGCAGAGCATCGGCCGGCAGAAGCGATTGATGCTGCTTCACCCATGGCACATGAGCGTAGCTGAATACGGCCATACGATCGGGCGAGAGTTCAAGCACCGTATCGATCGTATGTCTGTAGCTCTGCACGGATTGATACGGCAGGCCATAAATCAGATCGACATTAATCGAATGAAATCCAAGCGAGCGGGCCTCGGCGAATATATTGCGAAATGCAGATTCCGGCTGCACCCGGTTCACCGCATGCTGCACCTTCTCGTCGAAGTCCTGCACTCCGAAGCTGATACGGTTAAACCCGAGTTCTCGTAGCGTCGCAAGCTGGCCTTCATGCACCTCGGACGGCGAGAGCTCGATGCTGATCTCGGCATCGTCGGTGAACGTGAAGCCGTCGCGAATCCAGCCGAGAATGCGCTGCAGCTGCTCTTTCGTAAAATAATTCGGAGTTCCGCCGCCCCAGTGTAACTGAGCGACCTGACGTCCCGGAGCGATCAGCGACCGCACCATCTGCACCTCTTTATGCAGCGCATTCAGATAGTTCTCTTTGATATCGGGCCGTGATGTGATGACGGTGTTGCATCCGCAATAATAACAGAGCGTGCGGCAGAACGGCAGATGAAAATAAAGCGAGATCGGATCGGTGCGCTTTGAGGCGGCGATGGTGGCGCTGTAGGTTTCGGCCGTGAAATCGCTCTTGAAATGCGGCACGGGCGGATACGACGTATAGCGTGGACCGGCCTTGTCATACTTTAAAAGAATATCTGTGTCGATGATCTGTTTCATTGTTCCGGTCCTGCTGCCGCCTTTCGGTGGCTTTAAGTCAATTCCCCGCCTCAGTCCGCTGCCGTCCAATCGGATTTAAATCCGAAAGAATCGATTCTCCGTTGTGAAAATCCGAATCTGCATCACCTGAGACCTTCAAGCAAACGGCGCGCCTCTTTGCGGTCACCAGGAAAGGGCAGACGGCGCTCGGCAAACTTCAGATCTTCGATGATCTGATCCTGCTTCTCAGTCTTGCCGCTATCGGTCTTTAAAAGCGAAACGGCTCTCCAGTAGCGCGCATAGATGACGTCCGTCGTTTCGGTCTCGGCATTGCGCACAAAGGCATCGAAGATCGACGCCGACATCGCATACTCTTCGAGTCGCATCGAAAGCACGCCGATATTGTAAAGCACACGTTCCCGTTGTAGACTGTTCACAACATCAGAAGAGCGATACGCTCTCCAGAAGTAAGTCCGTGCCTGATCATGAAGGTGGGCACGAGCGAAATAGTTACCCAGCTCATAGTTCGAAGCGAAACCATCGGGGCTTTTCTCGACGGCCTCGGTGAGCTGATCCTGCATGAGTCTTTCTTTAAAGGCCGACTGCAAAGCGCCATAAAAACGGCGCGCATCGGCATAGCCTTCAAGTCGCGAGATCTCGACGCCGTTATGATCGAGAAAAAGCACCGTAGGGAATCCTTCGATCCGGTATCGTTTCGAGAATTCAATATCCTTTTCGCCATCAAGAGAAAGAAGCGTATAACCGGCACTTTTCGCCTCAAAACCCGGCGCATCATAGATCTCGCGTCGCATCTGACGACAGAAGCCGCACCAGGGCGCATACACCTCTACAAGAATCGGTCGCCGCTCTTTCTCAGAGGCCTGCGTCGCCTGATCCAGCGTCTTCAGCCAGGGAGCGGCCGCAACGGGAGACGTTATACAGCAAACAAGCAATGATAGAATCCATGCGCTGCGTTTCAAGAGGCCACCTCGCTTGCCTGCCGTCGGTGGGCGCAGATCTTCGCATAAGCGTCGATCAGCCTCTGCGTCATGACGACGGCCTCAGAAGAGCGATTGATATCGGGATGATGCTCTTTCAGGAGTATGCGGTATCGTTCTTTCAAGATCTCTTCGCCCGGAAGATCCTCGAAGCCGAATAGCAGAAGCTCTTCGCGAAGCGATGCCGGAGCGGCCACGACGTCGGCGCCGATCCATCCGCGCAGCTTCGCCGTCTCACGCAGGCGCTCGCAAAATTCACGATAGATCGTCTCTTCGCGAAAAAGGCGTCGGTGAAAAAGATGACGCGTATACGAACGCAGCAGGCGAATCGCTCCCTCTGAAAGAGTTTTTTCTCTCGCATAGATGGATAACGTTCTTGAAAGAAGCGATTCGATCGAGCATCTCGTTTCGCAGTAGAACTGAAGACCATCGGACGTATATCGACATCCGGAAAGGGCGATCTCAAGCTCTTCTTCGTCGATCTTATGCGAGGCGAGCATGCTGAGCGACACGGAGAGAAAGAACTCCTCCCACATAAGATAGTCGTCGTCGGTCAGATACCAGCCGCGTCGTCGAAAGGCCGAAACGGCTCCGTCGTAGCCCAGGTCGGCGAGGTACTCGATAAGTATGCCCGCGTTCTCTGCGTTAAACGTCTCGGGCAGATCGGTCATGCTATGACCAGATCGGTAATAATAGCGAAAAAAGGATTCGGGCGCCGTTTCAAGACAGAGCAACACCGCATCGAGAGAGACCGACCAGTCGTCTCCGATCATGCTCTGCTCGATCTCTTCGAGAAGATCGTTTAGCAGAGTCGTTTTGCTTTCAGCCTCTCGCTTCATCTTCTTTCGTTGCGCTCTTCACCGTTTCCTGCACGGCAGCCTTCTTTGCCCTGCCTTCTTTCTTTGCGACGGCAGCGACCTCAGTGCCATGATCAAAAAGCCGCCTTTCCATAATTAGAAGCAGGTCTTCAAATCCCAGGCCTTTCTGGGCGCTGACGAAAACGGAATCGACAGGAGCCGCAACCATCAGCTCGCCCTTCTGCTCTTCGCCCATGCGATCGATTTTATTATATACGCGCAGAACGGGGATTTCGTCAAGCCCCAGATGCAGAAGAATCGACTCCACGTCGCGGATCTTCTGCTCCCGCAGCGGGTCGGCGGCATCGATACAGTGTAGAAGCAGGTCGGAATCGCCCAGCTCCTCAAGCGTCGCCTCGAAGGCGCGCTCCAGCTCGGGCGGCAGATCGTAGATGAATCCCACGGTGTCAGAAAGGATGAGCTCGCGCTCCTCGGGGAAACGAAGCCGTCGCGTCGTCGGATCAAGCGTCGCAAACAGGCGATTCTCGGCGATGACCTCGCTTCGCGTCAGCGCATTGAGCAGAGTGGACTTACCGGCATTCGTATAACCGACGATCGAACAGACGGGCACGCCCGATCGGTTGCGACGCGAACGCAGAAGCTCGCGACGACCTTTCAGCGACTTCAGCTCTTTTTCCAGACGTCCGATCTTCTCTTCTACGCGACGGCGGCCGATCTCAAGCTTCGTTTCGCCCGGACCGCGGGCTCCGATGCCGCCGGTTAACCTCGACATGTTATCGTCGGTTTCGCTCAGTCGTCCTTTGAGATAACGCAGCTGCGCCAGCTCCACCTGAAGCTTACCGTCCCGGCTGCGGGCGTTCTGCGCGAAGATATCGAGGATGAGCTGCGTGCGATCGATGATCTTCAGCGACGTTTCGCGCGAAATGCGGATGGCCTGAGAGGGGGCCAGCTCGCGGTCGAAGATCATCAGATCGATCTCGTCCTGCACGGCGGCCACCGAAAGGTCGCGAATCTTACCCGAGCCGACCACCGTCGCCGGATCGGCCTTCTGACGGTTCTGCACGAAGCGCCGCACCGGATTCACGCCTGCCGTGCGACACAGCTCTTCAAGCTCGTCCATGCTTTCGTCGGGCATGCGCTTGCGACGCATCTCGGGCGTGTACAATCCGACAAGGTAGGCGCGCGGGCCGCCCGAGGCCTTGCGCGTCTTATCCCGACTCTGCCGGAACTCCCGCTCGATCTGTTCGATCAGGATATCAAAGGCTTCCTGCTCCTGCCCGGGACGCACAGGCTCAAAGAGCTCATAGCCGGTCTTTGCTGACGGTGAGAGGCGGGCCGTATAAAAGAACTCGGGAAGGCCGCGCTGGTCGACGGTGATGGCCGTCACCGTATCGAGACGCAGAAGCGTGAGGTCAAAGAGGTCCTCTTCGCTGAGAGGCTCCTTCTTCAAGTGGGTGTGAATCAACCGCAGCTCGCGCAGACGGGCCGCCCCGCCGCGCTCCAGCTCGGGAATGAAGATGCGGCGATCGTCGCCGACCATGACGTGGTCGATGCGTCCGCGCCGATCCGCCAGCACACCGATCTGGCGAGAGATATCATGGGAGAGTTCAGAGAGCTCACGGGCGAACTCGCCCGTCATGAGTTGCTCGGCAGGGAACCGCCTGCGGAATAAACGTCGGAGCCGATCCAGCTGCGCCGGCTTCAGCCCGTTCAAGGAACCTGTAAGATTAATGAGTGCACCCTCCTCTTCCAGGATACGCAGGGCAGGCACGGGGTCGACTCGAAAATCACGGGAAAAGGGGAGAGACGGAAAGCACAATCATAAAAACCAGAGCTTACTCAAAGTCGAAGAATAATCAAGACAAAACAATTTGACATCAATACATTCCATGATAGAACATGCTAAAGCTTTCTAACGATACAGGGGTGAGTCAATGGGAAAAATTTTTCTTTCTCATAGCAGTAAGGATAAAGATAGAATTGGTCAAATCGCGAATGCTCTCGGCCCGGATGTCGTTATCTACGATGAGCTATCCTTCGACGATGGACAAGCGATAGTTGACGAAATAGAAAACGGCCTCGATAACAGCGACATGTTCGTGTTGTTCATCAGTGATGCTTCTCTCAACTCAACATGGGTCAATCGAGAGTTAGCGGCGGCACAAACCCGTTTCCGGGACAATGTACTGCGTTTCTTACCTATAATCATTGACCAGAAAGTAAACTACACAGACCCCAGAATTCCCGATTGGGTTAGAGAAACTTATATCCTACGCTACAACGGCTCTTTAAAGAAAATAATTCGACTAATTAAGCAAAAGAGAATTGAAAGATCATGGCAGTTATTTCCTCACCTCAGACAAAAGGATCGACTCTTCGTTGGAAGAAACGCCATTATTGACAACATCGAATCGAAGCTCTATCACGTGACAGACAAACGCCCAAATACAATAATAGCTTCCGGAATAAAACGTATTGGCAGAAAGAGCACGGTAATTCATACTCTTCGAAAAAATGGCTACATTGGGGAAACATACAGCCCGAATATTATCACGCTTGATAGGCATAGCAACATTGACAACCTATTACTTGCTCTAAGCGATATCGGAATTTGCGAAAACATCATCACCCCCAAAGACCTACTCTGCAGTATTCCGGAAAAGATTCAAACAACAGCAACCCTTTTGTCATTAATCGCGGAAGCAAAGGAAATCATTGTTATCGAAGACAGCGGTTGTATTATTTCTCCTGAAAATGAAATCGCCGACTGGTTCGTAAAACTAAGCGAACTGACTCACCCAATAAATCAAATACTTAACATCATAACAACACCGTACAGATTACATCAAACAAGCATCAATCATCTGCCCATCCTGTACTTCCATATTCCAGAACTCGAAAGAGAAGGATTATGTCCCGAATTTAGTTAGAGTTTGAAAAGGCGGAACCCTGGCCCAAAATGGGCCGAACAACCACATTCCCTTACGGAGGGTTCCAAGTGAAGAAGAACGAACGGGCAGAAAACAGTCAAACACAAAGCCTGGCGGCCGATGAGTTTCGGGATTATATTCGAACCAGCCTCGATTCCCGTGTGCGCGAATTTGCACTCGGCTACGTAGGAGCTTTGATTCTCGAAGAAATCGAAACGTTATGCGGCAAGACAGGGGAGCATAAGAGAGGCCGTGGATTTGCTCATCGAGGCGGCAGCCAGCGAGGTTCCATTGTGCTCGATGGAGAAAGGGTGGCCATCCAGAAGCCCAGAGCTCGACGTAACGGCAAGGAGGTGAAGCTGGAGCGATATGAGATCCTTCAGGATCGCTCTGATCTTCGCGAGCATGTTGAGCGCCTGATGCTGGCGGGCATCAGCACCCGGAACTATGAAAAGACGCTGAGAAAGACAGAAGCCTCTCTCGGCCTTTCGCGGAGTGCGGTTTCGCGGGAGTTTGTGAAGTCCAGCCGTGAGTCGCTCAATCATTTGAATTCACGCAGGTTTCCTGATCAGACATTCTGGTGTATTGTTCTTGATGGCATCGTATTCGGCGGCTCTGTCGTAATCGTTGCTCTCGGGGTCGATACGGCCGGAAACAAGCATTTTCTGGGTCATTTCTGAGGGGTCTACAGAGAATGCTGATAGCGCACTCAGTGTCCTTCAATCAATCGAGAGCCGTGATATCCGCTTCACAGATCGTGTGCTTGTCGTCATGGATGGATCAAAGGCTCTTGAAAAAGCGGCCAGACAGTTCTTCGGTAGCAGAGCTGAAATTCAACTCTGCTACTTGCATAAACAGAGAAATGTCCTTGCAAAACTCCCACGGAAGTATCATGCAGAATTCTGCAAGAGATACAAGCAGGCATTCAGCGCGAACAGTTACGAAGATGTCGCAAGCGAGATGCGGTCCGTGCTATCATGGCTCGAATCCATCAGCTACAGTGCCTCCCAGAGCCTTCAGGAGGGCTTAGAGACGCTGTTAACGCTGCATCGCATCAATATGCCGCCGAAGTTGAGAACATCCTTCTACACAACCAATCTGATCGATTCGGCATTTTCGAATCCCAGGTCTCAGCTTAACCGGGTTAAACGGTCAAGGCCGCAGACAGACCAGGTGCTCCGATGGGTCGGTAGTCTCCTGCTATCACAGGAGGAACAATTCCGTAAGGTGCGGTCATACACTCATATCCATGAGTTCTTAAACACCTTCCTGGATAAAAAGATTGACGAGCGGATCTCGGCATAGGATGCATTCAGTGGGTCCCGCCTCAAAGTCTAACTATCACTGGGACATAGTCGAATCGGCCGTCATAACGATCTATGGCCGTCGGTTGATGGAAAGTTACTGGGCTCAGGGCGTACCCATTCCAGGCACGAATCGACGCACTGTCGAGTATGTCAGCGCCGAAGCCGCCTTCAAGGATCCAGTCGTGGAGTGGGCGTCGCGAAACGAGCTTATGGCCGACGACGTGCATCCCAACGACAACGGTTATCGCGTCTACGGCCCCATCATTGCCCGGAAATTGAAGGACCTCCAATACGATGTCCATGGCTCCGATTACGACTTCACCTCGGGAAATTGGAAAGACTGGACTCCGTTACCTGAGGACCCCGTTGGAGAGGATCTTACCTTGCTATTGCTATGTTTCTATTTTGGAATATGTAAGTGACCAAACAGATGAAGAAAAAGATGTTCGTGGCAGTCGCCGCTGCGGGTTGGCCGATCTCTGGCTTCTTAATGTGGCAACTGCTGTCGGGTGATACGGAAGAACGAGGTGCTGTGGGCATAACAAAGTCAGGAGAACAGGTTCGTCATGCCTCCGGTTCGGTGAACCGAAGTCTAAAGGCTGTACTTGTATCGCCTATCTCTAAGGTCTATGTTCGTCCGCACCCCGATGGCTTTCTTACTGGCCGCTGGATTGCTTTTCAATCTTTCAATCGTCGCACTGCGGGGGCAACGGAGTTTATTGACTTTTTGCTCGAAGGCAATGTCACTTCCGTGCCCTCCGAAGCCGTGGATTGGCCTAAGCAGAGCCCCCGACAGGAGTTTCGTTAAGATGCGCCTCGTTCGAGCGTTTTTGTTAATCATCTGTTTTTCACCGTCTATCCTGGCTGAACCGGTATTTCTGGTCGGCCGAAATGGTTCAGTAGTGCATGCGGAATTCTTGAGAAGAGACGGGGGGATTTTTATCAGAGATTCAGCCGTTGGCGCTACTTACGATGAGAAGGAATTTACTGCAATTTATCCGGCATCTTACCGAACCACACTTGAGGGATCGCGGCGGTTGAGCGTTTTCACCGAGTCTCTCGTTTTCTTCAATGCGGGTGAAAAATACGTCTGGAACCCGAACGGAAAATACCTTTTCTGGTCTCACGATGCAACTCAGAGGGGCATGCGCCTGCTGCTGGTGGGCATGTCCATACTGACCTATTCCCGGGCAGCAGAAGCAAACAGAAAAGTGCGGGCCTCCATTCCCTTGATCAATTCTTCATCAGCACGAAAGCGCTTTGTCGAACGCCGTTCAATCTACTATACAACTCTGGGTGTCACAAGCGCGTATTTCGTTATTCAGCCCGGAATAGCGGCATACCGGTACGGACGCAATGCCGAAGGGGCTGACTTGAGACCACAGGCGGAGCCCCTGACCGCGACTGAATACATACAGAGATATCCACCTCAATTGCAAGCCCCGCTTTCGGCGGACGACGCATCAATAACTCTGGAATCCTCGTTTAGATTTTGAACCATGAAATGTCGTTTCTTCGTCATGACTGTTGCGTTGCTGGTTCCTGTCAGTTGCCTTGATGAGGCTATACCTGATTACACCAGCACATCGATTTTGGTCGAATCGCTACACCAGGGCTACCTGAATTCTGGAAACTGCCTCATTTCCGTCCAACACGGAACTATTGTCGGCTCCAGGATGGTTTTCTGCGCCCGCATTCAACGAAGGCATTGCTCTGCGGCATATCTTAGCGACACTGCGGCTGAAATCGAAAGTCTTCGTTCCGATATTCGGGAACTCGGAGGGCTTCATCTTGCCTGTACTGTGGACGCTGAGGCGCTGGCGTCCTTCCTGGACTCCTTGAACGTTCCAAACCATCCATTGATTGCCAGTTACGGCGCGACCAAAGATGCCCTGATAGGGGCATCGATTGGCACCGTAAGTATTGAAGCCTGTGAATCTGTTGGTCTGACCCTGTCAACGTTCGGCGGAGGGGCCGCTACCCTGATGACCGAAGCTCAGCTTGACTCAATGAAGGATGCCCGATTATTACTCTGGCGATACGCTGCAAATAATTCATGCCGAAATGCCATTCCGCTTACATCAGGTGAACGTACTTTCCTTACAAATATGGCCGCCGGTGCAGTTCGGGACATGATGCTGTGCGATACAGGTGTTGACGATCCCGGGTTGCCGGATTGTCCGAGTGCTGTAGTGGAATACACTGGCCTGTAACAGGCAGATATCAGCAAATAAGATCCTGAAGGCTTGACATCGGACGGTAATCGCCGAATGTCAGGCCGATGTCTGTTGCTTTTCTCTTCCTCATTGTCATCGTTCTCGGTATCTTCATCGTAGTTCTGCTTTCGCGCACAGAGGGGCTTCGCGCCCGTCTCGACGAAGCAGAACGAAGGCTGCGCATTCTTGAAGGGAGCGGTGAAAGCGCTCCGGCAAGAATCCGCGAAAGCTCTCACCCGGAAAGCAGACCGGCAGACGTTCTGTTGAAAAAACCCGTCGCAAGCGAGCCGCCACCTTCTCGCACGAGCGAGCCCGTCGAAAGGCCGATTCGCGAGCCGCAAAAGCCGCAGGAACACGTCGCGGCGGCCGAGCCTGCTGCGAAACGTCCGCAGTACGCAGCAGCGGAGGCGCGCAGCGAGCAGAGCATGCCGCTGGAGAAGGCCCCCGCAGCAAAACCGATTCTGGCGCCTCCACGACAGAAATCCGAGCTGTGGCAGAAGATCGAAAGGCAGCTTATCGAGAACTGGACTGGCATGCTTGGCGCCGTGATTCTGACGGCCGGGCTTGGCTTCCTCGGCGTCTACGCCGCTCTGTCCCTTGCTCCCGTGTTTCGCTTCTTTATGATGCTCGCCATCGCCGGATCGCTTGCAGGTGCCGCCTTCTATCTGGAAAAGAAACCGGACTGGAAGAAATTCTCGTCATGGTTAACGGCTGCGGGCGGCGCCGTGTTGCTCGTCTCCTGTTTTGCCGCCGTCGCCATTCCGGGCGTGAAGTGGATCGAGAATGAGACGGCCGGCCTGCTTTTGATTATCGTCGGAGTGCTCGTTAACCTTTTCTTTGCCTATCGTGCAAGCGCCGAGGCCTTCGCCTCGCTTCATCTGCTGCTTTCGTTGATCGTGCTTGCCGTGTTGCCGCCGGCTCTTCCCGTACTGTTAACGGCGGCGGGCGTCGCCCTTGCAGGCGTTTTGCTTGCGGCACGATCTCGCTGGGAGTTTCAGGCCGTTCTCTGTACGGTAAGCTTTGCTCTGTATCAGGTCGTGCGTTATTTCGCCATGCGCGATGCCGGGCTTCTTTCACAGGAGCCGACCGATATCAATCGACTGATCGGCATCCTGTCAACGGCTGCGGTCGCATCGGCCGCTCTGCTGCAACACTATCGAGCGATCTTTCAAAGCGATCGGCTGGAGAGGCTTCCGTTCTTCGCTCATCTTGTTCACTGGATGACGGCCGGCCTCGGCTTCCTTCTGTATGCAACGGGCTCGAAATGGAATACGATCGTTCTTGCCCTGGCCACCGTCGTCGTCTTTCTGCTTGCGCGTTATGCGCGTCGCCTGCGCATTCTGTGGCTGTATCGCACCGATACGCTGATCGCTCAGGGCCTGGCCTTTTTCTGTATTCTCACGCTCGGTCGCTGGCAGGTGGACGCCTTTCATGTCGGTCTCGTCATGTTTGTGCAGACGATGCTCTTTTTCGCTCTTATGAATCGGGAAGGCGAAGAGTTCCTCGAATCCGTCGGATTGTTCCTGCATCTTCTGTCGGGCGTTATTTTTATTGCATTGGCGACCGGTGACATCCCATATTCCGATGATGCGGCGCTGCTTCGCCGGGCAGGCATGATGCTGGCCCTGCTTCTTTTCTCGCTTGTTCTGTATCAGCGAACGCTGAAGCCGCTTCTTCAGTTTTCGTCGGTATGGAGCGTCGCTCGCTCGATTATACAGGCCGCTTTTCTCATATCTCTCTATGCGCTTCTGCTGCCTTTCGAATGGAGCACGCTAGCCGTTTCTGCCGTTGCCGGCCTGGTGTTCTTCGCACCGCATCCATTCGTGAAAGATCGGACGGCGATGCCCGTGCTGCTGTTCTTGCCTGTGGCCGGTCTGATGCTTGCGGCGCATCTGATCAGCGGCGATGCCGCAGACGACCTCTACTGGAGATCTGCCTCCCTTGCCATCCCTTTTCTCATGCTGGCCGTGTTACTCATTCTCAGGCCGGCTCGCCTCGATTTGCATGACGGACGTCTGGATTCAGCAGGCGGCATGGTGCTATATTTTCTCCTCTCCTGTCTCGTACTCGGTATTGGCGTTATGCGCCTTGACTATTCGTTACACAGCGCTGCATTTCTCACGGGAATGCTGCTGACAGGACTTGCGCTTCATCGTTTCTTGAGCGTGCCCGACGCGACCTTCCCGCTCTGGCATGCGCTCGGCGAGATTTTACACGGATTGTATCTATCGATGATCTTCGTCTATCTCTTACCCGTTTATTGGGCGACGATCGCCGTTTCGGCGTTAGCCGCCACGCTGGTGTTTGTTCCGTTTCGCATGGGTCGGTCGGATTCCATCCAGAGCCGTCAGCGTATTGAGAGAAGGCCAGGTTCAGATGGCATCTTCCTTTTCCTGTTGATCGGTCTCCCTGTACTTTTCGTGCATCTTTTCGATGGAGACGCACGAGCGATGTCTTCTGTTAACGTCTTCTGGCGGACGCTGCCTTTCCTCGCTCTGTTTGTGCTCCAGCTCTGGAGGCCCGCTTCGATTTCCTTATCGTTCGCACCGACCGTGCCCGTCGTATGGATGCTTGCGGTGTTTCTGGGCATCGTCTCGTATCGCATCTTCGAGCCGATCTCGGCGATGATTCCTGGCGTCGTCTGGCTGCTTCTGTCACTCGTCGCACTGGAATCTTCCGGATTTCTGGCAGGTAAAGAGGCACATCGGATAACGTCGCGGCATCTGCTTTATACAGGGTCGATAGCCGTTCTCGCCTTTTTGATCCGGCATGTTGCCGTTGAGTTGCAGAGCGAATACTATCTCGGTCCGGTGACGGCGCGAGTGTTGATCCAGATTTTCGCGATTGCTGTGTTTCTCTTCTGGTTCACAGCGCAGAGAGCGGATGGCGGATGGTTTGAGCGCCGCATCCAGACCTATTATCTTGAACTTGCCATTGCAATGGGCGTTCTCGCCGTCGAGCTGGAAGTTCCGGAACGCTGGACGCTGGTCGTCTATGCAGCCACTCCGGCGCTTTTTGTCGCTCTGGCACGCATGTTCGCATCGGTGCGTCGTCTCTCTGTGTACGGGCTTTTCCTCTTCTGGTGGTCGGTATTTTATCTGACATTTCTATCGTCGACGGCTGAGATGCCACAGGCGCATTTTGCCGATCAAAACTGGGTTGCCGGATTGATCGCCATGCTTGTGCTTGTGGCCGTCTCAATTCTTCTTCTGCGCGAAAGGCCGTTCGCCGGTACCGAAGTTCCCTTTCCGTTTTCGGTTGTCGCTCGCCTGATGCCGTTTGTCGATGGTCGCCGCAATCTATGGATCTTTGACCCGCTCTTTCTCGGCGCTGCTCTGTTTCTCTACTGGTCCTTTGATCAGGCGCTCCTGACGCTGCTCTGGGTCGTTCTGATCTTCATCGTCTTCTCGTTAAGTATCGTCTTGCGTGAAAGTCATTTTCGCATTCTGTCGATGGTTGCGCTCGGCGCCGCTCTGCTGCGCCTGATCTTCTTTGATCTTGCACGAAGCTCCACGCTTACGCGTGCCCTTGTTTTTGTCGGAGTCGGTCTGCTCATGCTCGGTATGAATTCTCTGTATAACCGTTTCAAGGATCGTTTTACGGAAGCGAAGGAGCCACAGTCATGAATCTGAGAACGATTGCACTTCTTATATTGCTCGCAGGCGGCTCTTTGCTCGTCTTCGCCCTCACTAAAGCAGAGATACGATTGCCCTTCGAGAGCACGCTTGCGCCGGCCTTTCAAATTCTCGGGAAGCCGATCAAGCGCGTGGACCGGGCGCTGACTCGCGTGCTGCCGATCGATGAGGTGGATGAGGCGAGGTATGGAGAGGCCATCGCCCTGCGCTACGAATCCTTCAACGGAGGAACAGAGGCCGATCAGGCCTATGTGCAGTCGCTGATCGAAACGGTTGCGGCCGGAACACAGAAAGGCTTTCGTTACAGGGCCTTTATAGTTGAAACCAGGTCGCCCAATGCCTTCGCTTTACCGGGCGGAGTCGTCGTCGTAACGTCGGGCCTTCTTGAAACGCTGAAATCGGAATCCGAGCTTGTGGCCGTGCTGGCGCATGAGGTAGGTCATGTGGAGCTTTCGCACTGTATCGATGCCGTGCGCCTTGAGATCGCCGCAAAGAAGATCGGAGCAGCGCCGTTAGGCGAGATCGCCGACTTTGCCATGAATCTGATGATGCGTCACAGCTATAGCAAGACGCAGGAGAATGAGGCCGACGAATATGCGTGGGCCTATATCAAGAGCTCTTCGTACGCTCCGACGGGGCTCGGTCGTAGCTTTCGTCGCCTGCGCACGTATTACGATCCGAACCGGAGCGATAACGAGACACAGCGGGCGCCGCATCCTGTATCGGAGTATTTTCAGAGCCATCCGCATCTGGAGTTCAGGGAGGATAAATATCTGGAGCGAGCGAAGGCCTGGCGCAAGGCGCATCCCGACGAGGAGCGCTGTGTCGGTACTGCCTTGCTTGTGGCGCGAACTCCTCTCAATACGGTCACGCATGATCCGTCGCAGTGGAGCACTGAGGATTGAACGACGCTTTACAGATACACTGGCTGAGTTCCGGAGGCATCTTCAGCTGCATCTGGGGTTTGCAGATTATCGTTTCGCGAGCCGGACGTGATCGTGCCCTGGCAGCTGCGTTAGTCGTCGCCGGCATCTGGCTGCTTTCGGGGGCTTACGTATTCTCAGGAGCGGCGGCGCGCTGGCCTCTGCTGTTTCTATGGCATCTGCCGATCGTCTATACGGGCGGCCCGCTCATGCTGCTTCATTATCGCAGGCTTTTCGGGCCGGCAAGGCTATCGAGGTATCACTGGATTCTGCCCGTCCTGGCCATAGCGGTACCTGTTGTTTTTCACATGCTGAGTGATGCCGAGCAACGTGAGTTCTTTGAGCGCGGAATCCAGGCGGACGACTTTGTGCATCTGCTCGTCGCCGCCGGTAACGTCGGGACAAAGCTATCGTTCCTCGTCTATCTTCTCTATATCGGCTGGCATGTGTACAGGTCGACAGGAAACCATCGAGCGCTTCTGGCCTCGGGTCTCTTTCCCGTTTTCTTTGTGTATGTGTTGCTCTTCGTCGATCTGCTGATCGGCCTGGTCGGATTCTTGATTCCGAGCTTTCTGATGATTCGTATCAGCGCTCTGCTTCTTCCCGTTAACCTGTTCGTCTTTTTTGTGTTATCGGGTCGTTATCCGAATGCCGTTCAGGGGCTGCAGGAAGAGATGGAGCGTCGTCGCCGTCGTCGTGCCAAGCTGGGAGACCTCGATCTCAACGCCATGGCTCTCGAACTTGATGAGCGCATGCGAGAAGAGAAGATATATGCCGACGAAGATCTGACGCTGGCCTCGCTGGCCCGAGAGCTGGCGACGACAGTAGACCGGCTATCCTACCTTCTAAATGTGCATATGCAGCAAAGCTTTTCGGATTACGTCAATCGCTGGCGTGTGCAGGAGGCCTGCCGCCTTCTCGAAGACGAGCCCGAGCGCACCATCCTGTCTATCGGCTTCGCCGCCGGCTTTAATTCCAGATCTTCGTTTCACCGTGCCTTTTTGAAAGAAACCGGTCTCACGCCTAAAGAGTACCGCCGCCGCAAGTCCTTGTGATCATCGGGCCTGTGATCGAAACAGCACTCCGGGGTTAAAAAAATCCTGTTTTGCATGTCTCATTCTATGGAATGAGGCGATTTCTTATACAGACTATGCATACTTCTGTTCTGGCTGATAAGCCTCCCCGAAACACAGGGGACAGAAAAGGAGCAGGTTCATGACGACTCAAACAATGGCACGAGAGGCGCCGGCCTCTCAAAAACAGAGCGCATCGCATCGCAGCGTCGCTCATCTCTTCCTCGACAGCGCCGAACGTTATGCAGAGAATCCGGCCTTTGCCACACGCGAAGGCGGACATTTTCAGATGACGACCTATGCGCAACTGCGCGAGCAGGCCGAGTCCCTGGCGACGGCGCTGATCGATCTCGGATTGAAGCCGCGCGATCATGTCGGTATCTTCGCCGAGAACCGCCTTGAATGGATCCAGGCCGATCTGGCCGTATTGCTGGCCGGAGCCGCCGACGTGCCGCGCGGCGCCGACGTGACCGATCCCGACATCCGACACATCGTGCCGCATTCAGGCATGCGCTTTCTCTTTGTCGAGAATACGACCGTACTCGAAAAGATGCGCCGTCACCCCGACCTGATCAAGGGCGTAACGCTCATTCTGATGAGCGGACAGGATGCAGACGTTTATGCGCAGGCCGATCTTATCCGCCGGGGACGCGAGCTGCGTCATCAGGGCGATCGACGTGTTGAAGAGCACATGGCCGGTCTTTCATCTGACGATCTCTTTACGCTGATCTATACGTCGGGGACGACAGGCGCCCCTAAAGGCGTCATGCTCACGCATGCGAACATGATTTCGCAGCTGGAGCGCATCCCTGTGCCAATCCGCACCGACGATCGTGTGCTTTCCATTCTGCCTGTATGGCATATCTTCGAGCGCGTCTTCGAAATGATCGCCCTCGGTCGCGGATGCTGCACGTATTATTCGAACGTTCGGTCCCTTCGCGATGACATGAAAAACGTGGCTCCGACTTTCATGGCATCGGCGCCGCGCCTGTGGGAAAGCGTATATGCGGGTATTCTTACGAATCTTGAGAAGGCATCCCCGGTCCGTCGCGGTCTTTTCGCTCTCACGCTTTCCGTTTCGCGTCGTTTTCGCGGAGCATTGCGCTTCTTGAAAGGGAACGAGCTTGATATTACCGGGCGATCGTCCTTTCTTTCGATGTTCCGTGCTCTCTGGTCTATAGTCGAGGTGCTTCTTCTCGCCGTGCCGTTCTTCTTACTCGATCGCATCGTACTGAAAAAGATTCGAGCGGCGACGGGCGGTGCGCTTCGCGGCACGTGCTCAGGCGGCGGAGCACTGCCGTATCACGTCGATCTTTTCTTTAACGATGCGGGCATTCCCGTTCTCGAAGGATATGGATTAACCGAAACGTCTCCCGTGCTTTCCGTGCGAACGCCTGATCTGCTTGTGCCGGGTACTGTCGGTCCGATTTATCCCGACACCGATCTGCGTATCACCGACCTGAATACAGGCGAACTGCTCTTCACGACCGAAGCAGGCGGCCCGAAACGTCGCGGCGTTAAGGGCGAGATCCACGTTCGAGGCCCGCAGATTATGAAGGGATATTACAAGGATCAGGCGGCCACCGATAAGGTTCTTAAAGACGGATGGTTCAATACTGGCGACCTCGGTATGATGACGTATAACGATTGCCTCAAGATTACAGGTCGCTCTAAAGAGACGATCGTTCTTCTGAACGGCGAGAACGTAGAGCCGGTGCCGATCGAGAACACGTTGCTTCAGTCTCCCTATATCCGTCAGCTGATCGTCGTCGGTCAGGATAAGAAGTATCTGACGGCGCTGATCGTGCCCGAGATTGAAAAGTTTCCGGGGCATAAGGAGTTCACGACGCTGGCCATCGACCCTGAGGCGCTGTCCGTGATTCGCGATGAGGTTAAGCGGCTGATCTCGGCCGAACAGGGCTTTAAAAGCTTCGAGAAGGTCGTCGACTTCCGCCTGCTTCCGAAGCCTTTTGAGCAGGGTGACGAGCTGACGGGCAAGCTTTCTGTGAAGCGTCACGTCGTAACGGAGCGCTATGCAAAGCTGATTGAATCGATGTACGAGTAAAACCTTCTTTCTATCTTCGCGTAATATTGCCGGGTGTCAATTCAGGCACCTGGCGATATTGCATCTCTTCACATATTTCCGTTGACTCCAAAGCCAGACCTGCTGTCCTTCCGTATAAGTTTTTTATTCAGGATTTGCGGTGATGCTTCGAAGAACCAGAACTACGTCAGGCTTTCTGTTTCTCTACTCCCTTAACGTATTCCTGTCTCTACAGCTTTTCGCTGCTCCCTTTGACGAGCTGCGTGAAGGAGACGTCGTTTTTCAGATTTCGCGATCTTCGCAGAGCCAGGCCATCCAGCTTGCGACTGGCTCGAAGTACAGTCATGTAGGCATCATATTTAAGAGAGCAGGGCGATGGGTCGTCTTTGAGGCGGTGCAGCCGGTACGCTTTGTCGATCTCAGTCAATGGATAAAAAACGGCGAGCGATCTCACTTTGTCGTAAAGCGCTATGCAGACGGTGCGCCCGATGCGTCGCAGATCGCCGTCATGAAAAAAAAGGCAGAGGCCTGGGCGGGACGAAACTACGACGGCCACTTTCGCTGGTCCGATGATCGCCTGTACTGTTCTGAAGTCGTCTGGAAGCTCTATGACCTTGTCGGATTAAAAACCGTTCCCTTGAAAAGATTCTCGGACTACGACCTCAAGCATCCCGTCGTTCAACAGAAGATGAAGCAGCGTTACGGAGGCATGCCGCCGCTTAACGAACTCGCCGTTTCGCCCGGTGATCTATTCGTCAGCGATCGGTTTCGCACCGTCTTTGAGCGTTAGGCTTTCTCGCGACCGATCCTTGAGCTGCACGCCGCTCAGTTTTAATCGGATGGATTCGCGTATCAACCAGAGCAGGGTAAAGACCGCCTCGTCCACGGAGAGACCGCCTTCGCGAATATTCGAAAGGCAGTTACGGCTTTCGTCGGTTTTTCCAGGCTGCGGCGCATAGGTCAGATAAGCGCCGAGGCTATTGCTCGAACTCATACCAGGGCGTTCTCCTACAAGAACGAGCGAAAGCTGAGCCTTTAATAGTGCTCCAATCGGATCACCGATCGCCACACGTCCGCGGTGGGCCAGCACAAGAGGAGCCACGGTCGTGCCTTCGCCCTGTAGCGCCGCTGCCAGTCGCTCTATCAGTGGAAACGCCTGATGAATTGCCGCTGAGGATAACCCTCCCGTGAGCACGATGCAGATGTCGGATTTCTCAGAACTGCGAGCTTTTAACTGCGCTTCTGATTCCACCGAGAGAATACGGCCGAGATCGGGACGCTGCAAATACATCTGCAATGATGAAGCGGCGCTGTAAACGAGCAATGCCCGTCCGTCGATGGCCTGCAATTTCTGAAAGACATCCGTTTCATCGATCTCGCGTTGAACGGCGTCCCGGGCCCGGGCGAAGTCGAGCTGAAAATTAAGAAGCTCGTCGGTTGAAATGGAGATGCCGCTGCGTCGCAGGCCGACGCGGGCATTTGTATGATTCTTCAGGCGTCCGGCAATCGGTGTGATCTGTTGTTCTGCTGATGCTTCTTCTTTGTTTTTCACAGGTTGACTCCTTCGATGAGCGAGGGCGCTACAGCGGAGAGCCGCATCTTTTCATCGAAGATACCTTCGCGTTGCAGCCATGACTCGAATTCAGGAGCAGGCCGCAGCCCCAGAAGCTGCCTGGCATACAGGGCGTCATGAAACGAAGTGCTCTGATAATGAAGCATCGTATCGTCCGCTCCTGGGATTCCCATGATGAAGTTTACGCCTGCGGCTGCAAGCAGCGTCAGAAGGTTATCCATATCGTCCTGATCCGCCTCGGCATGATTCGTGTAGCAGATATCGACGCCCATCGGCAATCCAAGAAGCTTGCCGCAGAAGTGGTCCTCAAGCCCCGCGCGAATAATCTGTTTCCCGTCATAGAGATATTCCGGACCGATGAAGCCGACGACGGTGTTCACAAGCAGCGGCGAGAATTGACGGGCGACCGCATAGGCGCGGGCCTCAATCGTCTGCTGATCGACGCCATGATGGGCGCCGGCCGAAAGAGCGCTTCCCTGTCCGGTTTCAAAGTACATGACGTTATTGCCGACCGATCCTCTCTTCATGGAAAGGCCCGCTTCATGTGCCTCTTTTAAAAGAGCAAGGCTAACTCCGAAGCTGCTGTTCGTCTTTTCCGTACCTCCGATGGACTGAAAGACGAGATCGACAGGGGCCCCTTTATCGATTAACTCGATCGATGTGGTCACATGCGTCAAAACGCACGACTGCGTTGGAATAGAGAAGCGATTGCGCAGATCGTCGATGAGCTGTAAGAGCCTTCTTACTGTAGAGATATCGTCCGTGGCAGGATTGATGCCGATCACGGCATCGCCGCTTCCAAGAAGCAGGCCGTCAATGATCTCGGCAAGAATGCCTTTCTCATCATCGGTCGGGTGATTGGGCTGCAGTCGCGTCGACATGCGCCCTGAAAGGCCGATCGTCGTGCGAAACGATGTGATGACCGAGCAGCGTGATGCGACGAGGATCAGATCCTGATTACGCATCAGCTTGCAAACCGCGGCCACCATTTCAGGCGTCAGCGCCCTCGATGCCAGTATGAAGTCGGCATGGTCAGAAAGCAGCCAGTCACGCAGCGAGCCTACCGACATCGTGCGAAAGAACGAAAAGGCCTCTTCGTCATGTTGCTCAAGAATCAGCCGGCTCACTTCATCCTTCTCAGGTGGGATGAGCGGTTCGTCGAGAAAACGCTGCAGGGGAATATCGGCGAGAACAAAGCGAGCGGCGACCCGTTCTTCCATGGTAAGAGCGGCCACTCCGGCGAGCAGATCGCCTGACCGAAGAGGCGTGGCTTTCGCCATCACCTCCTTCAGGTTTTGAAAGCTATAGTGTCGATCTGCAATGCGAAACGTATCGCTCATGAATCCCCTCAATCCGCCGTTTGCAACGATTCATGCAGGTGTACATGATGCTCTGCTCTGGCACGCACAAAAAAGAAGAAATAGGCGTACCCGGCACCCATCAGCGCACCAAAAATCAGGGCGTGGATCGGATAGTAAAAGCACAGCGCCACGAACGACACCGTCGCAATGATCAATGCGATCGCAGGAAATACCGGGTACATCGGAACCTTAAAAGGCCTCGGGATTTTCGGGTGCTTTTTTCGGAGTGCGAAAAGCGAGAGCATGGAGATGATGTAAAGCAGCAGTGCTCCAAAAACCGAGATTGTAATGATGTCGCCCGTCTTGCCAGTAAAGAGGGCGGCTATGCCCACAAACATGTTGAAGATCAGCGCATTGGCCGGCGTCTGAAACTTCTTCTGCACCTTTCCCAGAGCTCCGGGAAAATATTTCACGCGCCCGAATTCGAAGGTGGCCCGTCCCGCGGCGAGAATGATTCCGTGGAACGAGGCGATTAATCCGAACAGGCCGATCGTAATCAGCATATGAAAGAGCAGGGCGTCGTCGCCCGTAATGTGCTTCAGCGCAAGCGGCAGCGGAGAATCTGAAACCGTTGCCGTATCGGCAGGATTCGGATAAACAATCGCCTCCCAGCCACCGACGCCGACCGCCGAGATGAACGTGAGAAAGGCCAGGATTACCAGCGTGCCGATGGCAGAACCGAATCCGATCAACACGTCTCTTGACGGGTTTTTCGCCTCTTCGGCGACGTTCGCCACTCCTTCGATGGCGAGAAAGAACCAGATAGCGAAGGGGATGGCCGCTATGATTCCGATGTTGCCTGCCGGCGCTGGATTCACCGTCAGGTTCTCCATTTTAAAATGCGGCAGAGTCATACCGGCGAAGATGAGCAATTCAGCTACGGCCAGTATCGTGATGATCAATTCAAAGGTCGCCGCGGTTTTCACACCGGCGATGTTCAGGATCGTAAAGGCGAAGTAGGCGACGATGGCGATCGGAAGAACGGGAGCTTCGGGAAAGAAGTTCTGAAAATACGCTCCAATGGCGAAGGCGATAGCGGGCGGAGCGAAGAGAAACTCGATCAGCTGCGCCATGCCACCCAGAAAGCCGACATCTCGGCCCAGGCCGATCGTAGCGTAGTCGAAGGCTCCACCGGCCCTCGGTATGGTTGTGGCCAGCTCCGTATAGCTGAAGACGAAGGTAACGTACATAATCGTTATCAAAAGCCCGGCAATAGCAAGGCCATAGGTTCCACCGGCAGGCAGACCGAGGTTCCAGCCGAAGTACATCCCCGAAATGACATAGCCGACGCCCAGACCCCAGAGCATGAGCGGGCCCAGCGTTTTTTTAAGTTTGATTGGTTCGGACATAAAGTCCTCCTGTAGAGAAGAGCGGATGCTTGTGCCCGTAGGAGCACAGAGTGATGATGCAATACGCGTGCCGTGACAGTTAACTGAGGTTTAGCCAGTTTCGCGTAAGGGTTAAGCATCCGGGCGCGTAAAAAATGCTCGATTTTCGAGGAGGTTAGCCGTGAGCCGTTTTCTGAGCTGCCATGACGGCATCGGAGCTGATGTTTGCAATAAGCGAAAGCATCAACGCATTGCGTCCGGCCTCGAATCGGTCCTGATTCTCGAGAATAAAGCGGTCCAGAAGCATAGCGAGTACCGGATCCGATGTGTAGACGAAGATACGTTCAAAGGGGCCCGGTCGTTCTGCTTCCTGTTCATCCCGGATCGCCACAAGCGAGCGGATGCGCCGGAACCGGGCAAGAGGCAGATCGTCAGCGGACGTCACGCCGGCGAGATCGACCGGCCGACATTCAAGCAGATCGGCCGTTTCGAGCGGATTTCCGCGCTGCGAGGGCAGGTTGGATCGCGGGCCCGGCGCAATCTCGAATGTTTGCTTTACGAGGTCACGCAGAAGTGGCTCCAACCCCGCCGATGAAGCGGCCGTGAGCAGAAAGAGCGAGCGACCGCGAATACGGTGCTGTAGCGCCGTCGGTGCAAGGTGTTCCAGCGGCAGAAACGTAAACCCTTCAGCCGAGCTGGCCTCCACAAAGCCAGGATCGATGAGCGATAGCGACTCGGTGATCGAGAAGCCCTTCTCTGTCTGGTGGTCCTGCCAGTAGCGATACACCCAGGCCGGGTCTTTCAGCGATCCGGAGTATCCGATGCGAGGATCCTGTACTCTCCAGGAGGCCTGTTTGCCAAAAATCCGAGCGTCAAAATCAAAAATCGCTGCCTGTTCCATCCGATCCCCGCGTACTTGTTTCTCTATTTTCGAGGTCTGCTTCATTTATGAAAAGACTTTCCCGGAAAATTCTTCAAAAAAAACTGGATATTATGAAACGTACGGAGCTGGAACGCAGAGAACGCGAGCTGAAGCGCACGGCCAAGAAGGTCGAGGTGCTGGAGCGGAAATCCGGCCGTGCCGGCCGCACCATCGGCCAGTACATCGACGACCTGGCGGCTCTTTTCCGCTATGATGCCGAAGAGATCTTCAACACAACGGATGATCTGGACATCCTCGAACTGATCGAGCGAATGAAAGAAGACCTGCCCGAAAAACAGTGGGACACAGTTCTGAAAAAGGCCGTGAACCGCACAAAAGTAAAGCAGGCCAACCGTGCCGTAGAAGAGCTTTCGACCTTTATCGGTGAGGAAGCCGGCGTTTGACGCCTTTGCTTGTCGGCCTGGGGAATCCGGGCCCGAAATACAGTAAGACCCGACATAATGCGGGTTTTCTGTTCCTTGACTATTTTGCCGAATGTGCCGCCGAAAAGCGAGACGGCATGTCGGGCAGACTCAGCCCTTTTAAAGAAAAGTTCGGCGGATTGGTCGCCGAGCTGCGTGACTTCTCTTATAACGGAACGGAAGTCGAGCTGATCGCGCTGTTCAAGCCTTTATCCTTTATGAATCTCTCGGGTCGCCCCGTAAAACAGGCCGCCGACCATTATAAAGCGCCGCCTGCCAGATGGCTGGTGCTGCATGACGAGATCGATCTGCCCTTTCTCGACATCCGCATCAAAGAAGGCGGCGGACACCGCGGCCATAACGGCCTGCGCGATATCATGGCCGTAACCGGCACGGGCGATTTCACGAGGGTTCGCATCGGTGTGGATCGACCCGTCGACGGCTCTGTCGCCGATTATGTGCTCGCTCCTTTTTCGAAGGAGGAGCAGGCCAGATTCGCGGATGCGGGAACGATCGTAAACCGGCTTGTCAGCGAATGGCTGCTTCGAAAAGTCTGAATCTGAGGCCCTCATGAGTTTGACTGCGCTTTTTATTGCCGGTTTTTTACTGATTGTTATCCTTGCCGGTGCATACTGGATCAACGCCCGCTACAAACTGGCTCTGACCTCCGTACAGGAAAAACAGGGCGGCGTGATCTCTTATTATAGAGGAAGGCTTGATGAGGTCTTTCGAGGGCAGGGTCGCTCGGCCGAGCACATCGTCTGCCTGATTCATTATATTCTCGTACATCTGTTCACGCCTTTCTGTCTGGCCGCCTTTCTCTTGCACACGGATGGCAACTTTCTGGTCGCCGTCGGCGGCATCCTCGCCAGCCTTCATCTTGTGCAGCGCGTGTATCCTGCTGAGCCCGTTTTATAACGCGCCTTTTCAGTTGACCTGTTTCGGAGTGAAAAAAGCTTGATCGGCAAACTGCAGATAGCGAACTGACAGGGTAACTGAATCAGATTCACTACTGCCAGTTGCAGGGTTCCGGAAAAAGAGTCCAGAGAATGGGCTTTCTTTCAGGAACCCACCCGGGTTTCCGGGAATCATCTCTCAGCAGGAGAAATTTATGAAGATTGCTGTTCTGGTCAAACAGGTACCGGATACGGAAACGAATCTGAAAGTTTCTGGCACCGCCATCAGCGAAGCCGGAGTGAAGTGGATTGTCTCGCCTTTTGACGAGCATGCACTGGAAGAAAGCCTCCGTCTGCGCGACAAAACAAGCGCCGAGATTACGGCCATCTCTCTCGGTCCGGACCGTGTTCAGGAAGCCCTGCGCACTGCCTATGCCCTTGGTGTTGATAAAGCCGTTCAGATCAAAGACGACTCCTATAATGTTCTCGATGCTAACTACTCGGCCCAGGTTCTTGCCGCGTATCTGAAGCAACTCAATCCCGATCTGATCCTTGCCGGCCACGTCGCCATCGACTCGCAGTCGTCCATGGTTCCGGCCATGATCGCACAGATCCTCGGTTGCGCCAATATCAACAACGCCGTCTCCATTGAAGTCAACGGAAGCGACGTAAAAGTTAAACGCGAAATCGAAGGCGGAACGGCTGAGATGTCCGCTTCGGGCACCGTCGTCGTCACGGCAGCAAAAGGTCTGAATGATCCGCGTTATCCGTCTCTGAAAGGCATCATGGCTTCGAAGAAGAAGCAGCTTGAGACCGTCGATGTCGGTTCTCTCGGTGTGAGCGCTCCGAAGATTGAGATCGCTTCGCTTGAACCGCCTCCACCGCGTCCGCCGGGCCGCGTTATCGAAGCCGAAACCCCCGAGGATAAGGCAAAAGAACTCGTCCGTCTTCTTCGCGAAGAGGCGAAGGTCATCTGATCGAAATAATCTCAGGAGTACATCATGTCTATTCTTGCAGTAGCTGAACTGAAAGGGGATTCGCTTAAGAAGATCTCCCGCGAACTGACCTCTGCCGGCCGCAAGCTCGGCGGTCCGGTCGTCGCCCTGCTCATCAACGGAACCGACGCTCATGCGAACGAGCTGTTTGATGCCGGTGCCGATACCGTCGTTAAGGCAAGCCTGGGCGAATACAGCCCGCAGGGCGTCGCCAATATCGTGGCCGCCGTCGCCGCTGAAAAAGGAGCGAAGGTCGTTCTTGCCCCGCATTCCATTCAGGGTAAGGACTATGCCGGACGTGTCGCCATCGCCATGAACGCCAGCCTTGTCGCTGACATCATTGAAGTAAAAGGCTCTGATTCTGCCGTTGAAGTTAAGAAGCCTATCTATTCCGGCAAAGCTTATGCGAATATCAAGCTGAGCGCTCCTGCCGTTCTGACCGTGCGTCCGAACTCTCAGGAAGTCGTTTCGGGTTATGCAGGAGCTAAGGCCCTTGAAACCACATCGGCCGGCGAAGGCGCCGTTTCTTCGAAACTCGCTAACGTTGAGATGAGCGGCGGAACAAAGGTAGCCCTGACCGACGCCTCCATCATCGTATCGGGCGGTCGCGGTATTAAAGGCCCCGAGGCCTGGCCGATGCTTCAGGAACTGGCTGACACGCTCGGTGGAGCTCTTGGAGCATCCCGTGCAGCGGTTGACGCCGGCTGGATCGATCACGGCCATCAGGTCGGTCAGACGGGCAAAACCGTTTCTCCGAACTGCTACATCGCCTGTGGCATCTCGGGCGCCATCCAGCACCTTGCCGGTATGGGATCTTCGAAGTACATCGTGGCCATCAACAAAGACCCCGATGCACCGATCTTCAAGGTAGCCACCTACGGCGTCGTGGATGATCTTTTCAAGGTTGTTCCGGCACTGACAGGCGAATTCAAGAAGGTTCTGGGCTAACAGGCCTACTGCCCCTTGAATGACCTCGACGAAAAGGAGCCTTCGGGCTCCTTTTTTTTTGTTAGCAGGGCAAGGTGGATGAGATAATCAGTTATAGGTTTCGGATGTATCCATGATGATGCGAACAATATTCTTGACCTTCCTTGCCGTTGTCCTGCTGTCTGCCTGCCAGAGCGAGCGTGAATGGTGTCTTGAGAATGAGATTTTCTTCGAGGAATACTCCTGCCTGCTCACTTTCATGGCCACAGCTGCCGGTGAGAAGAATCCTCAGCGAGAGGCCATTGTTGCCAATGCCTGTGCACTCTATGCCGTCAAGCTGGCAAAATGCGAAGCGAAATCAGATTGCTCGCTGACTCATCCTGCTGGATGCTCATCTACCTTTCAGTGAACGCATCACACCCGCACCCACCTGAGAGCAGAGGAGCTGGAATTTGGACCAATGGAATACCTGTAACCTGATTCTCGATTCTAATATTGCCGCGACAAACGCTCCCCCCTTCTAAGCGGCGCAGGAGTGCAGAGCCACCGTCAGTTGGCGCATGGAGGCGCCACCTGACGGGGAAGGGGGGAGCGTTTGTCGCTTGAATTCCTCGTTGCCTTTGCTGAAATGACGGTCATGTTCTCAAAAGGCCAGATCGCTGGCAAAATCTCGACTATTTTCGTCTTTTCTATGCTCTTTTCGGTCGCCCTCGAGGCCAATCCGCTTCAGAAGGTGGTCGGGGTGATGAACTCTTCGACCTTCCGGGCGTCGGTGAATATAAAGTCGGGCGGAAGCAGCTTCAACGGAACGCTTTCGTACTCGGGCGGGAAGATGAACTTCCGTCTGGGCGATGGACGCGTCATCGCATCAAACGGACGTAAGATTTTTGCGTTTGATCCGTCTACTCGTACAATGGGACGGCAGGACGCAGGCGGCGGTGGAGGCCTTGGATGGATTCTATCTTATACCGCACGCATCGACGGGAATCGTGCCGTTTTGACTCCGAACTCGCCGGCGCATAACTATGAAGAGGTGCGCCTGAGCTGGGACGAAGGCTACTTCCTGCGAAGCATCTCTATGAAAGGAAAGGGAGGCGATGTGATCACCATTAAGATTAACAGCGTATCGAGAGTCGCCAGCTTTCCCGTTTCTATCTTCAGCTATAAGGCCCCTCCGGGCTCTCGAACCGTTGATAACCCCCTGAATCAGCGCAACTGATTCAGAGTTCCCTGTATCAAAATGGACCCCGCTCTTACAAGAACCAAAGCGCATGTTCTGTTCGGAGAGCTTTACAGCAAGTCTCGCCCCCCTGAGCTACAGGAAAAGGTCGAAGCTGCGATTCAGGGAGTGTCTGACATCTTTGTTCGCATCAGAAAGATACAGGAAATAGACGAACAGTTCGAACGCAGCCGAAAACCATCACGACCGGAGCCCGTGCAACGCAGTCGTCGCGGTGGAGGCGGCGGTACCGGAACGGGCCCGTCGGCCATTGCAAATCGTCCGAAGCCCCCGGCGGCTAACTCAGGCGGATTCCTGTCGTTTATTTTCGGAAAGAGCGATCTTGCAGCATGGGGGGAAAAGACCGGCACGATCGTCACCGGCCTCTTTGGATTGAATCAACATCTGTCGTCGCAGGTGCAGCACAGCTTTGCAGCTGTGAACGAACAGCAGATCGTCGAGCTGCTCAAGGCGATGCGCTTCTTTATCCAGAAGGGATGGGAGCGATTCCCTCCCGCGAAGTATAACTCTGTCGTCACCGCCTATCAGTTTTTCGAAGAGTACCTTAAAGTGGAGCTGCTCTTTCGCAAACAGGAAATCGTAAGTACTATCCTGACGCAGACGATTAAGATGCAGGTGCTGTATGCGCAGCTTCTGCAATTCGAGGGCTTCGCCGATTTTTTTCGCGGCGACTTTGTCGAATTCTTGAAAGACGATAAGGACTACGGTGCCGTCAGCTCCGAGCTGCTTGCGGGCATTGAGAGCTTGCTTGGTTTTGAAACCCGTCGCCCTCGCCTGTCTGATTGTATTCTTTCTCTCTATGCCGTCGATCGAAAGCGGCTGTTTAACTGGACCGAGCTTATTACCGAACTTAAAGTGGGCGCTCCGGTAACCGACCGATACAGGGCGCCCGAGAAGATACAGCAGGTGATCCAGCAGAGGCAGGATCGACTACAGAACGAGATTGAATTTCGCAAGCGGTCGATTGCTGAAATCGCCTATATTCGCGAGACGTATTTCAAGATCGATGAGCGGGGTAAGGCGAACGTCGATTTTATTCAGGATATTGCCCGTGACGTGCTCATGCGGTCGTCCAGCGAGCAGAGAACCTCGGCGGAATATCTGCGGGCCTCGATTTCAGAGCCGCATCGTCTGCTTTCCATACTTTTGAAAGATGTGGATGTGAACTTTATTCAGATACTGTCAGGAAGCGTGCACGTGCATCAGCAGGGTGCGCCTACGGAAGTTATCATTTTTCGCCCGGCCGTTTTCAAGGCTGAGCTGGATCTGCTTAACGAGCTACAACAGGATATGGCGGAATTCTTGAAGAAATTCAAGAACACTGCGCTTTCCTTTGCCATGTATCTTGCGGCAACGAAAGGAGAGGCGAAGGATCAGGTAAGCCAGGGTTTTCGGCCTCTGGCAATGAAAAGCTGCCAGCTCTTCTCATCGCTACAGAGCAAATTGAGAACCGTTCTTGTCGCTCATCGTGAAACGCTTGAAAAAGAGGCGACCGGTCACCTGAAAGAAGCCGTTCAGCGGACGCGATCCATTCCCATTGAGGCGATCAGCGCCGAGCAGCGCTTTCTTCCGTGGTCCGATGCCGTTGTGGCGGATTCTTCGAGGTTCAGCCAGAAAACCGTGCTCGACGCCCTCGACGATATGGTACGATGTCTCTATAATTACCTGTACATATACAGGGATACGAGTCTGTTGCAGACGCTGAATTCCGTGCCGAGATTGAAGTCAGAAGTCGGCCTGCTTGAGAAAAAATTATTGCAATACGGGTCAGGTTAGTAAGAAATCCTATTATTGAGTTCCTGTGCTTTCAGGAACGGGCAAGCTGGAGCTTTGCCGGCGGCCGGAAGGCTGCAAAACAAAAAAAAGAGGGAAACATGCCCAAACAGTACGGCGCAATCGAACAGAATCAGCTTATCGAGAAGGCAAGGAAGCGCTCGATGGCAATCCAGATATTCCTTAAAAGCGGAGTGCCGATCCGCGGCAAGGTGATCGCCCATGACAACCATTCGGTCTTTATCGTAACCGAACAGGGACAGGTTCTCATTTACAAACACGCCATTTCTTCACTTTCGCCGTCACGTCCGCCGGCGCGCAAGCGATGAGCTCTGACAGGATTACCATAGCCGTAGACGCCCGCCCGCTCACGCATCCGGTGAGCGGCGTATCGCGAATGATCTCGCGCATCATCGAGCACCTTGATGACGGCGAGTTCGAGTTCCACCTTTTTGCGCCGAATAACTGGAACCGTGATTTTGAAAGCGTTATCAAACAATCCAACGTAATCTGGAATCAATCGCACGGCCTTCTTTCGAAAAAAGCGGGGCTGTGGTATAACAGTTCACTGCCGATGATCCTGCATCGCATGAAGCCTGCGATCTACTGGGGAACGCAACAGACCGTTCCGGCCTTTCTTTCGTCGAGAATTCCCGTCGTTCTTACGTTTCATGACTTTGTAAGCTACAGATTTCCCGGCACGATCCGGCTTGCGGCGCGTATTCAACAGAGGATGCTGCAACGCCGCAGCGTGCGCGTTGCCGATTGCATTATCGCAAACTCCCGTCAGACGATGCGAGAGATTCAATCGTTTTTCGGAGTCGACTCCACACGATTGAAGGTGGGTTATCCCGGAGTGGAAAGCCGACTGCGTGACCGCAAGAACGACCGCAAAGCCGAGAAGAAAACCGCAAACGCTCTGCCTATCAGCATCCAGGGACCGTACATCCTTTCGGTTTCGACGATCGAGCCGCGAAAGAACTTTGGCCTGCTGCTTGAGGCTTATTTGAAATATCATCGAAGCGAGGCTGAGAAACCTTACAGTCTCGTGCTTGCCGGCCGTCGCGGCTGGGAGTCAAAAGAGTTCTTCTCGCGCCTTGATCAGATCCAACAGGAAACGGGTTCGGTCTTTGTGCTCGAAGGACTGCGAGACGATCAGCTGACGGCCCTTTACGAAGATGCCTCATTCTTCTGTCTGCCATCGTTATACGAGGGCTTTGGTATCACGCTTCTTGAGGCATTGAGCTTCGGCAAAACGGCGCTCGTTTCAGATCTCGATTGCTTTCATGAAATCGCCGGCGAAAAGGCCAGGTATCTGCCGGCAGGCGATGTCGATGCCTGGGCCCTTGCTCTGAAGCAACAGGTGGAAAGGCATCGAAGCGGATCTTTGAAAGACGTCGACTTCGACGTCGCTGCATGGTCGTGGAAAGAAACGGCAGAGATCTACAGAGCGGCCTTTAAAGAGCTCGCCTCCTGAGGATCGATCATCTCGCAATTCCCGTCAAAAACGACGCCTTCGGCAATCTGAAGGCGTGCGGTTCGGATGTTACCGACGATCTTGCCCGTACCGAGCATCTCTATGCGCTTGAGAGCCTCGATGTTACCGATGACCGTGCCGCCGACGATGACGGTGCTACAGCGGATGTTGGCCTTCACCCGGGCTCCCTCGCCGATGACGAGAACTCCGCTGGAACGGATTTCGCCCTCGAACTCTCCGTTGATCTGTAGCGGTCTTTCGAATTCGAGGATGCCCTGGAAATGGGTTCCTTTTTCGAAGATCGTGGCCACCGATCCTTCTTCGGTGATAAGGGGGGCTAAGGGTTTCTTTGCCATAGGTCAGCCACAGGTTTTTTCAGCGCGGTAACGGAGCAAGGTTTTTTACGATCGTCCGGAAAACCCGGCGAGAGGTTCGGCCTTACTTCGTCTTCATGACAAAAACCCCATCCCAGTCGTCGCCGGGCGGATTTGCCTTGTAGGCCTCGGATCGTTCGAGGTAGAGCTTTGACGGGCCGTCATCCGGGTGGATTTCCAGCGCTTTCTTGAAGCCGGTAATGGCATCATCCCACTTTCTCTGCTTGTAAAGAGAGAGGGCTGCGTTGTAGGTTTCGAGGAGCTTTTTGTCCTGCTCGGTGAACATGTCTGAATTCTACTCACCGAATGCTTCGGGCAACAAACTTTCCTGGATTTCGGGAATTTTCTGGAAGGCATTCAGGCTGAAAAGATCGCACATCTGTCGCACAGCGCGGGCCCGACGCATCCCCACAAAGACAATATCCATACCGTCGGCAAGAGCAGCCTGAACGGCCAGCCCTGCAAGAGGAAGCTCGGTGTGTGTGGCCTCCTGAAGCGACTGTTCGAGTCTTTCTAAAGCAAGATGATTTTTGTAAGTGGCATAAGGAAGCAGGAAACCAAGCGCCGTATGCACAAGCCGCATATACCGTTCAAAAAGCAGCCGACCTGTTTCTGCGTCAGAACTGCGTTCCAGCCCTGCCTTCAACGATGAGACGGTGCGCTGAAAAGGAACGGCAAGGGCGTCGATCATCGGCAGAATGGTTTCGAGGTCGTTGATCTTCTGGCGGTAATGCAGCAGGGTGCGGTAAACGGACGGAACTCTTGCATCGAACGTCAGTCGATGCTCTTTTTCATTGATGATCCGTAGCATGCGCTCTTCAAGGGAGAGCAGCTCATCTTCGATACGCATCTGCCGGGCTTCGGGATTTTCTTCTCCGTGAGGAGGTGGATCGATCAGCCGGGCCAGGCGAACCACGCGACCGTCATGCAAGCTATTTAAGGGACGACAACCCATCGTAAAGATTCCCTTCTTACGCGCAAGAGCTGCCACCGGGCGGTACCCCGTTTCAAGCAGATTGGCCGGCAGCTGTATGGCGCGAAAACCCGGCGGAGCGAATTTCAGAATACGCTCCAGCATCGCTATGCCTTCGGCAGATGGGAGCAGATTCGAGCTGATGCCATAAAACTGAATGCGACCGCGGCTGCGTTCTTCTTCGAGACGGGCGAGGGATTTCTGAATCCGATCGAAGAAACTACCATCCTTTTCTGAGTCGCGCTGTATCTCAGGATTCTGGAGTAGAAAGAGATCAATGGTCTGAAGGCCGAGCCTCTGTAGCGACCATTCGATTTGCATCGAGAGAAAATCGGGATGAATGCAATGGGCAAGCGTCGGCGAAAGGGCAACCGTATCGGCAGGCATACGGCCGCGAAGAAGCTGTAGCGCAGAATCCTCTATGAAGCCGGCTCGCTCGACGACGACGACTTCGTCGCGAAACAATCGCTTCGATTCGATAAGATCGCGTATCACATTGCCGACAAGCACCTCGGCCGCTCCATCTGAATGATTCGCGGCGGTATCGACGATGTTGATGCCCGAGATAAAGGCCTCGCGTAACGCTTCATGATGTTCCGTACGATCGCGGTGGGCCCTGTAAGTTCCTATGCCGATGCGAGATACGCGAAACGGCAGAAGAGCCGGCGTCAGGAACCAGGATGTATCGTGGTAGTTCGGAAAGCTGCGTTTCAGCCGTTCAAAGTAGCGCTCTGTCCCTTCGCGGCTCGCCCCTCCGGGCATCATGCGTTGCGACCGGGCTCGGCGTCGAGAATGCGATTCTGATAAAAGGCGGCCGCTTCGTAACGCTCTTCGGCGATGGCCCGGAACTTCTTAATATACAGCTCTGCGATCTCATGTTTGGAGCTACGTACAAGCTGCTCGAAATTCCAGACATCAAGCTCCGGATGATGAGAGCGAATATAGCGGATGACGGACTTATACTGGTCGATATCGGCCTTTTTCTGCAGCAGATTCTCAAGCTGGTTGAGGCTCGAACGCAGATCAAGCGGTCGATCGTCCTCTTCGGGAAGGTCCATATCGAGATCAAAGTTGAGAAACTCGATTCCCTGCTCCTGCGCCATCGCAATATATCGCTTCTGGAAGAGATCGACATAGTCCTGCACGATGCGATTCAGCTCGTCCATGCGCACCTGAAAATAGTCTTCTTCTTCGGTGTCATCGGGCAGCTGAAACGGATCAAGCTCGATGACGTCGACATTATCCATGAAGTCAAGGACGCGATCCAGATGCGTGCGGTCGCGAAACGACGTGGGCGGAAAAACGACAACGGGATAATGGCTCATATGGGCAGAGAGGGCGCTCACAGAGATATGAACGGCCAGGATCTTGCCTTCCGGGTCAATGGGATTCCTCCCGCGGACCTCGGCGAAGGCGACCAGAACTCCGCTTGGAGCATTCTGATTCCCCCGGACAAATGGCTGCATGGGGTGAATTTAACGAAAAGAAAGGGACGGTCAAGTGGAATTCAGGTCAGATGCCGCCGCCGTCTGAGACGTAGCCCAGATCGAGCCCTCCGCCGAGTTCCTGCTTTACCTCTTCGAGGCGGTAGCCAGAAAAAGGGAGCGGCTCAGGCGGGTGAACCTTGCGCGGCCCGCGCTTTACGATCATCGCAGGTGCGCCCACAACGGTGCACTGATCGGGCACGTCTCTGTTGACGATAACGCTTTCCGCTCCGATTTTCACGCCGTTGCCGATGCGGATGGGCCCGAGTAGCGTGCTGTGCGTTCCGATGAAGCAATCATCGCCGACGGTCGGATGCCGTTTGCGGTTATGCTTTCCGGTGCCGCCCAGCGTCACGCCATGAAACATCACGCAGTTTTTGCCGATCTCGGCCGTTTCGCCGATCACAACGCCCATGCCGTGATCGCAGAAAAAGCCCGCTCCGATCTTCGCTCCGGGATGGATCTCAAGCCCCGTGAAAAAGCGGCTGAGTTGCGAAAAGAAGCGTGCCAGAAAGAAGAAGTGGATTCGGTAAAGCGGATGGCAGATGAAGCGATGAAAGAGCATCGCATGCAGCGTCGGATAAAGCAAAATCTCAAGGCCGCGGGCAGCGGGGTCGTTCCGCCGCACCGCCTTTATATCATCAACAATGGCAAGGCTCATTCTCGTACAAGTAGGTTCCGGGACGCGAAAGTGAAAAGGAAAAGGCCCGAAACGAGCAGATAAAAAGCGATCGGTAGAGCCCAGTAGCTCATGCCAAAAAGCCAGGGAGAGCTGCCAAAAAGCCCCGCCAGCCCGACACAGAAGATCGACTGCCAGAAGGCCAGCTCCCGGTTGCGATCGGGCTCGCGGCGCATGAAAAGCATCGTCAGGCCGGTGTAAAGAAAGAGCGTTCCACTGATGCGCGTGGCCAGGCGCAGCGCACCCGAGAACTCTCCGCTATTGCCCGGCGCCAGATACGGCAGAACCGGGCCCGGATAAAAGGCAAGCAAAAGCCCGCCGAGTAAGAAAGGCAGTGCGATCCAGAAAATGTAGAAGGCAAAGCGAGATTTATAGATGCGGCGTGTCATTGGAACTCCCTGTAGATCAGACTTGGCTGAATCCCCGTGTTCTTCTGGTATTTGCCGCTGCGGTATTCTACGAACTCGCCTTCGATCGTATGATAGAAGATCTGACAGATCTCAATGAAAGGATATATGCGAACGGGCTGGATGCATGAGATCTCAAGCGTCCAGTAGCCGCAGAACCCGACATCGCCGAAACCGGCAGTTACGTGCACGAAAAGACCAAGGCGGCCGATCGAAGAGCGGCCTTCAAGCATCGGAACCAGATTGCGGGTTTCCGTATACTCCACCGTTCTTCCCAGATACAGTCTGCCGGGCTGGAGCAACAGCCCTTCCGGGGGGATTCGCAGTTGCTCGGTGTCGTTTGGCACTTTCATATCGAGCTCGTGATTGCGATAAACGAGCATCTCGTCGTTCAAGCGCAGGTTATACGAGTTCGGGTTCAGGCACTCCGGATCGTAGGGGTCGATCAGGATATCGCTGCCAAGACGTCTCTCTATTTCTTTACCGGACAGAATCATAGCTAATACATCGGACTCTGGAGAGCTTTTTTTTGCCAGCTGCGCCTGAAAAGGAAAAAAAGAAGAACCTGTGGCCCGCAGGCATACCCTTCGCCCGAGCGGCGCTGCTTTCTGTCGTCTTTACATGATTACCCGAATTTGATTGACCCTGATTCGCCGATCTGCCGATAATCAATAACGATATGGCCACAAATCGACTCGTATTCAAGCCCGGTCACATCTCCCGTGTGCAGGAAAAGATGACCCTGCAGATCCCCGACCGCTATAAGAAGTTTCAGGGCATCGAAGAGGTGGATGAATACGAGATCGACTCCGAAGGAAATGTCGTCGAACAGTATCACGGCCCCACCATCGAAGAGATCGAGGCCGAGCTCGAGCGCTACCGCAAAGAAACCGAAGAAGAGATCCGACGGACGCTTGAAGAGGCGCATGAAAAGGCCCGTACCATCGAGGAGCAGGGCAAAACCGTAGCCTTTCAGTTAAATCAGGACGCCCATGAGCGGGCGAAGAAGGATCTGGAAAAGGCCCGCCAGGACGCCGAGCAGATCATCGAACGCTCGAAGATGGAAGTGGAGCGCATGGTCAAAGAGGCCGAGATGCGCGTCGCCGAGATCGAACACGAGGCCTACCAGAAAGGGTATGATGCCGGTCGCGAGGTCGGCTTCAAGAAAGGGCAGAGCGAGGTGCGCCGCCTCATCGACCGACTCGGTATGATCGTCGGTCAGGCCATCGACGTTCGCGAAGAGATCATCGCCGCCTCAGAAAAACAGATGGTCGATATGATTCTCATGGTCGCCCGCAAGGTGATCAAAGACGAGGTCGTCGAACGTAAAGAGGTCGTTCTCAATAACATCCGCGAAGCTCTGCGTCGTATTAAGGATCGCGATCGCGTTAATATCCGCGTGAACTTCGCCGACCTCGAATTGACGACGGCTCATAAAGATGAGCTGATCAAGATGATGGAATCGCTGCGCAAGGTCAACATCTACGAAGACTCTCGCGTCGACCGCGGCGGCTGTATCATCGAAACGGACGTCGGTTCGATCGACGCCCGCATCTCGACGCAGCTTAAAGAGATCGAAGAGGCCATCCGCAACGCCGAGCCGATGTAAGACTGGGACAAGGATTAAGAGTAAGGGCCTGCAAGAAGACCCTGCAGCCTGAAGCATCGACCGTAATTCCGGCCGAAACTACATTCCGTCTGAAACGCAGCGGATGCGAAACGTGGAATTTTTCATCAGATTCCCTTCTGTGCCGCCCGAAAAGAGAATGGCATACGCTCGATCGATCGAATGCGATTCCGTACTCAGATAATACTGCACTGTCACAAGGCCTGGAAGCAGCGATGAATCCTGACGCGTGGCCCGGAAGAGTTCCTGAAGCTCCGCACGCGTCGGAACGCGCCAGCTTCGTCCGGCAAGACCAAGAGAGTTGCAGTAGTTGTAAGCGGGGCTTGCTCCGAACCCGTCGAGCGAGCCCGGCGTGGAGCCGCCGTTGCAGGTATCGTTAGCCGAACTACAGTACGCGTAGAAGGATACCGCTCCGGTGCATGATCCGCTCCAGGTCTGCCCGCTTTCGCACTTTTGCCAGAGAAGGTTCTGATGCGCCGACGAGATCGTTCCATCTCCGCTGTCGCGCAAATCCTGGGCGCAGAGTAGACTTTTCAATTGATCGCAGGACTGCGAGCCCTGGTTGATCAGGGAGCTATTCGTGAACGTTCCGATGCCGTAGGAGCCGTTGAAGGCGATGGACCCGCTGGCCCAGCTGTTGCAGTTATCGGTGGAATTCCATGTCGCCACTGTATTTATGCCTGTCCAGTAGTTCCCTCCGCCCGGGATTGGGTTCGAGACTGGAAAAGTGAAGACGTTATCCGTGTTGGCGGTTGCAAAAGGAGTGCCATCGTGCCCGTAATAGGCGACGCTGTCTCTTACGGGCCATGCGAGTTGAGAGCCGACCTGAGATACGCGCAGCAAGCCGTCTGTGAGCACCGCCCTGTAGTTCTCGGGCCCGGTCAGCGAAGCAGGACGGTTCGCGGGAAGCGAGCAATACCAATCCGCCTTCTGCATCCAGTTAGATCCCGTCAGCGCTCCGTCGCCGGCGAAATTGCCGTTATGTGTTCCCGACGTTACGAAAAGAAATCGGGCCGTCGAGCCTCCGGTCGTATCAAAAGAATTCACGTCCACATCGGTAAGGTTATGCGCCGCGACGGATGATGTGATCGTAGCGCTTTCGGCCAGAAGATTCGCATCGGCCGGATTGTTGATCGTTATCTGCTGGTATGTGCCGTAGTTCGCTGCGGTAAAAATAAGCGAGGCCGTCGTCGTGATGCCGACGTTTGAACTGGCAAAACTGACGGTAACGGGATTGAGCCCGGGGCTTGCACTCAGACGGATGTCGATGGTGACGGGAGCATTCTCGTAAACGATGAGCGGCCCGGCCGGCATCTCTACGGCGAAGCAGTACAGATCGATATCGCTGATGCTCGCCCCCGAAACGGCTCGCCCGGTATTGTTGTAAATAGAGCAGTAACTTGCGGTCGGTTGGAGTGAGATGAGCACATCGGCCGCCGTACATCCATCGGGCACGCCGTTAAACTGGTATGAGCCTGTAGTCGACGGTGAGATCGTCTGCGGCGCCCCGCAATCCGTTCCCGAGAAATCAAGTTGCAGTCCGGTCGGTATGTCGCCGTAGATCTGACCTCCGACGGCAAAGCCCGATGCAGTCGTCGCAGACGCGGGATTCGAGAACAGCCCCTGCAGAAGAGCCATCGGATCAACATCAACCTCCTCAATCGATTGCAAGCAGGATTGAGTGAGCAGGGCGATGATGGAAAGCCATGCCGTTCTCATATATTGAATGAGACGCTATTCGTGATTAAATGCAAGGAATTTTCAAAAAAAAAACAGGCAGACGGGGCTTGCCCGCTCGAATGCGCCGCCTGAAGCAGAAGTGATTGTCTGTTGAGAATTCTGATCCCGCTACATGCCATCCGATACGCAGAGGAGAAAAGCAACAGGGGAATCCTTAACGAGAAACCCGTTGGTGACAGAGGGATTAAACCAGATGCCGTAATAGTTTGTCGGATTGGCGGCGTAGGTGGTGGCATAGTAGTAGCTTGTCATAATATCGGGCAATATGTCGGGAGATGCGCGATAGCTTCTTGCAAGCTCGCTCAACTCGGCCAGCGTCGGAACTCGCCAGCTACGGCCGGCAAGCGTCGAAGAAGCGCAGGCCGTAAACATCGGACTTGGCCCGAAACCGTCCAGTAAACCCGGAGATGTCCCTCCGTTGCAACTATCATCGCCGGTAGCGCAGTACTGATATGTTCCTGCAGCTCCGGTACAGCCGTTCGTCGCCGGATCATAGGTCTGTCCCATGCTGCAACGCATCCATGTCAGGTTTTGATGAACGGAAGAGGCCGTCCCGTCGCCGTTGTCTCTGATATCCTGAACGCAGAGCAGGCTTTTCAGTTGATCGCAGTTGAAATTGCTGAAAGCAAAAAGCGAAGCGTCGTTTGTAACACCCTGACCGAAGTGTCCGGTCTGTAGAGTCGTTCCCACCGTCCACGATGCACAATGAGATCCGGTTGTCCAGGAAGGCGCAGAGCCGACGCCGGTCCAGTAATCCCCGCCCCCGGGAAGAAGGTTAGCCACCGGCGTGGTAAATAGATTGCTCGCATCGGCAGTTGCAAAAAGGGTCGTACCATCCTGATCATAGTAAGAAATACCAGCCCGAAGCGGCCAGTCCAGTTGAGCTCCGGCGTCGCTCCGGCGAGTCGAGGCGCCCGTTAAAAGGGCCCTGTAGTTACCGGTGCCGACAAGCGACGCAGGGCGGTTCGCATTAAGGCTGCAGTAGTGATCGGCGCGCTGCACCCAGTTTGAGCCAGGCAGGGCTGCGTCGCTTGCGAAGTTACCGTTGTGCGTGCCGCTCGTAACATAGATAAAGCGTGCCATGCCGGTCGCCGTCGTATCAAGCGTCGTCGTATCAAATCCGCCCATCGCATGCGTTGCAACGTCTGCCGAGATGGTAACGGTTTCTGGCGAAAGGTTACCGTCGGCTGCACCGGTCAGTGTGAGGTTCTGGTATGTGCTGAAGTTAGCCGACGTGAAGCTGAGCGAGGCCGTCGTCGTAACGGCTCCGGAACCGCTTGTGAAATTCACGGTAATACCGCCGGGGCCCGGGCTTGCCGAAAGCCTGATCGATGCCGTATTGCTGTTGCCTTCAATCGTCGTCTGAGTCGTTGCCGGCATTTCTACCGAGAAGCAGTAAAGATCGGCGCCCGTGACGTTTGCGCCCGAAACGTTCAGGCCTGTGTTGTTGTAGATCTGGCAATAGACGCCTGTCGGCTGAGTCGTGATCGTGATACCGGTACCCATGCAGCCATCAGGAATCCCCACAAATTGATAAATGCCCGTTGCCGCCGGCGACAGATTCTGTACTCCACCACAGCCGGTGCCGCCCGAGAGGCTCAAATCGAGCCCACTCGGAGTATCGCCATAGATCTGTCCGCCCACCGTGAAACCGGCAGGCGCAGGCGATTGTGCACCGGCCGAAAGCATACTCTGCAGCAGCACGCTCGGATCAACGGAGATGTCGTCCAATCGGCCCAGGCAGCTACTCAGCAATATGGGCAGCGCGATGAAGATGATAGTGTTGCGTTTCATTGCCTTTTCGCTTTATTATAGACAAACAGGAGGCGGTTTTTTCCAAACTTCTCACCGATTTGCGCGAGGCCGGTTCAGACAAACGCTCCTCCCGGACTTCACTGCATCGTTATTCCCATTGACATGGTGAGCAGTCCGGCAAAGCCGGTGGGATGGAATCTCTCACTTCCTCCCTCACTCCCTGGGAAACGCCGGACTTCCTTCCCTTTACGCCGTGGCATACCATCGATATCGGCGCCATGGAAGGCTTCTTCGGAGTCATTGAAATCCCCAAAACCTCGAAATATAAATACGAGATGCATAAACCAAGCGGCCTGATGATGGTCGACCGCGTCCTGCATTCGTCCATTCACTATCCGGCGAACTATGGCTTTATTCCACGTACCTATTGCGACGACAATGACCCGCTCGATATTCTTGTGCTCGGGCAGGAGCCCGTCTATCCCGGTATTCTCATGCGTTGTCGTGCTATCGGCGTGATGACGATGATCGACAATCAGGAGCAGGACGACAAGATCATCGCCATCCATCTCGACGACCCCGAGTACAATCACTACGAAGATATCGGCCAGCTACCGCCACATCGAGTCCGCGAGCTCGAAACCTTCTTCCTTGACTATAAGAAGCTTGAAAAGGCCGACCGAAAGGTAAGCGTCGAGAAGTTCTCGGGCAAAGAAGAAGCTGAAGATGTGCTGCTAAAGGCTATCGTGCTCTATCGTGAGACCTTCTTGCAGCAATCCGTGGGGGAAAAACAGTCTATCCCTCCGCGCTCTTCTTGAAGCGGTCGAAGATCTCTTTACCCACAAAAAGCAGCCCGGCCTCGATCAGTCCGGGCTTTGCATGGGCGAGGATCTGATCGACAAGCTTCTGAATTCCAAGGTCCATCGTCATGCGGTAATCATCCCATCGTATCTGAAACGCAAAGGGAATGCCTGAATTTGTTTCAGCTTCCATGCCGGGACGACTGCCGAGCAGATGCAGGCTTCCGTGTACAAGTACAAGGGCATCTGATACTACCCGGTGCTTTACAAAAAGCGAGAAGGCCGTGCCGGGCAGAAAGGGGATGTGCTCCATCCCAATGACGGAGTTCCAGTCCACGTTTTTCAAAAGCAAGGTACCCGTTTCTTTCGTCCGGTGGGCGAGGATTATGCCGCGGCCGAGCTCCGCACGGCCACGTCGAATTTGAAGCAAAAGGGCGGCGCTTGTGGCGAGATCGACGACTCCTCCTTCTACATTGATGTTCCGGATACGTAAGCGGTAGGGGCCCGGAAGCGTATAGTCGACGACAAAGACTTCACCCATCTCAATGCGTAAAGAGTCGATCTGGATGCGCCGCCGTGCCGGCAGGAGCCGGGTCTTGCGAAACGATTCCACATGATTCTCGTATTCAAGGTAGGGCTCAACGAGAGAGAACGAGCGAAAGCGGAGGCGAAATAATAGCAGCTGGGTTAGAGAGATGCGAAAACGCAGAGAGGAGCACTGAAGCAGAAAATGATCGGTGCCTTCTCCTCTATAAGAAAAAGAAACATCGCGGGCCGAAAAATAGAAGGGGGAAAGAAATCCCGGGCCTTTCATTCGAATCTGAACTGGCAGGAGGCGAGGCAGAAGCGAGAGCAGCGCCCGGGGCAGTATCAAAAGAAGCGTGAGAAGCACGCCTGCGACAAGGAGACTCAGAAAAGAACTCCTTTGAAAGATTAGCGAAGCAGGGATTCGAACCCCGGACACGTGGATTATGATTCCACTGCTCTAACCGACTGAGCTACTTCGCCTTTTCAAGAGTGGTAGCGCGGGCAGGATTTGAACCTGCGACCTTTGGGTTATGAGCCCAACGAGCTGCCAACTGCTCTACCGCGCGGTCTCTTGCTGTCCAGAAATGCGAAAAGGCTCTGGCCGTCAAGGCAAAAAAGAGTTGAACTTCTGCCGTCGCCGCTTTACGGTCGCTTGCTGCTATGTTTTTTTGATCTCTGATCCGAAAATGAGAGCAGTATTGAGAATCGGGTCATGTCATTCAGTATTCCTGACGAATTCCAGCAGTACGAGAAAAAGATCTATGATCAGCGACAGCTGATTGAGATCTCTCGCGCCCTCAATTCGACGCTGGACTATCAGTACCTGATCAACGCCGTTCTTGATATCTGCCTTGCGCAGGTGCAGACCCTTCAGGCCGCCCTTTTCCTGACCCCCGACATGGATGCGGAGTATCTTTTCCTTATAGGTGACACAAAGGGCTTCGAGCTGAACCGGCCCGAATCCGACTTCAGCATTCCTCTTGATTCGCCGCTGATTCACTTTTTCGAAGAAAAGAACCGGGCCCTTACCTTTGAGGAGGTGGAGCAGTCTTTTCCCGACTGTCCCTCTAAAGAGATCCTACGCGAGATGGGGGCGGAGCTTGTCGTGCCCATGCGGGCCAAAGGAAAGATTATCGGAGTCATCGTGCTCGGCGAGAAGGCGGTCGGAGGCGTCTACCTTGAAGGCGAGAAGAGCTTTCTCGTCGATCTCGCCTCATTGGGCGGCATCGCCGTCGACAATGCGCGACTCTATGAGCGCGCAACGGTCGATATGATGACGGGCCTGAAAAACCACGCCTATCTGCAGAGCCGTCTTCGTGAGGAGAGGGAGAAGGCGCTCAGGCGCAAAACACCGCTTGCCTTCGTTCTGACCGATGTTGACCGTTTTAAGGTCTTCAATGATACCTACGGACATCAAGCAGGGGACGAGGTATTGCGTGCTGTGGCTCGCGTGCTCATGCAGCAGGCCCGGCCTTCGGATACGGCGGCGCGCTATGGTGGCGAAGAATTCTGCATGATTCTGCCCGGCGCCGACGCCGCAAAGGCGATGGAGATCGCCGAGGCTTTTCGCACAAGCGTCGAAGAGATGGTCCTTCATCATGAAGGAAAGCAGCTGAGGGTGACGGTATCGGCAGGCGTATCGCTGTTTGATCCCGAGCAGGATGCGCGCACAAGCAAGGCGATGATTGAGCGGGCCGATCGCGCACTGTATGCATGCAAGAATAGCGGACGCAATCGCGTTATCCTCTTTGACGATTCACTGCGTTCCGTATAAAAGCTGAATCCAATTCAGTATTACATTCGTAATTAAATTGCATTCCTTTATCGTTTTCAAGTAGAAATCCTGAAGGGGTTTTTGAGTTGACACATACCCCCCGCCGGGATGGTTGTATCTACTAAAAAATGTTTATCATTTTGTCGTCTCAGTTACAACGTTGAAACTCGCAGGATGACTGCATAACCAGCGTAAGGTGTGATGCGGGATCGATGGCAGCGAATTCAACAAGACCGAAAGGTCTGAATAAGTTTGCAACCATACTGTAGACTGAGAGGTCGAAATGACCGAACCGGCAACGGCCGAGAAAAGCCCTGACAGGTTTTTTTCGGCTTTTAATATTGCGGGCTCTTCTCAGAATGCCTCGCGAATCGAAGACGGATAGCGAGAACAGGAGTTGTCTATGTATGCGTTTGTATTTCCGGGACAGGGGTCTCAGCGCCCGGGGATGGCAAAAGATTTCTATGATGAGTATGCGACTGTCAGGGCTCTTTTTGAAGACGCCTCCGCAGCAATAGATGTCGATCTGGCTGCTCTTATCTTTGCCGAAGATGATCCGAAGCTCAACCTGACCGAGTTTACTCAGCCCGCTATCCTCACCGTTGAGATGGCGATGGTGAAGGTGATTGAACAGGAATACTCGAAAACTGCCGACTATTTTGCCGGTCATAGTCTTGGCGAGTACACCGCGCTTGCCGCAGCCGGGGTAGTAGACTTTGTCGATGCGGTAAAGATCGTGCGTAAAAGGGGGAATCTGATGCAGGTGGCCGTTCCCGAAGGAACGGGTGCTATGGCCGCATTGATACTTGAAAAGATCGAGTCAACGTCGTATCGCGAGATTGTAGCGAAGCATGACGCCGACGTCGCCAACATTAACAGCGCCGATCAGGTGGTCATCAGCGGCGCAAAGGCTGCCGTTGAAGGAGCCGTTGCCGAGATTCGCGAGAAGATCGAGGGCATTAACGCTGTTTTCCTTAACGTAAGCGCACCGTTTCATTCGCGTATGATGGCTCCGATTGAAGATGAGTTTCGCTCGTATCTAACATCGTTTACGATTCGTCCCGAGCATTCGGCGAAGGTGCTTTCGAACTTTTCGGGAACCTTTCACCGCCCCGATACTCTTATCGATCATCTTGTCCGTCAGATCAGCGGTTCCGTTCGCTGGATTGAGAATATGCAGGCTTTAATCGATACGAAGGCTTCCATCCTGGAAGTCGGTCCGAATCGTCCGCTTGGCAAATTCTTCTCCACGCTTGGAGCCGAAGTTCCCTCCGTTCTCAATGTGAAAGGATTGAAGAAGGCGTTCGGCTGATCCGGCGAATACGCTTGATTATTCTTGTTCAATAAAGGAAAAGACTATGGCATCTCTAAAAGATAAAAACTACTGGGCGCTGATCCTCGGCGGATCAAGCGGATTCGGCCTTGCTTCTGCAAAGCGTCTCGCCGGAGCCGGTGTAAACATCTGCATCGTGCACCGCGATCGAAAAGGGGCGATGGCTCGCATCGATCCGGAATTTGAGGCCATCCGCGCAACGGGATCGCAACTGCTTACGTATAACCTCGACGGCCTGAGCGAAGAAGGCCGTAGAACCGTCCTTGACGGTCTTGAAGAAGCGATGAAAGGCGGAAAGGTGCGCACCCTGTTGCATTCGATCGCCTTTGGCAACCTGAAGCTGATGGCTCCGATAGTGAAGCATCGCTCCGATGCCGTGGCAAAGCTGGCCGCCTCTCTGGGCGTCGATGCCGCGAAACTGCGCTCCGAGGCGACGCGACTCTTTCTCGAAGAAGGCGTGGACGAACTCATGCACATCGCCGAAGAGCCGGCCTACAATCAAGAGCTCTTTCTGGGCGACGAAGATATCGCCAACACCATCTATGCGATGGGCACAAGCCTCGCCACATGGACGGCCGCCCTTTTTCAAAGAAAGATGTTCGCCTCTGATGCAAGGGTGCTCGGCCTCACCAGCGAAGGCAACGAAACGGCCTGGCGCGGATACGCCGCCGTTAGCGCCGCGAAGGTCGCTCTTGAGGCGATCTCGCGATCGATCGCTTATGAATACGGTCCGCATGGCATTCGTTCGAATATTCTGCAGCCCGGCGTCACCGATACTCCGGCCCTGCGTCTGATTCCCGGAAGCACGCATATGGCGGCCCATTCGCGTATGCGCAATCCGCTCGGTCGACTGACCACTCCTGAAGACGTCGGCTCCGTCGTTCTGGCGATGAGTCTTGATGAAACGGCCTGGATTAACGGCGAGATCATCCGTGTGGATGGGGGCGAAAGGATTGCCGGATAATCGTTCAAAAAAACCGTGAAACAATGACATATCAAGAATTCTTAGAGCGAACTCATTTTGACAAAGAGGAGTTGCTGGCCTTTTCACAGGGAAATCTCGTGGAAAACCCGCCGCACGAGCTGGCAAAGGTGCCTGCTCCTCCGTTTTTGATGATGGATCGTGTTACGGAAATCCAGAAATCGGGCAAAAAAGGGCGTATTGTGGCCGAGAAGGACGTTCAGATTGATGAGTGGTTCTTTCAGTGCCATTTTCGCGAAGATCCGGTGATGCCAGGATGCCTCGGCGTCGACGCCATCTGGCAGCTGCTTGGTTTTTATTGCTGTGTGAACGGAGCGCCGGGCTCGGGAAGGGCTCTCGGCGCCGGAGAGATCGAGTTTTCGGGTCAGATTCGCCCGCATAATAAGTTGCTGCGGTATGAGCTCGAAGTGCGTCGATTCACGATGCTGCCCGATCAGGGAGCCTGTCTGGCTATCGGGAACGGCACGCTTTCGGTCGACGGAGAGCTGATCTACAGGGTGAACGACGCGAAAGTCGGCCTCTTTACCGACATCGGTTATAAAGGCTATCCGAACAGAACGGAAAATTTTATGGGCGGACTGTTGAACCGCTGATACGGAAGAAGAGAGGTTATACATGGAACAGAAGATAGCGCTTGTCACCGGAGCCGGTCGTGGCATTGGAGCGGCCATCGCCCGTGAACTCGGGCGAAAAGGCTTCCTCGTCGGAATTCATTACAATTCAAGCTCGGCCACCGCTGAAAAGCTGAAAGAGGAAATCGGGAACGCCTTCTTGATTCAGGCCGATATTTCGACGATCGAAGGCTGCGATAAGATCTACAACGAGATCAAGGCCCGCCCCGAGCCGCTTGAAGTCCTGGTGAACAATGCCGGCGCTGTAAAGGATAACCCTCTCTTCCAGGCATCCGTTGAAGAATTTGAGATGATGGTCGATCTGAACATGAAGGCCACGTGGTATCTTACGAAGCGTCTGATGCGCTTGATGATCCGTAATCGCAGCGGTCGCATCGTGAACATATCGAGCATCATCGGCAGTCAGGGAAATCCGACGCAGTCCGTTTACGGCATGACCAAAGCGGCCATCGACAACTTTACGAAGGTCGCCGCCATGGAAATGGCCGACTATGGCATCCTTGTCAACTCCGTCGCTCCGGGCTTTATTGAAACGGATATGACGAAAGATCTTTCAGAAGAGCATAAAAAAGTTATTCTCGATCGTATTCCGCTGCGTCGCATCGGTCGACCCGAAGAGATCGCCGAAGTCGTCGGCTTCCTTTCGACGTCGGGCACATACATTACGGGAACGGTTATCCACGTAAACGGAGGCATGTATGGCGGCTGAGCTCGTCACCGACCCGGCGATCATTGAAAAGGTTCTGCAGACCGTTCCACAACGGCCGCCTTTTCGTTACATCGATCGCATTCTCGAACTGTCCGAGGATCATATCGTCGGGCAGTACACATACAGCAAGGATGAGTTTTTTTATCCGGGGCATTTTCCCGGGCATCCCGTCACGCCGGGAGTCATCCTTCTTGAGACGATGGCGCAAACGGGCGTCGTCGCCCTCGGAATCTACAACGCGATAAAGAATGGCGGAAGTCTGAACCAGATATCTCTGTTCACCGACGCAGAGGTGGAGTTCGCGGCGATGGTGTTACCCGGTGATACGGTTACTATCAAAAGCCAGAAGATCTTCCTGCGAAGAGGGAAGATCCGTTCTAAGGTTGATATCTATAAGCAGGACGGCACACTGGCCGCCTCGGGCACGCTGTCCGGAATGGGAGTAGCATTATGAGTAGAAGAGTTGTTGTAACAGGCGTCGGGGTGATTACCTCGAACGGTCACGGAAAAGAGGAATTCTCTAAGGCCCTGCGCGAAGGCAAGAGCGGCATACGCTTTCGTCAGGAAATCGCCGATCTGAGTTTTGCCTGCCATGTCGGCGGCTGGATCGATCGCGATAAGCTGATGAAAACGGCCGAGGGATATTTCTCTGAAGAAAACCTTCTCGCCATGAATGAAATCATGATCCTTGCCGGTATTGCCTCGATCGACGCCTGGAAAGACGCCGGTTTTCAGGTCACCGATCCGAAAGACGATCACGTGAACTGGGATGCGGGCTGTATCGTCGGTCTCGGCCTTTCAGGTATGGAAACCATCGCCGAGAAGGTTATCCCCCGTATTGACGAGGGCAAGGTGAAGCGACTCGGTTCGACGATGGTCGAGCAGATCATGGCGTCGTCCGTTTCGGCGAAGATCGGCGGCCTGCTCGCTCTTGGCAATCAATCATCATCGAATTCAAGCGCGTGTAACACCGGCACCGAAGCCATCATCATGGGTTATGATCGCATCCGTCATGGCGATGCCGATCGCATGGTCGTCGGCGGTGCGGAGTCGTCTTCGCGTTATGTATGGGGCGCCTTCGACGCGATGAAGGTTCTCAGCTCGAAGTATAACGAGACTCCCGAAAAGGCCTCGCGACCGATGAGCGCCTCAAGCGCCGGTTTCGTTCCGGGCTCTGGATCGGGCGTACTGCTTCTTGAAAGCCTCGAAAGCGCTCAGAAGCGCGGAGCGAAGATCTATGCCGAAGTACTCGGCGCTCATCTGAACTGCGGCGGACATCGTAACGGCGGAAGCATGACCTTCCCCAATCCGGAGTCGGTGCAGCTTGCCATCAAAGAAGCGATTCGCAAGGCCGGTATCAAGCCTGAAGAGATCGACGCCATTAACGGCCACCTGACGGCTACGATGGCCGATCCCGTTGAGGTGAATAACTGGGTGCAGGCGCTCGGTCTTCCGGCCGATAAATTCCCGCATATTCAGTCGACGAAGTCGATGATCGGGCATTGCCTTGGCGCCGCCGGATCGATCGAGTCGGCGGCCGTTATGCTTCAGCTCGAACAGGGCTTTCTGCATAAGTCCATCAACTGTGAGGATCTTCACGAGAAGATTCAGCCGTATGCGAAAAGCGTTCTCCAGGAGACGCTGAACAAACAGGCGCGCATCTTCGCCAAAGCCAGCTTCGGCTTCGGCGACGTAAACGGATGCGTGATCTACAAGAAATGGGAGGGATAACTCCCCCGTGATCCTTTATCAATCCATATCAGGAGAATTTTAATGGAACAGAAGGAAATAATGGAAAAGGTCCTGAAAATACTCGGACCGTATGCCAAAAATAAAGATGCTCTTGCTGCGGCTAACGACAGCACGAACATCCTGACAGATCTGGAAGTCAACTCTTCCCGTCTGGTCGACATCATCCTCGCTTTTGAAGATGAGTTCGATATTGAAGTGGAAGATGGCGAGGCTGATAAGGTGAACACCGTCGGCGCCGCCGTGAGCATGATCAAGAATAAACTCTGAGATCTGTACCGGGTAGGTTCTGCCTGCCCGGGTTTCCTACCGTGTCTGAAAAATCATCCCACATCCGAAGCGAAACGACTGCGACTGAAGATCTGCCGTCGTTTGCAAGATACCTGCTCTGGCAACGATTGCTTGGCTGGCTTGTCTTTCCCGTGATGGGAGCGGCTCTTGTGCTTGCGATGCGCCTGGTCGGGCGTTATACGATCCGTGAGATGAAAGAAATCAGACGTGAGTTCCGTCGCATCGTGCGCGAGAATCCGTCGCTTCTTATATGTCCGAATCATCTGACGATGATCGATTCTGGCGTTATCCAGTGGGCTCTTGCCGCCAATACGTTTTACTTCTTACATTATCGAAAGCTTCCGTGGAATATTCCCGCCGTCGAGAATTTCGGCCATAACTTCTTTCTGCGGCTGATTACGTATCTGACGAAGTGTATTCCGATCGATCGTACCGGGCCGAGCGAACATCGAGAAGGCGTACTCGATCGCATGGCCTGGCTGCTCCGACGCGGCGATCCCATCCTTCTTTTTCCTGAGGGCAGACGTTCTCAGACCGGGCGACTTGATCTCGAAGGGGCGGCCTACGGTCCCGGTCTGCTTCTGCAGTGCGTGCCCGACACGGCCGTGCTCTGTATTTACATGCGCGGCGATCATCAAACGGCAAAATCGACCCTGCCTGCGAAAGGGGAACGTTTTACGTTAGCGATGCGACTGATCCGCCCTTCGACAGAGCAGCGGGGGATGCGGGCACAGAGAGAGCTTTCGCATCAGATCCTTGCAGAGCTGCAATCGATGGAAGAGGATTTCTTTCGCAGCCGTGAATCGCAGACGACCTTATAAGGAGGGCGTATGGGCATCTTTCTAAGAGATCCGCATTTCGTTTTTGGTAACGATGTCGTCGATCTCTTTGAAGAAAGGGATCGCTCGGCGGCCTTTCTTGATCGCTACGTGCGGAAGATCTGCACGGACGCCGAAGCGTCCTTTCTCAGAAAGGAGGATGACTTCGAAGAAGCTCTCTGGAAGGTATGGGCCTTAAAGGAGAGCGCCTTCAAGGCCGTTAACCGTCGGGATCGCAGCCGATCCTTTCGCTATCGTGAGCTTGAGGTGCAGCCTGGCTTTCATGCGGTGCATGATCATGGCACAGGCCTGGCCCTGGAAGCGTCCGTTTTTTTCGAGAGGCAATCCCGTTTTGAAACAAAATCCCGCAAAGAAACGGATTGCCAGTGTGTGGTCGGCATCGCCTGGTCCGCTCCTGCCGAAGAAGACGCCCTTCTTGTCAGCTGGATCGATCATGTAGAAGAAGAGGCCGATCTCTCGCGTGAGGTGCGCGAGCAGGCGGCGTCGATTCTGCGCGATCTGGAAATCGACGCCTCGGCCGATATCGTGCAGCGCAGGCCCGCACCCGACGGAGAGCTGCTGCCGCCCGTGCTTGACCTTCCGTATGGAGAAGCTCCCGTTTCTCTGTCGCACCATGGACGACTGGTGATGACGACCATGCATCTTGATACTTCGGTCGAACGCTATCTGAAACACTGGCAGGATCGTCCGACTCTACGGGATGGGCGACGGATTTTTTTTCTTCCGGCGAATTGATCCTGATGCCTCGTGCTGTGCTTGAGCCTTAAATTCGACGCTTCGCAAAACCGATACTCAGAGAGACGGCGAAAGCCTGTCCGGGTAAGAACCGGGCAGAATGCGGCATTCCTGCCTGGCAGTAATGTCGTGAAAGAGAAAGAAAAAGCCGCAAGAGTTACCGGATGAAGGAGTGAGCCATGAGCCCCAGCCTTCTTCTTGAACGAGAGAAAAGCATCCTGCGTCCTGCGACGAAGGAACGACTGCCGACCGATAATGCGACGAAAGCGTTGCGTGAAGTCGATGCGCGCACGGGAATACGACTTCGCTGTCGTTGTGCGAATGACAGCGGACGTCACGACGCAAGCTGTATCTATAACCTTGTCTGAAGGCCGGCGCAGTAGTGACGTCTATCGTCCGTGGTCAGAGCCGGAATCCGAATCCGGCGCGCCAGCCCGCATCCCATACGACGGCGTCTTTCTTTAAGGGAGTGTAATCCTCCCATAGAACGCGGTAGGCGTCCGCATAACCCTCAACGATCAGGCTGACGGCTCGCCAGAGGATGCGAGGAAGCTGATACGGCCCGTGGCCGAACGCACAGAAGGCCTCTGACGTCGCAGACGGTCAAGTTCGAGCAGCGTCCGATGCAGATTCTGTGATTCAAGGGAGCGCACCAGCGTTTCGTCCTGCAACTGCCTCAGATACGGATCTTGCATGCGATGGGCCCAGTAGGGACGCCCTTCGCCGCCGAGGATCTCGACTCCGACGATGGCGTCGTCTGCAAGAAGCGAATGGATGGGGGCCAGAATAAAAGATAAAAGAAGAAGGATCAGCGAAAGTACCGGAGGTCGGACTCGAACCGACACGAGATCGCTCCCGGTAGATTTTGAATCTACTGTGTCTACCAGTTTCACCACTCCGGCAATCGTTGACGGGATGAGCATTCTTTTGTAGCGTTGACTGTAAACAAAAATATGTTCCTTATTTACCGCACATTTGAAGAGTTCCGGAAGCATCCGGAGACTGTTGAACTGAATCCCGACGAAGTCCAGCATTTGAAGGCCCGTCGAATCGAGCCCGATACCGAGATCGTCGTCTGTGACGGCCGTGGTCGCACCGCTCCCGCTCTGCTGCTGCGCGAAAGCTCCGGGCGCAAAGAGCAATGGAGCTGCAGGCCCGATTACACCCGTCAGGAATTCGTCGATGCTCCAGAGTGCATCGTCTATTGCGCCCTGCCTAAAGGCAGTCGCGTGGATCTGATACTCGAAAAAGGAACGGAGCTCGGCATGACGCGATTCGTTCCCGTCGAGTTCGAGCGATCTGTACGCGAGACCTATTCGCAGGAACGAGCGGAGCGTCTTGCCATGCAGGCGGCCGGACAGAGCAGACGTCGTTATATTCCCGTGTTTGAACAGCCGATCGGTCTTGAAGAGCTGCTTTCGCGCATCGAGGGATCGGCCGAAGCCTGTATGTTTCTTTTACTTGATCCATCGGGCAGAGCGGCCGTCGATCTACTTCCGCGCAAGCGAGATGCGGAGCGTACGATCCGCTCGCATGCCATCGTTGTCGGTCCGGAAGGAGGCATCACAGATCTGGAACGGATCGCTATGCTTGAAAAAGGGGCTCTGCCGGTTGCGTTATCCGACGGTATCCTGCGCATTGAGACGGCCGTTCTCGCCGGACTGAGTTATCTCAACCTGCTTCAGGCCTGAGCGAACTTTTGTGGGGATGCGCAGAATATAGACGGCGACCGTCAATCCGATAGCGGCGACGAGTATCTTTACGGGCAACAATGGAATAAAGAACAGAACGGAGCTGATGATCGTCATGGCAAGCGTGCTCAGGGCGAAGATCTTTGTGCCTGGCGTGAGGCTGCGTTCGATGCGCCACTGATGGATGTAGGGCCCCAGATATTTATGGTTCATCAGGGCGTTATAAAAACGGGCGGAGCTTCGCGCGTAACAGAGAGCCGTTAACAGAAGAAACGGCGTCGTCGGCAGCACAGGCAGGAAGATGCCCGCTATGCCCAGCGCAAGGCTGGCCGTGCCGGCTGCTATCAGGACGATGCGCAGCAGTCGGTTGCGAACGGGGCTGGTTTCATTTGAGAAATCGCGCTGCATGTGTGTCGTCAATGAATTGTTCTTAAAGAAAAACAGGCATAGGGCCTGCGTCGATGAAAAAACTGGTGACGGCAAGGCCAGGGCTCCCTGGGATTTAATGGCTGCTGCTTACTGACAAAAGCGTTCCATGATATAGTTCTTGAGCAACATACCGCCGCGTGCGGCCAGATTCGGCCGCACAACGGTGAATCCCATCTGTAAAAAGAAGGGTTTTGCAGTGATGCTCACCTCGGCAAAAAGACGGCGCAACCCGATCTCTTCAGCCTTTTCCGCGATGGCCTGCATGAGCGCTATTCCAACACCGCGACGTTGATGATCGGGATGAACATAGAAGCAATCGATATGTCCGTCCGGATCAAGCTCTGCAAAACCGAGTACCGTCGTCTCGTTCGAATCAACGGCCACAGCTGGTTGTTTTCTATTTAACCGCTCAAGCCAGTGATCGTAATCGATAGGAAATGGCGCCCATACGGCCAGCTCCTCGGCTGTATAATCCCGACAGGCCACCCGATGAATGGAGGCATGGAAGAGATCGGCAATTTGATGGGCCATGGTGGGCGAATAGTCGATGATCTGAATCATAGCGTCACTCGATCGATGACCTCTGCGGCGAGCGGAGCGGACATAAACAGCAGCAAAGCGACCAAGGCTCTGAGGGGCATACTTCCTATCAACGCCGTCGCTTGCCCGACGCAAGCAGAAATAGCGTTTGAGCAGGTGGGGGAAGGTTCTAAAAATTTATAAAACAAATTGACAGCTTCTGCTCCGGGCTCACTCTCCGGAGGCGAGGACGTCATGCAGAGAGATTTCATTCGTTCGTTAGAAAAGGCGATCGGCGTCGAGAAGGTGTCGACGCGATGGATCGACCGCCTGGCCTTATCGTCCGATGCGAGCTTTTACAGCCTTGTGCCGGCCTGCATCGTGCGCCCGACGTCGGTAGACGACGTGGCGTCCCTCTTGCGTCTTGCCGGCAACTATCGCCTGCCGCTGACCTTTCGAGCGGCCGGAACAAGCCTTTCGGGCCAGGCTATCAGCGACAGCGTACTCGTCGATATCAGCCGCTCTTTTCGCGATATTCAGATTCTTGACGAAGGCCGACGCATTCGCCTGCAGCCAGGCGTCACCGGTCAACGGGCGAACGACCATCTGCGCCGCTATGGTCGCAAGATCGGACCTGACCCAGCCAGCATACAGGCGGCGATGCTGGGCGGCATCCTTGCGAATAACTCAAGCGGCATGTGCTGTGGCGTAACGCAGAACGCCTATCATACGCTTGATGCGATGACGATTGTGTTACCCGATGGCAGCCGTTTTAACACCGAGACGGCGGCCGATGCAGACCGTTTTCGAGACGAGCATGCATCGCTGTATAACGGCCTGCTTGAGATCCGACGGCGTATGCTAACCGATGAAGCGATTCGGGATCGCATTCGCGATAAATACCGCATCAAGAACACAGTCGGCTACGGCATGAACGCCTTTCTTGATTTCGACCGTCCTCTTGATATCCTCGCCCATCTGATGATCGGCAGCGAGGGCACGCTCGGTTTTATTGCCGATGCGACGCTTCGGACGGTGCCCGCATCAAAGCATAAGCTGACGACGTTGCTTCTGTTTCGTGATCTGCATGCGGCAGGAGCGGCCGTGCCCGAGCTTCTTGACGCGGCGGCGGTCGAGATCATGGATCGAAGCGCCATTCGCAGCATCGAGAGAAAGGCAGGCTCTCTTGCAGAGATTCTCAGTTCGGCTCCCGATGAGGCCGCCGCACTGCTTGTTGAGTTTGAGTTTGCCACGGCCGCCGAGCTGGAAGAACACAAGCCGGACATCGAGAGACGCCTGAGTGATTTCTCGCTTCTGGTCGCTCCGTTGTTAACCGCCGACGTGCAACAGCAGGCGCTTTACTGGAGCCTGCGCAAGGGCATGTATCCCTCTGTGGGATCGCTGAGACCCAAGGGCAGCTCGGCTCTGATCGAAGACGTGGCGGTGCCTGTAAGGCATCTTGCCGATCTATGCGCCGATCTGCAGCGGTTGTTCAAGACGTATGCCTATGACGAGGCCATCATTTTCGGCCATGCAAAAGACGGCAATCTGCACTTTGTTATAACGCCGACCTTCCCCTCTGATGAAGAGGTTCAACGATACGAAGCTCTTATGAACGACGTCGTAGATCTTGTCGTGCATAAATACGACGGAGCCTTGAAAGGCGAGCATGGCACGGGCCGGAATATGGCGCCTTTCGTGGAGACGGAGTGGGGCGATGTGATCTATTCACTGATGAAAGAGGTGAAGCGACTCGTCGATCCGTTGAACATCTGCAATCCGGGCGTTATTATTAACGACGATCGACGTGTACATCTGGCTAACCTGAAGCCGCTGCCAGCCGTACATGACGAGGTCGATCTATGTATCGAATGTGGCTTCTGCGAGAATCGCTGCCCGAGCAGGGATCTGACGCTGACGCCGAGGCAGCGCATCGTCGTGCAGCGACTGCTTCAAGATCCTCGAAGATCCGACCTGCGCCCTGAGATCCTGAAAGACTACGCCTATGCCGGAGTCGATACCTGCGCCACCGACGGGTTATGCGCCACGGCCTGCCCGGTGGGAATCGATACGGGCCGCTATATGAAGGATCTGCGCGCGCAGAAGCAGGGGGCTCTATCGAAGCGTGTGGCGCAGTTTGTATCGACGCACATGAGGCTCATCAGTTTTTTTATCGGGCTTTCGTTGCGTCCGTTATCTGTGCCGGGTATGAGTCACCTCGGGCGTTTTTTCACCGATGTCGTGCGTCTCATATTTCGCATACCACAGCTTCCCGTTTCGATGCGTGCAGGCGCACGCATAGCTGCGAAGGGCGACTCAAACGCCGATATTCTGTATTTCCCCACCTGTATCAGTCGCACGATGGGTGGTTATGCAGATGCACCCTCCATTCCTGAAACGATCGAGCGCCTTGTGCGCCGCTCCGGCCTGCAGATGCGCGTGGCCAGCGATTCGAGCGGCCATTGCTGCGGAACGCCGATGGCGTCGAAGGGATTTCCAGAGGCCGCAGAGCATTCGTTATCCGCCCTTGTTGAGATGCTCTTTCGAGAAAGCGAAGGTGGCAGGATCCCCGTCGTTCTTGATACGTCTTCATGCACCTACGCTTTGCTCCAGAGGGCCGCAGCGTCTGACAATGGCGACGCTGTAGGCAGGAAGCTGCATGCTCTGCGGATTTTGGACTCCGTCGTCTTTGCCTCTGAGAAGCTGCTTCCGCGCCTTCGGGTAACGAAGCGACAGAGGAGCATTGCGCTGCATCCGACCTGCGCCTCGCAGAAGATGAATCATCTGGCGTATTTACAGACCGTCGCTGCGGCCTGCGCTGAATCTGTCGTTATTCCTATCTCGGCCGGTTGTTGCGGTATGGCCGGCGATCGAGGGATGCTCTTTCCCGAGCTGACGGCTTCTGCGACCCGTGAAGAGGCGGAGCAGATGAGAAACGAACATTGCTCTGGACATTACAGCTCGGCCCGAACCTGCGAGCTTGCTTTAACCGAAGCGACGGGGCAACCGTATCATTCGATGCTTCATCTGCTTGATCGAGCGACGGAATAGGTCATATTGAATGAAAAGAAAACGCATACAACAGGAGGAGACAATGAGCGCGAAGAAGATTTTGATGTTTGTCGGTGATTTTGTCGAGGATTACGAGGTGATGGTTCCATTTCAGATACTCACGATGGTCGGGCATACGGTGCATGCCGTCTGTCCGGGAAAGAAACCCGGAGATACGGTTCGAACGGCAGTTCATGACTTTGTTGGAGATCAGACGTATATGGAGGCGCCTGGCCACCGTTTTGTCGTGAACTTTGATTTCGAGAAGGTGGATGCAAAGAGTTACGATGCGCTGGTCATTCCCGGCGGTCGGGCTCCGGAGTACCTACGTCTGAATCAGAAGCTGCTGGAGATGACACGCCATTTTGCCGATAGCAAGAAGCCTATCGCAGCAATCTGTCACGGGCCCCAGATACTGGCCGCTGCCGGCGTATTAAAAGGGCGTAACGTGATAGCCTATCCTGCCGTCGGTCCCGAATGCACGGTGGCGGGGGCGAAATTTGGTGAGGTGAACGATACCGCATCAAATGCGTTAACCGATGGAAACCTCGTGACGGCTCCGGCATGGCCGGCGCATCCTGAGTGGATGCGACAGTTTCTGATCGTTCTCGGCTCAAAAATCGAGGCTTGAATCTCCCCCGCCTGATAGTATCCTGTATCGGGCGGGGATCTTTTCTTGTTTGCCGAGAAACTAACTTACTCTGCCGCTTTTCTTGAGGGCTATCGTGAGAGCGCATGCAAGAAGCAGAGCCAGAAGAATCGAAGAGATCGTCCGGACTGCGATATGCCCGAGATCTTTCATCGAAATCGAAACCGGGTCACGAAGCAACGGAAGCACCGCCGCCGGATGTGCAAGTGTAAAGGGCACGTTAGAGCCCCTTGCCGATCGTGTAGCGGGTTTCTACAAGACCATTCTTGTAAGCCTTACAGTCTTTGAGTGCAAGCCTGGTCTGTGCTGAGCCGCTTTCAAAAAGAGGCAGGCCCGAGCCCAGCAGCATGGGAATCGTCGTTAGGCATAGCTCGTCGACGAGATTCAGACGAAGAAACTCCCGACACACCTTCGCTCCACCGACAAGATAGGTGTTCTGATATGGCAGGCCCTTCAGCAGCTCGGGAATTTCTCCTGAATAGAAGCGTACGTTCTCTTTCGTTACAGGAAGCTTTCGTCCGGTAAGCACGATGACAGGAGTATCGCCATAGGGCCAGCCGACCTGACGCGCAAGTTCATACGTATGCGAGCCCATGATATAACAATCGATACCGGATAGGAACTGCGCGGCATCTTCTTCTTCGACACCCCTCTCATAGGGAGACGTAAACTCGAACCAGTCCATGCTGCCGTCGCTGGTGGCGATGAAGCCGTCAAGGCTTGTAACCATGTGAAGGGTGATGCGCGAGGGCATAAAGACGTCTCAAGAGAACTGTGAGGACGTTACCGGAATGTGCAATCATTTTTCTGAAAAAGTGTGAGCGCTTCTGCGGCGGGCTTATGTGCATTCTATTTGCATGGACCACTGAAAAGAACAATCCGCTTTTCCTCATCAGGCATAGCCCGCGGAAGAGTATGCTCGATGCGTCCCTCGAATAGGTATTCGACCTCGCACCGGCTCGGCGCTTCTCTGAGAGGGAAAACGAGTTCGGTGTCGATGGTTTGATTCACAGGCAGTAAACGAGTGTCTGACTCGATCTTCAATGTAGCGTTGTTTACGATTCGGGCAATGCGATAGTCAAGAAGCTCACGGCCGCCGTCGCTGAATGCGCGGACTCGCACCTGACGAAAAAGATCGCCTGTAGGAAAGGGATGCCCGATGCGCGGGATGCGGATCTGCATTTTTAAAAGGGACTGCCGGGTGTGAAACCGGATTTGGATAACATGCGGGATCGCTTCGCGATGGGAAAGAGGAGAGGCGATGTGAGCGTCCTGTCGTAGATGGCAGCCCGTGCAGGTTGTTGCCGGCGCAGAGCCCTTTTGCCTGTGTGCAAGGAATTCGCTGACTGTCGCTTGCATGGGATGAGGGGAGTATGCGATAAAGGGGCTCACTCGATCCGGGAAGTTGAACTCGTGGCATCCGGCGCAGAGGTCCGGGCTGCGCAGTATCGGATCATGACGCAGTTCATGGCCGTCGTCTGCCCCGGCCTTCGTGGCCATTTCTGATGTGACGGGGCGGCCTGTATAAACCACGTCATTGCGCACATGACAAACGGCGCAGCTGACTCCTTCTTCGTTCTGCGGCGAGCGCAGATCATCGTAGTCGTAATCCTCTCGGTAAGAAGGCAGGCGATCGGTTGCATGAGGGCGGTGAACGACGTACTGCCGCTTATCGGTCTGGTAGATCTCCTGAATCGGCCTGATTGGCCTCGCTTCGGCGGCGTGCCCGCTGTTATACCAGTAAGGTGCATGGCAGTTCATACACCAGGCCATCGGTTCAAGCTGAAAGGCATGATAGAATCGAGCATTCGTGAAGGCCTGACTGTGAAGACTCTTCTTCCAGGCTCCAAATTCTTTTTCGTGGCATCGAGCACAGGACTCTGCTTTCTGCCAGCGAGGATTTGAGCCGGCGTCTGCAACCGGATAACGCCCCTGACTCAAGCGGGAAAGGATCGGACTCGCAGTATCGTCGAACGGAGGTCTGTTGAAGAGCATTCGATAGCGCTCTGAATCTGGCAAGGTCTCGCCGCGGCTCTTGATGCGCTCAAACGCTGATAGGGCAGCCTGATCGTTATCCGCGAAAGGATCGGGATCGGAAGTTTCCGGAGGATTTGTTATACAGCCAGGCCCGATCAGTAAGAGCGTCGAAACGATCAGAAGCGGTATTCGGGGCATGGTCCGTCCGATTCTTGCATGTGCTTTGATATCTCCAGAAAATCAAATGTTGCTGTCTCATCAATCTCGCGCTCGTAAGGCTCGAATTTTAGATGGTATGGCCCGCGAGGACCGTCGTTCACGGTCGGACCAACGCCCTTTTTGCCGATTTCCTGTTTGAAATGTGCTATGATCTTGTTCCCTTCGCGCGTCCAATTCCCTTTTTTTACGCGGGTCTCCCCCATATCTTCAAAGTATTCGATCAAAAGCCCGGCTGTCTGTCTGTAATTGGAACAAATAGTAGTGTGCGAGCTGCCTCTGCCCCATGCTTGCGGGAACAGCCTCCATGATTTCATCGGCTCCTTGATGCCGATCTTCTCGCGCCAGTCTCGATCCTTCCGCAGATTCGTCAGATCGCCGTCCTGCTCCATGATGGCAGGAGGCTTTCCGAGCCTGTAGGCCTGCTGCAGTTCAGGGATGGCCTCGGCGATGCGATTGGCACGAACAAGAGCACAGCCCAGATTGTAGTGAAGGTTCATGTCGGGCTTCTCGCTTAACCTGATGCCGATGCGATATGCCTTTATAGAATCCTCCAGTCGACCGTCGATATTCGAAAGGCTATTCGCGTAGTCGTAATACAGGCCGGCGTGTGCATGAAGTTGTAGGGCCGCTTCATACTGAATGATAGCTTCGCTATCTCGTTTCTGCTTGTAGAGCTGGAAGCCGGACTTGTGCAAGGCCTCGGCCTTCTGTAAATTCTCGGGCGGGGCGTTGAGCTGTGCGGTAGCCCAGGATTCATTGAACGGCTCAAATGGTCGTGTTGATTGGCAGGATGTCAGGAGTAGAACAAGAATGAGATTTGCTGGCAATGTCGTAAAGCGAGGCATGCCATAAGGTGAGCGCAGAAATGAGTATGTCAAGCAGGATCGTTGTCCTTGCGTCCCTTGCGTGGCGCCTCCAATACGGGCGTCACGCAAGGGCGAAGGAGTGGGGGCAGCGGGCCTTACTGGTGAATGCTCATCTTATTCACATCGAGAGCCGCTTCTTTCATAACCTCAGAAAGCGTCGGATGCGAATGGAACGAACGGCCAAGGTCTTCTGCCGCTCCGCCGAATTCCATGGCGACGACGGCTTCGCCTAACAGCTCCGAGGCGTTCGGGCCGACGATATGCACTCCGAGTATCTTATCGGTGCGTTTGTCGGCATAGATCTTTATCTGCCCTTCGGTCTGGTTCATGGCCTTCGCACGGCCGTTCGGCTTGAACATGTATTTGCCGGTGTTATACTCGATGCCGGCCGCTTTGAGCTGATCTTCGCCTTTGCCCACCCAGGCGATCTCGGGCCAGGTGTAGACGACGAACGGAACGCAGTCATAGTTCACATGACCGGGCTTGCCGGCGATGATCTCGGCGACCATGACGCCTTCTTCTTCGGCCTTATGCGCGAGCATCGGTCCTTCGATAACGTCGCCGATGGCGTAGATGCCGGGCACGGACGTCTGCAGCGTATGCGCGTCCACCTCGATACGTCCGCGCTGGTTGATCTTCACGCCGACCTTCTCCGCTCCAAGCGAATCATGGAAGGGCTTGCGACCGACGGCGACAAGAACCTTCGAGGCGACGATGGATTCTTCTTTGCCGTCTTTATCGGCGATCTTGACTTCAACCTGTTTGCCCTTTGCCTGCGCACCGAGCACCTTCGTTTCGAGCTTGAACGTGAAGCCCTGCTTTTCGAGCGTACGACGGGCCAGCGTGCGAAGCGAGGCGTCAAGACCCATGAGAATATCGGGCAGCATCTCGACGACCGTTACCTTCGTACCGAGACGACTCCATACGGAGCCGAGTTCAAGGCCGATGACGCCGCCGCCGATGACGACCATGCTTTCGGGCGTCTCTTCAAGAGCGATGGCATGATCCGATGTGATGATATTCTTGCCGTCCACAGGGACGGAGGGGATGTTTATGATATCAGAACCGGTGGCGATGACGCACTTCTTCGCGATCAGAGAAGCGGGCTTTTCGCCTTCAACCTTGATCTCGACGGCGTCGGGTTTCGCCGAAACGAGGCTGCCCGTTCCGCGAAAGACGGTGATCTTATTCTTGTTCATGAGGAAGTTCAGGCCGTCGGTTAATTCTTTCACGACGCGCTCTTTGCGGGCCATCATCTTCTTCACGTCGATCTTAACGCTTGATACGGTGATGCCGTGATCGTCCATCTCATGCTTGATGCGATGATAATGCTCCGATGTATCGAGAAGCGCCTTGGACGGAATACATCCGACGTTGACGCACGTTCCGCCGATGGTTTCGCGTTTCTCGATCAGGGCGACCTTCAGCCCGAGCTGCGAGGCGCGGATGGCGCAGACGTATCCGCCCGGTCCGCCTCCGATGATTGCGACATCAAAATTCTGCGTTGCATCTGCCATAGTAGATCTCCTTGTGTTTCTGGTGGGATAATGACATAAAAAAGGCCGACCGTCAGGTCGGCCTTCAGGCCTCAGACTTCGAGAAGCATGCGTTCAGGGTTCTCGACGCATTCTTTCACTTTTACGAGAAAGCTCACGGCTTCTTTACCGTCGATGATACGGTGGTCGTAGGAAAGCGCAAGATACATCATCGGTCGGATAACGATCTGATCGTTGACGACGACGGCGCGCTTCGTGATGTTATGCATACCGAGAATGCCCGATTGCGGCGGGTTGAGGATCGGCGTAGACATCATCGATCCGTAAATACCGCCGTTCGAGATGGTGAACGTTCCACCCGACATCTCATCAAGCGTGATGCTTCCTTCTTTGACTCGCTGTGCAAGACGGGCGATTTCCATCTCGATCTCAGCCATAGACAGAAGGTCGCTGTCGCGCACGATCGGAACGACAAGCCCTTTCGGACCGCCGACGGCGACGCCGATATCATAGTAGTTCTTGTAGATCGTATCGGTTCCGCGAATCTCGGCGTTTACGGCCGGATAAGCCTTCAGGCCTTCGATGACGGCCTTCACAAAGAAAGACATGAAACCGAGCTTCACACCATGCTTCTTCTCAAAGACGTCTTTATAGCGATTGCGGATGTCCATCATCGCCGACATATCGACTTCGTTGAAGGTCGTAAGGATGGCGGCGGATTGTTGCGCTTCAACAAGGCGCTCGGCGATGCGCTGACGAAGGCGGCTCATCGGAACGACCTCTTCGCGGGCGCCTTTGCGTTCTCGGGACGGGGCGATCGGAGTCGCCGATGCAGCCGGAGCCGGCTTAGCAGGAGCGGAGGCACCTTTTGCGATATGGTCTACGACGTCGGGCTTCGTGACCTGTCCGCGCTTGCCCGATCCCTGGATCTGCGAGGCGTCGACGCCGGCTTCTTCGGCAAGGCGACGTGCGCCAGGAGGAAGCGTTTCGTTTTTAGCACTTGAGGACGAGGCTGCCGGTGCCGATGCAGCGGGTGCAGCAGGTTGAGCGGGAGTCGATGCGACGGCGCCGGCCTCGACGATGGCGAGCACGTCTTCGAGTTTAACCGTATCGCCGCTCTGGCGCTTGATCTCTTTCAAAACTCCGTCGACGGGGCAGGGCACTTCCATCGTCACCTTATCCGTTTCAAGCTCGACGAGGATGTCGCCGCTTTTCACGGCATCGCCGGGCTTCTTATGCCAGGAGGCCACCGTTGCTTCGGATATGGATTCGCCCATCGGCGGAACTTTTACTTCCAGTGCCATAACTATTCCTTTCTCGCGGCTCGTAGCCGTTATTTATTCAGCAGCAGAGCTTCATTGATAATGGCCTGCTGTTCTTTCACATGTACTTTGTAATAACCCGTCGCCGGACTCGGAGAAGCGGAGCGCCCGTAGTAGTTCAGGCGGCTCTTACACAGATGGCCGAGCAGGTTCTCCATGTAGATCCAGGCGCCCTGATTTCGCGGCTCTTCCTGAACCCAGCCCACCTCTTCGATCTTCTTGTAGCTTTCAAGGATGGTCTGAATATCGCGATCGGGGAAGGGATAGAGCTGTTCGACGCGGATGATAGCCGTATCGGTAATGCCCGCCTTCCTGCGTTCTTCGCGCAGCTCGTAGTAGATCTTGCCCGTGCAGAAGAGGATGCGCTTCACCTTATCGGCCTTAATATCGGCGTCGACCTCGGGAATGACGTCCTGGAACCGACCCGATAGAAAATCCTCGGGTTTGCAGACGGCCTCGGGATGGCGCAGCAGCGATTTCGGCGACATGACGATCAGAGGCTTGCGATAGTTGCGATGCATCTGACGGCGCAGCAGATGATAGATCTGCGCCGGCGTGGTCGGATAACAGACCTGCATATTATGCTGACTGCACAGTTGCAGATAGCGCTCCATACGTGCGCTCGAATGCTCCGGTCCCTGGCCTTCATAGCCATGAGGCAGAAGCATGGTCAGGCCCGACATACGCTTCCATTTCGCTTCAGAGGAAGAGATGAACTGGTCGACGATGACCTGGGCGCCGTTTGCGAAGTCGCCGAACTGCGCCTCCCAGATGACAAGCGTTGCAGGGTCGGCCAGCGAATAACCGAATTCAAAGCCCAGGACGGCCTCTTCAGAAAGAAGAGAGTTCAGAACCTCAAAGTTCGCCTTCAGGCCCGGAAGCTGGCTCAGAGGAGCGAACTCCGACCCGGTTTCGGCGTCGATAACGGCGGCGTGTCGGTGCGAGAACGTGCCGCGTTTGCAGTCCTGCCCCGAGATGCGAACTGAGAATCCCTCGGCAAGAAGAGTTCCGTAGGCGAGCAGTTCGCCCATGCCCCAGTCGATGCCTTTTGATTGCTCGGGCTCGAAGATCATCTTGCGACGATCTTCAAAGAGACGCTGCAGCTTTTTATTAAGAGTAAACCCGGCCGGAACGGACGTGATCGCATCGGCTGCCTTTTTTAGAAGGGTGTCAGAGACTCCGGTTTCGGGGTTCGAATCGGGATCGATCTTCTTGAGTCCCTGCCATTTGCCCTGCAGCGTTTCGATATCGACCTGGATATTCTGAGATTGAAACCGATTGAAGGCATCTTCAAGGGCCTGGTTATGGCCGTCACGAATGGCCTGGCGCTCGGCTGGCGAAAGCTGTGATTCGGCAAGAGCCTGATCGAAAACGGTGAATGTACCGGGATGCTTCTTGATGATCTCGTACATCTTCGGCTGCGTGAACGTCGGCTCGTCGGTTTCGTTATGGCCCCATTTGCGAAAGCAAACAAGATCGATGAAAACGTCGGAGTTGAACGTCTGGCGCCATTCAAGCGCAAAACGTGAAGCGCGGTAGACGGCAATAGGATCGTCGCCGTTTACGTGCAGGATCGGAGTATTGAGAATCTTCGCGAGGTCGGTGGCGTAGATTGTTGAACGCGAGTCCATCGGATCGGTCGTGAATCCGACCTGGTTATTCACCACGATATGAATCGTGCCGCCGACGGCATAACCCGTCAGCCCCGACATATTCGCGCATTCGTAGTTGATGCCCTGGCCGGCAAGGGCGGCATCGCCATGAATGAGAAGCGGAAGATGGCGCAGACGTCCTTCGTCGTTCGACATCGTCTGGCGGGCGCGGATCGAGCCCATGACGACGGGATTGATCACCTCAAGATGCGACGGGTTGAAGCCAAGCGACAGATGCACCATCTTGCCCGACATCGTTTTGTGATCTCGTGAAAAGCCGAGGTGATACTTCACGTCACCGGGACCGAAGTCGATGGAAACGTTTTCGTTGAACTCCGCAAAGATCGCCGCCGGGTCTTTGCCAAGAATGTTTGCAAGAACATTGAGACGACCGCGGTGGGCCATACCGAGAACGATCTGTTCGATCGAATGGTTGCCCGCTTCTTCAATGATACAGGCGAGCGAGGGGATCAGGCTTTCGCCGCCTTCAAGAGAGAAACGCTTTTTACCCGGGAACCGCGTGGCGAGAAACTTCTCGAAGGCCTCGGCGATATAGACCTTCGAATAGATGAGCTTCATCTGTTCGTTGGAAAGAGGTTTAAAATAATCGTCGGATTCGATGCGCTCGGCGACCCAGTTGCGACGCTGTTCGTCACGGATATAGAAGAATTCAATACCCGTCGAGGAGCAGTAGATCTGGTCCATCTTCTTGATGACGGTCGCCAGCGTATCGGTAACGGATTGACCGGCGATGTTCACGCGCACGATCTTCTGAAGATCGGCCGGGCCGATACCGTATCGCCTCGGATCAAGCAGGTCTTCGTCGGTGTTACGGAATCCCAGTGGGTTGATCCGGGCCAGGAAGTGGCCGTGGCGACGGTAGTCCTGGATCAGACGATGTGCTTTGAGATTTATGTCATCCGTATCGGGGATATCTTCGGGCTGCAGGGCCAGCGATGTTCGGGCGGATGGGAATCTTGCTCCGCCTCCGCCGTCCAGCTCGCTGAAAAGACTTCTCCATTCGGGAGCGATACTATCAGGGTTCTTAACGTACTCCTGATACAGCTCCTCCAGAAACTCTTTTTGATCTCCCTGGAGGACGGAGATAGCCTCGAACAGTGACATAGGTTATCTTCAGCGTTTTACAAACGGTAAAAGGTTGGCCATTCTGGCGCGTTTAACTTCCCGGGAGATCTTACGCTGGATGCGAGCCGTAGCTCCGGTCATTCTGCGCGGAAGGATCTTACCGGTCTTCGAAACGAACTTCTCGATTACTTCGATGTTCTTGTAGTCGATGTTGAGACCACGAGTATCGAGTACCTTTTTCTTGAAACGCGACCGGGCTTTACGCGGCGAATCGCCTTCTTCGCCCTGATGCATTTCCTGATCTTGATTGTCTGTAGCCATCGTTTTCCTCGTATGCTTATTTTGTGCTTCTGTTACTGTAAACTAAAAAATATTTACTAAATTGCATTACAAATCTTTTCAACGATTCCCACGACCGTCAAAACATACGTTCTGACAATCGTTCAGTCCTTCGCTCGCAGTGTTTCAATAAGAAACTCCACCTGCTGCTGATGTTCCTTCTTATGATCGGGATCCTGCGCCTCATCCGTGAAGATCTGCATCGCTTTCTCGGTGCGCAGCAGGTTAAAAAGGCCGAAACCGGGCAACGCCGGATGCTCCGCATCTTCAAGTCCCGTGCTCATCAAGACGGGGCAGCTGATTTCCTGACTGAGATAAACCGGATCAATCTGCCTCATCTTCTCGCGCAGCTCTTTCTTCTGCGCCGATCTTCCTTTCATCCATTCATTCCATTCACGGGCCAGAGGCGACTGACTCAGTTGCAGCCACTCCTCATGCCATACCGGACCGGGCCTTTCCAAGCCCAGGGCCCGCACGGATTCGGGCTTGAAGGCCGCGGCAAATAGCGCCGGAACACAGCCCAATCCCCTTCCCATAAGGCCGATGGCAGTGTGGTTAATATTACGATTCAGGCGCAGAAAGTCAACACCGCGCAGCGCATCGAGGATGATGGCCACACCGAAGCTGCGCTCAAAAGGCTGACCCTGCTGGTCGAGAAAAAACGTCGTCGGAGCGCCTGCTCCGTCTTTCGATCGTGTCGGCCGGGCGAATACGGCCGGATTTTCGTGTCCACGCATCTTGAGGTAAAGATGCGCGATTCCGGCCTGAGAAAGGGGCTCGGTAATGCTTTCGTTTACGCGCTCGAAATCCGATAAATAATCGTGAAACGTGATGACGGCCGGCACGCGTTTCAGCTTTCGAGGGATGTTCAGGTAGCCCGACAGGACGGTGTCATTATGGCTGCGGAACTGCACGTCGTGCAGGCTTTCCCGGGCAAAGGTTCGCTTCAGACGCAGCTTGAGCTGTGGTTCGAGAGGAACCTTCTTCAGAGAAAGGATGACACTATTCCAGAAGGACTGAAACTGGGCCGGACGGGTCAGTTCGGGCAGCGCCTGGTAGCATTCGTCAAATCCGGGTCGGCGTATGGCCATATTATTATAGATTTTTTCGGCTGCACATGCGGTAAAGCGGAATACTCGCAGTTGCTATCTATGGAGGGACGATGGAGTCCACAGGAATGAAGCTTTTTGAAGAGCTCGGGCATCCTCTCAGCTTTAAGAAGGGCGATTATGTCTATAAACAGGGACAGTTGCTCGACGATCTGAGAGTCTACTACATCCTCGATGGAGAGGTGACGCTTCGACGTAAGTACACGGCTCTGAAAAGCGATGAGCTACACTATAAAACGGGCGAGATGTTCGGCATTCTCGAGGTCTATCTCGGCAAGGCCCGCATCACCGAGGCGCAGTGTATGACCGACGTGCGCTTGCTGGCCTTTAACAGGGTTGGAGTGGAAAAACTGATGAGCTCTGAGATGTCGGTGTCGCTTTCGATCATCCGAAGCCTGAGCTCCATTTTGCGCAAAGTAAACCGTCATATTAAGGAGCTGCCGGCCTGACCGGCAAATCGTCCATGAAGATCGAAAATCACGACTACGACCTGATCAAGCTGGGCTTTGAAGGCGAGCAGGCCATCACCCAGCAGCTGTTCTTTAAATATGGCAAGACCTACGAGCCGAAGAAGATCATCGTTCGCGAAGGGGATTCGGGCAAAGAGGTCTACATCATCATCTCGGGCATGGTGCTTGTGACCGAGCGCCAGATCTCGGGCCAGTATCGCGTTCTCAACCGACTGGGGCCAGGCGAGATCTTTGGAGAGATGGCCCTGCTTGAGAACGAGCTGCGTTCGGCGACCCTGATCGCGGCCACGGACGTAAAGCTGCTTGTGCTCGCTCCGGAGCAGTTCGAGCGTATCTTTCAGACGCATCCGCGGTGGGCGTTCAAGATCATTGGAGCGCTGTGTCGTCGCATACAGTCGGCGTTCACGCAGATCTCCAACTACTACAGCGGCAAGTCCGATGTCCCGTAAAACCCTGCATCCCGTACGTCGCTGGATTCTGAAATCCATCCCCCTTGATCTGCTGATCGCCGAATGGTTGAAGGTGCGCGAGCTGAGCTGGATCGGCGAGGATCGATTTCCTGCTCAGTTACGTGAACAGGCCGATGCCGAGGCCTTTCTTTTGCGAGAAGGAGGTGATCTGCTCGGTGATCGTCGTCGGCTGCATCTCGGTCTTGTCTGCGCCGATGGCCGCACGGTAACACGCAGCGAGCGGTTGCATCTGCTTGAGGATCTGCGCGAGTATCTGCGCGGATGCGGACGTCAGGAATCTGAGTTTGAATTCCTGCGTCCGACGAGGTTTCGGCTTGGACGCCTAAAAACGACGCCGCTTTTCTTTATTCTCTGGTCACCCGATGCGCCTCTGCTCGAACGGCTGCTTTCGGGCAAGGCCGATCTGCCGGCACAGATCAAGCAGGACCGCTATACCTTTCGAGAGCTTTTTCAGGAGCAGCGAGAGAGCCCGGAGCCGCGGCCCGAGGCCCAACCGAAGAGCGAGGACGCAGAGCTTCCCTTTGGCAGCAATTCGATTAACTACCGCGTCGTCGGCACAAGCCGGGGTGAGGTCTTTCGTAAGATGTTCATTCGATTGGCCGGCGACCGACTCTTTCTTGTGTACATAAGCTCTGATGGCCGCCTGCGATCCGAATATGTGACCGCTCTGATCGACGGCCTGGCCTCGTCGACCTATCCCGTGTACAGACTTGAGGATCTTCTGCTGAATCATCCGCCCTCAGAGGTGCGCGTGACCGTTCTTGAGGCCCGGCGTGACGGCAACATGGAGATGCTCAGCTACGGACATGAGCATGTTTTTCTAAGAGATGGGGATCTTCATACCGTGCGTGCGCAGGCGGGCCGTAATCTGCACATTCAGCGCTGGCAGATGAAGACAGGGGACCGGCTTCTTATGCTCCCGGCTCCTCTGACATCGGCGGAAAAACGGGAGATCCAGGAAATGGCACGGCAGGAAACGCAAGAACAACCTGCCGTTGATACGACGACAGTCCCCGCTTCTGATGGCGCTTCGGCTCTTGAAGGCTTCTTGAATTCAAAGGGCATCGGTCGCACGCTCGAGCTCTTCTGGCCTCGATCCACTTGACAGATCTGCTTGCATTGCTATATAATGCCAGCTCCGCATTATGGAGCTCAGAAAAGGCTACAGGCTGGACGGACGGGTCGTTCAGAAAATCGTACTGCTGCTCGGCCTTTTGATACTGGCCGTCCTGGGAAGCGGTGCTCTGCTTTTGCGGTCGTCCGTCGACTCGCTGTCGATGTCGAATCTGCGCAGTCGCGGCGCCTTTCTCGTACAGGAGTTTCGCGGAACTCTCGGTCCGGCGATGAAGCATCAGCGGCTTTCCGTTCAACTGATAAAAGATGGCGTTATCCGTCATTATGATCGCAGCATGATGGTGCGCTACTTCGCTCCCTTTCTCGACGAGAACGATGTCGTGACGTCGCTGAACGTCGTCGTCGCCGAGGCCAGCTTCATGATCCTGAAAGAAGACGTCGATCGGTATCGCATCAGAGAGGAGCGTGGCGGCCAGGCGCGTTATTCGATCTGTGACCGCAAAGCCATCTGCCGCGCAGAGGGGCCGCCTGTCGCCTATTCTTATAAAAGCAGCGCCTGGTATTCCGTCGTCGGCGAAGAGGATACGCCGGGTCGCTGGACCGACGTATATCGGTTCCGCACGACGGGCGATCCGGGCATCACAAGCGTTGCCGCCGAGCGCTTGCCTTCGGCAGAACGATTGATCGTCGCTTATGATCTGCGTCTGATCGAGCTCTCGCGATTCTTTCGACTGATTACGCCCGACGAGAATCTCATGCCCGTTCTCTATTTCCCCGAAGTAAAGGCCGATCTTCCCGAAGGCATTGAAATAGGGGGATTGCGATATCACACCGGCAAGAAACAAAGAGGCCTTTTTGTGGTGACGGCAGCCGACGCGAAAGACCCCGCCGTCGTCGCTCTGCTTCAGGATCCTGCTGCTGCCGAGGACTCACAGGGCTGTCGATGGTGGAGCGACGAGGTGGAGCCCTCGCGGGAGCGGTCGCCGCAGATCTTTCTCTGTCTTCCCGAGGGAGAGCTGATCCAGACGATACAGATCCGCAGTTCAACGGTGCTTCTGCTTGTTGGCGGGCTTCTGCTGTTAACCATCGCCATGTCGTTTTTTATCGCCCGGCAGATCACCTCGCCGTATCAGGAAGAGCTCGAACACGTCGATCATTCGCTTCATTCGACCACGCAGATGCTCGAACTTCGCGAGAAAGAGTTGCGTCATGCGATGATGAAAATACAGGAAGAGCTTGATCTTGCGCGAAAGACGCAGTTAAGCATCATTCCCGTCGTATCGCGGCAGTACGGGCCCGTGCGCCTCACATCCCGCTACGTCCCTGCCAGTTCGCTCGGAGGCGATTTTCTCGATCTGCACGATCTTCAGGAAAGCCTGGGCTTTCTTATGGCCGACGTTTCGGGTCACGGTATATCATCTGCTCTGATCACGATGATGATCAAGATATCGTCGACCCTCAGTAAGGATATGCTGATTTTACCCGATGTTTTCTTGAGACATCTGAACCGCAGCATCTTCGATCGCACGGGCATGCATTTTATTACGGCGCTTGCCGGCTCCGTCGATTACCGGGATCTGAAGCTCAAGGTGGGCAATGCAGGCCATTGTTATCCGCTTCTTTTTCGCAGAGCGACGCAGGAGTTTCAGGACATACAGGCGAACGGCATCTGTCTGGGCGTGCTCGAAGAACCGGCCTACGCCACGCTTGAAACGCAGCTTCAATCGGGCGACTGTGTGCTCTTTTACACCGACGGCATCATCGAAACGCTGAACGAATCCGAGCAGCTTTACGGGACGGAGCGACTGCGTCGCACGATTCTTGAGAACAGGCACAGTCAGGGGAACGATCTTCTCGACGCCATCCTCGCCTCGCTGAACCGATTTGCCCGTCGCGACATCCGTGAGGACGACATTGCGATGATCCTTCTCGAAATCGACTGACCGAAAAGCGACGACTGAAAACCGGCTAACTCAAAACTGACTAACTCAAAGCCGACCGATCAGGACTTCTCGAGTATCTGGAAGAGGGCCTTCTGGAAGGCCTCGCTCTGTAAGATCTGAAAATGGGAGAGCCCGACCAGGCAATGAACCCGACTTTCCTCGTTCTTGCGATATACCGTATCGGAAAGCAGTGCAAGAGAGGACTCCTCTATGAGTCCGTCGCCGAGCCAGTTGCTCCAGATGTGGTTGCTGTCGCTGATCAGGCTGTAGATCTGATAGGCGTCAAGGCCGTCGAGTTCGCCGAAGTAATGATTCGTGCTCATGGGCAGGATGGGCCCGGTCTTTTTCTCGTCTTCTTCGCGAATAATACCGGCGGCCATGTCGCGAAAGGCCGGCGAATGAACGTTGCCGGCAAAGCTCATAAACTTGATGGCACGCGAGGGGGCCTCGCCGAGACCGAAGCCGAAAAGCAGCCCCGTCTTTTCGATGAAGTAGCCGCCGTCGGGCGAGCTGATCAGGATAACCCTGCCGGTGCGTTTGCGAATACTCCCTCCGGAGCGATCGTTAGCCAGAAGCGTGCTTCGCAGGATCAATCCGCCCTGACTGAAACTCATAAAATGCACGGGCGTATCGGGCAGAGCAGCGAGCAGAGCTTCCATCAGAGTGCTGATCTCTTTGCCGATGGTCGAGACGTGCGTGCCGGGGTGAAGGCGCAGATAAACCGGAAAGTAGGACTGCTGTTTGAGCAATTCGACGACGGGCTGCGGCCTGCCGCTTTTCCACAGGCTTTCATCCTGATAGAGGCCGGGCACACAGATCATCAGCCCGCGCCTTGCCGGAGCGGCGCGAAAGGCGTCGGCGATCTGCTCGGGCGTTGCGTCGGCGGCGTTCAGGCGAAAGGACGTTTTGACCTCGAACGGATCACGCAACGCGACAAAGCTATCGCCCAGGATGGCCGTGTCGGCGATATTCGAGGCCAGGTTCTGAAATGTGTTCTGATCGACGATGCGCAACGTGAGCAACGTCTCGGAAAGCGATTCTGCCGCTCTGTGAATGGAGCTGTAGATGGCCTCGAAAGAGACCGAGCCCGCCTCTTTCAACGAGTCGCCGGTGCGTCGCAGCTGTCTTGCCAGTTCGGTGTTGCGTAGAACGGGATAGTCCGAGATGTTCTCGGCCTGCTCGCCCATCCACGTCATGGATTCATACGCAAAGTTACGTATGCCCGAGACGGCCGATTCGGTCAGGAGTCCGGTGATCTGCAGAAGAAGCCCCGGAAGGCCGGGTAGCTTCGGAAATTCGCCCATAAGAGAGAAACAGCAAGGCCGGTCGAAATGGTCAAGCCGCTTTCCCCGGTCAACCGGCCTCGAAATTGAGATCGCAGAGTTCGATGGCCGCGTGCAGCCGGCCGGCGTGCATGAACTCTATCAGCTTCTTGATCCTTTCCATATAAAGACTCGTATGTTCCTTGAAGGCAAGCGGTAGCATGCTCTTTTCAAGGCCCGAAAGCTTGCCGTCAAAGGCGGTGGCGACGGCAAGCAGATCGAGAAGAAAACAGCGCTCGCCTTCCTTTACCGAATCGAGGCAGTGAAGAAAGGCATCCCAGTCGTCGAAGCCCTCGCCATCGTTGATCTGAAGCGAGTCGGCGATGCGCACAAGCAGCATCAGCATATTCGGATGATAGTTCTGCGTGAGCACGACGGCGTTCCCGACGGCGCGAAGGCATCCGATACGGGCGGCGGGCGAAAGGGCGGCCATCTGTTCGTCGGTCAGCTGATGCCGGACGATGTGCTCGGCGAGCAGGTTGCCGAACAGGCGCAGGCGCGCCTCGCGCGCTACGCGAAAGGTGACGATGGCATTCCAGAGGCCCGTTATAGGAACAGACACCCAGTAGGCGAGCATGCGCACTCCGCTCTTGGCAAGGACGCGTTTGAGAATGAGCTTCGCAAGCACGTTGCTCATCACCACTTTGAGTTTGTAGATCAGGCCGACGGCCATCATCTTTTTCTTTGAAACCTTCGCCAGCGGATCGATGCCGAGGATACGCTGCACCGGATCGGGAATTTCGAGAGCGGCGCGGGCAAGCAGATTGGGGATGATGCCCTCCTGAAAACTCGTCGCCTGAGAGAGACGCTGATGGCCTGTGATGCGGGCGATACGAAAGACCGTATGAATCGAGACGACAAAAAGCACGGCGAATTCGATGGCCGTGAGCACAAGCGTTACCCCGCCAATCCACGCGTAATGTTCGATGAGCGGGCGCTCCAGTGTGAGGATTTCAGCAAGGACGGAGCCGCCGGCGGAGAGCGCTCCGATGAGAAAGGCGATCGTCGCACCGGTTATTGTGACGCCTCGCACGGCCCGCACCATCTGCTCGTCGGTCGTTGCCACAGGATCAAGATGGCCGAATCGTCGCGAAAGCCTGTGAAAGTAACGAATGCCCCATCGCTCGAAAAGCCCGGGTTGAGAATCCAGCCACCGCTCGTACATCGAAAGAGCAGTGGCCGGAATCGTTTCAGAAGGCCAGTCTTTTTTTCAGGCCACTCTTCTCAAATACAGGTAGCCGAGAAGTCCTGAGATAAGAGATCCCGTGAGAATGCCGATCTTCGCGTCGGCGATCAGCGAGGCGTCTTCGTAGGCAAGGCCGGTGATAAAAAGCGACATCGTGAAGCCGATGCCGCCGAGCAGGGCGGCGCCGACAAAATGAGCCCAGCGTACGCCTTCAGGAAGCTGTGTGCGAAACAGCTTCGCCGTGACATACGCAAACGAGAAGATACCGATGAGCTTCCCGACAAACAGGCCGGCGGCGATATTGATGCTGAGCGGACGACTCAGGCTTTCAAGAAGGTTGCCTTCGATGGTGACGCCGGCGTTGGCGAAGGCGAAAACGGGCATGATGAAGAAGCTCACCCAGCCGTGCAATCCGTGCTCGATACGCTGCAGTGGAGACTGTACCTTCTCGAGTTCTTCGTTCAGATCTTCCATGGCATTGAGCTGTTCATGGCTGAGCAGCTTCTCTGTGTCGGTCTCTTTGCCGGGCGCCTTCTCGAAAAGCGCAAGGTTCTCGCGCATCGAGGCGACGAACTCGCCGGCCTTTGCAAGAGGGTTGATCGGAATGGCGAAGGCGCCGAGTACGCCGGCCACCGTCGGATGCACTCCCGATTTCAGGAACAGGTACCAGACCACGAGACCCGGAATCAGATACGCCGCCAGCGATCTGATGTTCATGCGGTTAAACAGGAACATCAGCCCCAGAAGCAGTGCGGCAAGGCCGAGCAAAGAGAGCTGCACGCCGGTGCTGTAAAAAAGAGCGATGACGATCACGGCGCCAAGATCATCGACGATGGCGAAGGCGGTAAGAAAGACCTTAATGGTTAACGGTATGCGGGCCCCGAGAAGCGAGAGCACGCCGAGCGAGAAGGCGATGTCGGTGGCCATGGGAATGCCCCAGCCCTCTGATCCAGGACGGCCCTGATTCAAAAGGAGGAAGATACCGGCAGGCAGGATCATACCGCCAAGAGCCGCTCCGATGGGAAGGGCGGCCTGCTTTACCGTCGAAAGTTCTCCTGCGACGATTTCGCGTTTGATTTCGAGACCGACGACGAAGAAAAAGACGGCCATCAATCCGTCGTTGATCCACAGAATGAGAGGCTTCGTAAGATGAAGGGCTTCAGGGCCCAATGAGAAAGGAACCTGCCACAGAGCGTGATAGGAATCTGAGTAACCGGAGTTTGCCCAGATCATCGCTGCGATCGTACACAGGATGAGCAGAATCCCCGATGAAGATTCCATCTGAACAAAGCGGTCAAACGGCGAGAGTATGGTGCTGATAACGCCGGGCGGTCTTGTCTTCTTCTTAGCCATAGTTGCCGGGAAGAAATGAAAGAGCGGCTCAGAAGACAAGGGTTTTTTATTTACAGGATTGAATTTCTTCGATCAAGTGCATCGTATATATGAAAGATACCGTAAAAAAGAACTGGATGATCTACGGAGCGAACGGGTACACCGGAGCTCTCATCGCCGAAGCCGCCGCCGGTTCTTCGATGCGTCGGCCTGTCCTGGCAGGTCGCAATGCCTCTCAGATTCAGGCCCTCGCAAGCCGCCTTGATTGTGAAGCGCGTGTCTTTGATCTCTCCTCTGATTCTGACGTTATCGCAAAGCAGATTGAGGATTGCGCCGTCGTGCTGCATTGCGCCGGTCCCTTTGCTTTTACGGCGAAGCCGATGGCCGAGGCCTGTATGAAGGCGAAAACCGCCTATTGCGATATAACGGGTGAGATCGGCGTTTTTCAATCTCTTCACGAGATGGATGCTAACGCACGCCACGCCGGCGTGCTGTTGCTTCCGGGCGTCGGTTTTGACGTGGTGCCGACGGATTGTGTGGCGCGAACGGTGTATGAAGAGATGCCGACTGCCGTTTCGCTCCGGCTTGCCTTCGCCGGATTATCGCATATATCGGCCGGTACGATGCGCTCGGCACTGCTCGGACTCGCCGATGATTCGGTCGTGCGTAAAGATGGTCGGGTAACGTCGATTCCCTATTTCAGCAGAACCGCTCAGCTTGATTTAACCGATCGAACCGAAACGTATCATGCGATTCCATGGGGAGACGTCTTTACAGCCTTCGTATCGACGGGCATCCCGAATATCGAGGTCTTTACGACCGTGCCGTCGTCGCAACGTGTGCTGCTTGGCGCCCTCATGCCGCTTCGTTCACTGCTCGGTCGTTCAAGGGCCCGGTCATTCTTCGGTGCTCTTGGAAAGATGCTTTCGCCGCTCGTAAAAGGCCCCGATGAAACGGTACGCCGCACGGCGCGCGCTCGTATCGAAGGACTGGGGATGGACGGTCGCGGCCATACGCTCTGTCTGCGCCTTGAGACGCAGGAGGGATACGCCTTTACGGTCGAGAGCGCTCTTGCCGCCGTGCGACGTATTCTTGACGGACGTCTGGAAAAGGGGCATGAGACCGGTTTCCAGACGCCGTCGTTAGCCTTCGGTTCAAACTTCGTATTCGAGGTCGGTCTTACAAGATGGCTGTAAGCGCTTGAGGTCCCGTCCTCTGGCAGCATCACTTTATATCACTCGACCGGCTCTTCCATCGACATCATGAGAAAGCCCGAGAAGGCGCCGTTATCGGGAGCGACATCGGGCGAAACCATCTTACGCATTTTTAAGATGAGGGATCTGTAATCCTTGTAGAAGGAAGAATTCGGCGTCGACGTGTATTTGAGATCTTTGACTTCAAAGAAGTCGATGACGGCCTTTGCCGTAGTCGGTTTTACGATGACCTCTTTTTGAGCATCGTAGTAAAGAAGCAGAGCGGTTAACACCGGCCATTTCGCCACTCCGAAGGGCTTCAGCTGAGACGAGAGCTGGTCGAAGCCTTTCAGCCGATCGCCATGCAGCATCTCTTTCAGGGCGAGCACGATTTTCTTGCGATCCGTATCGCTCAGCGACGGAGCGACATTGCGCAGCTTCGTCTTCTCAAAGACCGATACGACGGTGGACTGCGATATGATCTTTACGAAGCTGTCGAGAACGGCCTGCGTATCCTTGAACCTATAGGCAGCAAAGGCCTCCTGAACGCTTGCAAGCAGTTTCGGCTTGTGATGCTTTTTTACGATGGCCTGTAGCTCCGGATGCTTGAAGCCGCCCGGATAGCGCTTTAAGAAAGATTTTTCGGCCGCTTTGAGTCGCTTCTCGTTCACAGACTGAGAAGTACGCTATGGCGCATTTCTGTCAATAAAGAAGCGGTCCAGACGGTCGAGCATACGCGCATCGGTTAATCCCGTTCGGTTCAGCAGCAGGACGCTTGCCCTTCCGAGGCGCGGGTACAGGCGTATCTCGGCATAAAAACCGCCTCCTCCGCCGGCATGGCTGAAATACGGCTCGCCGTTCAGGTCGCCGCGCCACCAGGCAAGCGTGACCGGAAGACTGTCACCGGAAAGCAGCGCGTCGCGAATCTGCGGCGTGAACGGAGCATCTCCTTTGAGCATCGCCTGAAGATAACGTATAAACCCTCTGTGATTGCCCGACAGGCCGCCGTAGGCAAGCCCGTTCATCTGAACGGGCTGAAGCGTGCGCCATCCACTTTTGCTATCGTTCGAGAGGATCTTTTCATCAGAGAGAAGAAAGGACATGAGCAACGTCGCCGGCGACCAGCGTGCGGCATGACCGGTTCCGTGTGGCGTCGACGACGTGCGAAAAAAGAGGCGCTCGTCGGAGCGCAGCTGCAACGGCGCAAGAATGTGTTTCTCGATGTATTCGTCATAGTCTAAACCGCTTTGAGCCTCTATAAGCCTTCCGAGCGCAACATAGCCGACATTGGAATAGGCGAACTTTGCTCCGGGCCTGCCTTTCAAGATGGCATGTTCTTTGAGAAGCGAATCCTCCCACGTCTGTCTGTGAAACGGACGATCGAGTCGGTGAATCCAGCGCAGTGGCATCGGATTCGCAAAGCCGGCCGTATGGTTAAGCGTCTGACGCACGGTCGGTTGAGAAGTTTCATTTCCAGAGTCATAGCGGACGGCCTGGCCGGGCAGATACAGCGAGAGCGGTGCATCGAGATCGATCTTTTTCTGATCGGCCAGGTGCAGAACGGCGAGGGCGGTAAACGTTTTTGTCACAGAAAATCCGGCGAACGCCGTCTCGCGCTCGACGATCGCCCCGCTGAAGATGTCGCTCTTTCCTCCCTCGTAAGAATAGAGGATGTCGTTAGTCGAGGCGAAGGCGTACTGTATTCCCGGAGCATCGTCAAGCATGCGTTCGAGCTCAAGTTGAACGGGCGAGGCCTGCAGCGCCGTCGGAGCGGCAAGTAACCAGATCAGGTGTTTCATATCGTTCTCCTGTCGTTAAGCGGAAAGAAGGTCAGAATGGCCCGGTCATAGGCCTTGCTGAGCGACCCTGTGCCCTGCATGGCCACGGGCAGACCGAAGAACAATCCGGAAAGAGAAAGTGCGATCGTTTTCGCGTCGGCCCTGAGATTGCCATCTGCTGTGTTGTCTTGATTGCTGTCGTGAATTGCTTCGCTTACGGCCTTCTGTAGCAGCGGACCGAGGCCTGTGTCAGGCAGATCGTCAAAAGGAGCGTCGCCGAATACAAGTAGCTTCTCCACTCGGTTCAAGGGGCGCCATTTACTCAGGAGCTCGGGCACCGATCTGCGGGCCTGAAAGGCGATGACCTCAAGTAACAGCCGACCGGTGGTGTCGTTCATGCTGGCCGTTTCGCGAAACAGACGACGGATGGCATCGACGCCGCGATGCTTCTGCAGACGTAGCGCCATATCGACGCTCCAGATTTGAATAAAGAACAGAAAGAGATGATCTTTTTCGGGGAAGTGGTTGTAGAAACCCGGCTCTGATATGCGCGCCTTTTTGCAGATCTCGCGCACCTGAATGTCGATGGCAGGGCGTTTTTCAAGCATCTCAAGAAAGGCGTCAAGAACATCAAGACGCGCCTGTGCCATCTTGCGCTCTCGCAGAGGCAGCTCGTCGGGAATGGCGCCGTATCGCCGGAAGGGCAGCATGAAACGAATATAGTCTGCTTAAAAAATATAGTCACCTATAAAATAGTGAGCCCCGGGGCAGTGCGAAGCGAATAAACCATAGAGGGCTTCCGGGTAGAGGTGATGCGTGGTCGAGCAGTCTCAGCCCGGTGAATTTGCCGATTCTTCTCTCCGAGTCCTCAGAGACCTCTGTGGTAAAAATGATTTCCCGCGAATCTCTCTTGACTGTGCCGCTCGCCGTCGCACGCTGAACCGTTCATGCGAAAAGAAAAAAAGGGCGAAAAGAAGCTCGATAAAAAGCAAAAAAAAGATATCATAAAACGTTACGAACGGCACCTATCCCGATACAAGGCTTCGTATTATCGCAAGGTCGGGCTTGATCTGGTGATGGGCCGGCGCGAAGGCATCTACTTCTGGGATCTCTCTGGAAAGAGATACATCAACTGCCACTGTAACGGCGGCGTCTTCAATCTCGGCCATCGTCATCCGCGGGTGGTGTCGGCGCTTCAGTCGGCGCTCGGCGAGTACGATATCGGGAACCATCACCTGATTTCGGGGCCGCGATCCCTGCTGGCGGAACGCCTGTCTCAATCGTTTGCGAGCGGGCGTGGAAAAAGCGAGCTCAGCCGCGTCGTCTTCGGAGCGTCGGGCGGCGAGGCAGCCGACCTGGCCATCAAACTTGCTCGGGGTTATACGGGACGGCAAAAGATCGTTTCTCTGGCCGGCGGCTATCACGGACATACGGGTCTTGCTGCGGCGACCGGCGACGAGAAATACCGTAATCCCTTCGCCCTGCATCTTCCCGATTTTGTGCAGGTTGCCTTTGGCGATATGGCGGCGATGCGAAAGCAGATCCAGGGAGCGGCGGGTGTTATCCTCGAAACCGTACCGGCGACGCTGGGCATGCCGATCTTTCCCGCCCAGCAGATGCGCGAGATACGCCAGCTCTGCGATCGGTACGGCGTCGTCATGATTATGGATGAAATCCAGACCGGGCTCGGGCGCACGGGCAAAGTCTGGGCCTACCAACACTATGATATCGTACCCGATATCGTAATATCGGGAAAAGGGTTATCCGGGGGCATGTACCCCATATCGGCGACCTGCTACAGAGAGAAGTTCGAGCAGGTCTTCAAGAAAGATCCCTTTATTCATATATCGACGTTCGGCGGCGCAGAGGTCGGATGCAGCGCCGCTCTGACCGTGCTTGATATCGTCGGTGATGCGGACTTTCTCAAGCGTATCGAGACCTCGGGGCTGTTTTTCGAGCAACGCTGGAATGAGTTAAGCGGTCGCTTTCCCGAGATTACCGAAGTGCGACGTCTGGGAATGTTTATGGGCATTCGCATGCGTTCTCCTGAGGACTGTCTGATACTTGTGCGCACGCTTCTTGATAACGGAATCTTCGCCGTTTATGCCAATAACGATAAGCGCGTGCTGCAATTCCTGCCGCCGCTTATCGTCAGCGAAAGCGAGCGCGAAGAGATTATGCAGATCGTCGAGACGTCGCTCAAAGATAAGAGCCGATTGAAGTATCGCCTTCTTAAGGCAGTTCTAAAGAAGATGCTTCAAAATTGAAGCGTCTATAAGCTATTTTAAGATGGCTTCCATTCTTGGTGGAATAGTGAACATGAAAGATAAACTGGCGGGAAAAGAGATATCCTTAACAGATGCAGCCGTCGAAAAATTGCGGCGTTTTGAGGCGCAGCTTGATCCGGCACGGCCCGAGGCAGGACCGTATGCTCCTCGCATCATCGGCTACGGCGAGATGAGCACCGTATTTAGCTTTGATGATGTAGATCTGAAAGGCCTTGCCTTCAAGCGTATGGCCGTATTTCGAAGCGAGAGCGAGATCCTGCCCTACGAAGAGAACTTCAAGCAGTATTCGCGTCTCCTGAACGAGATCGGCGTCTTTACTCCCGATTACGGAGTGCTTCGGCTAAATCGTCATCATCATCCCGTGCTCTATATCTTTCAGCGCATGGTTGATCCGCTGCGTATCGGCCCGGCGTATTTAAGGGCAACCGATCGCGAGTCGGCGCTTGATCTGTTTCAGAGAGTGCTGCTCGGTTTTGATCGAGTCTTTTCGTATAACGCCGACCATGACGATCTGTCTCTCGGCTTCGACGGACAGATGTCGAACTGGGCCTGGCAGGACGAACGCCTTTTCTATCTCGATACAAGCACGCCGCTCATGCGTCGCGATGGAGTCGAACAGCTTGACCCCGAGCTCTTTTTGCGTATCTGTCCCTCGTATCTGGTGTGGGTGATTCGGCTGTTCTTCCTGAAAGATGTTCTCAATCGTTATTATGATCTGCGCCTTGTCATCATTGACCTGATCGCCAATCTTTACAAAGAGAAGAAAATCGATCTGATTGATCCGTTTATCGAGGCCGCCAACGGCTTTTTACGCGAGCGATATGCGGATCTGAAGCCCATCCGACGCAAAGAGGTGGACGCTTATTATAAAGAGGATGCCTGGATCTGGCGCATCTTTCTGGCCTTTCGCAAACTGGAGCGCTTCGTAAAAACAAAGATCCAGAGGACGGAGTATGAACTTATTCTGCCCGAGAAGGTGGAGCGATGAACCGCATCAATCTGGCGATCGCAATCCTGCTTGCGATCTTTGTCGCAACGATTATCATTACTCGACCTGAGTCGAAGCCTGATACCTCACATAAGCCCGAGAAAAAAGAGCAGAGCCGATGATTCGATGTTGACTCGACAGGCGATCGTCTTTAGAGTAAAGAGGAATGCGTCCCACCGATCCTCCCATGAATCTGAGCCGAGCCGGGCTCGACCTTGCCCGCGATCTTTCCGTGAATGTGCTGCGTGGGTTGCGTGACGTCGTAAGCCATTCCGTCGAGCAGGCGTCGGATCGCAGGCCGACGGTCGCCTGGCTCGATCAATTCATCGGTGAAATAGAAAAGGCCGGCCGCAAGACAGTAGAGGGACTGAACGCCGCTCTTGATGCAACGACCGATGCCCTCACAAAAGCCCGGCAGTCCGTCGATATGGCCGATGAGACGATCCGCAAGGCTTTATTCGAGAATGTTGCCGTCTCAAGTATAGCAGGCGCCTCTTTTGCCGGCATAACGATCTCTGAGATCCGTCCGTCGTTTCGTCGAAACGGTCGGGACGTCGGTATCGATGAGGCGCTCGAAGGATCGACCGATAAGGCACTGCTTCTCTGTGTGCCGGGCCTCTTCTGCGACGAAGGCATGTGGTCCGGGCTGCATGCCGTATTTGAAAAGATGGGCTATCATCCGCTCTATGTTCGGTTTAATCCGGGGGCCCATATATCGGATAACGGTCAGGCGCTTCTCGAAATGATCACAGAGATCACGACGAGAACCGCTAATAAGGTTAACGTCGTGACGTACAGCCAGGGTGGATTGATCCTTCGAAGCGCTCTTTATTTGATGAGCGATCGCAGCCGGATGGGGCGTTTACTCCTGATCAGCTCCCCGGACGGAGGATCCTATATCGAAAAGATAGGATTCTGGGTTAACGCCGCCGCCGATGCCATACCGCTTTTTCCCGCACGCCTGTTCGGTCAGATCGGTAACGAAAGAAGCGACGCCATGAAGGATCTCTCGCACGGGCTCATTCGCGAAGAGGACTGGAAGAACGATCCGCATCCGGACCGATACGGCCGTCATTATTATTTTGGAGAGCTTGATGGCCTCGACGCCTATCAGGCCTACGGACTGATCACAGAAGACGCAAAGCATCCTGCTTCTGTGCTTGGTGACGGCGTCGTAGAGCGACCCAGTCTGGAGCGCCTGCAATCGGTATATAAAGCAATGCCTGCTACCGAAACAGGACGCGTTCATTGCCTCACTGGCCTGTCCCATTATTCGATCATCGGCTCAGAACAGATTCGCGCATTGATCGAACGACTGTTCGCCGAAATGCATTGTCCTTGACGCATAAGAGAGGCAAGGTACTGTGCATGCGACTATGAGATCGGCGGCGATGCTTCTTGTTTTTATCATTACCGGCCTGACGGAAGCGCTTCAAGCGGCACCGGGCCGGCTGGAGCGAATCCTTGCAGCAAAAGAGCTGCGTGTTTGCATCTGGCCCGATTATTACGGCATATCGTATCGCAATCCAAGAACCAGGCAGCTGAACGGTATCGATGTCGAGATGGCAGAGCAGCTTGCTCACGACCTGAACGTACGTCTTCGCTTCGTCGATAGTTCGTTTGCGAAGCTGATCGAAGATATGACGTCGGATCGCTGCGACGTCGCCATGTTTGCCATAGGCATTACGGCAGAACGTTCAAGGTATCTTCGCTTTACGAGCCCGCATCTGATCAGCGACGTTTACGGCATTACGACCCGCTCGAACCGACGTATCAAGCAGTGGAACGATATCGATCAGGAAGGCGTCATCGTCGTCGTCGCTCGCGGCACATACCATGAAGGCGTAATGAAGGAACGTCTGAAAAAGGCGCGCCTGCTCGTAAAGGATACGCCGCATGCACGCGAGCAAGAAGTGGAATCGGGAAGGGCCGACGTTTTTTTGACCGATTACCCGTATTCGCGACGCATGCTTGATGCCGTCGACTGGGCTCGAGTGATCGCTCCTCCAAAACCGTTTCATCTGACGCCGTATGCCTATGCGGTCGTTAAAGGCGACGATCGCTGGCATGCAAGGCTTGAAGAGTTCGTAAAAACGGTTAAGAAAGACGGTCGTCTTCTTGCTGCGGCAAAGCGTCATCGACTCGACGGAATTCTCGCACCGTAGCATTCATGGTTTTTCTATCGCGTCGATTGTTCTTTGCCGTTCTGGGCGGTTTTATTCTGACCGTCGTTGCCGGAACGCTGTACTTCTTGATGCGCCTTCGCGAAGAGGTGATCGCCTCGCAGATGCAGATGGCCGAGCTACACGCCCGCTCGCTCGAAGATCAGCTGACACAGAGCCTGCATGTCGTCGACCTCTCTCTTTCCCGTGTTCCCGGCGAGCAGATCGACGTTTCGGCCGCTCTGCGACTGGCTCCGTATATACGTTCGTTATCCGTGCTCGATCGGCACGGGCGGATTCTGTCGAGCTCGAATCCCGAGAATTCGGGCATCATCGTGCCGACAGAGGATTTCTTTCCAGAACAGGGCGACGACATACTTCGAATCGGATCTTCTCGAAATGGGCGCGATTGGAACGACAGGGTAGGGGATGGCCGACGTTTTATTCCGGCGGTGCGTGAGGCGAATGGTCGGCTTCAGATGGCGTCGCTAAACCCCGACTATTTTATCAATGAATTTGTGCACCGGGTCGACGATAAGACGGGCGTTGTACAGCTTTTGCGTTATGACGGAGTGCTGCTGATCTCAACCGATGAGAAGATGCTGCCCGATGGCAAACAGGTCTGGAGAGAGAGGCTTCTTGCCCGTGAGTTTGACACGATTGATAACGCGAGACTCGGGCAGCGAGACTATATTCTATCATACAGGGCCTCGCGAACGTATCCGCTCGTTCTCGTCGTCTGTCTTGATCGTTCTGTGATCCTGGCCGGGTGGCGCTCTGAGGCGTTGATCTATTCGATCGTCGTTTTTGCCGTCTTGCTCGGTATCGCCGGGTTATCCGTTTTCTACTATGATCGGATGGCAGAGGCGGCCGAAGAACGCAAGAAGGCGGAACGGCAGCTCCGACTGTCGGCGAGCGTGTATGAGGCCAGTCAGGACGCCTTTCTCATAACGGATGAAAAAGCGGCGATCATCTCGGTGAACAGAGCTTTTACGCGAATCACGGGTTATACTGAAGATGAGGTTCTGGGAAAGAATCCGAAGGTGCTCGCCTCGGGCGTACATTCGAGCGAATTCTATGCAGCGATGTGGAAGGATATCCTTGAAAAGGGCTACTGGCAGGGCGAGATCGTCAATCGTCGCAAAGACGGAAGCACTTACCCTGAGTGGCTCAGTATCACGACCGTGCGTGATCACGAACGAATCACACACTTCATTGCTAACTTTGCCGATATCACGGTAAGAAAGGCCGCCGAAGAGAAGATCCGCTATCTTGCCTATTATGATACGCTGACCGATCTTCCGAATCGACGGCTTCTTTATGATCGACTCAGTCAGGCGCTGTCGACGGCGCAGCGGCATAGCAGTTACGGAGCGCTGCTCTTTATCGATCTCGATCATTTTAAGAATCTAAACGATACGCGCGGCCATGATACGGGCGACAGTCTCTTGCAGCAGGTCGCTCTGCGTCTGTCCACCACGATTCGCGTCGGCGATACGGTAGCGCGCATCGGCGGCGATGAATTCGTCGTTCTCCTTGAATTCCTGGGCGAGAACGAATCGCTCGCCGCGCGAAGAGCCGAGAAGATCGCCGGTAAGATCCGTCTCGCCATCGGAGCTCCTTATCTGCTTGATGATCGCGAGTATCATTGCACTCCAAGCATCGGCATAGCATTATTCACTCCGCAGCAGACGGCCGCCGAGACGCTACTAAAGCGGGCCGATGTGGCGATGTACCAGGCAAAGTCGGCAGGACGAAATACCGTACGGTTCTTTGATCCTGAGATGCAGAGTCTGATTGAGCGGCGAGTTACCCTTGAGAACGAGTTGCGCGATGCCCTTCATTACAAGCAGTTTATTCTGCACTATCAGCCGCAGGTGGATCGCAACGGGCGATCTGTGGGGGTCGAAGCCCTCGTTCGCTGGCAGCATCCCGATGGTCGCATCATACCGCCGTCAGAGTTTATCGAGCTGGCCGAAGAGACGGGCCTCATCGTTTCGCTGGGTAGCTGGGTTCTCGAAACGGTGGTCGCGCGGTTAAGTGAATGGGCAAACGATCCGGAAAGATCGCATCTGAGTATCGCCGTAAACGTCAGTGCACGACAGTTTCGCCAGCCGGACTTTGTGGAAATCGTCAGTCGGCTGGTCGAGGCGGCGGGAATCGATGCGTCGTTGCTGCGACTTGAGCTTACGGAAAGTCTGCTGCTTGAGAATATGGAAGAGGCCATCGCAACCATGACGGCTTTGAAGAAGCAGGGAGTCAGTTTCTCGCTTGACGATTTCGGAACGGGTTATTCGTCGCTTGCCTATTTAAAGGTGCTGCCTCTTGACGAGCTGAAAGTGGATCAATCGTTCGTTCGAGATATGCTTTTTGATGAAAAGAATGCGGCCATAGCGCGGGCGATCGTTAACCTTGGACAGAATCTTGGCGTGACCGTCATTGCCGAAGGCGTCGAGACCGACGCTCAGTGGCAGTTCCTGATCGAGAACGGCTGCCATAGTTTTCAGGGTTATCTGTTCGGGCATCCTTCTGAGATGTGAGATGGTAGCCAGTGGATCAGAGCGATGAGAGGCGCTGAGAGAACCTGGAGGCGCCCCTTATGAGCGCGTCCAGTTCGGTGAAGAAATCGCTATCGGCAATCAGCCGGCCGGTGGTTTAACCGGTGCGGACGGAGTTTCAGGAGCGGCAGGCTCTTCGCGCTCTTCTTTCTCTTCGCTTTCTTTCGGGGCTTCGAGAGCCTTCGCGGCCAGGCCCGCTATCGAGGCGTTGTTGTTCGTGCTCAGCTCTTCGAGGGCTTTACGGCCTTCGTCTTTCTCGGACTGCTTATCGCTATGGAACTGCGCTATCGCCTTCTCAAGCAGAACGGCATCGGTTACGGTCGTGAAATCCCGCGAAACCTCGCTGGCGCGAATCCAGCCGCGAAAGTGACCGGCGGCCGCCGTGCCCGTTATCTCGAACCAGGTCTCGGCCTCTTCTGAGCGACCTTCGATAAAGGCGATCGTTCCCTGCTTGAGCGCATCGGCGTTGAATCCTTTACCGGCTGTGACGACGGGACGCTGTAGAAGCTTCGGCGAGTCGCTGAGAACGACGGCAACCTCGGTGGCGAAGTGACGCTCTTCTGCGAAGCCGACCTTATCCCCGGCGGCGCGAACCTTGATATAAGCAACGGGACCCTTCGGACCGTCGACGTTAGCCTTATCTTCGACCTCGACCTTCTCGGTTTTCGTGAGCGTCGTTACATAATCGCCCTTTGCAGTGCTGCCCGCTTTTGAATAGAGAGCGATCGCATAACGCGCATAGCGCAGATCGGCATCGGCCTGCGGCGCATCGGCCTCTTTTTTGCCGCACTGAGCGGCAAATATGAGAGCGGAAAGCAGAACAAGCAGCGTTCTTTGCTTTGCGGTCGTTTTGTTTATCATCGGTGATCTCCTTATCTGTGTGTTTGAAGGCCGGCCCCTGAATTCAAAGCGCCGGCCCGAGTTTATTAGTTCTGCGTATCGACGAGCGTAACGAAGGCGCCGTAGACGTAGCCGGTGCGTCCCTTGAAATCCTTCACCTTATACCAGAAGTCTTCGTATTCCTGACCCGTCGAAGAGAGATACGTGTATTTGCGCTTGCCGCGTTCCAGTACTTCCACGACCTCGTTTTCGCCAAGTATGCCGTGTGAAGCGGCCTGCTCATTCGGTTGCTGTCTGAAGTTCAACGATGTAGATAGCACGGCGTATTGTTTGCCCGCTTTGTTCTTTTTGAGCACGTCGTTGATGCGCGAAAGAAGAGGATGTGACGGATTCGCCTTCTTGACGCGAATGAGCGTTTGAATCGTCGTCTGCCCTCCGAAGTTGCCGATGGCTTCGATAGCGGCCGCCGCTATCTCCTGATTCTGATCAAGAATGCGAGCTTCGAGGATGGAGACCGATTCCGGATTGCGCAGTCGTCCCGCCGAGCGAAGACATGCGGCGACGAGAGAAGGGTTGGAATCTTCACAGTAGCGTCGGATGTTATTCCATTCGTTGCGAGCGCCGATCGTGCCAAAGCCTTGGATGGCATAAACGGTCGCATCGACGATGCCCCAGTTCAGAGCTTCGCGAAACTTCGCCGCATCGTTGGGTTTGCCCGTCAGCGAAAGACCCTTCAGAGCGGCCAGTCGAACGTCGGGATTCTTCGTGTCGCCGAAGCCTTTCACGAACCACGGATAACTCATCGGATCGCCGATCATCGCAAGCGATTGCATCGTCGCCGTGCGCACATACCGGTCGTCGTTGTCAAAGGCGTTCTGCAACTCGACGCGTCCCTGCTTCAGTTTGCCGAGCAGCTGCGCCGCTCGCGAACGCAGTGCGGATGTTTCGCCGTTCGCCAGAACGTCTTTCAGGAAAACGACGGAGGCGTTGCTGACGATCGCATCGAGGCGATCGAGAACGGCAGGCTTCTCCGCCTCTGCCGAAGCTTTGTAGGCGGCGTGAACCTCGGCCTCGGTTTCTGCAGATAGGGAGAGGGGCAGTAGCAAGGATAGTGCGACGAGGACGTAGCACAGATACATAAGTTTCTTTTTTATTCTGTCAGCGTAAAGCGCCGGTCGTCTCATCGTCGTCATGGCTGTCGCTCCTGAAAGGCATTTTAGATAGTGTGAACGTGTACCATCCGTTTACTGATGTGGCAAGAAGAAAACAGATCTTGACAGGAAGATCGCTACCAGTCCGAGCTTGCGCCTCCTCCTCCGGAGTCCCCTCCACCGCCTGAGTCCATATCCTTACCCAGAAGTATTTCTCCTTGTACTGTTTTTGAGCCCGCGCAATATGTCGCATGAAGAAACGACAGCAGAGTGCTCAGGAACCACAGGAGCTGGATAGCGAAGTAGCCAATTGGGGGGCGCAGGAATTCGCCAGTGCAAATATCGGTGATGCGCGTTTGAACGCCAGACTCATTGCTGTCGCTGAGGCTTTCATGCAGAAGCCGGGTGCATCTGTTCCAAAGGCGTCGGCAAGCTGGGCGGGTGCGAAAGGAGTGTATCGGTTCTTTGACAACGCCAAGGTGAACTCACAGAATATTTTAAGTCCGCATACAGAGTCTACGAAGCAAAGGATCGAGGGTCGAGAGCTTGTTCTTGCGATTCAGGATACATCGACGATCGACTATAGCACTCGTGACGCTACCGACGATATTGGACCGGCCGGCAATCGCCTTACAAGAGGACTTATGCTTCATCCCACTCTTGCCGTTACTCCCGAAGGCACACCGCTCGGACTATGTCCCAGTGATAGTTAGACTTTGAGGCGGGACCCACTGAATGCATCCTATGCCGAGATCCGCTCGTCAATCTTTTTATCCAGGAAGCTGTTTAAGAACTCATGGATATGAGTGTATGACCGCACCTTACGGAATTGTTCCTCCTGTGATAGCAGGAGACTGCCGACCCATCGGAGCACCTGGTCTGTCTGAGGCCTTGACCGTTTAACCCGGTTAAGCTGAGATCTGGGATTCGAGAATGCCGAATCGATCAGATTGGTTGTGTAAAAGGATGTTCTCAATTTCGGCGGCATATTGATGCGATGCAGCGTTAACAGTGCCTCTAAACCCTCCTGAAGACTCTGAGAGGCACTGTAGCTGATGGATTCGAGCCATGATAGAACGGACCGCATCTCGCTTGCGACATCTTCGTAACTGTTAGCGCTGAATGCCTGCTTGTATCTCTTGCAGAATTCTGCATGATACTTCCGTGGGAGCTTGGCAAGAACATTTCTCTGTTTATGAAGGTAGCAGAGTTGGATCTCTGCCTTCTTTCCGAAGAACTCTCTGGCCGCTTTTTCAAGAGCCTTTGATCCATCCATGACGACAAGCACACGATCTGTGAAGCGGATATCACGGCTCTCGATTGATTGAAGGACACTGAGTGCGCTATCAGCATTCTCTGTAGACCCCTCAGAAATGCCCAGAAAATGCTTGTTTCCGGCCGTATCGACCCCGAGAGCAACGATTACGACAGAGCCGCCGAATACGATGCCATCAAGAACAATACACCAGAATGTCTGATCAGGAAACCTGCGTGAATTCAAATGATTGAGCGACTCACGGCTGGACTTCACAAACTCCCGCGAAACCGCACTCCGCGAAAGGCCGAGAGAGGCTTCTGTCTTTCTCAGCGTCTTTTCATAGTTCCGGGTGCTGATGCCCGCCAGCATCAGGCGCTCAACATGCTCGCGAAGATCAGAGCGATCCTGAAGGATCTCATATCGCTCCAGCTTCACCTCCTTGCCGTTACGTCGAGCTCTGGGCTTCTGGATGGCCACCCTTTCTCCATCGAGCACAATGGAACCTCGCTGGCTGCCGCCTCGATGAGCAAATCCACGGCCTCTCTTATGCTCCCCTGTCTTGCCGCATAACGTTTCGATTTCTTCGAGAATCAAAGCTCCTACGTAGCCGAGTGCAAATTCGCGCACACGGGAATCGAGGCTGGTTCGAATATAATCCCGAAACTCATCGGCCGCCAGGCTTTGTGTTTGACTGTTTTCTGCCCGTTCGTTCTTCTTCACTTGGAACCCTCCGTAAGGGAATGTGGTTGTTCGGCCCATTTTGGGCCAGGGTTCCGCCTTTTCAAACTCTAACTAAATTCGGGACATAATCCACCGCTCGGAATACTGGATCTACAAATCTGGAATAGACCTGACAACACATGGTCTTCTGAACTCACACGTGAGGAAAGAAGAAATACTCCTCTCGAAGACAAAGAGAGCATGAAATGGATAAACAGCTACCGCAAGGTCTGTGAGATTCAGAAGGAGATGAATGATAAAGTTCACTTCGTAAACGTCTGCGATCGCGAAGGAGATATGTATGATCTCTTCCTTGAACATCATAAACTATCTACAGAAAATCCGCCTGATTTGCTTGTTCGAGCTGCAAAAGACCGCAAATTGGCCGGGGATTCGGGCTTTTTGTGGGATTTCATGGAGTCCATAGATGTATTCGGTGAGTATGATATTCAGGTTCAAAGAAAGGTGGGTAAGAAAGCAAGAGAAGCAACGCTGCAAATACGCTTCTCAAAGATAACAATGCGACGGCCTTTTCACCGATATCCTGTGAAAGAGAATCCATCTTTCGATCTCTATGCAGTATATACATGCGAAAAAAAATCCACCGCAAAAGGAAGAGGGGATTTCATGGATGCTGCTCACCACAATGCCGGTTCTCACTTTCGAAGAAGCCGTTGAGAAGGTGGAATGGTACACCGATCGCTGGATCATTGAGACTTTCTTCAAGGTCCTCAAATCTGGATGCAAGATTGAAAACCGACAGATGAAGACCGGAGCTCGACTGATGTCATGCATCACAGTCGATAGCATCATTGCATGGAGGATCCTTTTCCTGACATTCATAGGCAGAGAACTTCCGGATCTCTCCGCAGAAATTGTTTTTGAACCACACGAATGGCAGAGCCTGCACTGTCGGATCAACAATACATCCGAACTCCCAAACACGGTTCCTTCTCTCTATACTGTCATGATTCAAATTGCGAAGCTCGGTGGTTTCCTTGCAAGAAAGAGCGATGGATTCCCGGGGCCGATCACCATATTCCAGGGGATGCACGTCCTCTACGATATGGCCGCCGTCTACAAAATCCTCCGCCCAGAGGCTACTTCTGGGTAAGGATATGGCCTGAGTCAGAGGAGCTTGAGTCAGAGCTTGAAGACGAATCGTAGCTTGAGGAAGACTCATAGGAATCATACGAAGAACTGGAGTCAGAGCTCGGTGAAGAGTCGTAGGACGAGCTTGAAGAGCTGCTGTTGTATGAGCCTGATCCTCCGCCTTTCGCAAAGCGTGAGATCAGAGATCCCAGGAAGAATAGCCCGTTTGCCGCAAGAAGCAAAAGGCAGACGACGAAGTAAAGAGTAAGCCAGAAATCGGGAAGCTGCCATCCAAGAAGCATCACCGGAACGGCCGGTAGCCACAGTATGGCGGTTAACCCGAGAAGCCATTTCCCGGCAAGCCGGCCGCCTTCTTCTCTGGAAAAGAACCCGCTCAGAATCCCCGGCAGGTTCAGAGCGCCCAGTATAAGCCAGAGGATGATAGCGATGAGCGAATCGTCCGGCTCTTCTTCGCCGGCATCGGCAGGCGGCAGCTCTTCGCCGTCGATCACACCGATCAGGCGATCGACGCCGGCCTCAATGCCTTCTGCGTATCTCTCTTCTTTAAAAAGAGGGCGTACCGTATCGGCGAGGATCTGTTTTGCAAAGGCATCGGGGATGGCCCCTTCGAGGCCGTAGCCCGTATGGATGCGCATCTTGCGGTCGTTTTTTGCGATCACGAAAAGCACTCCGTCGTCGACCTCTTTGCGGCCGGGACGCCATGCCTCGAAGAGACGCTGCGAGAAATCCTCAATCGTCTCGTCATCAAGCGTGGGAATCGTGACGACGAAGATCTGCGATCCTTTGCGCTCGCGCAGCTCGCGGATCTTCGTGGCAATGCGACTTCGGTCTGCTTCTGGAAGCATCGATGCCGTATCGGTGATCACACCCCCGAATTCGGGCAACGGAGCGGCAAAGAGAACATCTGTCGATAGAAGGCCAGTCGCAAGAAGAGCGTAGAAGAGCAGAGAACGAATCGTGAATCTTTTCATTCTTCCATAGGATATGGCCCGTTGGATTCTCTCAAGAGATTTTGCTTTTGCCCGCGGAGCACTTGACTCGCCGGATCGTTGTGATTATTCGATCGAACTGGCGTCGGCCTGAACTGAGATTCTGGTGAAGCATCATGCGTGAACGCGCTTTTTTAATCAGATGGTCGCAGGCCCTTTTTCTTGTGTGTTCGGGCCTCATGAATCCGCTTTTCGCTAACGAGGTGCGACTCAATCTCGATAGCGAAAAGATATCAAATCAGGAGTGGCGGCCCGACCGAATAGACGTTCTTATCGATGAATCCGGAAAGCTTACCGCAGAGGATGTGCTCTCGAAGCGCGAAGGCTGGCAGAAGCAGGCGAATCCCTATGTTCCAGGATTCTCGAAGAGCGTCTACTGGGTTCGACTCGATCTGACAAACGCCGGCAAGCGTCGTCGGTTCTTTGTCGAGAATCCGGTCGCCTATGTCGATCGAATCGACGTTTACGTCATCCGCTCGGGGCGAGTTACGGAGCATCAGTATGATGGCGACATCCTGCCCGTTCTCGACGGAGCGGCACTACCGCATCATCCGCGGCCGGCCTTTTCATTTCGCTTGCAGGAGGGCGAGTCGGTCGTTCTGCTCATGCGCTTCGCCTCGGAGTCCGCACACTTCATTGAACCCATCATACGCAGCCGCGAGAGAATGGCCGAAGTTACGCGAACGTTTCGCGACTTTCAGGTAACGTATTTCGCCTTTCTCGTCCTCATGCTTGTACTGAACCTGGCGGCCGCCATCCGAACCCGCGAAGCGGACTTTGCCTTCTACTCGTTCTACCTCGTTGTGACCGCTCTCTATCAGTTCGTGTATACCGGGCTATTCAGGCAGCATCTGTCCCCGCAGAGCGGCGAGTGGATGAATCAGTTGCTTGTTTTTGCCGGCCTCTTGAACTTTTCGGGGCTGACCGTCTTCTCCCTGCGGTTTCTGCGGCTTTCGCATAGCTCTCCGCTCTGGAGCAGGGTTATCCAGGCATTGCTTGGAGTCCTGACGCTGCAGATGATTCTTGTCTGGTTTATACCCGTTTCGATTTCAGATCCAATGACGCATCTGACTGTGTTGCCGCTTGTTCTTCTCTTTCCGGCAATCGCCATCTGGCAATGGTTAACACGGCGAAGTGACTTTCGTTTTTTTGTGCTCGGATGGGCCGTACTTTTCTGCGCCATCCTCACGTTTAATCTATTCGCTTTCGGTATCTATATTGATCCCGTGCTTTCGCGTAATGCCATTCAGATCGGCACAGCCGTTGATATGATCGCCTTCAGTCTGGCTATCGTCGATCGCGTCTTCGCGCACAGATCCGATGAACCGAGTGGACTCGCACGGGATTCCCGGGGGAACGGCGAAGCAAAGAGCTCAGAATCGGAGCGACAGAGGAAGCGCCTGAATAACGTCAACACAGGCGAGAAGATGGAAGAGCTGCACCGGCTCATGGAAGATGAAAGATTGTACTGCGATGAAGATCTGAATCTTCAACGGCTTGCTCAGATGCTGGAACTGAGGCCCGATCAGGTATCAGAGATGATCAATAGAGAAACGGGGCTGAGAGTTAACGATTACGTTAACGGCTACCGTATCCGCCATGTTCTGCGGCTGTGGGAGGAGCAACCTGATAGTGGCCTGCTTGCATCGGCGTTTGACGCAGGGTTTAATTCGAAGTCCGTTTTTTATGAGGCCTTTCGCAAATATTCGGGAATGAACCCCGGTGAGTTCAGACGAAAAAAGTGAACTTTCTGTATGAATGTATCGCCTGAGGTATGGATTCATGATTCAGGTCGACTTCTCCCCCGCTTGTGGTAGAGTGTTTGCTTTCTGATCGTGAATGCTCCAGATATTGCCAGATAATGGGAGAAACATTTATGAAAGTACGCTACTTGATTGTGGCGACTCTGGTCTCAGCGGCGGCGCCACTGGCCGCACGGGACGGAAAATCGTTTAACATCAGCCTGCAACATGTATCGGGTGAGTCGTCAACGGCAGGGAACGCCCTCGGAATGGAAGCGGCGCGCGACATCAACGACATGGCCTATGGTGGCCTTGTCTTTCAATCGGTAACGGCCAATCCGCGCTACTCAGGCCCAGGCATTTCGCTCGGTCTTTCCAATGAGGCCTTTAACTGGGGTTGGAAGTTCTATCTCGACTTCGCCGATCTCTCCGCTTCGAAAAGCGAGATCGTCTCTCAGGATTATTCGAGCTTTTCGTACGGCGGCAGCTCGACGGCGATCACCTCAGGCAACATCCTCTCTTTTTCGTCGAATAAACTCCAGAAGGCGAGTCTTGGTTATACGGCCGACATCTATGCCTTTCGAAGCGGTGGAGTGGCCTTGCAGAAACTGGGAATTCGTCTGGGCGGACGGCTGCGTTCCGATGATCTCAAGCTCTCTGACAGCCTTGTGATGCAGAGTATGACGGTTGTCGCCAATCCCGGCGGGACGATCACCATACCACTCGGGCTTAGCTTTCCGAACGATCACAGGCTGAACTATCAGGAGCATGCTCTTGAGCTGCTGGGCGGACTCAGCTATAAATACGGAGTTACGACGAATACGACGCTTGACGTAGCTGCAACGGGCGTCTATGGAAAGGGTATGGGCAAATACAAGCATGACGCCATGTCGCTGGCTACCATCATCCCCACTGCACCGGCGATGCCCAGCAAGACGACTTTCAAAGGCGACACGAAGCTGACTCGCAGCGGTTTTCTTGCCGAGGTAGGATTCTCGCATGCGTTCAGCGATAAAATGGGACTGCGTCTTTCTTATGGCTTCTCGCAGATTCAGTCGAAGGTCGATGAATCGACCGTTAAGAATCCGAATGTAATGCCGCTTATGGCCATGGTGACGGGCGACTTCCTGCCGTATATCATGGACACATCTAATCCGCTTGGCGCGAATCCGGCCAGCACCGATCGCGAACAGCGCATCGGCCTTGAGCTGAAGGTCGGACTTTGAGATTCCAGGAACAGCTTTCGTTCGCTGACATATAGGGCTTCCGCATAAAAGCCAGAAAGAGAAGCCACAAGTGCTTGCGCGAAGCAGGATGAGCCGACGGCCGTCCTGCTTTTTTTTATTCGCGAGACGAGAGGTCTCTGATTACGATCAGAAACTTGCGTTGTTTCGACACAATCAACAGGTCCGAAATCATGATTCCGGTCGACGTTCGGCGTCGGGGCATGGTATAAAGAGCGCCAGAAAAATGTTGACAGGAGCTCAGACGATCATGCGGAAAATAATTGTTTGCACATTACTTGTGTTCGTATCACTTTTTGCCTCTTGCAGCACCATGCTTGAAAAGGCGGCGGTGAACAACGACGTCGAGATGGCGAAGCAGGCCCTTGCGAAGGGCGAGAAGATCGAAGACCAGAAATTTGTCGGCTTAACGGCGGCGCGCTGGGGAAGCATTGCCTTTCTCGAGTTTCTTCTGCAGCAGAAATACGATCTCAAATATAAAGACGAAAAAGGCCGCACGCTTCTGCATGCTGCCGTCAGTCCGCCTGAGATGGTCGGCTCTGATGATAAGATCAGGAAGCTTTACGAAGATCGGCTGAACGCGGCGCTCTTCCTGATCAAAAACGGCGTTGACGTCAATGCCGTCGATAACGACGGGATCACTCCGCTTCTACAGGCTGTCGGCGGCGACTTCATCGAGCTCGATCGTAAGCTGAAGAAGCAGTCTGAGAAAATCGCAGAGAAGAGAAAGGAGGTCGAGTTCGGCCGATCTGCCGGCGACGCCGCCGAACTGGCGAAGATGGTCCAGGAATACGAGAAGGAAAGCGATAAGGGGATGGAGAACATCCGCAAATTGAATGCTCTACAGCTGCCCTTTGACCGCATGGCAACGGCATTACTGAATGCAGGCGCAAACACAAAGGCAGTGGAATCTCTGAATCAGAATACGGCCCTTCATTTGGCCGTTCTCCGGCAGTCCGAGGCGACGGTTAAGGCCCTTACCGGAAAAGGCGCAAGTACCAATGCGCAGAATAGTTTCGGCAATACGCCGCTCCATCTCGCTCGCAGTCAGCGGCCTGTATATGATCTTTTGATTCAGGCAAAGGCCGATCCGCGCATCCTCAACAAAGATATGCTCACCGCTTATGATATGGCCGACTGGAGAATCGACGTATGGGCCGCCGCCGGTAAGGGCGATACGGCTGCAATCGAGGAGTATATCAAGCTCGGCGGTTCCGTAGACGCCTATGGGCGTTACATCAATATCTAGGGATGGACGCCGATGCATGTGGCCGCCTATCAGGGCCAGAAGGCCGTCGTAGATCTTCTCTTAAAAAACAAGGCCGACATCAATTCCCTGTTTCGCGGCAATCTTGGCGACGTTCCTTTCCCGATGAGTCTTGCGAATATCAATCCCTTTGCCGCGATGAAAAGCATGACTTCGGGCAAGACCCCCGTCAGCACGCCGGTTCTTCTCGCTCAAAAGAACGAGAAGAAGGAGCTTGTGGACTACATGACATCGAAAGGAGCCTTCGATGCCGTGCCGTTTGCCGAAACGACCGGCTACATGAAAAAATGGCAATCCCGGCGTATGTGGGGATACAAGATCGATTGATGTGGGAGCAGGCCGGCCTCAGCGTCGGCCGTTTCGACATTTCGAGGTTTGTTTGAGGCAGCGACAAAAATGAAAATGAAAAAGATTGGCGTATTGGTTCTGCTGGCTGTGATGATCGCCGCATGCTCGAAAGGGGGTAACGATGCGACGAAGTCCGAGTCTGTCATGTATGTCGATGCAGGTGCCGGTCTGAGAATGCGAAGCTCGGCCGATACGGGCGCTGCCGTCATTCTGACGATACCGAACGGCTCACAGGTGGCGGTGCTTGAGATAGCGGAGCCTCAGATCGAGATTAGCGGAAAGACGGGCCGGTGGACGAAGGTAAAGTATCAGGGAAAAGAAGGCTGGGTGTTCGGCGGATTCTTGAGTCAAGCAAAGCGCGGCAGAGATCTGGCGGGCAGCACTTTCGTGGAGACGGAGACGGCGGAGAGTTGTACGCCCCGCACCTTTGCAGCAACAACACTGATCTTTGAAGCCGGTTTCCGCGTGAAAGGTGTAAAGGATGTCGGCGATGCACACGGTAACTTTCGCAGTGAAGTCTCGGGTACGTACGACGTCAATGATAGCGAAGAGAGCGTGGTCGTCGCCTGGGTGCAGAAGGAAACACAGGAAGGCGATGTAGGTTACCCGATCGGCCCCAAGAAAACATCCCAGATGAATGAGAGTGAGACGTTTTCATTCTGCGAATGTGATGGCTTCGAGGCTTTATGCGGCCGGTACGCTCGCTATATTGGCCGCAAGCCTGTTGATGGCATTGATAAGTCGACTCTCATCGGTCGCAAGTTTGTATGCGATACGGACTCTAATGTATCCCTGACGTTTATCTCAGAGACGAAGGTCAGGATATCTTCGAATGAGTGCGAAGGCTACATGGAGACTCTCGGCGATTACAGTGTTGCCGGTAGTGCCATTCACCTCGGGCCGTCAACACAGGAGTCCAGGTTTAAGCTTTCGAAGGGCACGCTGATTCCGGAGCAGGAATTCATCTCCTGCGGCCAGTGCAGAAACTCGATTTTCCGGTAATATCTAATGCATGTCAGCGTGTTTATTGTGATTCAGAGGTTATTCATCTGGAGAATTTGTGATAGCGTCGATATAGATATTTCGTTCTTTTTATTGCAGCCTTTTCACGGGAGGATCGTATGCTGAAAAAAAGCGCTGGCTCTATTGTGTTATTCATTCTCTCTGCGACCTCGCTCTTCGCCGACGAGCAGCTCTGCATTGCCGGTGATGCCGTCAGGTTGCGCGCCGAGCCTTCGACGGACGCCCCGGTTTTACGAGAGTATTACTACGGGCATCGCATCTTTAAGGCGGAGCCCGTATCGGCGCCTCTTGTCATTGGCGGCAAAGAGGGCCGCTGGATGAAAATCGAGAATAAGGTCTGCGCGCTTAACTGTATCGATGAGTCGGGTTTTCTCTTCAGCGGCTTCTTGAGACCCTGTAGCGAAACCGAAGAAGACCTGCGCCGTAGAATGCTCGATACGTCAATTCCTCTTGAAAAGCGACTGGCCTTTCGCAGGTTAAGCATCTTGCTGTATGACGCCGATAACCCGGCTCCGTCGGTCTCGGCCCGGCTTCTGCCCGGAGGCAAAAGCGGAAGGCAGGGTTTCGACTCCATGACATGCTACATCGGCTGCCTGCCCACGACCTATAACTGGCAGGTGAAAGGCGGACGTCTTATTGTCGATGTCGAGACGACTGAGATGGACTATAACCCTCCCGTTGAAGGAGATGCTACGGCACAGAAATCGGTTCGATTTCGGTGTGAATACAAAGGCATCGAGTACAGGGATTACGGTCTGAGGCTTGTTCAGGCGAGGGCACATGATCCGCGGTGTGTGGCGATAGTCGATTGAGGTAGTGCGTTCGAAATGCTGATATTTTTCATTCTGGAGATTTGACTATGATACTGTTTTTGTTGGCCGCTGTCTGGCTCTCTTTGCCGCTCTTGCCCTGCGCGTTGCCGTTCAGGATAGGATCGCAGCCGATGTAATGAATCATCTAATGATACTTGCCGGCGTTGCCATGACTGTGCCCGTATCTGCGAGCATCGGGCAGGTCGGCGGAGTGCATCTGCTGGTCTGCACTCTCATGATTCCCGCCATCGACGCGATGTTGCAGGCTTTCAAACCGGAGCAGACGAAGATGAATCGTTGGTGGCTTCTTTTAAGCGCAGCTGCCGTGATCCTGCCAGTCATCGGCCTTACCCTGCTCGCAGCGTACGCAACAATAGCCAATCAGGACGATGTGAAGCAGATAGCCGTTGTGCTTCCGCCGCCTCTTATCGCGATCGGCTTCTTTTTCCTTTTTGTTCGCAGTTCTGAAGCTATGAGGCTGGGCGCCTTCCTGAGCGCGGTGGCAACGGTCATCATCGCCGACATTGCGTTGAAGCAAAGCAGTCCTTATGCAACGGGTTTTGCCCTGATCTTTGCCTCATTCGGTTTCGGCATTTCTCTGATCGAGCTTTTAGCGGTAAAAACGAAGCCGTCGCTGATCCGAAATCTGTTGCTGCATTTGCTCGTCATCGGCGGTCTTACGGCGGCGGATTTATACCGTGGAGAATGGATTCGCGGAGTAGGGTGGATCTCTGCCCTGATGCCTCCTGCCGGCGCCTTTCTTTTCGGTGTGGCGCTCTATCTGATCGTGTCTGTGCTTGCGGCTCGTGCCTGGTCCCATCGGCTTCAGCAGATATCGGCCGGAGCGGCGTTAGCCGTCGGTATTGCGCTGATTGCCGTCTCACTGTCGCAGCCGCGCAGCTTCTTTCGACCGTTCGAGCAGATCGCTCATGGCGTCCTGCTTTCGCACAACGCGAAGATTTCGGCCGTTCGAGATTACCGGCAGCCGGCAGAGGGGGCTAACCTTGTACCGGTTGCCAACGAGGCATGGCTGACCTTTGACGGCGTTCAGGAGATCAACGAAGAGTACGGTCATCGTAAATACTATCGTATTCTCTGTGACGCTGCAAGTCAGGCGCTCTGTCAGGGAAGCGAGAATGTGTTTGTTCCCGCTGATGTGGTCTACGAGGGCGAGGCTTCGGGCGGTCTGGTCTATTCCGAAGACCTTGAAGAGAAGCGAGTATGGCTTGTGAAATCCGCCGAAGAAGCGGAGCGGGCGCGAAACACCCGCGGCTTTCTGGAGCGACGCCTGGCCGATCCATCGAAGATCTCGAAAGAGACGATGCATCGAGATTTCTTCGTTCTCTGGTTCCAGCATCGTCCCGAAACGTCGCAGAAGCTTGAACTCATTCTTGATCTGATCACGTTTCATAGCGACCTGACCGATTCGCCGCGATATGCCGGAGTGCAGGCCGTTTACGCTGCTTACCGAGGGAAGCAGATCCTGAATGATGAGTTATCCGCTTTATTGCTCCCCGGAGCCAAATCCAACATTTCGCGAGCTGTTGAGGATTTTCCTTTCAGTGAATCAAGCTGGTCCGGCCTTGCTCAGAGTTTTAACCGCCAGCCGTTCGAAGTGAAGCGTGAGATTCTGCAGTCGGTCTTCAAAGAGGAGGGCGGCTATGATCCTGGCATTGAGGGCCGCGCATTTGGCTTCGCAAAACGATGCTCAACGTGTACGGGTCGTTCGTACACGGTTCTGACCCTTGACGGAAAACTGACAGAAGCGATCCTTCTCGAACGGAAGCCTGCAAGCGGCACTGAACCTGTCGAGCCCGATGCTCCGGTAAGCAATATCAAGGCCGTCGCCGAGTATGACTCCCTGTATTTTACGATAGAGATGCCTGACTCTGAACTGGTGCTGAAGCCGATGAGAATGCCCGATTATCTACTGCGAGGCGGACCGGCAATTTCTCAGCATGCCGTGACCGCTCCGACTGTGGCGGCAGAGATGCGCACCTATCTTGACGGCAAGAGCCTCAAAGAATACAAGCGTGATCTTATTAAGATCGCAATTCGTAACTTTCAAGGCGGTTATAATAAAGAAAAGGGCAAGATGGTCTACAAACTGGATATGATGCAGCCTCAGGGCTTCTGGATCGCCCATGCCGTCGTCAGTCGTCATCCATCGTTGACGCGTGAGTCCGATTGGAAAGGCGGATTCGTCGACCGGTCGTTCGGCGTATCGGACTACTTCTATGCATGCGAAGAGTTACCCGGTCCGATTTCCGTGGAGTGGTACAAGCCACAGGCGTCGGAGTTTCGCCTTGTGGCCTATAATACCTGCATGGGTAATGTGGACGAGGTTTGCTTCAGCGAGTACGGCAGTACGGTCTTTACTCTCTCGTTTCGGCCTGCCGATATGCTCGCCGATGACCCGGCCGTTCAGTTTGAAGTAGAAGGGATTCCGGGAAACTGTAGCTTCCTTGAGCGCTTAATGAATTGATTGAATATATACAGGTTGCGGCGGCGTCGGACTTCTGATGCTTAGCGTCAGAAGTCTGCTCTCAAAAAGGATCGACCCTGGAGGTTCTGAAATTCGGAGCCGAGGTCGAAGTGCTTTCGGTATCGGCAGAGAATGAAACGATCAACGGCATCACGGCGCCCTGGAAACAGGTGCGCTACGGCGATAAAGAAGGCTGGGTATTCGGCGGCTATTTGAGCGCGAGCAAGCCGGCTGCATCAAGGAGAAAACAATGACTGCCAGAAACGACCGGAATTCACGACTTCGATGGACATACTTCACAGGCGTCATGCTTCTGTTCTTTATATCCGTAGGATGTGGCCGGCCCGGTAATGCCGGGATGGTGGTCACTGCCGAAGGAGGCCTGAAGATGCGCGAGGCCCCCGATGCGAACGCCAGGGTGCTCGCCCTTGTTCCAAATCGTGCCCTGGTTGAGATGGTCGAGCAAACAGGCGACGAAACAGAGATTGCCGGCAAGAAGGGCCGCTGGACGAAGATTCGTTTTCTCGATGCAACGGGCTGGGCATTCGGCGGCTTTCTATCCGATGCTGTCTCAGAGGATCGAAAGATCGATCTGCATGAGGTCTTTCGGAACGGCGAGAGTATAACCTTCGTCTACGAAGATACGGGAACGATGAACGGCACCTGCACGGCCTATTCCTGGAAGCTGCATGCCGACGGAAGCGTCTCTGCGGAGAATCTACATTGCACCGGATTTGAATGCGGCTACAACATCTCAAACGGACGCTGGGCGATCGCCGATGACAGTCTGACCATCACGGCGACGGGCACGACTCCGCCCGATTGTTTCGGCTTTTCACAGGAACAGCTTGACTATCGCTTTGATTCCTTCCGAAAAAAAGACGTCCATATCGCGAATCACACGCATAAGTCGTTTGAGATTCTGGGGCCGGAGAAGGCGAAGTGAGGTCGGTGAGCACGTCTCTACAGGCTATCTTGATGCATCGAGCTGCAATAACTCTGCTTGCAGCGATCTCGCTTTTTCTACTGTCATGCCGAAGTTATCCAGAGCTGCCGAACAAAAGCCTGGCTCCCAGGCTCTATGTGATTGTCGATCAACTGGCGGTTCGCGGCTTTCCCGCTCCAGGCGCAGCCGTCATCACGCACCTGAAAGAGGGAAATGAGGTGAGGCCTACAGGCCGCCTTTCTGCAAACACAAACCGGATTGAGCTGCGCGGCCAGCCATTCGATGAACACTGGATAGAGGTGCAGCTTACAGACGGGCGATCTGGCTGGATCTTCGGGGGAGGTCTTGCGAGTAGTTATCCGCCGAGTGAGGACACATTCCCGGAGCATTTTGGGTTAAATCAGAACGGCAAGCTTGTTATTTACTCCGTGCGCAGGGAAGCGGCAATACAGACCGCGATCTCCATTCGATCGCCGTTTTTTCCGGATCTCTCTTCCTACGATGCTATGAGCGGCCTGGCCTTACTCAAGGACATGGATTTCAATGGCACCGGTCATCGCTCCATTCATTATGTGGATCGTAACGGAAAGGCGCGAATTCAATTTGAAGACAATACCTACCATCGCATTTCCAGCCAGATCGGTTATGAAAATATTTATATGCCCTTTCGCGAGGGATTTGCCTTCATCGGTTTGCGAGCGGATAGAGGGGCCCCGATGGACGCTTATCTTGCCGACAACGGAATGGTAAGTCGGTTTATAGATGCTGACGGTCGTACGTACCTGGAATTCAAAGGCGCGTGGCGTTCAGCTGGCTTTTACAATGGCGTGGCCGTGCTGGTAAAAAGCGCGGGAGTGGATAGTGACAGGCATATTCTTATCGTCCATCGCAACGGCAGGATTATCGATTTGCCCGGAGTCTGGCCGGCCTTTGACGACCACAGACAGCTGCATTTTCAGGAGGGCCTTTTTCCGATTCAATCCGGTACGAGAGGATGCGGTCGCTATGCTGCTGAGAGACGCGAGGGGATTCGCTACATCGACGCCGAAGGACGAGTTATGGTCCGGGCGCCCCGCGATGCGATTATCGGACGGCACTTTCACGAAAATTACGCCGTTATTACCGTTCCGGATGACACCCCCGGGGATCATATCAGGGAAAGGCACATCCTTCTGGAACGCTCTGGCGGGACAAGATCGGGCGATTTCTATTACCCTTCAGACGTCAGAGAAGGCCATTTTACGGCCTGCACGGAAGTGACCATTGAGCCCACACTGGGTTCATGGGTCTGCAAGTGGAATATGTATTCTCGATTTAGCGCTCATATGGAGAAGAAGGGCCGCGTGAATGATTACTCTGAAAAGCAGGGTTGTTCTCAGGATCTATATGAATGGTCTACCGGCGGGATGCAGCCGCTATACGGCTACAAGTCCTGCTCCACAGACAGAGTCGTAATCCCGGCTCAGTTCAGCTCTGCCGGACCTTTTATGAACGGTTATGCTCGAGTAAAGCTAAAGGAAGGCCAATGGGCTCTGATTGACATGACAGGCCGAATACGATGGCAACCTGAAAGGTAGTGGGATTGGAAATCTGATTCTGAGGAGTAGTTAACAGAATGAACGATACAACAGAGTCGCGTGATCGAGTAAAGGGATCCCTTTGCGCCTATCTTGCATTTCATAGCTTTCTCATTCTGCTGCCGCTGGCAGCTCTGTGGCACAGAGATCTACTTCTGCCGGAATTATTGCCAGTGATGGCCTTCTTCTCGCTTATGGGTCTGATATCCGGCCTGCTCTGTCTATTACGACGGATCAATCTATCGTCCGCTCTGAAGGCAGGATTGGTGAAATTCGGAAAGCACGCTTATGTGTTTCCGCTTCTTTTTCTGCTGGCCTTTGCCGCTTCTCTTTCCACCGGCGTGGGTTGGAAAGAACGCGATATGATGCTGCTCCTGTCTCGTGCGAGTATTATTATCCTGGGATTGTTTTTTCTTGCATCGTACGGTCGCTACGTTATCCGCAAACGAAGAGCCGCGGGCGAGGGCCTCGGTCTACTCTGGCGTTGGAACAACGGCGAGATCCCTGCCGTCATCTACTGTCTTCTTCTCGGATTGACGTTGCTGCATAACCTCGTCGCCTTTCCGCTAACGGCGCTGATCGTTCCGTTTCCGTTACTCTTTGCCGTCACAGCTTCAGCGCTGCTTTTCGAGGCCGGCAGGAATCTCAGATCCTTTAAGGATCGCGGTGGGAACGGCCTCACCTGGACCTACTTGATGATGGGCATGCTCTTATCTATTCCTATGCGTATTTCGCTGATCGAGCTGCAAGAGGCCTTCTCGGGAATACTGCCTCACCGCATCGTCGACGTGAGCACGCTGGGTATCAGGGCGTTCGATCTCATCAATCTCGTGCCGCTGCTCTTTCCGTTCGGCATCGTGCCAGGCTTTTTTTTCAAGCGTCAAGAACAAGAGCCGCCCCGCATCGCCGAAGCTACTGCGTTCGGATTGCTCCTGACGGCGCTGCTTTCTCTGTATCTGCCGGTATCTTATTATGCCTTTCCGTTTATCGCAACGGGAAGCCTGGTCGTCATTGTAAGCACCGTTAACCGTATGCGCATGGATATGTCCGCCGGAATTTCCCTTTCCGGGCAGTTTGGCGTCTTTATTGTGCTGATCGGAGCACTGTTCGCTCTTGTGATCTCCATTGCCGTCGATACGGCCCTGCCCGATGTCTGGATCCTTCTGAACGGCTACCTTTCCTACTGGCTGCTCTTTATGACGGCTATGCTGCTTTCTATACTCCAGGTTTTGCGGCAATCTACAGGGCAAACGTCCCATCTTAAAAAACTTCCCGTGGCAGTATGGTCGATATCGGTGCTGCTGTTCGTCGCATCGCTCTGGTCCGGCTGGAGTCACAGAACCCTGGAGTTGCAGGATGCCTTGATAGAGGGTCTTTCACTGAAAGATGTCGCCTCTGAATCCTCGTACGATCCGCTCAGGCGTTATACGTGGCCGCCATTAATGGGCGCGGATGACACGTCAAATTTTCGAACGCATCTGACCTTTGACACGGATGGTCGGACGGTGACGATCAAGCGCTGGAGTTTGCTTCGCGTCTCGAAGAGCAGCGAATGCCGCCCATCAGGTATTACTGGCGTCACGCTGCAGCTGCCATCGTCTGCGCTTTTCGGTCCGAGGTTTACGGTAGCTGGAAGCACATTGGACGGTTCGATGGATATTAAAACCATCGTTACGCTCTCTCGCCTGTTTTCCTCGCCCATTCTGAGTTATGACAGCGGTCAGGATCTTATGAACGGCGGTGCATACATTGGATTTAAGGATGGAGGCATGACATGGCTTCTGGAGGATGGCGGCGCCGCTTACGCCCTGACGAGGGATGGCCAGTTCAATATGGCTCCAGGCAGACAGGTTAGCGTTCATCTTCGCGATTGTTTACAGGTCGCAGATCGACTTGCTGAGAACCGGGTCTTTCATCCGGACACGATTGAAAGGCTTGAAAAGATCGATAAAAAGCTTGTTGTGCGCCCGGATGGTGCGGCTGTTTATGAAGAGATCGGCGGAAACAGAATCGTTCGAAAGCTGCCCGGCGGCATGATCCTGCAGGCCGCGTATCGAATCCAGACGGACCGATCCTGGTTTTTTTACAACGGCTGGATTTCTGAAGAGTCTTTGATTCCATATGACGAACTGATTGCGCAGATTCGCGAAAAGCGAGATGCTGATCCGTCCGCCATTTTCAACGATCCGCTTCACCGCTATTTCAATGCGTCAGGAAAGAACTATCTCGTTGATAACTACCTGAAAGCAAAGAATGCGTGCGAATCGGATCTCCGGTCCGGGCAAGCCTTGCCCTACGAACCAAGGCTTCGAATGCTTATCACCGATCCCGAAACGACGCCTCTCATCATGGAGAAGAAGCCTGACATGCAGATAACCGTCTCTCTCGGTGATGGAACGCTTCATACGGTCAGCCAGGGTCTGACGCTCCAGACGGGCGAAGGACTCAGAAGGTTGAACGCGGCGCTTGCCGATGACATCGAGAAATGGAAACCGATATTCGCCGCCTATCGAGGAGAGAGTGAGCTTTGGCCCGACTATCCGGTAATGCTTATGGAATATGAGCAGCGGTTGGACTGCATGGTGGAGTATGGTGAATCAGATGTATTCCGATCGCTTGTGATATCGAACAGTTTGCAGATTCACGGCATCCAGTATAAATCAAAGATGACAGGCATTGAAGAGAAGAATGGCGTCAAATACGCCATCGCCGATGCCGGCCTGCATCTGACACAATCCTATTATTCTGACGTTATCAGAACGATGGAAGTTGAATTCTGCAAGCAGTATGCGGAACGCATGGCAACGGAAGAAGAAGTGCGGCAATACTATGGAGAGGAAGCGTCCGTTCCCCGGCCCGGCTACATCGGCTATAGAACGATTTGCATCGCTCGATAGCACCTGCATCAAGGAGAAAACAAAATGAAATGGCCCTATAGACCCATCCTGCTGCTGACCCTTCTCATAACGACGGCATGCAAGCCTTCCGATCCGGAGCAGGCAAGACCGACGATTCCGGCCGAGCTGGCCTCGCTTAACGCCGATCAACTGAACGCGAAGGCGATGGAATTCCATAAGACGGGAAACTACGAAGAATCGGCCCGTCACTTTGAGTATGCCACGATTCGAGATTCGCAGTATTACAAGGGTTACTTCAATATGGCCTGCGCCTATTCCCTATTGAAGCAAGAAGGACCGGCCCTCAAGGCGTTGAACAGGGCCCTTGCTTTGAATCCTGCATGGGTGCAGGCGAATCTGAACGACGCCGATCTTGCCTGGCTGCGATCACAACCGGGCTTTGCCGAGATCGTCAGCGCTGGTGAAGGCTCGGTCGTGGGCAGTAAGATCTGCCGTCTTCCGCCCGGTCCGCACGATACAAAATACTACAGGATTCGACTCGATGAAGGCGGCAGGATAAGCGGCGAGGGCTCAATCAGCGGGGCGACAGGCATGCTTGAGTTTACGGACGGACAGTGGAGGGAACAGGGCGACTCCATCCAGCTTCAACTGCGATTCGAAGGAATGCGAAGCGAACCGGGTGATGGAGGTGCAAAGCAGGTGAAGACCTCTGAGAGCATCGAGTTAGCCGTGCCTGTCGCTCGTTTGAAGCAGGCCGGCGAATGTTACGAGGTGGAGTGAAGGCACAGGGCCTGCGCCGTCTCGTAACAGTTCTTGTTCCGGGGAAAGCATATTTTAACATTGACAGAAATTCTTCGCCGAAGGAGATTACGGCATGAATCGAATCTCAGCATTTATCGTTTCTCTTCTGCTCTTTGTTCTGCATGCCCCTTCATTACTTGCGCAGGGCTACGAAGGCAGCGCATGCACGAAACAGAATGCCGAACTGAAAAGGCAGCTTTCGTCGCTTCGGTCCGGAGGCCCGTCGTCCTTATCCCTTCACTGGGCCTTTTTATATGGCGCTGAGATGTTTTCGTCCTCCTATCTGAAAGCCGAAGGAGCGGCTCCCGTTCTCACAAAGGCGGAGCGCGAAGATCCTCTTGTGGGGACGGAGCGCTATGATGCCTGGACCTGCATGTACTCGGCCTACAGGGCGCAGGATAACGATACAAAGACGGCCTGGTCTGAAGGAGTGCCAGGGGCCGGCATCGGCGAGCTGCTTATGGTTCCGATCGGCACAGCAAAACAGGCGCGCATCTGGATCGGGTTCGGCAAGACAACCGAGCTTTTCAAGAGAAACAATCGCCCGAAGCGCGTGCGGCTAACGATTCTCCAGGCGTATGGCGGCGGGGCGACGCAGATGGGCATGGCATATTCCGGCCTCAAATACCTGGCATCGACGGAAGTCGATCTGGCTGACACAAACGGCTGGCAGACCATCGCCCTTCCAGATGCGCCGGCTACCGGAGTGCCGGAGCATCTGATATGGGCGCGGCTTCTTGTCATCGAAATCCTTGATGTTTACAAAGGCACGCACTACGACGATACGCTGATCTCTGAAGTGCAGCCGGTCGAGAATTCCGACGGATAATTCATCATCCCGCTTTGGCAAGATCTCTGACGAGATAGGTCTGGATCGGTTTTTCGACACCTTTTACCTGAACCGGAGGCTGCTTTTCCGCCCGTATCATAGAAGATACGGCGTCGAAGGTCTCCTGCGTGATCAGGATGTCGGTCGACAGATGCTTGTTCAACGCCTCGATGCGCGAGGCGATGTTAACCGCCTGACCGATGACGGTATATTCCATGCGTTTGTCTGAACCGATGTTGCCGGCGACGACCTCTCCCGTGTGAATGCCGATGCCGAATTGAATCGCAGCGTGACCCTGCTTCTGTCTGCGCTCGTTCAGTTCGCGAAGCTGTTCTTTCATGCGCAGTGCGGCGAGCACCGCATTCTCTTCATCGCGGCCCGTCGATACGGGAGCGCCGAAGACGGCCATGATCTCATCGCCGACGAACTTGTCGAGCGTGCCGCCATATTCAAAGATAACGTCGACCATGGCGGTCAGATATTCGTTCAGGAAAGAGACGACCTCTTCAGGCTCCATGTGCTCGCTCATGCGCGTGAAATTGCGAATATCGCAGAAGAGTACGGTGGCGCGACGACGCTCTCCGCTCATCGAGATGCCTTCCTGCAAGATCTTTTCGGCAACCTGATGCGTCACATAGCGCGAGAACGTATCCTTTACTTTTTCTTTTTCCTGGACTTCGCGTTCGGCGGCGATCTCCCTCTCGGCCGCGCGAAGGATCAGTCCTTCATAGATTTTCGCGATATAGGCCGAGACGACAAAGAGCGCCGTAACGAAGAGAACGCGAAGACCGAGGTTACCGAGGCTGACCTTCTCTGAAGTGAAATGCTCTGTCACCGTTCCGGTCTGAATCGTTCCAAGCGACAGCGCAAGAACGATGAGCAGCATATAACCGAGCGAGGCAAGCGTTCCGGCGTAGATCGTCAGCTTTACAGAGAAGCGCATGGCGGCGATGGCGATCCACAGAAAAAGCACCAGGAAGGCCTCGGACTTGAATGTGCGAAAGGTGCCGAACTGCCACAGCGTCGTGAGAAAGATCACGATGTCGGCCGTCGTCGTATAGTATTTGAGCTTCTCGGTGAAAAGCCCCTTCTTCAATAAGAAGAAGACGACGAAGCTAAGAGCCGTTCCGATACTTGCGGCGATCAGAATCGCCTGAAGCGAATGAGCGGGGATCTCTTTGCGCACTCCGAGGCCGCCGACTGCATAGAGCGCCATGATGCCGAGCCTGATATAAACGACGAGCTTTTCGCTGCGTTCCTGTTCGAGAAGAAAGAGGGAGCGAATGCGCTGGCGCATCGTCTCCATGATCGCATCCTGATACGGATTTGCTTGAGTCTGCATGAACACCTCTTTTTTTATGCAATAGCAAAGCGTATGAATGACGCTCGTCAAGTGAAAATATGACGGCGTCCACTGCGCGCAGATCATTCAAGACGGGCTCTTTCAGCCGCTCAGGGCGAGACGAGAAAAGCGTCCCGACTTTTTGCGCAAGAAAAAGTATTGCTATTTTTTCAGACCGACTTCCTGTGTCTCATGAAAAAGATTACAGTGCTTTTTGTGTTCAGCGTGCTCTCTCTTGTGGCATGCGGTAAAGGTGGCGATTCAAAGGCGACGTCCGACGAAGGGTGTCAGGGGATCTCGGCGATGGATGCGAAGATGAAATGCGAGAACAACAGCGTGATGTTCTGCTCTTCGTATTCAAACTATAAATGGCAGGAAACGCAGAAATGCGATGCCGGCAAAACCTGCTTCATCGCCGAGGATGGTAAGTCAGGGGGATGCAAGTAATCCGTCGAAAATGCGTTGATCGCAAAGAGCGATTGCGTTGTCTGTGGCCGTGACAGATATTCAAAGCCGACTGATCTCACTGGGCGATCCGGCCATCGCCCGGCATTCACAGAGGTTCTTTAAGACTGGCCCGGGCGAATACGGTGAGGGGGATCGCTTTCGCGGTATTCGCGTTCCGCAGATACGCGCCGTGGCGAAGGAGTTCAGGCATGCCGCGGTTGCCGATGTCATCAAACTGCTTGAATCGCAGTACCACGAGGATCGACTCTGCGCCCTCTTCATGCTTGTGCATCTTTATAAGAAGGGCGATGCTGCTTTGCAGAAGAAGATCTATGATCTCTATTTGAAGAGTACCGACCATATCAATAACTGGGATCTTGTCGATTCTTCAGCCGAACATATCGTCGGCGCCTATCTTTTTGAAAAAAGTCGTAAACCGCTTTACACGCTTGCAAAGTCTCGATCGCTCTGGGAACGTCGCATCTCCATCATGGCTACGTTTCATTTTATTCGCAGGAATGATTTTGATGACACGCTGCGTCTTTCTGATCTTCTTTTGCATGATAAAGAGGATCTGATCCATAAAGCGGTCGGATGGATGCTGCGTGAGATCGGGAATCGAAATCAGAGAGTCGCCGAGGAATTCTTACAGACTCGTTACGCACGCATGCCGAGAACGATGCTGCGTTATGCGATTGAAAAATACTCCGATGGCCGGCGCAGGCAGTATCTGAGCGGCGAAATATAAAGCGCTCGTATGGCCTGAAGAGATTGCAGTCAGCAGCAAAAAATACTTGCCAGACCCCGGCAGGCAGCTTACACATCCTCCGGGAGTCCGTGTTTCAAGCGGCACGACGATGCGCCTGGCGCTGCCTTCGCGTATTTCGTTGATGGAATAATTCAGACTCTCACCCAACCTAACCTGTAGGCCGCAGGTTCGAATCCTGCTCCGTCGAAAGACGGGTAGCTCAGCGGGTAGAGCGACAGGCTGCTCAAAGGAGAAGCTGATCCCTTCGCAAAAGGATTCGGAGGAATCCGGCCTTCGGCCGAATCTACGGAAGAGGCGCCCGGCACAGGACCCGCAGTGCGGCCGATGCCGTCCATCCTGCTCAGGAAGGTCGATGTGATGTGCAGACCGAGGTCCGTGCATCTGTCGGCCGGGCGGAGCAGGCCCGACGGCTAACGTCGTTCTCCGTCATGTGTGGGGAGGAGGTCGGATTCTCTCGTCGCTCCGTCGAAGCGAAATCGAAATCATACAGGAGTAAATATGCCACTACAAACTCGCATCCCCCGCGATCGTCGCGGACTATTATTCAAAGAGGGCGACTACGAGAAGTTCCTGATGCCCGGAACGTACTTTTTGATGCCCGGCGCCGATCTGCGTCTATTTGACGCGTCGCAGATCTTTATTCCGCCAGGGGAGTTATCCATCTTTCTTGAAGACGCCGCTCTTGCCGCGCAACTTGACATCGTCGAAGTCAGGCAGAGCGAGATCGCCCTTGTTTTCGAAGACGGAGTCTGCAAAGGTGTGCTTCTTCCCGGCAGACATGCGTATTGGAAGGGCGTGAGGCAGCGAAGCTTTCGCGTATTTGATCGCAGTCATCCGCGTCTTCCCGACGATCTCGATCGACATGCCCTTCGCGTACCGGCCGTACTCGAGCAGATTCAGGTTTTCTCGGTCCAGCCTTTTGAAAAGGCCGCCCTTTTCATCGACCGTAAATTCGTCGAGATTCTCGGCCCTGGAGACTTTGTTTTCTGGAAAAGCGCCCTTTCCGTCGATGTGACGAAGGTCGATATGAGGATTCAACATGTGGAGATCCCGTCGCAGGAGCTTCTGACGAAGGATCGTGTGACGCTTCGCATCAACTTCGTCTTTCAGTATCGCGTCGTCGACGAGATGCGTGTGTTAACCGAGGTGAAGGATCTGCAGACGCAGCTTTATATCCTGTTCCAGCTCGCCCTTCGCGAGTATGTGGGCAATCTTACGCTTGACGAGATTTTGCAGAAGAAAGAAGAGATCGGTCCGTTTGTCCTCGATCGTGTAAAACCCGAGCTTGTATCGCTTGGCCTCGAATCGAGCCAGGCCGGAGTCAAAGATGTCATTCTGCCCGGTGAGATTCGCGACATCATGAATCAGGTGCTGATCGCCGAGAAGCGGGCGCAGGCGAACGTCATCACGCGTCGCGAAGAGACGGCGTCGACGCGGAATCTGCTGAATACGGCGAAGCTAATGGAAGAGAATCCGCTTCTCTTTCGCCTGAAAGAGCTCGAATACATGGAACGCCTGACAGAAAAGGTCAGCGAGATCAACGTGAACGGCGGATCGCGCCTTCTCGATCAGCTGCGATCGATCCTGCTCTCCGGGCAGTAATCACAGGCGACGGGCCGTGTGCGAATTTTTCGTAGACTTCTGTTTGCAGAATTCGGTCAGGAAAAATCGCGCTCGAAGAAAGCCTTGCGTTTTTCGCAGACCGATGCGATACGTTCAGCGTGGCAAAGAAACGCAGTACTGACTCAGAAATCGAAAAGGTTGCAGAGAAGCTTCAACTCTTAAAAAAAGAGGTTCACCGCGGCATCGTCGGTCAGGAAGATCTGATCGACGGCCTGCTCACAGGCGTGCTTGCAGGCGGGCACATCCTCATTGAAGGAGTTCCTGGTCTCGCGAAAACAAGAGCGGTGAATCTTCTTGCCCGCGCCTGCAAGACGTCGTTTCGTCGCATCCAGTTCACTCCTGATCTGATGCCGGGCGATATTCTCGGCACGCGCATCTACAATCAACAGAAGGCAAACTTCGAGATCGTGCTCGGCCCGATCTTCGCAGGCTTTCTTCTTGCCGACGAGATTAACAGAGCGCCGGCGAAAGTCCAATCCGCTCTGCTTGAGGCGATGCAGGAGAGGCAGGTAACGATCGGCAATCAGAGCCATAATCTTCCCGAGCCTTTTCTCGTCTTTGCCACGCAGAATCCGGTAGAGCAGGAGGGAACGTATCCGCTTCCCGAGGCGCAGCTTGACCGCTTTCTTCTAAAAGTGGTCGTTCCGTATCCCGAGCCGCATGAAGAAGAAGAGATCGTGCGTATGGTGATCGAAGAGACGCAGTTACCCGACATTGAGCAGGTGCTAACTCTCGCCGAGCTGAAAGAGATGCAGGAGCTTGTGCGCGACGTCTTCGTCGAGGATCGCATTGCAACGTACGCGACGGCACTTGTTAAGGCTACGCGAAACCCTGAAAGCTTCGGACTGCCTCTTGCTCCGTTCATCGAATACGGGGCCTCTCCGCGAGCCTCGATCGGGCTCGTACTGGCGGCAAGGGCGAGGGCCGTCATCGCCGGGCGGGCCAGCGTTCTGCCCGACGACGTCAAGACTGTGGCGCATAACGTTCTGCGACATCGCATTATACGCAGCTATCATGCCGAGGCCGAAGGCGTAAAGACCGACGATCTTATCTCAAAGATACTTGGAGCGGTCCCCGTTTCATGATAAGAGGCGATACCGAACGACTGCTTCGCGAGATACGTGAGCTGGAGTTCCGTTCGCGCAAGAACGTAACGGGATTCCTTCCGGGTAACTATGCGACGACGTATACCGGGTCGGGCCTGAGCTTTCGCGAGGCGCGCAAGTATTTAGCGGGCGACCCGGTGCGTCATATCGACTGGAATATGACGGCCCGGCTGGGTGAGCCTTTTGTGCGCACCTTTCACGAAGAGCGGGAGCGCGAGATATTTCTCGCGATCGACGTCTCGCCCAGTATGTACACGGGCTACCAGACGCGAAACAAGATTGAAACGGCCATAGAGGTCGCCGCGACGCTTGCCCTTTCGGCCGTGAAGCAGCGCGATCGACTGGGCTATCTGCTCTTCTCGGATTCGGTCCATCGCATTCATCCGCCCCGACCCGGCAAGGCGCAGCTGCATCGCCTGCTTTCTGACCTTGTACAGTACAGCACCGTTACCGAGCCGTCGGGCAGTACCGATCCGCGCGTCGCCATTCACGCTATTGAAGCACTGCGCGGACGCCGCTTTGTCATCTTTCTCATTTCGGATTTCATCGATCATGACGTTCCCGACGATCTGCGCTTTGTGCGCCGCCGCCATGATGTGTCGTTGCTGCATATCTATGATCCGATCGAATTCGGCGATACGATGAAGGCCGACCCCGATCTGCTTTTGCCCGTTTTCGCGCCGGAGGGCGGAAGACGTGCGATGATGAAACCCTCTCTGATGAAAGAGCATACGCTCGCCGCAACTCGCTCCGTTCTGGAGGAGGGGGCGACGAAGTATCGTATCCTTGTTCATTCTATTTCGACGTCCGATGCCGTCGGCCCGGCACTGGGGGCGTTCTTGCATCGCAAGAGGTCTCTCGTATGAACGAAGGGTTGGAGCCGCTGCATATCCTGCCGCCGCTCACGTTGATGATCCTAACGGCCGCTTTTCTTTTCATGCTGGCCGTGATCGCCTTGTGGATACTGCTCTATTATCTGCGTAATAGACGGCAGACGTCGCCTGCCGTCGTTGCTTCGCCGCAAGACGTGCGAGAGCGTCTGCGCGAGATCGACGCCGATGCAAGCCTGAGCAAGGATTACCGCCTGTCGTTGCATCGCCTGTCAGAGGTGATGCGCCGGCATCTGACGCGCACGACATCCTTTCCGTTTATCAGCTCCGTATCGGTTGAGATTCGCAAAGCGATTCCGCCTGAAGAACCGACGACTCAGTTTTTCGAGCAGGTTGACGGCGTTCGCTTCGATCGTCGCATCCCCACGGAGAAGGATTACCGACAGAGCGCCGAGAAGGCGACGAAGCTTATTGGCAGAGAAGGCATTCTACGCCGTCTTTTACGTAACGTCACAGGCAGGCTTGTATGATGGAAACGTTAAGCGCCTTTGCCGCAGAGCATCTGTCGACTCAGTTTGCCCATCCTGCTGCTCTGTGGCTTGTACTGCTGCTGCCTGTATTCGCCTTTCTTCGCTATTACTATCTCAAAAAGGGAGCCGCTCCGCTTGCCAGCGTGCAGCATAGAATCCGCTCTCTACCTCTGAATGTCATCGGACTTTTATTGATCGAGACCATACTCATGCTTGCGGTTTTAATCGCCGTCGCCTCTCCAGGAAAAGAGGGACGGCTGCAATCCATATCAGAAGAAGGCATCGATGTAGCCCTTGTGCTTGATATCTCGGCCAGCATGATGGCCGCCGATTTCAAGCCGACACGGCTTGATTCTCTCAAGAAGCTGGCCGCCGATTTTGTGGAGCGCAGCGGTTCGGATCGCATTGGCGTGATCCTTTTCGCCGGCGAGGTTTTCACGCAGGCTCCGCTGACGACGGATCGCAAGGCCGTTCGAGAGCTGCTTTCGGGCATTTCTTATTATATGATCGATCACTCGCGAAGCGGAGGCACGGCCATCGGCGACGCTCTTCTCATGACCGTCGATATGCTGGAACGCCGTCGCATCTATGGTCGGGATCAGGCCCTTGTTCTCGTAACGGACGGCGAGAACGATCGCGGGATTGACCCGAAGAAGGTGATCCCGTATTTGAGAGAGCGTGACGTTAACCTGTATGTCGTCGGCATGGCCGGTGACGAGAAGGCTCCGGTCTTTATCGACGGTCAGCCCTTTATTACGGTCGAGAACAAGCAGCTTTATACCTCTCTCGACGATACAAGCCTTCGCGAACTGACCGAACTGGGCAGAGGACGATATTACAGAGCAAAGGACGAGGATGCATTGAGATCGATCCTGAAAGAGATCGGTTCTCTAAGCCGAACTCCGCTTGATGTGCGTGAAATCCGCACCCGTAGATCTGATGCATGGATGGCCGCCCTTGTAGCTCTTCTTCTTTTTCTTGTCAGGCAGATCTATCTGATTCACTTTGTGCGGAGGCCGCCGCTGTGATCGGCTTCGCTCATCCTATAGCGTTTTTTCTGATCGTGCCCTCGGTCGTCGTTATCCTGTACCTGTACTGGCGCAGTCGATGTTCTCTACTCTTTATAGAGGCGCACAGTGCGCCTGAGCGTCGTGCCGGATTAACCGTGCTGAATCGCCGCAGCCATGCACTTCTGTTCGTCTGGTATTTTTTGATGTCGCTTCTTGTGATCGTTGCCGTCGCCTCTCCTTACAGTCAGGGCGAAGGCGCCGTTTCGAAGGCCAGCGGCCGTGTGCTCATCTTCATTGATGCGTCGTTAAGCATGCAGGCTCGCGACATCACGCGAGACGGCAACTCCGTTTCAAGGCTTGAGATAGCGAAGGACATCGCCCGGCATATAATCTTCAAATCCTCAGAGGCGGGATTGAATCTTCGCACCGGTCTTTATTCTTTCGCGGGAACCGTCGTCGTTCACAGCCCCCCTTCTGATGATCGAGAGGCCGTTCTTTCGGTGCTGGATTCGCTTGGAACGACATCCTATGCAAACACCGGATCAAGCCTCTCCGCTGTGCTTGCGGCGATCCGATCGCAGGCCGCCTATGCCGCCCCAGGTGAGACCTTTCAGGCCGTGTTAATCGGCGACGGTGAGATCCCGCCAGGCTACGAGGATCAATACGACGAAGACCTTGATGCGCTTGAGGCGGCCGGCATTGCCGTGCATGCGATCACGGTCGGGCATGACGTGCCGACGACGATCACGCTCTATGACACCGCCGAGCTCATTCGCAATCCCGGCGAGCGCATCAAGCCTCTCGGTACGGCAGAGACGGCTCGGCAGGACGAACACTACGAGCGCATTGCCGACGCCACCGACGCTCGCTTTGCTGCCGTCGAAAGTATCGTCGCGATCGATGAAACCGTTGCCCCTGTCGTGAGAGGCCTTGCGGCGAAGGCCGGGGAGGCGGGCATCGCCGACCCCGAGGCACGCAAAGATCTCACTCCGTACATAATGGGATTTTTTGCGCTTCTGCTTGTGATCGATTCGATTGGCCTTTCGATTCTGCGAGAACGTCGGATGGCCTTTCTTCTTCTGCCTTTTATGCTTTCATCTCTGCTTCAATGCGATCGATGGACGTCGCATATGTATAATGAAAAGGGCATCCTTCTCGAAAAGATCGACGCAGCGCAGGCCAGAGAGCAGTACGAGCGAGCAAGACTTTACAGCTCCGGTGCGGGAACGGCATCGGCTAACCTCGGCTCACTTTCCGGCGACGAGAAAGACTATGCCGCAGCGCATGATCTTTTTGAGGCGTCGATCCGTGTGCAGTTCGATCGTCCTGCCGTTCACTATGAAGACGGTCGCCTGCTCGTTCTCTGGGCTCTTCATGAGGCCGAAGAGTGCCGGCTTGATCGAGCGAAAGAGCTACTGGACGTTTCTTCGCAGCGATTCGAGACGGCCGTCTCTCTTTCGAAAGATCGCGGAGCCATCCGACGTTTTTATGAACGGCATCTGCTTCATGAGCCTGACGTAGAATCCCGGGCTATGGATTCGCTCGATTTGTTAACGGAACAGCGTCAGAAGATCGAAGCCATGCAGAAGAAATGCCCGCCGCCTGAGAAAGATCCGAAATCACAGGACGATAAGGACAATTCAGGGAAAGATCAGGACCCCAACTCATCAAAGAAGAATCCGCCTGAAAAGAATCCGGAGAAAAAGCCCGAGTCTGAACAAGAACCGGAGCATCAATCCGAGAAGAACGAGAACAGAAACAAAAACGAAGAACCACAGAAGAATCCTGGCGTCAGAGGATCTGTAAAGCCCGCCGATGAAGTGACCGCCCGCCTGGAACAGCTGAAAGGGCAGAACCGCGGAGAGTTCCGTCAGAGCAGGCAGCAACAGGGCAGAGAAGAGGAAGGACAGGAGAGCCAGCCGGGCAAACCGACAGAAGGCTCCGACGGTCGACCGATCTGGTGGTGAGCCATGCTTTTATATGCATCGTATGATCAAAGGAGAGAATAAATGAAGCAATTAGAGCGAGTTATATTTACAGGCGTGATCGCTGCGGTGTCGGTGCTAACGTCTTCCTGTGCAACACAGGTTCGTGAAGAGAAGAGCACACGACAGGTAGAAGAATCGACGCCGGTAGATCCAGCCGAGCAGATACGCAGGCGGAACGCTGAGCTACTCGGCACAGAGATCACCGAAGAGCGTATCAAAGACGATCTGACGGGTAAGACCATATTCGCCTATGGCCCTGAAGAAGGCGAAGGCCGACAGCTTGATGTGGCCTGGACGATCTTTGCCCGTGAGATCAAGGAATTTGCCGTGCAGACCGTGGACGGCGACGACACAGCGCGAGAGATTGTGGTTAACGTCGTCTTTGATGACGCCCCGAAAAGCAACGAGCGTATCGAAGGCGCGATACGCATCAGATACGAGAAGGACGGCGAACAATGGAGGTTCGGTTCGGTGCGTCGTGCCGGTGAGAGAATGCAGTTTCAGAAATGAGCGGCGCTACTGAGCGAATCCATCCGCCAGTACCTTCCTGAGCTTCAGATCTTCAAACTGGGCGGCGTCGTGCGCTACGACGATATGCAAGCCAGGTTCGGTCTTCTGCAATTCCCTGATCGCAAGCAGCTGATCGGCGACAGCCTGGCGATCTTCATGTAAGAAGAAGAGACTGACGAGCAGCGGGCGACCGATGCCGGTTTCGATATTGGCGCGATCCCATGCGATATCACCCACAAATAAAAACTCACGTCCGTCTCGTAGAATAACGTATACGAGCTGGCTTCCGGGCGAATGCCCCGGCGCCTTTGCGACGACGACACCGGGAGCCGGCGAGGCGATGCCTTCATAGGCATACGGAGTGAAAAGCGGCTTCGCCTCTTCGGGGAATCCGGACTCGGGCAACGACGGACCGTTCAATTGTTCGACGGTGATCTTCGCGATCCGCGCCAGCTCCATGATCGAGGCGGAGCGAGCGATGCCTCCGATATGATCCGGATGTTCGTGCGTTAGTACGATGGCGCCGTTGCGGTCGACCGAGTCAAGCATCACCTTTTGCATCTGTTCATAGCGATCGTCGTAGAACGGATTGCCCGGAAACATCTTTTCGTGCAGCGAACGATCGTGGGCCGTATCGATGATGACGGAGCGGTCGTCGTATTTCAAGCGATAGGTGGCGAAAACCATCGGATGCTTCTTGAGCAAAGACCATCCTGCACGAATGGCGGCGGCAGGGAATGCGCCTTCGCCGATGGCAAGACCCTCGATCTCAGAAGGCAGATCGTCGGATTTCGCCATTTCGCGCATGCCGGCCAGATCGATCGTATAGGCGCCGGGCCTGCCCTCAGGGGAGTTGATAATGAATATGCCGTAAAGAGATGCAGAAAGCAGGAGCAGGGCGGCAAGCATAAGGAGCCAGTTGCGACGGGTTTTTGTCATAATGGAAACCCGGACTGTAGATCCGCCTCATGTCAACTGAATTCCGCTTGACGTCGGAGCTTCCTGTTCCTTCTATAGGTGGTGGCCTTTCCGCATCATTGCGGAAAGGCCTATGACCTTGCAGAAGAAATCGGGGACGATCTGGTTTCGACTGCCGTGAATCGGGTCGTTGGTCGCATGCGAAGTTGAGGAGCTTCTAAAAACCTCACCCTTTACGTGCAAACGAAGAGTTTGCTCTCGCTGCTTAATAGGTAGCAAGACGCTCTGCCCGGCTTTCCTTCTCGGGCCGGAACAGAGCGCCACCTCAGAGAAGGCGAAGGTTGCGGGCCCGGACGGCTGTAACTTTTGTATAACCCGCCCGGAACGATTGTGGTTGGCCGTCGCTGCGCTTGCCCCGATCGTAACCAGCAGCGACTAAGCATGTAGGGGCCCTCGGGTCGCACGGTAGGACGCGGGTTCGACTCCCGCCGTCTCCAGAATCTGCGCCATCCCATCCTCACCGTGCGGGTGGCGCCTTTGTTGTCGGGTTGAGCGCCAGGCCCGGTTCGGACGGGATAGCGCAGAGGGAATGGGTTGCAGGCGCTTGCTAGAGCCCTCTCCGTAATCGAAAGTGCCTCTTCATGAATCTGCTTGCGCTGAATGCAGCCTGCTCGCTTGCCTGTGTAGCGGAGTAGGAGTGGCTGGGCGCTTCTGGTTTTTATGTCGGCGACCGTTGCCATCGACTAACGCAGCCAGGCTTCAATACCGCACGTTATGTCGCTTTACGCCCGACCGTGACCCGATCGATTCCCGTCGAAGCAGGACGCTCTCGCTCCCCCGCCTCTCGCAGATCAACTCCTCCATAAAAAAAAGGCCCCGCTTTACGGAGCCGTTTCAAACTGACTGACCCTCTAATCGCTCGTCAGATCAATCCCATCGCATCCATGGCCTTTGCCACTCTGATGAATCCGGCGATGTTCGCTCCGAGGATGTAGTTGCCTTCTGCTCCGAATTCGGCGGCCGTTTCGTAGCAGGTGCGGTGGATGTCGACCATGATCTCTTCAAGCCGCTTTTCGGTGTATTCAAAAGACCAGGAGTCGCGGCTGGCGTTCTGTTGCATTTCAAGAGCCGATGTGGAAACGCCGCCAGCGTTAGCCGCCTTGCCGGGGCCGAAGGCGACGCCGGCTTCCTGGAATAACTGAGCGCCTTCAGGAGTCGTGGGCATATTCGCCCCTTCGGCGACGGCGATGCAGCCGTTTTTAATCAGGATGCTCGCATCCTTTCCTGTTAACTCGTTCTGCGTGGCGCAGGGCAGGGCTATGTCACAGGGCACGGTCCAGATGGAACTTCCCTCTATGTAGCGGGCATGCTTGTGAATGTCGGCATAGGCGCTGATGCGACGGCGCTCGACTTCTTTGATCTGCTTCAGCGTTTCAAGGTTGATTCCCTGTTCGTCGACGACAAATCCGCCCGAGTCAGAGCAGGCGATGACCTTCGCTCCGAGCTCATGGGCCTTTTCGATGGCATAGATGGCCACATTGCCGGCGCCCGAGACGACGACACGCTTACCTTCTATGCCGCCGTTCTTGCGCATCTTGAGCATCTCGCGCATGAAGAAGACCGTGCCGTAACCGGTGGCCTCGGTTCTGGCACGGCTTCCGCCCCAGGCTAACCCTTTTCCCGTAAAAACGCCCGATTCGTAGCGATTCGTAATACGCTTGTACTGTCCGAAAAGATACCCGATCTCGCGAGCGCCGACGCCGATGTCTCCGGCCGGGACGTCGGTGTGTTCGCCGAGATGGCGATAGAGCTCAAGCATGAGGCTCTGGCAGAATCGCTCAATCTCTTCGTTCGATTTTCCCTTCGGATCAAAGTCGCTGCCGCCTTTTCCACCTCCGATAGGAAGGCCTGTCAGGGCGTTCTTGAAGATCTGCTCGAAGCCCAGGAATTTGATGATGCCGAGATAAACGGAGGGGTGAAATCGCATGCCGCCTTTATAGGGGCCGAGGGCGCTGTTGAATTCGACGCGAAAGGCGCGATTAATATGAATCTCGCCTTTATCGTCGCGCCAGGGCACACGAAAGATGATCTGTCGCTCGGGCTCGCAAATGCGCTGGATGAGCTTTCGGTCGGCAAACTCCGGATGCTTTACGAGCACCGGCCCGAGCGTTTCAAGCACCTCGTGTACGGCCTGATGGAACTCCGACTCGCCGGGGTTTCGCGAGAGCACCTCCCTGTAGATAGGCTCAAGTTTTTCATCCAGTCGAATTCCCATCCGTTCGCTCCTTCTGCCTGTTGCGGCCTTTCTTCATCTGCTTTCAGGCAGAAAAAAATACTTGAAAGTATAGGATCTTACGCCGCTTTCCCTCGTCGAGCCCGAAACGCTGACTGAACTCTATCGCCGGGCAAACATCATTTGACACCCGTTTGATCGGATTATCTTTCTACATGTTACCTCGTTATAGAGATATCAGAGAGATGGCCGTGCAGACCTTCGCAAAACTGGACCGTTTGAAACGGCAGCTTGATGCCGTTCGTCCTCTATCGCCCGAGGTGGCGCGGAACCTGCATGAAGATCTGGTCCTCCGCTGGACTTATCATTCCAATGCCATCGAAGGGAATACGTTGACGTTGAAAGAGACGCGCGTTGCTCTGGAGGGGATCACGATAGGAGGGAAGACGATCCGGGAACACTTTGAGGTCATGAACCATCGTGAGGCCATTCTCTTTATCGAGGATGTCGTCCAGAATCGCGAGCCTTTATCGGAATGTTTGATTCGGTCTATTCATCGATTGATACTCAAGAATATCGACGATGAGCATGCAGGTGAGTATCGCAAAGTTAACGTTACGATTGCTGGCGCCGTTCATCGGCCACCCGATGCCCTTCACGTGCAGAGGTCTATGGAAGAGCTCATGAACTGGTACGACTCCGCTACAGCCATGCATCCTGTGCAGAGAGCCGCAAGGCTTCATGTCGATTTCGTGGGCATCCACCCCTTTATCGATGGAAACGGTAGAACGGCCCGATTGCTGATGAACCTTGAACTTATGAAGAACGGATTTCCGCCGTTGATCGTTCCGATGGAAAGAAGACTGGAATATTATGAAGCGCTCGATTCTGCTCATACGACGCAGGATTACGATCGCTTTCTCATTTTGAGTATAGACCTGGCTGAAGCGGCCTTCGATCCGTACTGGTATGCTCTCGGTTTATCGCCTGACTGATAGCTCGATAACGATGCTCATCAGAATCTGACCTGAAGCCGCTTCTTGAGCGAACAGGAGTCTTACGATATGGATACATTGCAACTGCTCGTCGATGAACACCGGCCGAATCACAGACAGGGCCCCGGTAACGATACCGAAACGATGCGAGCCCTTTCGCTGGCCGGCCTGGATCGCTCGCGCAGATTAAAGATCGCCGATATCGGTTGTGGCGGACGACGAAGAAGAGATCCTTATGTACGAAACCTCTGGCGCCTATTACGGCTACGGGATGTATGTGGCGAGGTGAGATGATTTCATCAGCGTTACTCTTCGCTCTGGGAAGCCTGATCTGCGCCGGACTGAACGACGTCGTTTTTAAAAGGTTTTCTACACGATCTCGTTCGCGAGGTCTGTATCTTGCAGGAATCGGCATGGTATGGACGATCTTGCAGTTAACCCTATCTTCTATTCAGGGGCAGGTCTTCGATTGGAGCACGCCTTCGCTTGTGTTTGGATTGATCTGCGGCCTTTTGCTTGCTGCATCAAACATCCTGCTTCTCGAAAGCCTCACTCATATTGACGTCGGGCTTGGTTCGATGATCTATCGATTGAACACGGTTGTGGTCGTTATCCTCTCCGTGGCCTTCCTGGCCGAGGCTCTGGACTTCTTCAAGGCCTCGGGCGTGCTGGCCGGATTGGCGGCCGTGCTTCTGCTTTACAGGCGGAGCGGGCATGCCGGCGATCTATACACGAATTTTCGTTTCTTCTTCGGGCTGGCGGTTGTGGCTTCCGTTCTGCGCGCCCTGTATGTCGTCGTCTCAAAGTTTGCTCTGTTGCATGGCGCTGCAAAGGACACCATGCTTTTGATTACGGCCGTCTCATGGATCGTCGGAGGGCTTCTCTACGCTCTGATTCGGTATCTGACCGCTCCATCTTTCAGAGATCGTCAGCCGCTCGATCGCACGCTGCTTTTCTACGCACTGTTTTCTGGGGTTCTCGTATTCTTAATCGTAAACCTTCTCTTGCAGGCGGTGGAACTCGGCGAGGCCAGCGTGGTCGTTCCGGTCGCAAACCTGAGCTTTGTCTTCGCTCTGCTGCTGTCGGTAGCTCTGAAATGGGAACAGCTTACCTGGCGGAAGGGCATTGCCGTTGTGACCTCGCTTGTTTCGCTCTACCTGCTTTCCGTATCGGGAGGATAGCGGACCGGAGGCTCGATCGAGGACCTTCGACTAACCTGTCGCCTTGAGACCGGCGGCGATAGCGCTCAGGCTGAGCAACAGAACCTGCTCAATATCTTTGTTCGAGCGGTCCGTCTCTCTCCAATCGCGAAGCAGTGTAACCTGATGGCGGTGCAGTTCGTGCAATGCCGCACTGCGGGATTGAAGCGTAGCATGCAGGCCTTTTCTTCGCGGAAAGAGATCGCCTCTGAGCAGCTGGAGTTCTTTCATCGTCGATTCATATTCGGCAAGTATCAGGGGCAGAACGTCGCTTCGAACGTCTGTATCTCTGACGAGGGAGCTGTATAACTCCATAATAGACGGATCGGCCCAGGCGATGCTGTTCTCGATGTTGCTCCAGAGGGCGATAAGAAACGGACTGGCCTTTGCTCGATCCGCTCCTGCTGCGTTCGCTTCAACCGAGAGGCGTTGAAGCTCATCCCATTCTTGCGGGGAATTCTGTCGCAGTTCTGCCAGCGCATGACCGGTGCCGAACCAGCCCGTTAGATGAAAGCGAGACTGGCTCCAGCTGAACACCCAGGGGATGGCCCGCAGGTCGGCAAGGCTGCGCCTTCCGGTACGGCGAGCGGGGCGCGAACCGATGCGGTTCGTTTCGATGGCATCGATCGGCGTAGCCTCTGCGTAAAACTGTAAAAATGCGGGGCGGTCAAGCAGGCTGCGCCAGCGTTCATAACTGCTCTGCGTGAGGCGGTCGAGAATCGTTCCGGGCGGACCCGGCCTGCGTCGCGGGGCGAGGCGTATGAGCGCTCCGGCCACAAGCTGTTCAAGGTTATAGCAGGCGGTCAGAGGCGTTCCGTATTTCTGGGCGATCGTTTCTCCCTGTTCGGTTAATCGGATGCCCGCGGCGTTGATCGATCCCTCGGGCAAAGACTCGACGAAGCGGTGCGTCGGTCCGGCTCCTCTGCTGATCGTTCCGCCGCGACCGTGAAAGAAACGCACGGCGATGCCTCTTTTTTCCGCAATGGCGATCATATCCTGCTGCGATCGATACAGAGACCACTGGCTTGCAAGAAAGCCGCCGTCTTTATTGGAATCGGAATAACCGACCATGATGGTCACAGCAGGCGGTCCGCCAGGATTCCAGAAGCGCAGGCTCTGCGCGGTGATCGGATGATCAAGGAACTGTTCGAGAATCTGCGGAGCCCGTTTCAGGTCGTCGATCGTTTCAAAGAGCGGCACTACAGAGACGGGCATGAAGAACTGTCCATCGCCATCGTTCCGGAGTAAACCGACCTCGCGCGCAAGCAGATAGACGGTAAACAGATCGGTAGCGTCGCGTGTCATGCTGATGATCAGATGGCCGATCGCCTCAGGTCCGTACCTTCGCATCCAGTCGGCGATCACCTGAAGCGTTGCAAGGCTCTCGGCCATCTCAGGTTTATCGGAATATGCATGATTCCGATCGTAAGGAAAGAACGGGCGGGAGGATGAAAGCTCCCGATCGAAGAAAAGGCGACGCTCGTCGGCCGTCGCGGGTGCGGGAATGCCGGCATGCTGGAGTATCTGCAACAGAGCCGTCTCGTAAAACGCGCTGTTCTGTCTGATATCAAGCTTTAGCAGATGAAACCGAAACGTGCGAATAACCTGCACGACGGGATCGAGCAGCCAGCGCACCTGTCGCTGACCGCCGGCCGATATGAGAGCGTCTTTAAGGATGGCAATATCATCGAGAAGCTCGGCGGGATCCGTATAACATTCCGGGCGCTGTTCAAGATGTGTGGCGTGGTCACGGGCGACGGCAAGCGGAAGCCTGATCAGCATAATCTGAACCCACTGCCGGAATGATTCGCCGACGTTTCGCTTCAGGGCGGCCTGTCCGGATTCACCGAGAGAGGATGCCCGCTCTTTCAACCGATTGATAAAATGATCCGGAACCTGAACGCGATGGTCTGAAAGACTCAGGTCGATGAGGCGCAGAAGCTGTCTGCGGATAACGATAAATGCCTGCAGGCGCAGACGCTGTAACGTCTCTTCCGTAACGCGGGCCGTAACAAAGGGATGACCGTCGCGGTCTCCTCCGACCCAGGAGCCGAATCGGATTTCGGGCTGTGCCTCTGACGGTAAAGAGGCGCCGGAGGCCGTCTCGTAACTATCGGTTAACCTCTGCCCCAGCTTAACGATCGCGTCGGGAAGGATGTTCGTCGCGTAATGAAGAATATTCGAGACCTCGGAAGCTACGTCGGGTTTTTCCAGGTAGATCTCGCCTGTTTTCCAGAGTCGATCGATGATTTCGAGAATCCGCTCGCGTATATGCCGATTTTCCTCTTCGGTTAAAGCCTCACGATCGGTTTCGGTCAGAAGATCGTAAAGTTCACGATGATGTTCGAGTATCGTTGCTCGCTTTGCTTCTGTGGGATGCGCGGTGAAGACGGGCTCGACGCGAACACGCTGCAAGAGCGCAAGAGTTTGATCATCCGTGCCGGGACGCTTCAGCTGATTCAGACGCTCGGGCAGAAGTCCGGGCGTCTCTTCGCGCCGGTAAGCCCGCAAAAGAGCCCGCTCTTCGGCGATATTCATCAGGTGAAAGGCAAGAGAGCCGGCCTGAAAAAGGGCAAGAGAAACCGGCAGAGATCGGGCAGCATGCACGGAGGCGTCTGCTGCCGGCGACAGGAAAAGGGCCGACATGCGGTCGGCGAGCTCGGCTTCGCCATTCTCGCCGAGGACCTGCTCAAAAGCCCGCCAGAGGTAGAGAAACTCTGTCGAGATACGTTCCATCGTCTTTACCTTCCGGAAACAGTTATCAGATACGGCCCTTATTTCTTCTTCATCGTCGCAAGCAGCGTCTTAGCCGCCTCGGCCTCTTCATCCGTTTCTTCGCCGCGCAGTTTTACGTATTCTTCCAGCTGTGCCACGGCCTTTGCCCGTTCCCCTTTGCCTGCATAGAGCAGTCCGAGGCGATAGCGTATCGTCGAGTCGGATGGAAAGCGCTGTACGCCCGCTTCAAGCGTGGTCAGCGCAGTTTCGTTACGTCCGTTTTCAAGATACAGAGAGCTGAGAAGGATGATACAGCGCGAACAACCCGGCCTTTCACGGGCATAGATCTCGGCGTATTTCAGGGCATCATCACGTCGGCCGATGCGTCGCGACGCCTGTATCAGACCGACCAGCGCCTCTTCGTCTTTGCCGTCGCCGTCATAGATCGTCTTGTAGATATCGCGGGCCTCGCCGCTTCTGCCTGCGGCCAGATAGATGCGGGCAGCCAGCCGGTTAACGGCCGCGTCGGCGGGGGCGATCTTTTTCGCCTCGTCGATATGAAGGACGGCATCTTTCGTTCGACCGAGCGAAAGGGCCGCTTTCGCAGCGTTAAAACGTGCGGCAAGCAGGGCGCCGTCGGCTTGTGAAGCGGCGTCATAAGAGCCGTAGGCGCGCTCCAGATCTCCCTGTTTCTCGTAGAGAATTCCGCGATTCACAAGAGCCGGAGCATACTGCGACTGACGCCGCAGCGCTTCGTCGAGATCGGTCGCCGCATCGGCGAGTCGATTGTTCTGCATATAGATAAGGGCTCTGTTGTTGTAGGCCTTCACGAAGTCGGCGTCGGTCTGAATGGCGGCGCTGTAATACTCGATCGCCTTTTCCCGGTTTCCCTGCGACTCTTCGGTTACGCCTTTTTGAAAGAGGTCCTGCGCCGATACACAGGAGGAGAGGGCGGCGATCAATAACGTGATGGTTAGACGAAATCTCATTTCTCGCGAACCTCGCGTGAAGGTAATTCCTGTTTTGCGGCGGGCAGATAGTCGAGGTTATTCTCGAGAGCGAAGCCGGCCCAGTTCTTCTGCATCTCTTCGAAGTCATCGAGATTTTGCACGCCTTCGATTTCAAGAATCTCTCGCAGCTGATCGGCGTTCTCTTTGCTCAGCTTCGCCGATTGCAGCTTATCTTCGTCGGTGCGAACCTCTTTCATCGATTCGGCGACGACGCTCTGTCCGTCTTTTTCTACCTGGACCTTGCCGGTCAGGACGGCGATGGCATTCTTTATCGTTGAGATCGAAAACGACGTTCCACGGACGGCGGCGACGACGGTTGGCGTCGTGATCTGCATGCTTTCGCTGGCCTTCAGCTTACTCACTCCAAGCAGAAGATCGCCTTTATCGAGCTTCATCTGGCTTTTTGCTCCGAGCTCTTCGAGCGTCAAATCGCTGCTCTGCTGGAGCCTGAGCACCGAGCCGCCCGGAAACAATAGATCGACCGAACTGTCAGAGCCCGTTACAAGCCGATCACCCGGCAGGAGCAGATCGCCGACCGCCGCAGCTTTCTTTGTTGTGCCTGATACGATTTCGACCGACCCTTTTGTGCGGTTAATGCGAGCCTTGAGTTTAGGCTCTTCTTTGCACTGCAAAACAATAAGAAGAGCAAGAGCGATCCATGCCGTTCGCTGTAGTTTTCTTGAGAACATGGTCACATGATAGAGAGCTAAAGATCGCTGTCTATCAAACTTTCTCGTTCCTGTAAGCTCATCGAAAGCGCCTGGTGCGCTCATGAAGCGTCCGTCTTCGCCTTCTTTCGCGTAAGCTAATTTTCTTTGCTGAAACCGAGCGAGGCGGAGTTCACGCAGTAACGCAGCCCTGTCGGATGAGGCCCGTCGGGAAATACATGACCGAGGTGTGATCCGCATCGCGCGCAGAGGATTTCGGTGCGCACCATCCCGAATGCATGATCGACGACTTCTTTCACGCGGGCCGGTTCGCCCTCATGTACGATGGGTCGAAAGAAGCTCGGCCATCCGCTGCCCGAATCGAATTTGCTGTCAGAAGTGAAAAGCGGCATCCCGCATGCGCCGCATTGAAAGACGCCCTCGGAATACTCTTTATTGAGACTGCCGGTGAAGGCTCTCTCCGTTCCTTTTTCGCGTAGAATATGATAGGCCTCGGGGGTGAGGATGCGTTTCCATTCGTCTTCGCTGAGCCCAATGGTCTTTCCATCGAAACGATAGGCTTCGAGTTGATCGGGCGTTCCTTTTATATAGAAGTCCGGTCGTTTCGTTCCCTGCATGGCTTCCTCACTTTTTCCGGGCATGGCGCCTGAATCGGCGCATGCCAGTACTCCAGATAAGAGAGAGATGGAGAAAACGACAAGAGCTGCGGTACGATTCATGGTTACCTCCGCGCAGAGATCATTCGTCATCTGCGACGGACGGTTACGGTCAGGCCTTTAATTCCGCTTCGTGAAACTGCGCCAATCAGAAGTCCACGGTCTTGAAATCCGAAACGAGGCGATCAAAACTTGTATGCCCCTTCGCTGCCTCCACCAGCATTCCCATGAACTCTTTGAGAGAAAGGGAGGATTTGTAAACGGGATGAGCGGCCGGAAAGTATTGCTCTATGCCCGAGGGAATGCGATCGGATCGGTAGTCGACCGGAAACGGTGTCATCTCAATCGATAGATCGGCATAATGCTCGGCCTTCACTCTATCGTAAGTCAGCACGCTTCTGTACATATGAAAGGCCGATGTGACCAGATAGTAGCTGCGAAGATTGTGCTCTTTCCCGAGTTTGAGACCATACAGGAAATTCTCGGCCGTGTTACGCGATTCAGCATCGATGAGAATACGGTCGGCGGGGAATCCGCGCTGAATCAGGTAGTTCTTCAGATCCTCCGATTCGGCGTTGCCTTTATGATCAATCATCGAGGATCTTCCTGTGAGAATAATATACCTTACCTTGCCTGCCTTGAAAAGATCCATAGCGGCAAGCAGGCGGTCCACGCCGTCGGTGAACTGAGGAGTCTCATCGACGCTTGCAAGCGGATTACTGATTGCTCCGAGAACGAAGACTGCGTCTGCCGGGGCGACTTCGGCGACGGAGCGTCGCGGGAACCGGTCCTCAAGCAGGCGAAGCGTATAATTCGAAAAGATATCCGTCGACATAAGGCCGAATCCAAGATAGAGCAGAACAGGCCAGCCGGGTTTCCGTCCAGGAATGCGTCGTCGATAGGCAAGCAATCCGAACAGACCGCAGAAATAAAAAAAGGGATACGGCAAAAGAAAAAGAGAGGCGACTTTAGAAACCAGGAAGAACATGAGTCACGAAAAAGGCATGCCCTTACGGTGGCATCGAAAAATTAAAGGCTATCTATGCATCGTTCTCAACTGCTGACGATCTGGCTTTCCGGTCTGCTCGCGACGGCTGCCGCCTTCTTTCTGGGCCGTAGCCTTGAGAATACCGGCCTGGAGGCTCGCTTTCGCCCGGCTGCTGAGAATCAGGCCAGTCGGCTTGCGAATGGCTATAAAGATTACTTTCAGGAGGCGGACGCCGTACGCCGCCTTTTCGAGTCATCCGCTTCTGTGAATGAGGCTGAGTTCGCGGCGTTTACGCGTCCCGCTATCGAGAGCAGGCCAGGCATTCACGGATTCTACTTCGTTTCTGCGAATCTCGAAGGCGGTGTCAGGATACTGTATAGCGAAGAGCGCCATGCTCCGACGGGCGGCATTCCGAGAGACCTTCTTGCGAATGCACTGCGAAGCGGGAAGATGGTCGCTTCTCCTCCGAAGAACGATACGCTGATCCTGGCCGTACCCGTGTACACGCAGCTCAAACAGGCGACCGGCATCGTCGTTGTTATCATCGAGATCGCAGCTCTTCTGGACGAGACGGTAAAACGTCAGATCCAGCCGTTACCCGTAGAGTGGTTCGACGTTTCGGCGACTCCCGGGCATCAGCAGGTTATCTCATGGAGTCCTGATGCCGTTGAGGTACCGTCGGTTCTCATGATTGATCCTTCTCCGGCGTTAAGCCATACGTTTTTCTTTAACGAGGCGGGGCGCTCCTACCGCATCGATGTGCGCGGCACGCCGGACTATGTAATGACGCATAGATCGTTTCTTTACTGGTGGGCCATTCCGGCCGGTCTGATTCTTACCTCTCTTGTTTCGGTTTTTCTTCGCGAGTATAACCGAAGGCAGAGCAGCGAAGAAAAATTCCGTACCATGTCGAATTATACGGGAGACTGGGAATACTGGATCGATCCCGACCGCAATATCGTGTACATGTCGCCTTCGTGCGAGTCGTTATCGGGGTATCGATCCGAAGAATTCATGAAAGATCCCGGTCTGATAGAGCGGATCGTACATGTCGAGGATCGTCCGGCATTTATCAAGCATCTCGGCGAGTACCATGGCGGTAACCTGACGCATCTTGAGTCCTTTCATCGTTCGGAGTTTCGTATTATTCATAAAGACGGCGAGCTGCGCTGGATGGAGCATGTCTGCCGTCCCGTATTCGCTCCGGACGGTCGCTTCCTCGGCCGTCGAATCTCCAATCGTGACGTAACCGACAGGCATCAGTTTCAGCAGGCCCTGCTTTTCGCGAAAGAAGAGGCCGAAAAGGCCGATCGAGCAAAATCGGCTTTCCTCGCTACGATGAGTCATGAGATCCGCACTCCCATCCACGGTATCGTCGGTCTTGCCGATCTTGTTCTCGCCGAGCAGGTAACCGATTCGTCGTCTTTATCTTCGTCCGTTCAGGGAGACGTGAAGAATATTCGAGAGTCTGCTCTTGAATTGCTCGAGGTGCTCGACGATATCCTGGATTTCTCGCGAATCGAGTCGGACATGCTGACGCTTGATACAAAGCCCTTCGTTCTGGCGGAATTGATCGAGCGAATGATGCGACCGCTGCAGGTTAGAGCCGAGCAGAAAGGCGTTCAATGCCTCTGGAAGATAGATCCCGTCGTTCCGACGACCGTTTTCGGCGATGGCGGGCGACTGCGTCAGATTCTTCTCAATCTGCTCAGCAATGCTCTGAAGTTCACCGAGCATGGCGAGATCGAGCTGCGCGTGCAACCGGCCTTCGACGACCTGATTCGCTTTACCGTTCGTGATACGGGAATAGGAATGAGCGGCGAAGCGCTTCCGCGTATCTTCGACCGCTTTTATCAGATCGATCAGAGCACGCATCGTCGTTATCCTGGATCGGGACTCGGTCTGTCGATTGCGAAGAAGCTGGTCGAGCTGATGGGCGGCGGCATCCGTGTTCATAGCGAGATAGGTAAGGGAACGACGTTTATCGTCGAGATACCTCTGCCGGGCACGCCTTCCGTAAAATCGTCCGAATCGAGTTCGTTATCCGAAGCGTTTCGCGCAGATCCCGGAACAAGAGCTCTGATCGTCGAAGACGATCCGCTGAATAGAGAGATCCTGCGACGACAGTTGAAATCGATGGGCTTCGAGGTGGATGAGGCCACCGACGGTAGCGAGGCTCTCGACAGGCTTGAGCAGACGGATTATGCCGTCGTATTGATGGACGTGCACATGCCCGTCATGGACGGCTATACGGCGACGATCGCCATACGTAACAGGGAGGCGCAGAGCGGCGGCCACCGATGCATCATCGCCCTTACGGCCGATGCGATGAAGGGCGATAGAGAGCGCTGCCTTGAGGTCGGAATGGACGATTATCTTGCCAAGCCGTTCCGACCGTCAGAACTGAAAGAAGTGCTCTACCGCAATCTGAATTAGAAGCCATCTCACAAATGTTCTTTGATCGATGTCAGGCGATTCAGGCAGATGCGAATGCTCCATCCGTGAATTACGAAGGCGAGCGGCACCATAAAGACCGGTAGCATCGTGGCGGGGAACGATCCGATTGCGGCGTTAGGAATCTCTGAGAATATTATACGCAGAGGTGTGGGCGTCGCAAGCACCCCGTGCGTGACGGTAACGATCAAGATAAGCGAACAGATTACGTTCCAGACGAGCAGGATCTTGATCCTTGCCGGCGATTCCCGGCGAATCATCATCGCCATTAAAGGCGCTGTTAACGGCGCAAAGATATCAAAATTACGACCCGTAAAGGTCATCACTTCGGGCATTATGCCGTTTTGAATAAGCAGCAGAATGATCGTCTCGGGAAGAATACGCCAGACCTGTACCATCGTTAACCCTGAGAGCGTAAAATTCTTGATGCCGGTTTCATGGCGTTCCGTCGTCATTCGGTGCATGCTCTGTCTGAAGTAGATCGAGATCAGGATTAGAACGACGATGGTCAAGAACGCTCCAGCGATAATACGAGGCGGCAAACTGAAATCCTCAAAAACGCCGATCACCGACAGGCCGGCGATGAGAAGTAGATAGAGGCAGAGCATGCCCGTCGCCTTCCATAGAAACGGCTGTGCTCCGACGAGACGTCGAAGGGAAAGGTGCAACAGAGCGACGATAGCTACAACGGACGCAAGAATGAAGGCCTGTGTGAAGGCCGGAATCTGAACAGCGAAGTGATACATACTTCTCTCCTGTGAAGGGATTTACAGAGAGTATGCATCGCGCGGATAAAACTGTCCATCGGCGCGGCGTCATGAATCCGTCGAAGGGGCATGACGCCCGTCATGTTTTGCCCGAAGCCTTCTTAATTAAGACGGTGAGCCTCTGAAAGCGATCGCGTCCATCATCGCCTTCGAGCAGTTTCGCGTAAATGTTCATCAGATGGTTTCGCAGTGTTCCTTCCGTAACTCCAAGAAAGAAGGCGATCTGCTTCCGGCTGTAGCCTTCATTGATCAACTCGCAGATGCGATTCTCCTGTTTGGTGAGAGCGGTAGAAGAGAAATCACCGGATGGCTTCGGCGAGGATTGAATGATGCGCGTCCAGAGCAGCGCCGAGAGGGCGCAGGCAATCATAACAGTGGCCGTCTGCACGGATCCCGGCTGCTCGGGAAGCAGCAACAGGACAAGCGTTCCGCCCAGAGCGCTGGCAGAGAGAGCTCCGAGCATTTCAGAGGTGCGAAACAAGCGGTCGTCGCTGCTGATCAGATGAGAGGCGAAGAGAATGCAGATCAGGGCGTCGACAGCCATGCCCACCGGCGGAAAGGCCTGCCCGCTCAATGGGATGAGGTTCAACGAAAATCCGACCCACCACAGGAAAAACAGAACAGGCAGACGTCTCTTCAGGGGATGGTCGACGACAGAGGCCTCTTTCGGTTGCAGAAGAACGCTCATCGAGAGTAGAAAGCAAGCCCCGAAAAGGGTGCTGAGCAGCAGTAAGCCCGGTGTATTGAGAACGGGGAAGAATCCGAACGTATGCCGTTTCATGCCCGCGACAAGAATGGAGCTTCCGCTGAAAAAGGCGAGATTGATCAGCACGAGAAAAATGAAAAGCAGGCCGAGCGGGAAAAGCAGCACCGGCGAAGACAGCTTTCGACCCGAAAGAAGTACGGACAGGGCGAGCAGGATTACCGGTACAGGGAACAGCGCATGCCGCATCGCGTGAAAGAGCAAGCCGGCCGTTTTCTCGTCGGCAGATATGAGCTGGAATACAAGCAACAGGTTTGCGCCGGCAAGAAAAATGGCCAGCAACAGAAACGCACGACCGAAGGTATCTCTTCGCCTGCGCAGTACGATGATTAAAAGCAGATCGGCCAGAAAAGCCGAGAGCGGTATAAGAAAAAAAGCCGTCATTGACAGATTCCGGATAGTACTTGCGAAAACCGCTCCTCATTTTAACCGGCATGCCATCTCTGCAAACATCCTGTATTCTGTTCGCGCTTTTTTTCAGGTCTGTGGCATTTCTTGACGGCCCGAGAATCATGCGTATTTATGCAGTATGGATCCAATCCCCCATTACATTGCTGCAGCGAAACTCGCTCTCAGTCTGCTACTCGGTGCTGCCGTCGGCCTGAACCGGGAATACAAAAGGAAGCCGGCTGGCATTCGAACACATGTGCTGATCAGCGTCGGCGCTACGCTGTTCATGCTGGTAAGCGTCCATGTGCCGAATATGCTGGGCGGCGAAAACGGCGACCTCACCCGTATCGCCGCTCAGGTCGTTTCAGGCGTCGGCTTCTTGGGCGCCGGCGTTATCATGCGGCAGGGGTTGAACGTTAAGGGATTGAACACCGCCGCCTCCATCTGGATCGTCGCGGCCATCGGGCTTTCCGTCGGCGCGGGCATGTACGTGATCTCGGTGCTCACAACGCTGGCCGCTCTATTTACTCTCATCATCCTTGATTGGGTCGAGAAGCGTTTCTTTTCCGGGGATCGTCAGAAGCTTCTTCTGCTGTCATTGAAAAGCGCACGTTTCGATATCGACGACCTGAACGCCATTCTTGCAGCGCATGGCATCGAAACGTCAGATGTCGATCTCGTACGCTCTTTGCAGAAGAAAGAAACGCATGTGCGTATGCTCATCGGCCTCCCGCGTGAAGTGCGTATCGAAACGTTAACCAGAGAACTCGGCAAGCTGAAAGACGTCGTCAAAATCGGTTTTGAGAACAGGGAATTCTAATGGAAAAGCGCATCGTACTCGACGAGCAGATCGGATTCAATCTCTACCGTCTTTCGCTTCTGTTTCGCCGGGAGCTGCTCCGCTGTCTGGGCGAATACTCGCTCACTCCCGAGCAGTGGCAGGCGCTTGTTACCCTCTGGGGAAAGGATCGCCTGAGTCAGAGCGAGATCGCCGCCGTTACCCTTCAGGATGCGCCCACCGTATCGCGTATGCTGGCCCGCATGGAGCGCGACGGGTGGGTTCATAGAGAGGTTGATGCGGCCGATCAGCGGATCAGTCGCGTCGTTCTTACCGAGGCGGGCCGCAATCTTGCCGATGTGCTGCCCGGGCGTGTGCTGTCACATTTTGGCGCTCTTCTCTCGCCGTTCCCGCAAGAGAAGCAGGCGATACTGCTCGGTATGCTTCGCGAGCTGCGAGTGATCTTTGAGGCCATCGACGAGAAAGGCGATCATCGTCGCGCAGAGATCGGTTAACGGACCTCCGTAAAACTCTGATCGCCATTGAGAGAGTAGGCGCCGATAAAGGTATGCGGCGGGCTTCCGTTCCAGTCCTCCGGCGAGAGAAGAGAAAAATACCGGCCTTCTTCTTTTTCGTAGAGGTAGATCGTCTGGCCGATACGTTTCTCGAAGCTGCATTTCACGCGATGCAGGGCGGCGTCCCGCTCGGCCTTTTCGAGGATGCTGCGAGCCTCTTCCTGTAGCGAGCGAATCTGTTTGAGAATCAGATCGAGCTTTCCTTCGGTATGGCTGCGAAGCGAGCTGTCGGCGAGTTCGATCTCGCGAGCCCGGTCCACCAGCCTGATCGGAGGATCAAGCGTGCGGGACGGCACACTCAGGCTGCGCCGGTTTTCGATGACGGGCTCGTTCTTATTGTGCATGCTTCCTCTGTCGTTTCTGCAGTCCTCCTTGCAAGCAAATCCTCTAAAATGGGATTGCCCTGTGTCCGCCTGGAGAGAAAGCAGGTCAGGTGAGGCAATGCATTGAAAGGTAGTTCGGTTCGTATCTCCGGAGTGGAAAAAAGCTTTGATGGCGAGAAGATTCTTGATGGTATAAATCTGGAGATTCAGCCGGGCGAGTTCTTCTCGATTCTTGGCCCGTCGGGCTGCGGAAAGACGACTCTGCTGCGCCTTATTGCAGGCTTTGTCGAACCCGATAAAGGCGAGATTCTGCTCGGCAACCAGCGCATCAATGGCATGCCGCCGAACCGGCGCAACGTTAACACGATCTTTCAGAGCTATGCGCTCTTCCCGCACCTGACCGTTTTCGAGAACGTCGCCTTTCCTCTTCGTGTAAAAAAGCTTCCGAAAGAGCAGATCGAAGAAGAGGTGATGCGTCATCTGGCGATGGTAAAGCTGGAACGGCAGCGCGACAGACGTCCGCATCAGATTTCGGGCGGGCAGAAGCAGCGTGTCGCCATCGCACGTGCTCTTGTCAATCATCCGGAAGTGCTTCTTCTCGACGAGCCGTTAAGCGCTCTCGACGCGAAACTGCGGCATCACATGCTGATGGAGCTCGACGCCATCCACGATCAGGTGGGCATCACATTCATTTTTATCACGCATGATCAACAGGAGGCTCTTTCCGTCTCGGATCGCATCGCCGTCATGGACGAAGGGCGCATTCTTCAGATCGGTACGCCGGCAGAGATTTACGAAAGCCCGGCTACTGCCTTTGTCGCCGATTTCATCGGTGAGACGAATCTGATCGAAGGGACGGTGAAAGAGGTCAAGACGCAGGGATCGGTACCGACGGGCGTTATGCAGAGCGATCTTTTCGGTTCGATCGTGTTTCAGATGGATAAACCGTGCCTTCCCGGCGATCGCGTCACGATCACCCTGCGCCCCGAAAAGGTGCGCATCTCGCGCAGTCGTCCGGAGCTTGTGAATCCGAATCATAACGTTCTCGAAGGTACGGTTGAAGATCTGATCTACTCGGGCTTCCAGACCCGCTTCTTTGTCGCCGTCAGCGCCGCTTCAGGTGGGCGCCCCGATAGCGAGGTGCGGCGAAGCGATGACACGGAATCATCCGAAGAGGAAGAGACGGCCGGTGACGGAATGCATGATGAAGAGCTGCTTGAAGAGGGCATGTCGCTGATTCAGACGCAGAACCGCATCCGTGTGTACAGGCAGCATGTCGAGTACGTCGAATCAAATGAGCTCATCAAATGGAAGGAAAAGGTATTTCTTTTCTGGAACTGCGAAGATGCCTACCTTGTGGAGGTCGAGCATGCAGGATCGTAATCGCGGGCTGCTTTACGCCTCGCCCCTTCTTTTATGGATAACGATCTTCTTCGCCGTTCCTTCGGCCATCGTCGTGCTTTACAGCTTTCTTGAGCGCGGCACCTACGGCGGCGTGAAGTGGAATCTCTCGTTCGAGGCGTATCGTAATTTTATTGATCCGAACTTTCTTCACGTGCTCTGGATTACCTTCTATATCTCGGTCGCCGTTTCGATTATCGCCATCGTGCTCGCTCTGCCGACGGCGTATTTTATCGCTCGATCGCGACGGCGCAATCTGCTGCTCATGCTCATTATCATACCGTTCTGGACGAACTTTCTGATTCGCGTCTATGCCTTCATCGCTCTGCTCGGCAATAACGGTTTTGTGAATCGCGGTTTGATGGAGGTTTTTGGTCTGACCGAACCCGTGCAGATGCTGTATAACGTCGGCGCCGTCGTCCTGATCACCGTCTATACATATCTTCCGTATGCCATCCTGCCTCTTTACGCCTCTATCGAGAAATTCGATTTCTCTCTGCTTGAGGCGGCCCGTGATCTTGGAGCGTCCAAGTTTCAGGCGATGTGGAAGGTCTTTGTTCCCGGCATCCGGCCGGGGCTGATGACCGCTCTGCTTTTTACGTTTATTCCGGCGATGGGCTCGTATGCCGTACCGCAGCTCGTCGGCGGAAAGGATTCGATGATGCTGGGCAACGTCATTGCGCGGGAGCTGACGGTAACGCGAAACTGGCCTATGGCCTCGGCGATCTCAGTCGTGCTTATGGCCGTAACCGCCGTCGGTATCGTTCTTTTCATGCGCTATTCGGCGCGGGAGGACGAACATGGAGCGTAAAAGGCTTTCGCCCGTCGTCTTCGGGCTGACGATGCTGTTCTTCTATCTGCCGCTGGTTCTGATGATGCTCTTCTCGTTCAACGAGGCGAAGACGATGATCTGGCAGGCCTTCTCGTTTCGCTGGTACGAAGAGCTTTTCATGAATTCCGATATGCTGTGGCGCGCCTTCGGCTTCAGCGTGCTTATCGCGGTCGCCTCGTCGACGCTGGCCTGCGCCCTCGGAACGGCCGGCGCCGTCGCGCTGCACTGGTATGACTTTCGCGGACGTCGTTATCTGAAGTTCGTCACCTATCTGCCGCTTATTATCCCCGACATCATCATGGGCGTTTCGCTCTTGATTTTTTTCGCCGCCGTGCACTTCAACCTCGGCCTGCAGACGATTTTCATAGCGCATACGACGTTCAGCGTCCCTTTTGTTCTGTTTATACTGCTGGCACGTCTCGAAGAATTCGACGACTCCGTCATTGAAGCGTCGCGAGATCTGGGTGCGGGCGAGTTCTATACGCTTCGCCGCGTGATTATTCCGATGCTGCTGCCGGGCATTATCAGCGGATTTCTCATGTCGATGACCCTTTCGCTTGACGATTTCGTCATCACCTTCTTTGTATCGGGCCCCGGATCTTCGACGCTGCCGCTGCATATCTACTCCATGCTACGTTTCGGTGTCTCTCCCGTAATCAATGCCCTTTCGGTAATTATGATTGCCGTCACGGTACTTCTCACTCTGATGAGCAAGAACATGCAGAAATACATGATCGGTCGACAGAAGGCATGACATGCCGGGCAGATACCCGAAAGCAAACGGTCGTCTTCATGTGAGAAGATGTTTGAAAAATCGGACAACAAAAGAGGTGATTCCGTGATTCGAGAAACTTTCCGCAAGCAGGGATTTCGCATCCTGCTTTCGCTATCAGCGATTCTGCTTCTCTCCGTCGGCTGCTCTAAGGGCGAGGCGAATAAGAAGCTCTACGTATATAACTGGTCCGAGTATATGCCCGACGAGGTCATCGCCGAATTCGAGAAAGAGACGGGCATCGACGTCGTCTATGACGTCTATTCTTCGAACGAAGAGATGTACGCGAAGATCAAGGCCGGCGGCGGCGGCTATGATATCGCCTTCCCGTCGTCGGACTATGCAAAGATCATGATCGGCGAGGGCATGTTACAGAAGGTCGATCGCTCGAAGCTCGACAATATGAAGCATCTTGATCCCGATTTTCTGGCAAAGATGACCTTCGATCCGCAGCACGACTATGCCGTTCCGTATGCGATGGGCGCCGTCGGCATCGCCGTGAACACGAAGTATGTGAAAGATTTTCCGCGCAGCTTCGACATCTTCAAAATGGAGAAGTATAAGAATCGCATGACGTTACTTGACGACATGCGTGAGATCATCTCGTCTGCGCTGCTGATTCACGGCTACGATCAGGGCTCGACAGATCCGGAGGCTCTGAGGAAGGCGAAAGAAGAGGCCCTTGCCTGGAAGAAGAACATCCTGCGTTTTGATTCCGAAGGCTTCGGCAAGGCCTTCGCCTCTGAAGAATACTGGGTCGCTCACGGGTACGCAGAGAATATCAACTCCGAACTGTCAGACGAACAGAAGAAGCACTTCGTCTACTTCATTCCTGAAAAAGGCGCCATGATGGCCATCGACAGCATGGTTCTTCTGAAAGACGCAAAGAACGTCGAAGCGGCCCATCGCTTCATGAACTTCATCATGCGCCCGGAAGTGTATGTTAAAATCGTCGAGCATTTCAATATGCCGTCGATCAACGTCGAGGCCCGCAAGCTGAAGTCCATCCCCGATCTGTATCCGATTGAGGAGCTGAAGCGAGCCACCGTGCTTGAAGATATCGGCGACGCTGTTCAGGTGCATAACAAGATCTGGGAAGAGATCAAGCTCGCCCGATAATCAACTTTAACGAAAGGCCTGTCTAAAAGTCGGAAAGACAACCGTCGGGAAGACGGGCCTTTTATCTATCCATCGACATCAGCTGCCGCCATCGTTATGAAAGAAGTTATCCTGCCTTATACCGTACCCTATGCCGATACCGATCAGATGTCGGTCGTTTATTATGCGAACTACTTCGTGTATTTCGAGCGCTTGCGCAACGAACTTATTCGCAGCTCGGGCCGCAGCTACAGGGAGATCGAGGCATCCGGACTGCGCTTTCCCGTAATCGAGGCGCATTGCGAGTATTTCAAATCCGCTCTTTATGATGATCGCATCGAGATCCGCGGCCGAATCGCCGTCGTCGAAGGCGGACGCTTTCGCGTCGATTACAGGGTGATGCGCGGCGAGGAAGTGCTCGTTACGGGCCATACGTGGCATCTGTGCATCAGCCACGAAGGCCGTCCGAGACGCCTTCCTCCCGACATACTGAAGTTAGCCGCCGAGCAGGCGTAGGGCTGTCAGGGCAGAGCGAACTCGCCCACAAGCGGCAGATGATCCGAGATTTTCAGCGTGTCATGCTGGCGCACATAATAACGGTTCATCTTGAAACCGTCATAGAAAAGATAGTCGATCGTACGATCCGGCCCCGAGGCGATGGGGTTATTCGGGTAAGCCGTAAAGTACTTCGCCCTGTCTTTTCCCGTTAACTGTTCGATGGTGGCGCCTGGCGCAAAATCTTTGAACAGCGGAGCGATCTCCGTTTCGTCGTTATAATACACCTGCACGCTTGCATGCAGTTCGGTACGCGCGAAATCCGGCGGCAGCAGGTTGAAATCGCCGCCGATGACAAACGGAATACCCTGTGCCTTCAGATCTGAAAGGATGCCATGAATGCGATCGATCTGATCCTGCATCGTCGTCGTCCCCTGGGCGAAGGCGTCCGTATGCGTATTGAGGAAGGCCGCTTCTTTTTTCGCTTCTTTGCCGGTGGTCGGAATACGAACCTCGAGCACGGCACGCTTAAAGTTAAAAAGCTTCACGACGAAGTTATCGGGAATCGTCGGCAGCTGATGCCGGATCGCCTTGCTCATCTGATAGCGGCTGATCGTCGACAGCTTCATACCCGTAGCTCCGCGAATGTGAGGATGCGGCGTAAAGGTCGACTTCATATAGAAGGCCGAGGCATGACAGGGATACCTGTCTGTAAGAAGACCGAGCACATCGGCAAGCTGATCGCGATAGTCGGTCTTCGAGGCGCCATCGTCGAGCTCTTGCAGAAGGATAACGTCGGGCCTTTCGTCGTTGATGATGCGAGCGACTTCGAGCGTCGTTTTCTCGATTTCTTCGTGAGAAGGCCGTTCATCGGGGCCCGATCCATCGGGCAGATCATAGAAGAAGACGTAGGATTTGCCGGCCATATACTGCACGTTCCAGCTCATCACCTTGAGCGGCCGACCGTCCCACTGCGGAGCGTCAGCGGCGCAGCTGACCGTCTCTTCCTGCGTCTCAGCCGGATGCAGCGTCGTGAGTCGGGCCCACGTGTACAGGCCGGCGAAAAGGATCAGTAAAAAACTGATGATGGACAGAGCGATACGTTTCATGAAATTGCCTCAGCTGGTGCCGAACCTATTCACGTTACCGTAAACGGAAACAAAAAAATCGTTTCGCCCGCGCGTGAATTTACAGGTTCTGTCCCGATGGCGAGCTACAGTCGCAGAGAGCGCGTTGGCACGGCAGATTTTGCAACCGTTCGCTAATCCCTCGGCAATTTCATAGAGAAGAACCATGAGAATACTGCATTCATCGGACTGGCATCTTGGCCGTCGCCTGTATGGCTTTCATCTGCTTGAAGATCAGGCCTATGTGCTTGAACAGTTTACCCGCATGGCCGCCGATACGAAGCCCGATCTCATCGTGCTTGCCGGCGATCTTTATGACATCGCCAATCCGCCCGCCGAATCCATCCGACTCATGAACGACGTCATCAACCGGCTTGTGCTTGATCTAAAGAAGCGCGTGCTTGTGATCTCGGGAAATCACGATAGCGCCGATCGCATCGGTTTTGCCTCACGCCTGCTTGAAGAGTCGGGGCTGCTCATGGTGGGGGATCTTTCGCGTATCGGATCGCCTTTGCGATTGAAAGACGAACACGGAACAGTCGCCTTTCATCCGCTTCCTTTTGTTGAATCGGGGGCGATCGAGGCCTATCTCGACAGGGTAGCGCCGGGCAGAGAGCCCGTGCTGTATGGAGCCGCCATGGGAGCGCTTCTGGATCACATACGTCGCGGCTTTCGCAAGAAAGAGCGCAACGTCCTGATCGCACACCTTGCCGTCGTCGGCGCCGCCCCCACCGAATCGGAGCGCGAGATCGGCGCCACCGGCATCATGGATGCCAGTCTCTTCTATGACTTCGATTATGTGGCGCTCGGCCACCTGCATCGGCCGCAGAGCATCGGCGACCGCATTCGGTATTCGGGCTCACTTCTGCGTTATTCAGAGTCCGAGGCGGGGCAGCAGAAATCGGCGTCGCTGGTTACGATCGACGGTGCCGGCGCCGTAACGATCGATGCGCTTCCCTTTTCGCCTCGTCGCGAGCTTCATGTGCTTGAAGGCAGCTACTTCGATCTGCGCGAGCGTATTCCCGAAGGTGTGAACACCGGGGACTATATCTTCTTTCGATTTACAGAAAGCGTTCCCGAGCCCGACGCCGACGTTCATCTGCGAAAGCGTTATCCGAATTTTATGAATCTGCGCTGGGCGCAGACCTCTGTGGGATCGCAAGATCTGCCTCTAATCCAGGAAGAGCGCATGAGCGACATCGAGTTGTTCCGATCGTTCTACGAATACACGATGGGCGAGCAGATCGACGAAGAACAGAACGGCCTTCTTGTCGCGGCGTTCGACCGACTGTCGCAAAGCGAGGATGCATGAGACCTCTTGTTTTGAAGATGACGGCCTTCGGGCCCTATGTCCATGAACAGATCGTCGATTTCGGCGAACTGAAAGGCCGCAACTTCTTTCTCATTCATGGTCCGACGGGATCGGGCAAGACCTCGCTGCTTGACGCTATGTGTTTCGCGCTGTACGGACGCAGCACGGGCATGCGCGATACTTACAGGTCGCATCATGCCGACGATAAGACGCTGACCTCGGTCGTCTTTGAGTTCACGCTGGGCGAACGCCGCTTTCGCGCAGAGCGTCGTATGACGAAAGGAGGAAACGTAGTTCCGAAGCTGGAAGAATGGAAGGACGGCGGCTACGAGATCATCGTCGAACGCAAGGATTTTTCGGATCATATCAAGTCCCTTCTTGGGTTTGACGTCGAGCAGTTCCGGCAGGTCGTCATGCTTCCTCAGGGGCAGTTCTCGCGTTTCTTACTTGCAAGCAGTAAAGATAAAGAAGCGATTCTGAAAACGCTTTTTGGCACGGACCGCTACGAACAGATCACAGCTTTCTTAAAAGAGCAGGCACAGAGTGAGAATGCCCGTTATACGGCCATCGAGAGCTCGCGCACGACTCTGTTAACGGGGCAGGGCGCCACTTCGCTTGAAGAGCTTGAGGCCCGCGAGCCGATCCTTGCCGCCGAGCTGGAGCGCCTGCAACAGGAAGAATCTCAGCTTGCCGTCAGACAGAAAGAGCTGAATCTCAGGCTGACATCGGCCGAAGCCCTGCATCAGATCTTTCTCGAATATGATTCGGTGGCCGAGCAGCTTGAGCGCTGCAGATCTGATGAAATACATCGCAATCGCGATGATGCACGACTTCAGGAGGCCGAGAAGGCCGTCAGGTTGCAGCCTGCGTTTGAGCGCATTCAGGAGATGGAGCGAAGCCTGTTCTCTCAGAGTGAGCAGCTGAAAAAGATAGGTGCCGAGCGCGAAGGCCTTGTGAATCGCCTTCAGACGTTACAGGAAGAGAACCGACGCATGGCCGACGCTGCGCCCGATCGCGAGAATCGCCGCCGCCGCATCGAAGAGCTGCAACGCATCCTGCCTGAATGGGAGCGCTTCGAGGGCGAACGGCGCCGTCTTCGTGAAGCGACAGAACAGATCGAGACGATCAAGCGCACGCTTGAAGGAGCGATCGCAAAACGAGAGGCGGGTCGCCAGGCCCTGGAGCGCATCGACGGAGAGTTAGCCGAATTGCGTGCGCCTGCAGCGTCACGGCCTCTTCGCGAGCAGGCGCTCGTCGACTGGGAACGATTGATGCGGTTGCATGCGTCCTTCGAACAATCTCGCCAGAGACTGGAGGCGCTTGAGGCCGAACTGGCTGCATCAAAAGAGGCCGCTTTAAAAACAGCCCTTGACGAAACGGCGCGTTCGATTCACGCTCTTGAAGAAGAGCAGAAGAAAGCGCAGGCAGCCGTGCTTGCCGGCAGTCTTGTTCCGGGCGAGCCCTGTCCGGTCTGCGGCTCCGAGCACCATCCGGCTCCGGCCGTGCCATCGGCCGCTCATGACGATGATTCGCTTCTGACGCTTCGTGAGCGTTTTGACGCCCTGCGTGCCGAGCATGACGCATGTTCGCGCAAAAAGCATGCCGATCAAAAAGAGGTGCAGCTGCTTCAGGAACGTATTGCCGAGTTGAAGGCAGAACTCGGTCCGTTGGCCCTGGCGAGTGAAGACGAGCGTCGGGTCGAAGTTAAAGAAAGACAGGAACATCTGCGCCTGGCCATCGATGCGGAGCGCCGGGAAGCGCAGATCCAGGCGGAACGTAACGCTCTGCTCGCTTCGCAAAAATCTCTTGAAAGCGAGACGGAGCGTCTGCGCGAGATGCAGCTTCTGCTTTCTGAAGAGTTGAGCAAGCTCTCTGCCTCCGTTGCCGGGCGAGAGCAGCTGTTTCGTTCTGTTGGCAGTATTGAGGGAGCAGAGAGAAAAGATGGCATCAGTAACATCACGAAAGAACTGGAGCGTCTTCTTGCAGATGAGCAATCCGATCAGAAGCGACTGACTCAACTGCAAAGCGACTATGAAAGGGCCGTACGCGAAGAGGCATCTACTTCGGCCACGCTGCGTTCGCTTCAGGAGCGTCATGCCGAAGAATCGATAGCGCTTGAGAAACAGCGTCATGCCTTTCGTTCTCTGCTTGAAGAATCAGGCTGGCAGAGTGAAGAGCAGTTTCTTGCTGCGGCCATGCCAGTCGAAGAAAGAGAATTACTCAAGCAGAAGATCAGACGGTACGACGCGCAGCGTCAGGGCCTGGAGTCTCGCTTCAGCGAGCTTGCAGAGAAGACAGCACAGAAAGAACGCCCCGACCTGGGCATCCTCAAAGAAGAGAATCAAAGGCTACAGGAAAGCCAGAGTCGTCTGCATACTGAGAAAGGGGCCTTTGTCGAACGGCAGATGAATCTGCTACGCGCCATCGAAGCGGTGCGCGAACTCGATCGCGATCAGGAAAGCCTGCGCAGACGAAGAGAGCTCTGGAAAGGGTTAGCCGATGCCGCATCGGGCGCATCGGGTAGAAGGATCACATTGCAGCGTTATGTGCTTGCCTATCGACTGGAAGAGGTTCTGGGTAACGCCTCGGAGCGCCTGCGTCGTATGACACAGGGACGCTATTCACTGCGCAGATCGCAGGAAAGCGACGACCTGCGACAGACGTTCGGACTTGATCTCGTTGTGTACGATCATCGCACGGGTAAGCTGCGTCCCGTCTCTTCGCTTTCGGGTGGAGAGAGCTTTCTCGCCTCGCTTGCTCTGGCGCTTGCCCTTTCTTCGGTCGTCCAGTCGCGCACGGGCGGCATCCGACTTGATACGATTCTCATCGATGAAGGCTTCGGATCTCTTGATCCTGAAGCCCTTGATCTTGCGCTTTCGACTTTGAAGCAGCTTCAAGAAGGCGGACGTCTTGTCGGAGTCATCTCGCACGTCGAAGAGATACGCCAGCAGGTGGAGGCCCGTATCGAAGTCCTGCCAGGGCCGACGGGCAGCCGACTGCGCTGGCATCTGTAACGCAGCTTTACAGTTCCGGGAATCCGGTTAAACGGGGATGGGCGATTGCGCGGAGCAGCCTGACCTTGAAGAGGCGGTTTTAGGACAGGCTCCAAAATTTGACTTGCTGAAAATGAGACATAATCCAGCCTGTACAACCTGTTGGGGCCGATCAGGCTTCTGACAGTACAGATATATCGATGAAGGCTTCCTCTTCCATTAAAGAAATGACAGGCGTCGATCTGTTCTCGCTTCCCGCGCAACCGGTGGAAGGCGAGAATCCGGTATTTGTAGCCGCAAGAGGAAGCGATCTGCCGGCGCTTGTTTATCTGGCCCATCGCATACGTCTCAGTCATAGCTACGACAAGCTCAGCAGTCTTTCGAATTCGCGAACGCGTCTTCTTCCTCATCAGATTGAGGCGACGCATCGCGTCTGTTCGGCTCTGCGACCTCGCTTTCTTCTCGCCGATGAAGTCGGCCTCGGTAAGACGATCGAGGCCGGTCTGGTTATGAAGGAGCTGATGCTGCGTAAAGGTTACCGACGCATCCTCGTCACCACGCCGGCGACACTTACGATTCAATGGCAGAATGAGATGCGTACGCGGTTCAATGAAGAGTTCCTCGTCATGAACCGGGGGAACTTCAATTCCGTTATGGCGCAGGCAGCGAAGTCCGAGTCCATCCGCATCATCACGTCGATCGACTTCATCAAGAACGAGAAGTACAACGAAAAGATCTTAAAGATGCCGTGGGATATGGCCGTCTTCGACGAGGCGCATCGCCTGCGTCGCGACGACAACAAGATCACACAGGGATATCAATTCGCCGATCAGATCGCCTCGCGTGTCGACGCCCTTCTTCTGTTAAGCGCCACGCCTTTTCGCGGCAAGCTTGAAGAGCTTTATTATCTGATTCATCTGCTCGATCCGCATCTGCTCGGTCCGAAGCATTCTTTCTATAACGAATACGTCATTCCGTCGCGCAACGGCGAAAGCGTCGAGCAGCTGCGAACGAAGCTCGAAAAGATCCTGATTCGCCGCCGCAAGGTAGAGGTGGGCGGATTCACGCGTCGCATCGCCCGCACGGTGCGTTTCGATCTCAGCCCCGAAGAGCGCGCCTTCTATGACGCGACGACGGAATATGTGAAGCGCGAATACAACATCGCCATGTCCGAGAAGAACAGGGCCGTCGGATTCGTGATGATCGTCTTCCAGAAGCTGCTGGATTCGTCGACGCGGGCCCTTCTGCGCGCTCTGGAAAAGCGCAAGGCCATGCTTGAGATGCGCATGCATCGTACCGCTTCGTTCGCCGAGCGTCTTGTGCAGGAAGAAGACGACTTCATGGATTCGCTCGATTCGATCGAAGACGAAGAGTATTTAGTCGAACTGGCCGAAGAGCTGGGCGGCGACGACCGCTCCGTTTTGCAGAAGAACCTGAACGATTTTCGCAAAGAGATCCTCACGCTTTCGCGATTGATCCAGCTCGGACGCCGGATTCGCGTGGACCGCAAGGTCGTGAAGCTGAAAGAGGCCGTCGATCAACTGCGCAAGAAAGGACACAAGAAGTTCATTATCTTCACGCAGTTCCGCACGACGCAGGAGTATCTGGCCGAGGCCCTTGAGGGCTATCGCGTCGTGCAGTTCCACGGCTCCTTGAACGTAAAACAGAAAGAGGATGCCATCGAAACGTTCAAGCGCGACGACGAGGTGCTGATCTGCACCGAGGCCGGCGGCGAAGGGCGAAATCTGCAGTTTGCCGACATCCTCGTGAACTATGATCTTCCGTGGTCGCCTCTGAAGATCGAGCAGCGTATCGGCAGGATCCACCGTTTCGGGCAGAAGAACGACTGCCTGATTCTGAACTTCTGCACACGCGATACGGTCGCCGAGCGCGTCATCGAGGTGCTTGAACAGAAGATCCGTCTTTTTGAGGAGTCGATAGGGCCCTCCGACATGCTGCTTGGCACCGTCGAAGACGATCTGCGCTTCTCGCGCAGTCTCATGGACTTTATCTCGGGCCGCATCGGCAAGAATGACTTCGACGAAGGCCTTGAAGAGCGCGTCAGCAGGGCCCGGGACTCGTATAATCTGTTGAATCAGCTTGTCGCTCCGCGTTTCGTCGACTTTAATCTCAATGATTACTATCGCTATACAAGACGGGAGCGACGTCTGGATAACGGCCTTATCGAAGACCTCGTTCTGCGTTTCTTGAAGATCGTTCCGGAGGGCCGGTTCCGTCTTGAACGCCTGCGCGAGGTCGAGCTGCTGCCCGACGATCGCGAGCAGGAGATCGTCAGGGCCGAGCAGGCCGAACAGGCCTCCCGGAAGGGTCGCCGCCAGATCGAAGAACGTCGCGAAACGTGCACCGTCTACCGCCTGCACGATCTGCACACAGAGGCCTCAGAAGAGGCGACCTTCGACTCGGACTATGCCCTTCAGAACGAGCGACTTGTCTTTCTGGCCGCCGGGCATCCGCTGATCGAACAGGCCATCGACTATTTCATGCATCATCCGGAGCGCCGCACACAGTTAACCGTAAAGCGTCGTCGCGGTCTGCAGCCCGGCCTTTATCTGACCTGGGTGATTCACTATCGCTCTGGGTTGCAGTTCACCGATCTTGCGATGAGCTTTCGTCCGGCCGGAGGATCAGACGGTCTGCCCGATGCAGAGCCTGCGATTACGATTCTCGATCGTCTTCCCTTCGAAGACGATGAGCGACTGTTGCCCGAGATGCTCGCTGTGCATCCGGCAGAGATCGAGGCATGTCGCAAGATCGTGAGCGAGCATGCGCTTCAGCGCGGACAGGAAGTGCGTCGGGAACGGAACGGGCTTTTTCGAAGCGAAGAATCGAAGATCGAGATCAGCTTCGGTAAAAAGATTCGCCAGCTTGAAGAGAAGAAGGATATCGAGCGTATGCGCGCATCCCAGAATCCCGTTCCGGAGCGAAAGGCGGTGCTGACTCGCACCGAGAACGAGCTTATCAAGGTGCGCCAGGAGATGCAGCTACAGCTCTCGCAGTTGAAGGCCGAGTCCCGCATTGAGTTTGATCTGGAGCTTTTACAGATCTACGTTGTCGTTTAATCGTCGATTCGGCTCTGCCTCTCCCTTTCTATCAGCAGCTTCTTTCGCTCTACGCCCCATCGGTATCCCGATATGGATCCGTCCGAGCGCAATACGCGATGGCAGGGGATAACGACGGCATGACGGTTCGCCGCGCAGGCTCCGGCGACGGCGCGGACGGCATCGGGCGATCCGATACGGCGGGCGAGGTCGGCATAGCTGATCGTCGTGCCGGGCGAGAGCGTCTGCAATTCCTGCCAGACCCTCCGTTGAAAGACCGTTCCTTGCAGATCCAGCGGCAGCGAAAAGATGCGGCCGGGATGCTCGATATGCGACGTAACGGCGCGCAGGCGATCGGATAACGATTCTGTATCTTCGGTGATGCCGGCGGCTGGAAACATGGCGGTCAGTTCCCGTCTCAGAATATCGTCATGATCGGCAAACAGAACGGCGCAGATGCCGCGATCGCTTTCAGCGATCAGGATACGGCCGAGAGAACATTGGCCGGTCGCGTAGCGAATAACGACACCATCGCCGCCGTTTCTGTATTTTGTCGGCAACATGCCTGTCGTGCGATCGGAATCCGAATAGAAGCGACTGCCGGCATTATATCCGCTCTGATAAAGCGCATCGGTGACCGAACGGCTTTTCGGTAGTTCGGATCGCAGGCGTTCGCGACGACGTCCGTTCGCATACTGACGAGGCGTCAGGCCCGTCCGCTCGCGGAAAAGTCTGTGAAGATGATAAGGGCTGATGGCGCATCTCTGAGAGAGCTCATTTAACGTCGGAATATGTTCGCAGCCGTCGATGTAGCGACAGAGTGAGGCGATGATGTTGTCGTTCTTCGTACCGGAGGACGCATCGTCGGGACGGCAACGCTTGCAGGGCCTGAATCCGGCCCGCCTGGCCATTTCAATCGTGTCAAAGAAGACGACGTTCTCGCGACGGGCAAGCTTCGACGGACATCTCGGGCGGCAGTAGATCTTCGTCGTCTTCACACCGTAAAAGAAGCCCGGCTCGAGCAAGGCGGGATTAAGTGGAACGGCGAGGCCTGAAGTGCTTGCATCGGGCACATGGCTCCGCCTCGATACAAGCACATTCCAGCGTTCTTCTGCGAGTGTTTTCAGTGATGCTGTGTCAGCCGTCATACATAGTAGTTAGCATGACCCGGGAGCCGTTGCACCACGATTCTTGCTTTGAAATCCGAAATTGTGATAACCGAACAGGTGAAAATTGACTTGAAAGTCAATCTGGATCGATAAAAAGTGCCCGTCAATCACTCAGATACTCTAAAATATAAAGGATTTCTTATGCAAACCTATTCGTATTCCGGCAGCGATGCCAGCAACGGCCCTCTGGCCGGCGTTCGTGTTCTTGATCTTTCCATGCTGCTTCCAGGGCCGCTCTGCTCCATGCATCTCGCCGATCTGGGCGCCGAGGTGATCAAGGTGGAGCATCCCGTCGCCATCGACGGAACAAGGCGTATGGGCCCCGTATTGCGAGGCAACGGAGAAGAAACAAACGCCTATTTCTATGTCGTTAACCGCAACAAAAAGGCGATCACTCTGAACTACAAGCGACCGGAAGGACAGGAGCTGCTGCTCAAGCTCCTGGAGACGGCCGATGTTCTGCTCGAAGGTTTTCGACCCGGAATGATGGACGATCTCGGCCTGGGTTATACGGCGCTAAAAGAGCGCTTTCCCCGTTTGATCTATTGCGCCATCTCGGGTTATGGAACGACCGGGCCCGATCGCGATAAGGCCGGGCATGACGCGAATTATCTGGCGGGCACAGGCGTTCTGCATATTACGGGCACGGAAGAGGATCCTGTACTGCCGGGCATTCAGGTCGCCGATATCGCCGGTGGAACACTGCTTGCTCTTTCCGGTATCTTAGCCGCTCTCTATGCACGAGAGCGCACAGGCCGCGGTAACTTCGTCGATACGGGGATGATGGACGGAGCCTTCAGCATGCTCACGCTGCATGCCGGCGAGTATCTGGCGACGGGACGCAACCCCGAGCGCAGCAAGATGCAGCTGAGCCGGCTTCTGCCTAACTATCAGATCTATCGCGTGAAGGACGGTCGCCATGTCGTTCTGGCCGCTCTTGAAGGTCAGTTCTTTCAGGTCTTTCTGCGTCAGATCGGTCGTGAGGAGCTGTTGAAGCGAACTGCGGATGGCGATTATGAAGGAGTGCGTACCGAACTGGCCGCCTTCTTTGCCGAAAAAACCTACGCCGATCTACAGCCTATCTTCGATCATACCGATACCTGTCTGTCGCCGATTCTTACGATAGAGGAGGCGTTCGCCAATCCGCAGTTACACGATCGCGATGCCATCGTAGAGCTGGAAGATCGACGTCTGGGGAAGATCAGAGTTCCTGGCTCACCCTTTCATTTAAAAGAAACGCCCGTCAGCTATCGGCTTGCTCCGCCCGACGTCGGCGAGCACAACGCCGCCGTTTACGGAGCGCTGGGTCTTGATGCGGCCAGACTTGAGGAGTTAAAGAAGAAGCGGATTCTGTAAGACCCTGCGGCGAGATGTAGCCCTGATATGTCAGGGAATCCGTTCGGCCGCCGGCTTGCTCCGCTCTTAAATCACTTGCCTGTACAGGGATTTTGATAATCTTGTTTCTACAGTGGCTCTCTTCCACAGGGAGCTCCTGTGGGAGGACTAGTATGCCCGGTGCAGGCTCGCAGGAATACACCAAGCTCACAGACGATACGGATTTTCAAATCAACGCCGAAGACCTGAGAGACGGCTTCTCGGCCGAAGAGATGTTCGCCGGCCAGACCGGTCTGACCTACAAAGATTTCATCGTATTGCCCGGCTTTATCGATTTCCATCCATCTGAAGTGGATCTGGACACGCAGCTTACTCGTGACCTCCGCATTAAAAAGCCTCTGATCTCTTCGCCCATGGATACGGTCACCGAAGACCGTATGGCCATCGCCATGGCGCTGACGGGCGGCATCGGTATTATCCACTACAATAACACGATTGAACAGCAGCGTGATCTTATCTTGAAAGTGAAGCGCTTTAAAAACGGCTTTATCACCGATCCGATCGTGCTCTCGCCCCGAAATACTATCGAAGACGTTTATACGATCAAGGCACGCTTCGGATTCTCGGGCATTCCGATTACCGAAGACGGAACGCGCAACGGCAAACTGATCGGTATCGTCACGAACCGCGACGTCGACCTCGAGAAAGACCGCACTCTCACGCTCGATCGGGTGATGACAAAGGACCTTGTTACGGTGCGCGAAGGCATCCCGCTTGCCGAAGCGAACGAGATATTGAAAAGCTCTAAAAAAGGAAAGCTGCCCATCGTGAACGAGAAGGGCCAGCTTGTTTCGCTTATCTGTCGTACCGATATCAAGAAGCATCGTGAATATCCCGACGCGTCGAAGGATTCGCAGAAGCGGCTCATGGTCGGCGCCGCGATCTCGACGAAGCTTGAGGCCCGTGATCGACTGGAAGCGTTAATCGAAGCCGGTGTGGACGTCGTTGTCGTGGATTCGGCTCAGGGTAATTCTCATTATCAGATCGAGCTGCTTCAGTACATGAAGAAGCATTATCCCGAAGTGCAGATCATCGCCGGCAACGTCGTGACGATGGATCAGTGTTACAATCTCATCAAAGCCGGCGCCGATGCGCTGCGTATCGGTATGGGACCCGGTTCGATCTGTATCACGCAGGATACGATGGCTGTGGGCCGTGCGCAGGCGACGGCCGTATATCAGACGGCGAAATTCGCACGTCGCTACAACGTTCCGGTCATTGCCGACGGCGGCATTTCGAACATCGGCGATATCGCCGTCGCCCTTGCTATCGGAGCATCGACGACGATGATGGGCTCTATGTTTGCCGGAACGTCTGAAGCGCCCGGCGAGTATTTCTACGAGAACGGCGTCCGACTGAAGCGGTATCGCGGTATGGCCTCGCTTGAGGCGATGGAAGCAGGCGGCGCAAAGCGTTATTTCTCTGAGGATCTTGATATCAAGGTAGCGCAGGGAGTAACGGGCGCCGTCGTCGATAAAGGCTCCATGTTCCAGTATGTTCCTTATCTCGTACAGGGCCTGAAGCAATCCTTTCAGGATATGGGCGTGAAAAGCATCCCCGAGCTGCATGAGCAGATGGCGCAGGGCAAGGTGCGCTTTGAAAGGCGATCGCTATCGGCACAGGCACAGGGAACGGTGCACGGATTGTATTCGTATACGTCTCCGGTCGTCGGTGCCTCTCGACGAGAAAAGTGAGAGGCTTAAGCGCTCAATCTGCTCCGGGCAAGAGGAGTTTTGAGCCTCGTATTACGCCTTTTCGCTCGTCGCATGTGTCGGGCCTTACTTAATTGAAGTTGCTCGGAGTCGCAAGCCTCCGGGACGCCGTCGGCATCCCGCCCGGGACGCTTCAAGAGAAGGCCATGGACTACGAACGCTTTAAAGAAATCAATGATACCCGTCTGAACTATCGTGAGATGGACGATGCCACCGTCGTCTCATCATATCGCAATACAGGCTGCGGCGACGGATACAGGCTTTATCTGAAAATCGATTCCGATCGCGTCGTCGACGCCAGCTATACGACGACGGGCTGTGGCTTCGGCCTGGCCGCCCTTGCCATGGCCACCGAATGGGCCAGAGGAAGGTCGGTCGAAGAGGTCGAGCGCATCACCGCCGCCGACGTTGAGGGTATGTTTGAATTCCCCGAGCGGCGCAAGAATTATCCCGAATCGGCCGTCGAGGCCATGCAAAAGGCCATCGCCGATTTTCGTAACGGAACGGGCATCAGCGCCGACGATCGTGTGTCGCGTACCGTCGCTCTACAGAAGCTGAAAGAGCAGGGTCATCTGCGCGGTGAGAAGCTGACGCAGGTCATCCTCGAAGGAGAGGATCTGCGAGGCGTCGATTTTGAGGGCGCCAATCTACAGAATGCCTTCTTGCAGAATGCGAATCTTGAAGGCGCAAATCTGCGCGGCGCCCGGTTACGCGGCGCCTTCCTTAATAGCTGTAATCTCAAGAATGCCGACCTGCGCGAGGCCGATCTGCGCTGGGCAAAGCTGGCTGGGGCGCAGGTGGACGGCGCTCAGTTTGACGGAGCCCTTTATGATGTCGGCACACGTCTCGACCAGAGGCAGGTGCATCTGTACAGGGTCATGAAGCAGGAAGGAAAGACACTCTACACCGAGCAGGCGGGCAGGGTCTGATTGGGTATCAAAAAAACCTTGTTTTCAATTGGAGCAGAGAAGAATGGGGTCCAGCGTGTCATTTGAACCCGGCGAACAGCGATTTTTGAAAAAACCGACCTTTCTCTTCAAGGGGATTTTTGTCCTGCAGGGCAGCCCCGTTCTGATTCAGAAGGTAGAGGGTGAGTCGATCCATGTTCTCTACAGAGATAAAGAGGGGTTCGAGCACGTGATTCCGGGCTTGAAGAAAGAAGATCTCGAATGATAGAAGTTTTGATCAGGAACTCTCGTGATATCCTCATCCGTCCTCTTGAAGACATCCGCATGGAGAATGCGCATGATTTTTACGACGAGTTGCTGGCTCTCGAAGATGTTTCTGGCACAAATGTCTATCTCGATTTCTCGCGAGTTCAGTTTGTCGACAGCTCCGGCATCGGAATCCTCATCAAATCTTCGGAGCTGCTTCGTAACGGGCTGGGCAGTCTGAACCTTGTCGGCCTCAATCGGTCGCTTCATTCCGTATTCAAGCTTGCCGGTCTCTTTCAGATTTTCCGCGTGATTGAGGTCGCCGATCTCAAGAAAGTCTTCTCAGAAGAGGAGCTTCGACCTTTTTTTTGAGCTTCGATAAAGCCGCTTGACTTAGCTCTCTATGAAGCGGTAGCGTACTGCCCATGGATTTTCGCGTTTCTCTCCGCAGCCTTATCGTCCTCATCGTATTGTTTTTTCTTGCTTCGTGCTCATCGGCCTTTTACAAAAAGCAGGCAATCTACAAATCTGAGCGGGTCTACGTTTACACACTTGCCGAGGCCGACTATCCCGATGACGACGAGATTCGTCCGCTGTTGAAGCCGGTGAAGCCGCTGCCGGCCGGTTCGACAGAAGGACTGCTCAGCCTGTTTACGTATTTGCGAGTCGAGAAAAAAGGGCTGATCGGCGCCAGCACGTATCCGGTTTTCTACAAGGCGCAGCTGGCCGAGATCGCTCCGGTATTGAAAGATGTGATCGAGGCCGGGCAGCCGCATGTGCGCTATCTGCTTGTAACAAGGTTCGATCCGTTTAATACGGTGCTTTCGAAGATGCGTCGTAATACGATGCTTTTCTGGACCGATGGCGAGAACGTACATCTTGTATTCGGCGAAATTCACACCGAGCTACTGGGCGACGACTTCATCAACGATGATAAGTGGATCGATGTGCAGCCGGTCAATCTGCGGAAGGCTCCGGAAGATACGCGTCTTCTCGATAGTACGCTCTATTCGTTTGAGAAAGTGGGCGATTTCACGCACCTGACGCATATCGTCATTCCCGAAAAAGAGATGCTGGCATTGAAACCCGATCCGCGGTTTATGCGATCCGACACGGCCGAGAAGCCTTCGCCTGAAAAGAGTCCAGACGGGAAGCCGGGTGAAATGAAGGGCGATGTCGCCGAGCGCTTGAAGAAACTCGAGCAGCTGAAGGCGTCAGGCGTCATTACAGAGAAGGAATACGAAGAGCAGCGCAAGCGCATCCTGTCAGAGCTTTAATCCTGCTCCGTAATAGATACTGTGCGAGAGGCGAAGGCGCTTTTAGAGAGCGTCGCCGCGCATATCATACGGCCGCACGTCAAAAACAGGCTGACGCATTATAATATAGGTACTGCGCTCCGCCTGCCGCAGATCGGGTTCGATATTCCATCCGACGAAGTCGACGTAGCTCATTTCAGATAAACGTTGCGGTCGAAATACAAGCTTACCGCGAAGATCGGCATGCCATTCCTGAAAGCCGTAGTTGTCGGCCCTTCCCATAAGAACGCGATGCGTCTTACCGCGCCGATCGACAAACAGGGCATAGACGGTCTCTGCGCCGCGAAATCCTTCAAGGCGCAGATGGATTGAGGTCGTGAAGCCGTGCAGGCGAAGAGGCTTCTTCAGGCGCAGGGTTACGGCCGTGCGTGCGCGAAAGATGAGTCCGAGCGATCGTTCGCCCTCTTGATCCTGCTCGATATTAAAAAGGTGAGCGTATTTGAAAGGCCCCCGTCCCGGTTGAACGGTGTAGCTTTCCGCTGCAAGCGTCGCCTCATCGCTGAACGGTCGTGCCTCCATCGTTGAGAAGGCCATGAGAAACAGGGCGGGCAGTGCGAAAAACATCCGGCCTGAAAAGGCCATCCCTGTCAGAGCGGCCAGGCTCTGTCGTTTTTTTTCCATTTTTTTATTTCCGTTCGATCACTTTCGCACCTTTACAGGCATGAGTCTGCTTCATCTTTACAGCCCTTCGCTCTGCTCTATCTGCGAAATCGAAATAGAGAACACCGGCCTCTGCCCATCCTGCCGTCTTCGCCTGCAAAGGCTTGATGGGCAAGGACGATGTGCAACCTGTTTTTCGCGGCTGGACGACGGATGCTCGTTCTGCTCGAGCCGTAACGTCTTCTTTGATACGTACAGGGCCCTGTACGCTCTTGATGAAACGACGGCGCCGCTGATACGTAAACTGAAATTCGAGAACGAGCGCTGGCTGATCCGCCTTTTTACCGACGCCATCTGTGACGTTATGTCGTCGATGCAAGTGCGGCGCATCGGATGGATCTCGTCGGGCAAGCTTGCACACCGGATTCGCCCCTATCAACCCGTCGCCGATCTGGCTCAATACGCATCGAAAAGAGCGGGCGTCGCATGCGGCGCCGATATCATGAAGATCAAGCGCGCAAAGCAATCTGCTGCGCGATATGAGAATCGTTTTTTTGACCTTCCGCGTTCGTTACGCTTGACAGCATCCTTTGAGAAAGTAGACCATTATCTGCTGCTCGAAGACATTTTCACCACCGGCGCAACGGCGAACGAATCGGCTCGCCTGTTGAAAAGGGCCGGAGTGAAAGAGGTGCATGTCATCTCGCTCTTCCAGAGACAGAGGGACGGGCTGGTATGGACTCCATCTCAAGAAACCGAAAGGGAGACGTCGACATTCTCACAGTGAAGGGCAACATCCAGCATACGGATAGCCCCGTATTTGAGAAGGAGCTTGAGCGTACTCTGGAGCAGGGCAGTCGTCTCATCGTTCTCGATCTGACGGCCGTTCAGCATATATGCTCTTCGGCGCTTGGTGCCCTTATCTCTGTAAAGCGACGCATTCGCCGTCACGAAGGAGACGTAAGAATCGTTACGACGGCTGGCGACGTCCTTCGCGTGTTGCAGATCACTCTGCTTGACCGCGTCTTTCTCGTATTTGATAACCTTGACGCAGCCGTGCATTCTTATCAGGTAAGAGGGCAGGGACATGAAACTCCCTGAGCTCAGACGAAGCGGCATCCTCATCGCCACCGGCAACGCCCATAAGATACGCGAGCTCGAAGAGATGCTTTCTGAATTTGCCATCCCCGTTCGCACGCCGGCCTCTATCGGCCTCAGCCTTGATGTGGAGGAAACGGGAAACACCTTCGCCGAAAACGCCGCCCTGAAGGCGCGTGCTTTCTGCGAGGCAGCGGGCATTCCCGTTCTTGCCGACGATTCCGGCCTCGTCGTCGATGCGTTGAACGGCGAACCGGGCGTGAAAAGCGCTCGCTATGGCGGCGAAGGCCTGGACGACACCGGACGTCTGAGGCTGCTGCTTGAAAAAATGCACGGAGTCGCCTCGCATCTCAGGCAGGCACGCTTCGTCTGCACGCTTGCTTTCCTGACTCCGGACGACGAGATACGTTATTACGAAGGCGTTGCCGAAGGCCGCATCCTTCTCGAGCCCGAAGGCATCGGCGGCTTTGGCTATGACCCGGTTTTCGAAGATCTGATCACCGGTCGTAGCTACGCCTCTCTTTCGGCAGAGGAGAAAAACGAGCGATCGCATCGCGGGCGAGCGTTGAAGTCGTTTCTGGCGGATTTGCAGAGACTGTAGAACGCCTCATTCCCTCTCTCTTCCCCGCGATGGCGCACTCCTGCGCCAGGCGGGGCGCTCCGCGTCCTGCTCCGCTGTCGAGAGGGAATGAGGCGTTTGGTTTTTGTTGGACGGGAGGTTTGATTAAGTGGTCAGTGATGTTTCTTGGAGGCTTCAGATCGAGCCACATAGTGAAAATGGGATCTATAGATGTTCAGATTTGAAAAGGAAATTCAAATGGGTAACCGTCTGGAACTCATTTCCGGGAAAGTTGGGCAAACTCTCTGGCAGCTTCAGGTGCTCGAAGAAGTCATTGCAAAGTTTTTTGTTCTTGTTGTTCAGGCAAAACAAGGAATGGGTAGAGAGGATGTCGAGGTCAAGATTGGTTCAGCTCTGAAAGGTACGTTCGGTTCAACAATTAAGGAGCTTATCAAAGAACAAAAGATGCCTGAAGCGCTGGAACCGAGATTTAAGCATCTTCTCGCAGAACGAAACTGGCTGGTTCATCGATCAAGATCTGATAGCAAGGATGCAGTTCTTACTGATAAAGGCTGCCGTGATCTAATTGTGCGGCTTGATGCCATTGCTGAGGAAACCACCATGCTTCTGGAACATGTCGTTGTTGAGGCGGATGCTTTCGTCCAGAGTCATGGTGTGAAAACCGAAAATATTGATGAATCCGTCAAGAGAACCATGGAACAATGGTTTGACAAAATCGAGCCATAATCGTTGACAGGAAGGATCTGGTTAGTCGATGTACCGACCGGGACTTAAGAAATGATTCTTTCCTGGTATGTTGGAGCACTCTCCCCTCTCTTACCCAATCAGTCCCGTCCGCTGTATGCGCGCATCCTGAAACATATTCATTTTCGGAGCGAGTATCTTAATATACCGATCGAAGTACAGGAATTGCTTGATGAGCAGAGCGAATTCGCGCGGGAACTTGATGCCGTTCTTGCGACCCGCTTCGGATAACGACAGCACCAGATGATTGATCTCCATCTCGTCGACCTGGCCCGACCGGAAGGCGGCGGTTTCCATGCGTTGCATACTTTCAAAGATCGTTTTCAGATCGTTTGCAAAAACGTCGATGTCTACGTCGCGATCGGCGGCGCCGATTCTTGTCATGGCCTCGGCCATCTGGCGGTAATCCTGGGCGTTCATGCCCTGCATCAGCAGATCCATGCCCGACCAGATCTCTTTGCTGATGCGGCCGACGATGCCGAAGTCGATGAAGCCGATGCGTCCGTCTTCGAGCACCAGCAGGTTGCCTGCATGCACGTCGGCGTGAAAGAAGTCGCAGGCCATGAGACTCAGGAACCAGACGTTTAACGCCTGGATAAGCGTCTGCTCGGGATCTTTCGAATACTTGCGAATGGAGTCGAGATCGGTAAGCGATACTCCATAGAGGCGCTCCATGGCGAGCACGCGAGGACCGCTTAACTCTTCATAGACGGCCGGAGCCGTGGCGAAATCGATGCCCGTACGATCGAGGAATTCCCGGAACTCTTTGAGGTTACGGGCCTCATGCAGAAAATCGCACTCTTCCATCATCGTTTTCTGCAGATCTTCAATGATGGCCGAGATCGACGTACGCTCCATGCCGGGCACAAACCATTCGAGAAGTCGCGAGGCGATAAAAAGAAAATTCAGATCGGTAAGGATGATATCGCGCACGCCGGGCTTCTGCACCTTCAGCACGATGACGCGACCGTCATGCAGCTCGGCCTCGTGTACCTGAGCGATAGAGGCCGAGGCAAGCGGTTTCTCTTCGATGCGCCGGAATAACTCGGACGGGTCGCGCCCGTACTGCTCTTTCAGGATGCGTTTGATATCAGAAAAGGCGACGGGCGGCGTGCGATCGAGACAGTACTGGAACTCTTCAACGTACTCGGCAGGAAAGATAGACGGAGCGCTTGCAATGAACTGACCGAGTTTGATGTATGTGGTGCCGAGTCGTTCAAAGGTTTCGCGAAGCAGCCGGGGGGCCGGCGGACGATGTCCGAGCAGCCAGCCGAGGCCGGCCTGGCCGAGCACCAGCGCCGTCTCTGCCATGCGCACGCTATTCTTGAAGAGGAAGTCGATCATGACTCATCGAAGCGGCCACGTCATAGAGTGCAATCGGGAATTTACGTGCCTGGCCGCATATCAACCGGCATAGAATCAAGCGCCTGAACACGATCAAGAGCGGGCACGGGATCAAGGGCCGGCCGCCACAGACAATCTGCGCGGCGCAGACGGAAGAACGTTTGCAGATGCAGGTCGATCCGGCTCAGATAGAGCGCTCCGTCGACGGGAAGCGGCCGAACCACGCTCTGTGGCGTTTCGACGAAGGGGCGCTTCTGCTGTCCTGCCTCCGATGTGTATAGCGGCCGCACCGAAAAACGCTGTAGATGATTGGCCGGATACTCGCAGAGCACCTGATAGCAGTCGATGAGGCCATCCGACCTTTCATAAAAAAGGAATGTCGGATCATCGGTATTGCGAAACGGAAAGGCTCTGTCGAAGCCGCCATACCGACCGGGCCGCAGGGCGAGTCCGCTTATACCGGCCTCAAGCGGCAGATAATAAAACGGGCCGGCGGGCCGTACGGCATGCCCCCGTTGCTCTGTGATGAGATAGCCATGCAGGTGTCGTCCGTCTTCGTTTCGAATGAGCATGACCGGATGCATCTGCCACAGGAGCGACTGCAGTCGGCGCGAGAGGAGGCGCGGAATACGCAGGCCTTTCTTCGCGGTAATGGCAAAAAGCTCAGCAGAGAGAAGCCATCCGGCCCCACCGCTATGAAAAGGGGGGATGTCGGGAAGCGTCGGCTTCAGCGCGATAAAAAAGACGGAGCTGAGACGCAGCCGTTCCACAGGCAGCCAGGTGAATCTATAGAGGGTTTGCAGCAGCGCCGCAAAGCGGTTTATGGGAGCGGGGCGGCTGTAGTGGGGCATGCTGCCGGCGAACTCGAAGCCGCTGCCCTGATCATCAGCCTGCGAGGCCTGCTGATGGGCCGCCTCATAGATGCGCGCATGCAACCGACGCAGCGACCGGGCGGCCTGATACGAGAAGAGCTTTAAAAGAAGTCGCCCCGGCCACGCCCCCGGCTCAAGGCGCAGCTCGACGGAGTGCGCGGCGAGGCGTGCGCTGAGCCGGATCCACCGCAAGGCCTGTAGCCAGTAGAGCACCCTGTGGTCGCTTCTTCTATTGTGAAAGATAGCCCGCACAGCCGGTCGCAGCGCGACAAGCGTCAGCGGGTAATCCGCCCTGTCATGGATGGCGCCGCCCGCCGCAAAAAAGGCAGGAACCGTCTTCCGTAGGAAAAAGACGACACGCCGGAGTGGGGGCAAAAAGAAGCGTGAGAGAGAGGGCATCATCGGGCTCTGACTTTTTTCATTTTCGGCTGCGGCGATCTGCCGATAAAGGAACGTATGGCAGAGGAAACCAATCTCAGTCTGGAGGATTTTGATCAGCTTCTCGGAACCGATAGCGAGAAGGCAAGCGCCTCGGAGCTTGACGCCCTGACGCAGGATCTGCTCGGCGGCGGACCGACTCCAGCGGCATCGGATGCCGGCCTTGATCAGGATCAGCTGAATACGATCGCCGACTTCCTCGGCTCTTCTTCTCCCTCCTCCGAGCCGGTTGAAGCGATGAACTTCGGCGCATCTCGTAACGAAGAGATGAGCGGCGATCAGGGCAAGAAGAACTTTCCTCTGCTGCTTGATGTGAACGTCCGGTTTATCGTCGAGCTCGGCCGCACGCAGATGTATATCAAAGATGTGATGCTTCTTTCTGAGGGATCGATCGTCGAGCTTGATAAAAACGTGGGCGACGACGTCGATCTTCTTGTCAACGATCGCCTTTTCGGGCGCGGAAGACTCGTCGTCGTCGACGAGTTTTACGCCGTTCAGATTACGCAGATCGTCAATCCGATGACTGCGTATCGCAATCTGTGACTTTAGCCATACTGCGTATTTTTTCTTAACCACCGCTAAAAAAGCGATGCACTTTTTTCGGCAGTATGCCGACAGCGGGCCGAAAAAATCGTTATCGCTCTAATTTTGTTCCTCCCTTTCCCCGAATCTATATCAGAACCGCCAATGTGATGAGCATGGATGCTCTGAGGCGATTCTATGAGTTTCACGGAGGAAACTTAGTATGATCATTAACCATAACCTGTCCGCGATCAACTCCCATCGCACGCTGAAGTTTCAGCACTGGGACGTTGACAAGAACATGGAAAAGCTTTCTTCCGGTATGCGCATCAACCGCGCTGGCGATGACGCATCCGGTCTTGCCGTATCTGAAAAGATGCGGGCTCAAATTCAGGGGCTCCGTCAGGCCGAGCGTAACGCCGAAGACGGTATGAGCATGATTCAAACTACCGAAGGGTATCTGGCAGAAGTGGCCGACATCCTTCAGCGTGTTCGAGTTCTTGCCGTACAGTCGTCTAACGGTATTTACACGGCTATGGACCGTCAGATGATTCAGGTTGAAGTTTCTCAGCTGATCGACGAGGTGGATCGTATCGCCTCTCAGGCCGAGTTCAACAAGATGAATCTTCTGAAGGGTGATTTCGCTCGCGGTTCGCGTGTATCGTCGATGTGGTTCCACATCGGACCGAACCAGCATCAGCGAGAGAGGGTTTACATCCAGACGATGACCTCTCAGTCCCTTTCACTGAAAAGATACGACGGAACGCTTCTCACGCTTTCGACGGCGGAGTTCGCGAATGATGCCATCGGAGTCCTGGATTCTGCGTTGAACAGGATTAACAAGCAGCGTGCCGACCTGGGCGCCTACTATAACCGTCTCGAACATGCTTCGAACGGCCTTATGGTCGCCTACGAAAACACGCAGGCATCCGAATCTCGTATTCGGGACGTCGATATGGCGGAGGAATCCGTTGCCTTCACGAAGAACCAGATCCTGGTTCAGTCGGGAACGGCGATGCTTGCTCAGGCCAATCTGCGACCGCAATCCGTTCTGCAGCTTCTCAGATAATACAGACACGGATTCGATGGTTTTTTTCAACCCCGCCGCAAGGCGGGGTTTTTTCATTCCGGAGTAGTCCGGCGGCAATGGTTAACGGCTTCGTTTTTTTGTGATGACTTTTTATTTGCTTCGCCCATCTTGCTCTTGATGGCAGAAAAGAGAGCGAAAAAAACCGACAGCAGAGCAAGCAAGAAGACCGCCGTGAAAACGGTGAAGAAGTCGGCCAGAAAGACTGCAGAGACTGTTGCAAAAAAAGCGACAAAAAAAGCGGCGAAGAAAACTGACGGCACAGCGAAACGATCATCGGTGGCCCCAAAAAAATCCTCTCTGCCCGAAGAGCGCTTTGCCTTCCGGGAACGAGAGCTGCCTGCATGGCCGGCCGCCCAGACGACGCTCAAGCTGTATAGCTGGAACGTGAACGGCATTCGTGCGGTCAGTAAGAAGGGCTTCTTTGACTGGTTGGATCAGGCCGATCCCGATATCTTCTGCTTGCAGGAGACCCGCGCTCGAACGCCGCAGGTCGTCAAAGAAGAGCAGGCCCGTCCTCTTCTTGAAGATAATCGCTACTGCTGGTACTGGGCCAATGCCGAGAAAGGCGGCTATAGCGGCGTGGCCACCTTTTCAAAGTATAAGCCAGCCTCATATCAAAGCGGATTTATAAACGATCCCGCCGATCGCAACTATAACTCAGAGGGCAGGGTTATGATAACCGAGTATCCGGGCTTTGTTCTCTGGAATGTCTATTTCCCGAACGGAGGCCGAGGGCCGGAGCGCGTCGAATACAAGCTCGCCTTTTACGAGCACTGCCTCGATCTGTGGCAGAAGACGCGCAGCGAAGGAAAGCGGATTATTATTACGGGAGATTACAATACGGCGCATAAAGAAATCGACCTGGCCCGCCCGAAAGAAAACTCGAAGGTAACGGGATTTCTGCCCGAAGAACGGGCCTTTCTCGATAAAATGGAATCGCTCGGCTACATCGACATCTTCCGTCGCTATGACGCCTCGCCTGAAAAATACACATACTGGGACCAGTTCACGCGAGCGCGTGAGCGTAATGCCGGATGGCGCATCGATTATTTCTGGATCAGCGAAGAGACGTTACCCATCATCAAGAACGCGTGGATTGAGGCGGATGTGATGGGCAGCGATCATTGTCCCGTGGGGCTTGAGGTGATCGTCGACTGATGTCGTCCCGTTCCGACATTATCAAGATCTATGAGGCGGCGGTTCGAGCCTGTTTACCCGAAGAGGCCGTTTTCGAGCATCTGCACGAATATGCCGGCGCTCTGAAATCGGCGAGCAGAGTTGTCGTCGTCGCCATCGGTAAGGCTGCCGGCTCGATGGCTAAAGGAGCTCTGCGATTCTGTGAAGAACATAGCGTCGTCGTCGAAACGACATTCGTGGTCGTTCCGCATGGATCTGAGATTGGGTTAGGCGAATCGGCCGGACTTTCGATTTTTTATGCCGGGCATCCCATCCCCGACGAAAATAGCGTGCAGGCGGCCCGGACCGTTCTGGCTTTCGTCCAGGGCCTGCGCGAAGAGGACGTCGTGTTGTTCTTGATTTCAGGCGGCGGCTCGGCTCTTTTCGAGCTTCCTGTGCCCGAGATGTCTCTGCCTGAATTGCAGAGCTGGTATGCCGAGCTGATCGCATCGGGGCGTTCCATCCATGAAGTGAACGCATTGCGCCGTAGCCGTTCTCTTGTAAAAGGCGGCCGACTGGCTCGTTCGACACAGGCCGGCGTTATACAGCTTCTTCTTTCAGATGTGCCGGGCGACGATCCGGCCGTTATCGCCTCGGGGCCCGGCTATGCGCCCGAGCTGAGTCGCAATTCGACTCGCATCATCGGCAGCGCCGCCGTAGCCCTTCGCGTGGCCGCCGAAGAGGCTCGACGTCTCGGCTACAGGGCGCTTCCGGTATCGGCTTCTTTGCAGGGAGATGCGGCTTACGTCGGCGAGACGCTGGCCGCTCTCTGTAGCCAGATGGAATCCCTGGGCATCGATGGGCCAATTGCGCTTCTCGCCACAGGAGAAACCACCGTTCATGTGACGGGCACTGGCAGAGGAGGGCGCAACATGCATCTGGCCCTTGCCGCTGCCATTCGCCTTGCCGGCGGGTCGCAGGCGATTACGATTGCCTCGCTTGGAACGGACGGCCGTGATGGACCGACCGACGCCGCCGGCGCCATCGTCGACGCGACGACAACGGCACTCATGCAGAGGCAGGGATGGGATGCCCGACAGGCACTTGCCGATTGCGATTCTTACCCGGCACTTGATGCTGCAGATGCTCTGTATCGGCGGGGCTATACAGGAACAAACGTAAACGATCTTATTGTTAGCGTCATAAGCCACGACTGAAAGGCCTTCGGGTAGCTCTGTCGTGACCCGAAGGCCCGGTGTGCTTCTAACGCTTGCTTTTTTCTCTGGACAATTCCGGCGAGTGCCGTAGCGTCGCCGGGTCATGAAATCCGTTGTCTCTTTTCGTCGCGCTATGTCGCATATCCTGCGCCTGCTTGTTCTGGGTGCCGTCTTTTTCACCGGAAGCTGCTTTGAGGTTTTGCAGACCATCGACGCGAAGAAAGACGGCACGATTCGAATGTCCGTTCGCATAACGATGTCGAAGGCCCTTCAGCAGGGCGAAGAGACGAAGTCGAAGGCTCCGGAGGCGAAGGATTTTGTGCACGATGCGAAGCGCATTCATAATAACGTAAAGGCGCAGGACCTTTCTGATGAGATGACGTTACGTCGTCAGTTCGATTTCAGCACGACGCGCACCTTGCTTGGCGAGGTATCGGAGTCCGACAAAGGCATGTTCCTGCCTTATCCTGACGGCGCAAAGCAGTGGGTCTTTCTCTTCAGGCCTTCGGGCAATAACAAGAAAAAGGCCGCAACAGGCGATGATGCGCAAACGGAGCAGCTTGCGAAGGCCTTTCTCTCGACGGCAAACTACCGTATCTTCTTTCGCGGGACCGGGCTTCCGCGCAGCGTCGTATTCACAGACATGGACGGAAAACGTCATCATCTGCGCCCGACGGCGTTTGGCGATGGCATGCTGATCGATTGTCCGCTTATGCTTGTCTTCCAGGGCGGTATCCTGACGACAAGCAGCGAAGGCAAGATAGACTTTCAGCGAACGGATCGCATGGTGCAGTACCTTAAAGATACGATGCCCGCCTCTGATGAATCTACAGAAGAATCGACGGAAGAATCAAACGATGAAGATACGCAAGAATCGCCGGATGAGCCGGCCGATTCGCCCGACTCCGGCAGCGACGAGGGCAAAAGCGACAGCGATTCTATGGGCCCGGTAAAGAAGCCGAATCAAATCGGAGATCGCGCAACGTCTCTGTAATACGAAGCAGCTCTTCGTCGCCGACTTCGCCTTTGCCGAGTCGTATGAAAAGCTCCCCTGCCTGTCTGCGGCTGAGGCCGGGAACGGTTTCAATGGCCTTCAGCCCGAGGCGGCGCAGATCGATCGGATGATGCAGCGCTCGCAGGGATCGTTCTTCCCACCCTGTAATGACGACGTCTAACGGACGACGCTCTTTGCGCGCCTGCTCGGCCAGGGCGTCGTCAAGCGGAATCTTTACCGTGACCGGATACGAACCGAGAGGTCGTCCGAGCATGTAACCTGGATTCTGCTCTTCAATGATCACCTCACGAAGAATCGTTCCGGCGGGAAAGTTCTTCTTCAAGAAGGCATGATCGATCTCTTTTCTGATGCGGTCGCGGTAATAGATGAAACGCTGCTCGAGTTTGTTTCGACCTCTGAGCTTCTGCTGACGCCGGCCGCGTTCGAGCTTCGTGTTTTTATACGGCATCGCCTGGCGTATATTGATGCGACGCAGTAGCATCCCGCTATCAAGCACTCTCTTTAAAAAGAGATAGTTCTTCTCGAAAGTACGCTCGGTCTCTTCTGCAAGCCCCTGAATCAGATTCAGGCCAGGAAGAAGACGCGGAAGCCCGTCGGTTCGCGCCGCTCCGTATTCGTTGACGATCTCGATGGCTCGCATGGCCTCTTCGGGCGAACATTTCAGATCGTTAGCCGCAATGACGTCGGGGTCGGCCGATTCAAGACCCATCGCCGCCGTGTCGCCCGGCGTGTTATAACGACAGATGATCTCGATGATGCGACGCGATTCTTCGGGAAAGGTGGAGATCAATCCGGGATTGATATTGTCGAGATGCAGCAACTTCAGATCGGGCGCCGCCTTTCTTATGCCCGTATACAGCAGCTCAAGGCTTTCGGGGACGGGGCGCGGAAAGGAGTTCTTGAAATCGCCCATATCGGGCAGATACGTCATCAGATCGGCCTGACGTCCGATACGGAAGTAACGATTGCCCATGCGCGAAAGCTCGGCCACCTCGTCAAAGATGCCCAGAGGCTGTCTGAAGACGGGTTTGCCGTAAAAGGCTTCGGTGCAGAACGAGCAGAAGACCTCGCGCGTGCATCCCCGGTAGGTTTCGAGTTCGAGTATAAGATACGGGTTGTTCGGATGCAGCGCCGAAAGAAAGGCGCCGCGCGGGGCGTAACGGTCGACGTCTTCGTAGCTGCGCTTCGCAGGAAAGACCGGATGGCGTGCGTTTTCAAAAATGGCGTGCACACCCTTCTTGATGCCTTCTGGATGCGCCGCCAGCCGTTCGGCGTAATACTCAAGGTCTCCGCGAATGAGCCATCCGCCTTTTTCGCGCATGGACTTCTGAATCTCAGGAGAGGCGTAGCGAATGGGGCCGCCGATCAGCGTCGTGCTATGCGGATCATGACGGGCCTGCAGGTCGAGAAACTCCAGCACTTCGGCGACGGTGCCGATCTTGCCGCCCAGGTAGCGGCCCGGAACGGTGGTGCCCGATATCAGAAGCACAAGCTCGTACTCGTCGGGCAACGTCTTGCCGGCGGCGCGCCACTGGTCGACGGTCATATAAGCGATCTGTTCGGCGGGAATACCGCCGGCAACAAGGGCGCCTGCTGCGTAGCGGCAGTACGGAGAGAGATAAGGAGGAACACCGAAACAGGCAGGTTCATCCACATAAAAATCAAGGATCAGTATCATTTCTTTGCTTTGACAGTAAGCGTTTCGCCAAAAATGCTTACCGGGAACGTTTTCGCATGGCCTTCTATTCAAAAAGTAAAGAATTCGGGCCATTGGAGCCCCTTTTTTCTGCTCCGGCGCGTATTCTGAAGGGCCTTCGAAGCACGCTCTTTCTTGCCGTTGTTGCTGTCTTTCTTTTTCCCGATCCCGTTCTTACGCAGCCGACGCTTGAAGATCGCTCGATGCCAAGCCCGTCGCTGACGGCCGATCCGCTGAAGAACCGCTCTGAGCTTGAAGATGCCTGGTTGAAGGCCGCCCTCTCTGACGTGCGAAGCGAAGAAGAAGAAAGTAAGGTTGCTATCGAAAACGCCGCCGAGGGCCAGTGGATGCAGGGCGAAGAAGACGGCACCGGTCTTCTGAAACTGTACGGTCGCATTCGCATTCGTCTGGGGCAGGGCATCTTGCTCGCCGATCGAGTGATCATCGATACGGAGCGCAAGGAGCTCTATGCCGAAGGCAATCTGATCTATGTCGAAGGTCAGGCCCGCGTCACGGCCGATCGTCTGATTTATGATCAGCGCCTCGGAGCAGGCATCCTCTATAACGGTGAGGGCTACAGACAGCCGATCTATTTCACCGGGAAGAACATCCGCGGTCTTGGCGAAGGACGCTTCTCGATCAGTCACGCCTACTTTACGACGTGCGCGGCGAAAGAGCCGCATTATAACTTTCGCGCACGTAAGGCGTGGATCTATTCCGATGGAAGGATCGCTGCTGCCGGCGTCGTTTATTCGGTGGGCGGCGTTCCCGTTTTACCGCTTCCGTTTTATTATGCATCGGAATGGGGAACGGGCGTCATCTCGCAGTTCGGGCACGGTACGCTGCAGGGCTACTTCTTTCAGAATACATATCAGTTTGCCGTTCCTTCGGCCTATCTCTCTTCGTTCCTGCCGATGGCGTATCGTATCAAGGCCGACATCTACGAGAAAACCGGCAGCCATGTGGGCCTTGAGATGTACAGGTTCTCGCCGGGGCTCAGCTATGTTCTCGACTTCGGCATGGCCGATTTTAAACGCTATGAGGTAGTCGCCGATCCTCGAACGGGCAGAGGCATCAGCGCTTCGAATCAGATTCTTCAAGATGACGGAACCTACAGTCAGGAACGTCATAAATGGTACAAGGCCTTTGCTCTGATCGCATATCAGAATAAGAACTACAAAGAAAACAGCGTCCAGAAGCTTTCGATCCGTTACGAGGATTACAGGCATCGGCTTTTCGAAACTGAGTTCGGCGGACGTTATCAGCCTGATACGACCATCCCCGCTCTTTACAAAAAGAACGAAGCCGGGCGAGGAATTCCGCGCAATCAGACGGACTGGACGATGACGTATAACGATCAGCGCGGAGATCTTAATATTACAGTGAAGGCCTCTCGTAACAGGCTATGGATCGAGCGTCCAGAATTTGACGAATCGAGATATGAGCCGACGCAGGACATCGCTCCATCTGTAAAGATCGAGAAGAAGATCTTCCTCGGCAAGATCGCCGATCTCTTTCCCGTGTACTGGGATCATACGCTGAATTCGCAATTCAAGAAGCTTTATTCAAACGGCGATCCTTACGTCGAGTATAACGAAAACGAGTATAAATCCGGCCTGCGCGGGCATTTCTCGCTTTATCCTTACATCACCTACCGCCCCTCGGCCGGATTCGGCGTGCGTAAGACCAATGCCGACCCGAAGAACCTATCGACGACAGACGAAGACGTAATCAAGGCGGCGGCGGAGCGGGATTCCTATCAGTACTGGTGGCAGGAACATGATCTCTCGTTCGGCCCTCATGAACTTTTCTTGCGCGCCGTCTACCGCAAGAAAGACGCCTTCAAAGAAGAACTGAAAGATGCGACGCGAAGCGATTATACGGGCTTTAACGGCCGACAGCGCGTCAACGAGGTTGAGGCTTCGATTAACGCCAGCCCGCTTGAGGATCTGAATCTGCAGGTGCTATCCGTTTACGACTTCCGGCAATACGAGTACGACGTTCCAGCGAAAGAGCGATGGAGTTATCCGGTTTTTCGCGCCGATATGCTTTTTAACATGCTCGGCCTGTTTCGTCCGGGGCGTGAGAACCTGCTCAGCCGGCGCCGGGCGCATTTCCTTGATCTCAGAGTCGTGAACGACTATGTTTATGATCCGATATTGAAGCGCGATCATTCGAATCTGTTCGGCGTTATCTTTCAGGCCGGCGGTTTCGATCTGTGGCTGCTTGATCGCCTGCGTTATCTTGAGCTCGGTTATTACTGGTATCATGTTTATTATGATCCGTCGCTCGATCATATGCGCTTCAGCTCGAAGCTCGACGTGAAGATCACAAAGTGGCTTTTCTTCGAGATGGAGCTTGAATCACGACTGACTCGTCCCGATCGCTACGATTCGCGTAATTATGACGCTGATTCGATGTGCAAGAACGATCGTTGCATGCCCGAGTCGCTCCTGCCCGAAACCGAACGCAAAACGGATTTTGTGCGCGATTTCACGAATTCGCTGGGCGTGAACGGACAGCGGGCCCGCGAAACGTCGGCGTTCAATATCGGGTACTTTGAGGGCGCCTTCTTGATCGATGCACACGACTATGAGATCCGTCTCGGTTATGCGCTTGAACAGAGGAGTATGCTCGGCGGCTCAAACTCCGTTCAGGTCGTGAACTATTACGATAATAAGATCTTCGCCAGCTTCACCTTCCTGAGATTTGATGTCGGCGGAGTCTCGCAGAGGCCCAGCCGCTTTATCCTGAACCGGCAGCGCGTGCGACCCGGAGATATAGGTGTGCAATCCATCGGGCCATAGTGAGCGACAGTATGATACGTGAACGAAAACAAACCCTGAAAATATCTCTTCTATTTCTCGATGCGCTTGCCGGTTTTCTGGCCTTCTGGTCGGCCTTCGTTCTGCATTTTTATGTGATCAGTCCTGAGCGACGCGAGTTTGTGATGACGGACGGTCTTTTCGCGCCGGCTCAGTTTTTCGTCGGTTCGCCCGAGCTGCAGATGCTTCTTGCCTATCTGCCGCTGGCCCTGATGTTTGTGATGGCTCAGGTTGTCGTATTTCTTGCCGTCGATCTCTATCGCCCGCTTCAGGGGCGTCAATCATTACGTGAGAACCTCGCGATCGTAAGGGCGGTGGCCATCGCTCTCGTTATTGTACTTGCCGCGCTCTTCTTTTACAGGGGGCAGAGTTATTCGCGGTTGATGATCGGTTATGCGACGGTGCTTTCCGTCCTTTATATCATCGCCGGGCACGGGCTCTTTCGCGCCGCCCTCAGCTATTTGCGCGGTCGCGGATACAATATACGCAACATCCTTCTTGTCGGAACAGGCAAGAACGCACTTCGTTTTATCCAGAGTATGGAGCAGTATCCGCTTTATGGCTATCGCATTCGCGGAGCGCTCGGACCGAAAACGAAGATGCCGAAGGAGATGGCGACGTATCGCATCGGCGATCTGAAAGAGCTGGAGACCATCTGCGAAGACGAGCAGATCGACTCCGTCGTCGTCGCTCTGGAAGGGGCCTCGAAAGAGCTGCGATCCGTCGTCGATTTCTGCTACCGGGAAGGCATCGACTGCCGCATCATTCCCGATCTCTTTGACCTTGTAACGCATCGGGCTCGCGTCGAAGATATGAACGGCCTGCCCGTGCTCACGCTGCGCGATATTCCGCTTCATAACGGATATCATCGCTTTATGAAGCGCCTCTTTGACATCGTCTTTTCGTCCGTCGTGCTCATCCTCAACCTACCGCTTTTTGTCGTTCTGGCTCTGATCGTGAAGCTGTCGTCGCCCGGTCCGGTTTTCTTCGTGCAGGAGCGCGTCGGACTGGATCGACGGCTTTTCAAGCTGATCAAGTTCCGTACGATGACGGTTCAGGAAAAGAACCGCTCCGATACGACATGGGGCAGCAAGAACGATGTGCGGGTAACGCCGATCGGCAAGTTTTTACGCAAGACGTCGCTGGACGAGCTGCCGCAATTCTTGAACGTATTCCTGGGCGACATGTCCGTCGTCGGCCCGCGTCCCGAGCGTCCGCATTTTGTGAAGCAGTTCAAGAATACCTATGAGCGTTATATGCTGCGACATAGCGCGAAGGCGGGCATTACGGGATGGGCGCAGATCCTCGGCTATCGCGGCGATACATCGATCGAGAAAAGGATCGAAGCCGACATCTACTATATCGAAAACTGGTCGCTTCTTTTCGACGTGCTCATCGTCCTGCGCACCATCCCCTCAATGATTAAAAATCCAGGGGAATAAAGATCTCAAAAAGCCGATGCTGCCCGGGCCCGGGCAATGACGGATCGTCCGTTATGGCAGGAAGAGCCGATCGGCGAATCGGCGTTATACCGACCGGCATCGTATCAGAGAAGGCCGCTTCATAGACGGGAGCCTTTTCAAGCCTGTCTTCGGCCACGAAAAGCAATCCGTTATACATACCGACGCCGAGCAGGATCAGATGAATACCGGCGGAATATCCGGCCAGGGTCAAGTTCCTGTCGGCCTCTTTTCTAAACTGTGTCGTCGTCTTGTATCCGCCGGAATAAGGATCCCTGTACTGTAAACCGGGCCCGTAGTAGAAATCCGCTACGCGAGCGGCCCTTTCGGCCGATGCATAGTCCGCATAACGATTGTGGAAATGAAGGGCTCCGGCAAGCGTGATGATGCGACCGGCGAGCATCAATGAGCCGGCCATCGGTCGGCCTCGATTAAAGAAAACGATGCCTGGAAGAACAGGTTCGAGCCATATCGCCGTTTCAGGTTTCAGCCTCATTTTCTGCTCAGATGTCATGGGAGCGGGCGCAAGCGGAGCGCAGAGAAGCAACAGAAAGATAACGATAAGGATGGCGTTTTTCATGGAAGCACCGTAACAAGAGGCGATGACGGCAGGGATTCGGCAAGGCCGTCATAGCCCGTTACTACAAAGGTTAACATGCCGATATACGTGTCGGTTTCGAAGCAATGCCCGCGTACCACAACCTCCTCAAGCAGGTCTTCGGGCCTGAAGAACTCCGTCGGCGGATAAACGAAGTAGAGATAAAGCCTGTAAACGGGAACCTCCTTTTCCGTGTCCGGGTCGATCGACGGATTCCAGCGAACGCACAGGTACTGTAATACCGGGTCGTATGTCGATGTCAGTCCATCGGGGGCGGTCGGGCGTCTCAGTCCGTTTACAAGAAGCGGATTGAGAAATTCAAGCTCACCGGTCGTTCCCTGCCGGCAGGAAAGCAGAGCGAAGACAAGCGTCGCTAAAAGCAGCCGCGATACCTTCACAGGCCTTTCTCTGAAGAGGCGGATTTTTGGCCATTAAGGTAGAAGATGGCACGGTAGTTTTCGTCGACTATGCTGCGTTTGCAGAGGCGCACGGCCTTTTCGAGAATCGGCAGGGCTTTCGGGATTTGTTTAGCGTTCTGTGGCTGCCGCAGTTCTATCAGGGCTCTATACACCCCTTCGTTATTCCAGTCCCGGCACCGGTTCTGCTGTTTGCGTAACAGCGCAAGACGATCGGCTTCGGCCTGCCATTCACGCTCAGGTAGCGGATCGGCATCGATCAGGTGCAGGGTGATCTTCTCTGCAAGCGGATGCGACCCGGGCAGCTTCTGCCGCAGATGGACGGCTGAGGTTCTCTCACAGCTGAGGGCGAAAAACGGCAGGAGGCAAACGGCGCACAGCCTGCCTTTCCATATCGCCAGCGGCGCTCTCTGTCGGTGTAGCGATGGCATCGGGAAATTATGCTTGCTTCTCCTCTCTCTGTCAATTTTTAATGTGAATACGCTATGCTTCGTATTCGAATTCTATCTCTTGTTGCCATTTTGCTCGTTTCTGTCGCCTGCAAGAAGGACGAAAGCGACTTCCCCGAGAAACTGGCTACCTACCAGCTTCTCTGTCCGAGCGGCATCGATGGTTGTTACAACGATTGCGGCACAAGCTCGGGCGTCAGTTCAGGCGGGGCCACGGGTGAGGAGCTGCGAGCCTTCAATACGTGCGCGGCGCAGTGCGATGTGCTCTGCGATACGAGCTTTCTGCTCCTGGCACAGTAGTCTGAAGTCATTCTTGAGATAACTTCTACGTGAAGGCCGGCTCAGGAATGGCCGGCCCATCCTTTGCGGGAGGGGCATCAGGGCGCCAGCATGCTGCGCAGCTCGTCAAGGGCCTCGTTGTAAGACCTATCATCTTCTGCCTGTCGGGCCCTCTTTAACAGGCTGCGAGCTTTTGAACGATCTCCGTTACTTTTCTCGACGAACAGATGCAGGAGCATCAGCTCTCGTTTGCGCTCCGATCGCAGCGACGTCCAGTGAGAATCGTCCTTCAACTCGATCAGGACGGCCTGTGCCGTCCGTAACGCCCGCCTGGCCTGTTCGTTATCGTCTCTGTGATTGTACTGAAACCAGAGAAGGGCAGGAAGCAGCGTCACCGCGGCAAGGGAGCCGAGCCGCATATGATCAGGCGTTTTTTCACTTCTCATAAAAAGAAGGACATGCAACGGGAAGGCGACGACGCTCAGAAGATCCCAGTCCGCAGGCAGGCCGATAACGGGATTCCAGATCGTTAGCTGAATGCCGTATGTGAAGGCGATGACGGCGACGACCTTCTCTGCCGCATCAGCGGAGCGTCTGAACAGAAGAGACGGGAAGGCAAACGTGGCCGGTGCGCAGAGAAGCAGCACGAAGAGAATTTTGACGAGATTCATCGATGAGACGATTTTATGAAGCGAAAGCAGAGGCGGATGCATGAGATGCGATCCGGCGATCGTTAGCTGAAGCACCTTAAAGTAGAGATACCATCCAGCTGAAAGCGCGATCAAGGCGATCAAAAGAGAGAGCGATGCCTCTTTAACAAAGGTCCGCACGTTTCCTCCGTTCCTCAACCACAGATAGTATATGAGGCCCGGCAGCAGAAAGCCCGCAATCAGGTGATGCAGCACGGCCAGCGCTGCCAGTGCGGCAATGATGGGCGGCGCAAAGCGACCGGTCAAGCCCGCCTGACGCGGAGCGCCTAACTTTACTGAAGAGGCGGAGTCGAGATCTGACCGTACAAGAAGCAGGATTATGGTAATACTCATCGATGAGAAGGCATAGTGCTCTATATAACCGGCGAAAAGCTGAGTGGCGGGCACGCAGAAGAGAAGCAGGAATCCGCGAATCTGGCTGCGAAGCGGCCTGTTTCTCAGAAAGAAGACGATGACCATCAGTTGAATAAGGCCGCAAACATAGCTGTACAGCCCGAGCGAGAGAAAGATGCGTTCAAAATCGCCGGCCAGTAACAGGGAGCCTGCAACGTGAGAGTCGGAAATGTCTGCACCGAATAAAATGAAGCCTGAAAAGTCTGGGCCCGACAGATATGAGATCAGGCGATACGAAAGCGATCGCATGAGCGGCTCAAGGATCTCGTCAAAGGAGCTCCAGTAGCCCGTAAGCTCGGCTGACAGCGGAAGCAGCTCGACAAGCCAGAGGCTATCTCCAGCCCCCTCCGGTGGAGCAAGGATGCGACGCATCGGGAGCAGAAAAAGCAGCAGCATGCCCGCCACAATGAGCAGCGCCGACGTCCGCTTCGGCGCTTTTATGTCGGGCACAGAGAAAGGAATGCGACGATCGACTAACGCGTACAGGCCGGCGGCGATAAGTAGAGACTCAAATCCGACAAGATGAGGGAAGAGATGCGGTTCGCTCAGCGGAAGAGCCAGCAGGGCGAGCGTGAAGAGCAGTAAAGCGGCGATCACGGCTCATGACTCTTCTTGCACCTGATCATCAAGCACGGGAGGATGGTCGTCAAAGAAGCGACGTCGTTTTTCATCCCAGTCCTTTTCATAGCCCATCATGATCTTGCGAGCCGGCCAGTCGGCCAGAAGCTCTCGCATCTTGCGATTCTGTAGCAGAATCTCACGTAGCTGAGCTCCGGTCAGTCGCATCTTTTTCTCGTCGTGCATCGCCTTCTGTATTTCGACAGACCGCCCCACCGGAACAGCGATTTTTCGCCGCCCGATCAGGACCTGCGCAGGCGCCACTGCATGAAGTAGGGGCGATACCCCTGACTGGCCTGCATGCGCTCGAATTTTGTCGCAGGGAAGCCCTCAGGTCTTTCGCGCCGGTAATCCGGATTCTGGAAGACGGGCTCGAAAAGCGGCGAGGCTCGCATCACCGAAAGCATACGCCGGGCGTACGGGGCGTAGTCGGTGGCAAGATGCAGTACGCCGCCTGCTCGCAGCAGGGGGGCCATGCGCTCCGCGAAGCCGGGCTGCACCAGGCGATGCTTCCAGTGACGGCGCTTCGGCCAGGGATCTGGAAAATTCACGATGATCCAGTCGAAGCTCTGAGGCGGAAGGAACTCTTCGAGGAACCAGTTAAAGTTCAGCTGCAGCATCTTCAGGCCGGTAACCTGCTTTCTCTCGGCTTCTTTCAGCGTATGGTAGATGCGATCGGGCTTCGCCTCAAGGGCGAGGATTTCGTGCCCGGGATGAGCGCCCAGCCACTGGATGGCGAACTCCCCCCATCCGCTGCCCAGCTCAAGCAGATGCACCGACGATTCGCTTGCGAAGATATCAGACGACGAAAAGGCGCCCGACTCAGGCGGCACAAGCACAGCCGGATGATTCTTCAGTTTTGACGGCCTTCTCACGATTGCCAGAAGCCTCTGGCGTAGCTCTTTTTCCTGGATCATTGCTTTACTTCTCTTCAGGGGGAGGCCGAAAATAGAAATAGCCCGTGACAGTTTTGTGGCGGACCGGCTCTGTAAAAGAGAAAAACGATTCGTTCAAGCCCGTTCAGGCAATAGAGGAACAACAATGCAGGTGAAATTGTGGGGTGTTCGTGGCTCGGTTCCGTCCCCTCTCGACCCCCGCGACTATCGCAGCAGGATCAACTCGGTGATCGAGAAGACGCGCGATCTCTTGAAGAAGAATCCGTCTCTCTCTGCCGATGAGATCCGCGAAAAGCTGCCCGCCCACATCCGTGACCTGATCGGCGGCGAGACGACCTGCGTGGAGCTTCGCGAAGGCAGCGAACAGCTCATCTTCGACATGGGAACGGGAGCGCGGCGACTCGGCTACGACATGATGGCCCGGGGCGTGACCGGCGATATTCACATCCTCATGACGCATACGCACTGGGATCATATCCAGGGGTGGCCGTTTTTTATTCCGGCATATATACCGGGCAATCAGATTCACTTTCACTCCTCGATCAAAGACTGCGAACAGCGGTTCCGAACGCAACAGATCTTCGACTTCTTTCCGCTCGCCCTCGATCAGATGATGTCGAAGCGAGATTTTCACAGCTACGAGCCCGGCGATTCGTTCAAGATCGGAAGCCTGAAGATCAAAACCGAAAGCCTCATTCATCCGGGCAACTCCACGGCCTACAGAGTCGAGAAGGGAAAGAAGTCGTTCATCTTCGCCACCGACACCGAGTTCTTCGGCCCCGACCTTGAAGAGATCGTTAAGCGCAAGGCTCCTTTTTTTAAAGGAGCCGATTGCCTGATCATGGATGCGCAGTACTCGGTAAAGGAATCCGAACAGAAGATCGGATGGGGACATACGTCGATGATCGTCGCCGTCGACTGCGCCGTCGCCTGGAAGGTGAAGCGTCTCGTACTGACGCATCATGAACCGGCGCACGATGACCTGACGACCATGCGCATGCTCGAAGAAGCGCAGGCCTATCTCGACGAAAGATATGCGGGAAAGCTCGAACTGATCCTTGCCCGCGAAGGCGATACGATCGAGATCTGACACGCGTTATAGCGACACAGTGGCCGCCGCGAAAATTTTATAGGAGTTTCATAACGGCGAGCCGCTTTCGTGTGTTTCGTGGAAAAGTGGTTGGAATGGATTTTGTCCAGGGACGACAGGCCTCGGGCTGGTATTCTGATGCCTGTGGAAATCAAGGCTGAAAACATTTCTGGTCCACGAAAGTCACGAAAAGACACGAACCTCGAAAACCGGCTTTTGATTATCCCTTAAATGCAGGCAAATGGATAAGTGGAAAGAAGTATGGGAGAAAGGCGTTCGGGTATATAGAGTCTTTTCGTGCTCTTTCGTGGATTTCGTGGACGAAAAATTCTTTCCTCGCGAAAAACACGGAAGGGCACGCGAGCGGAATAAGCGATGAGGCGAACGTGTCGCGGCTGGAGTAATCAGGAAGGCCAATCTTGCGGCGACTCTTTATAGGTTGTAAACCACTGACGCCGCGGGACCACAGAGAGAATCGAATGGCCGGGCCGGAGCGTATGATAAGGCTGTAATAGAGTGAAGCAGAGGCTTAAAACGTCATGAACTGGACAGATGCAACACTGAACGCGATCAAGAGATACACAGAGAAGCAAAACACTTTGCTGATCCCGCGGTCTGAACTGATTGCAGAGGAAATTCAGAATATCATCAGCGACACAGCGACAACAGGAAAGACTCCGGAATCGAGCCTCAACTACTATCTTCAGAGGCTAAGGGACTCGGGTCAGATTCTATTCCTTGAACGTGGGCGGTATCTGCTCGTAGAAACTTCTTTGAATCCTGACGATTACGACCTCTCAGATGAAGAATTGGTCAGTCTTGCAGAGGCCGGGAAACTCTTGTTTTCCGCTGAAGAGTCCGCTGCAGCCACGGTATTGCAGACAAGACGCAAGATGCAAGCTCTGAGAAAAGCAGTTCTCAATAACTATCGAGAACAATGCGCGATATGCGACGTAAGATCGCCAGACCTTCTCGTTACCAGTCATATTGATCGTTGGGCTGACAACCCTGATGCTCGCGCTGATCTTTCGAACGTCCTCTGTCTGTGTATTTTTCACGACAAACTATTTGAGGCTGGTTATTTTTGCTTTTCGGATCAGCTCGCCGTAGTTCGTTCCAGGAGAGACGCAGATAGTAAAATGATCGATGCGGTTTTTGCGAGTTCAATCCCATTCCGCTCAGACATTACTATACGACCAGACCAGCGTTTCCTGCGGCGCCATCGTGAGCGTATTGGAATAAAGGAGGACTGAGAGGAGCGGTCTGCACTCCCCCCTCAACCGTTCATTCCCTCCGTGGTCAAATCTCTTCACATTATATTTTAACAGCGTCAGAGTCACAACGACGAGAATCTTTTCTCGGCTTCCATAACGAAGAAGCCCTTTCGCGAATTTCGTGTGTTTCGTGGACAAAAGTCTTAGCTCGCAGAATAAAACCGGAACGCGAGGCGGGGTGAGCGATGAGGCTAACGTGCTCAGGCTGGAGCATACGTGCCAGGGATGGCGGCCGCGAAAAATTATTGACACTGGAGTGCCCGTGAAGCCCCGGCGGTCGCGCTATTTTCCCTTGACATTTAACATGACAGCACCTTGATTACAGGGACAGCCACATCACGACCCAGAAGAGGCCTCATGGAAAACACGAGAAAGGTCGTTTTTGCCATCAACATCACCGCCGACGGCTACTGTTCCCACGAAGATGGGATCGCCGACGCAGAGCTTCACGATTATTTCACGGAACGGCTTCGCAGTGCGAGCGTGATTCTGTTCGGCCGCACGACCTACGAACTCATGGTGCCCTACTGGCCTGATGTTGCCCGTGAACAGACCGAAGACGCTTCATCGATTGAGTTCGCTCGCGTATTCGACTCGCTTGATATCGTCGTATTCTCGAAGACATTGAAAGGGCCCGCGAATAGCAAGACGAGAATCGTGCCGGCGAACATTATCGAAGAGGTTCAGGCCCTCAAGAGACAACCCGGGAAAGACATCGCCGTCGGCAGCCTCAGCATCGCCTCACAGCTCGCAGCACACGATCTGATCGACGAGTATCACTTTGTCGTTCAGCCGATCATCGCCGGTAAAGGTCCGCGCCTGTTCGAGACGGTGATGCCGCAGAGCAGTCTGCGCTTAGAGCTTGTCGGTTCGAAGTTCTTTCAATCCGGCGCCGTGGCACATCAGTACGTAAGAGGCCGAGGAGAGGCTGGTAGCCTTCAAAAATACCGGGCGCAATAAGTGCTAGGTGTCGTCCCGTTTAATTCTGCTTTACCGGTCTCTTGCCGACCTTCACGCGAAAAAATCCAGGTTCGCTGATCAGCTTCCACTCGCGATAATAAAGGCGGCTGCCGAACGAGGCAACGTTAGCATAAAGCGTCGCCGGCTGGCCCGAGATATTCAGAACCTTGAGATTCTCATGCGGAGCCTTATGCGTGGCGTTCATGCGCGACAGGTTTTCTTTCATCTGCTTCACGTAATAGTCGGGCGAGTTTTTCAGACGAAAGGCGGGCAGATCCTCCTGCTTTTCGTAGGCCTGCTGAATACGACGCATGACGTCGCTTAACTCTTCGCGGACCTCGCGAAACGTATAATAATCGGCGACCGGGCATGCCTCTCCGTCCATCTCCTTGCACACCTCTTTCAGAACGGGTTCGACGAGATGAAACACGACGTACACAGAGATGGGACTGTTCGTGTCGGGCATCTCGCGAAGACGCACGATCTGCGGAACCTTATCGTTATCGGCAAATGTGCGGATGGCATAATTTCGGCGAATGACGTCCTTGTTCTGATCCTGTTTGTCGAGAGTGATCTGGTCGTTATCCGAAGTGATGTAGACGTCTGATTCGGATTTCTGGATGCGCGTCTCGGTCATCTTGATCGCCTGAAAGTTGATGGGCTCTTCGCCCAGAATCCGACCCGACGCATCCCGCACGACGATCTTATGAAACAGTATGCGGCCGCGTTTGATCTCTTCGATGACGTTGAGTCCTGAGCCGGCGAAGGTCAGGTTCATGAGCAGATAGGGGCGTTCGCGTTCGCCGCCGAAACGCACCTCAAGCTCCGTGCCCTCCAGCGGTTCAAGTCGAATGCGACTCATGTCGATCACCTCAGGCGGGATCTCGGGCGATTGCATGCGAATCTCGCGGGCACATCCGGCGATGAGAGCCGTCAGTTGCAGGAGTAAGAGTGCCTGGATGCTGTGTCGGCGAAAGCAATACATGGCCGTCCTCACGGAGCGTAGCAATGAACCTCGCCCTGCAGGATGCGCCCCTGGCTATCGATCATTTCGAATTCGAGATCGGCGCTGCGGACGGTGTTGTTGTTCTCATCCACGCTCATCTGATAGTCGATGGTGCCCGTGACCGCCTGGAATACGGTAGCCGGCAGTCCACCTGAAAAGATAAAGCTTTTGGTACCGCCGCAGCGGACGTTGTCGGCGGTTTCGCAGGTAAGCGTGCCGCTTGAGTTACAGTATATGCCGTCGATGGTGTTACAGGTGGACGTTGAAGTGGTCGAAGGAGTCAGGCTGTAGGAGTTTTTCAACTTGCTATAAGTGAAGCGTGTGAAGATGAATTCGCCGTAGGTGAAGATGAAGTACGATTCAACATCCCACAGATTCTTTGTCGTCGAGCTTCCGCTACCGCCGCCCGTTGTGGTTTGAGCTGTTGCCGTGCCGCAATTCGACATCAGATTCATGTTCAGGTCGCCCTTGAAATATGTGTATCCGCCGTCGGGGCCGAGCACGGTGAGCTCGCCTTCGTCTTTTGCGTTTGTGCAGGAAAGTAGCACCGCTATGAGCGCTATGGCAATGATTGCCCGGCGAAACGGGAGCCCTCTTGAGAGCATTCGTGTATCTTTCTTTTTCATATCAGATCCCAGAGACGATGCAAGCCCGGCTCAAGACCGGATTAAAGCCTATCTTCTCTCTATCATTGTCGGAGATTCTGCTCAAGCTCTTCTTTCATCTGAAAAAGTTTTTTTTCGTACTCCGAATAGGGCTCCGTTCGAAGTAAAAGGCGATTCTGCTCGTCGACGTAGATGAGACCGCTGCCATGCACGAAAATGCGTCGCACGCGAAGAGGCAGACGGCTTTCTTTCCCCGTTGAGGGGACATAACGAATCGGGTAGGCGTCCTTGACGAAGAGAAACTGGTCTTCGTTAAGCAGGTAGGTTACGTTACGTCGTACCGGCACCTGAAAGGACTTCCAGGGAGTTCCAGGAAGCGTGAAGCCCTGCAGACGATAGCGGCCGGCCTCGCCCGTATAAAGAAAAAGAGCCGTGCTGGCCGTGGGCGATTCCGTAAAAAGGCCGTAGGCTGCCGGTTGCACAAGCGGGCTTGCGATTCCGGGATAGATCTTGCGTGCCGTGCCCGGCGTGCCGGCGTAATGATAGAGGTCGTAATGACCGGCCGCTCCGAAGAGAAGCCAGATCCCCTCGGGAATGGGAATCATGAACATGCGATTATTGATCTTTGGAAAGGCAGGTTTGAAGAAGGCCCGACCGAGGACGAGCTTCTCCTGCCCGTCGGCCATGTTCCGCTGAAAGATGTCGTTTGATCGCGAGATATAGACCGAGCCGTCATCGCCGGGAATGACCGGGGTCGAACATGCCTCTTCGATGAAATCCTCTTCATGGTCTGAACCGGTGCGATTCTCGCCAAGATCGATCCAGCTGAAGCGGCACTTCTCGTCGTCTTCTTTAACAGAATAGACGATATAGCGTCCGCCGAAGGAAAGCAGGAAGGACTCAGGATCGTCGCCTTCAGAGAATTGATTCTGGCCGCCTGCATGAAGCACAGTCCAGCCGCTTTTCGTGCGGGCGACGAATACGGTTCCGTCGCCGCTTTCTTCGAAGAGGCCGCCTTCGGCCTTCTCAATCAGCACCTGGATGCGTTTCTCGTTCTCTTCATTCTCGTATTCTTCGATTTCGGCAAGAAGCTCTTCGATGGCCTCCTGACGATCGGCCGGATCAAGAGGCAGCTCGGCGATGCTCTCCTGCAAATCGGCGATAACTTCTTCGGGCTCTTTGCGACACGATACGGTCAGAAGAGAGAGAAGGAGGATTGATCCGGTTAATGCCGCTCGCTTCATCAGTTCGCCACCACGTTAACCAGTTTGTTTTTCACCACGATGACCTTGCGGATGGTCTTGCCTTCCAGATTCTTCTTCATCTGCTCGTTATCCATGGCCGCCGCCTCAAGCGTCTTGTCGTCGGCGTCGACGGGCATGCTCTGTTTGCCGCGAATCTTGCCGTTCACCTGAAAGACGACCTCGACCTCGTTGCGCACGATCTTCGAGGCATCATAGGTCGGCCACGCCGCCGTGCTGATGCTGCCTTCTTTGCCGAGCGCCTGCCATATCTCTTCGGCTATATGCGGAGCAAACGGCGAGAGCAGAACAGGCAGCGTTTCAACGGCCTGTTTGCCGATCTTTTGCATCGAGGTGATCTCATTTAAAAAAGCCATCATATCGCTGATCGCCTTATTGAAATGCATGCGCTCAATATTATCGGTGACGTTTTTGATCGTTTCGTGCAGGGCGCGATCTCGCCGCTCGATATCTTCAGGCTCTTCGAAGATCGAGGCGTTCAAAACCGGACGTCCGTTTTCAAGAAGCACGTTCATCTCGCGATCATGCTGAAAGTAGAAGCGATAGATGCGCGTGAGAAAACGATAAACGCCTTCGATTGCGCGGGATGACCAGGGCTTCATCACCTCAAGCGGACCCATGAACATCTCATAGAGTCGAAAGGCGTCGGCGCCGTACTGCGAGACGACGTCGTCGGGGTTCACGACGTTGCCGCGCGATTTCGACATCTTCTGTCCGTCTTCGCCGAGGATCAACCCCTGATGCACGAGCTTGTGAAAGGGCTCGGGCGTGCGCGCATAACCCAGATCAAAGAGCACCTTATGCCAGAAGCGAGCGTACAGCAGATGCAATACGGCATGCTCGGCGCCGCCCACGTAGAGATCTACGCCGTTCTCGCCCATCCAGTAGGCCTCTTTCTTTTCGTCTACAAGACGCGTATCGTTATCAGGATCGATATAGCGCAGATAATACCAGCAACTGCCGGCCCATTGCGGCATCGTATTCGTTTCGCGCCGGAGCCGGCGGCCCTTACTGTCGGTGTATTCGACCCAGTCACTGATACGGGCCAGAGGGGATTCGCCCGTATCGGCCGGTTTGAAGTCCTCCGAGGGCGGCAACTTCAACGGAAGCGAAGTCTCGTCTTCATGATAGTAGTTGCCGTCCGCATCGAAGCTGATGGGGATGGGCTCACCCCAGTAGCGCTGACGCGAGAAGAGCCAGTCGCGCAGCTTGTAGTTGACGCGGGCTGATCCGATCTTGCGTTTCTGTAACTCGGCGATCATCTTTGCCTTCGCATCGCTTGTGGTTAACCCGCTGATAAAGTCGGAGTTCACCGATACACCTTCGTCGGTGAAGGCGGCGTCGGTTACCGAAAAGGCCTGATCGGACTTCGGCGATGACGGCTGCTTTGATTTCGACGCCGAAGACGCGTCCGCTGTTGCCGGAGCGACGACGGTCAGGATCGGCAGGTTGAATTTCTTCGCAAAGGCAAAGTCGCGTTCATCATGGCCGGGCACCGACATGATGGCGCCTGTGCCGTAGCCCATCAGCACGTAGTCCGAGATCCAGACGGGGATCTTTTTTTCCGTAAAAGGATGCAGAACGTAGCCGCCTGTGAACACGCCTGTCTTCTCGTCTGTTGCGCCTGTTGCCGTGCGCTCCAGCTCGCTTTTTTTCGTCGTCGCTTCGATATAAGCGTTCACCGCCTCTTTCTCCTTCGGCGCCGTCAGGATGGCGACGGCAGGATGCTCGGGAGCAAGCACCATATAACTTACGCCGAAAAGCGTATCGGGGCGCGTCGTGAAGATCTCAAGCGCTTCGGGCAATCCGGCCTTTGCCGCCTTCTTTGCCGTCGCATCGTTATACGGGAAAAACACCGTCGCTCCCGTCGAACGACCGATCCAGTTCTTCTGCAGTTCCAGCGTGCCGCGGGGCCAGTCCACCAGTTCGAGATCGTCAAGCAGGCGTTCTGCATAGGCCGTGATTCGCAGCATCCACTGCTTCATCGGACGGCGCACCACCGTATAACCCTTCGACGTCCATTCATCCACCTCTTCGTTGGCGAGAACGGTGCCCAGCTCGGGGCAATAATTAACCGGCGCTTCGTGGATATAGGCGAGGCGACGTGCGTTTACGTATTCGCGCACGGCATCATCGCCTGCCTTTTTTACGTCGGCGGGGATCTTCAGCTCGGTAATCGGCCGTGCCTTCTTCTCTTTCTCGTCGAAGAAGCTATTGAATACTTTAAGGAAGATCCACTGTGTCCAGCGGTAGTATTTCTCGTCGGTCGTATTGATCTCGCGATCCCAATCATAGGAGAAGCCGAGCGACTTCAACTGCCGGCGAAAGTTGTCGATGTTCTTCTTCGTCGTCTCAGCCGGATGAATGCCCGTCTGCATCGCATAACGCTCGGCGGGCAATCCGAACGCATCCCATCCCATCGGATGCAGCACATTGAAACCCTTCTGCCGTTTGTAGCGCGCCATGATGTCGGTGGCCGTGTAGCCCTCGGGGTGGCCGACGTGCAGCCCCTGGCCGGAGGGGTAGGGAAACATATCAAGGACGTAGTATTTCGGGCGGGACGGATCTTCCGGCGGAGTGCGGAAGGTCTTTTCTTTCTCCCAGTATTCCTGCCATTTCTTCTCGATGCTGCTGAAGGGGTAGCTCATAGGTCCAGAACTCGCCCGGTGGCCGTAGATTCCAGTGAAAATAGGCCCGTTTGCTCTCTGCCTGTCCGGCGCGTGGCGCGATCGTGCGCCAGGCGCCGTCGCTTTCCCGTCCATGGTTCGCTACAGGCAGAGAGCAAACGGGCTGGAAATGGGGCGAAGGGAATACCGATGAGGCAAGTGGAATAGAGTCCAGAGAAAGCCTGCTTCGCTGCACAGGGGAAGCGAGCGGGCTGGAAATGGGGGGCGCTGGAATACCGGTGAGGCTAAGGCTTCTTTCGTCGCACCTGATCCGGCTGCATCGTCCCGTGCTCAGAATCCCGTCACACGCGCACCCACCTGAGAGCGGAGCGTGCCGGGCCTGGTGCTCAGCCAATCAACGGAGCACCACCCGCACGGCTGAAGGTGGGTGTGAGTGTGACCTCCGCGCCCTCAGCGGTTTATCCCGAATCAGCAAGGCATGGTTTACAGGCATCAGCAGGCTCTCAGGGGAATAGCTTATCAATGAGCTTGATAGCGACCGGATAAAGCAGGGCTCCGCCGAGAAGAGCTGCCAGTATCCATCGCGTCTGAGCGGAGATCGATTTATGGACATCTGCAATGTCTGTCTTCATATCGGCGCGTAATTCGGCGATTTCAGTCTTCAATTCGGTTCGCAGCTCGGTGATCCTGTTTTCCAGACGGCTCGTATCGGCCTTCTGCTGTACCTGTAGGTCGGTCATATCCGCCTTTAATTCAGCACTTAGTTCGGCCATGTCCGTCTTTAACTCAGTGCGAAGCTCGGCGATTTCCGTCTTTATTTCAGTGCGAAGCTCGGCGATTTCCGTCTTTATCTCAGTGCGGAGCTCGGCCATCTCCGTCTTTAATTCAGTGCGAAGATCAGCCATGTCCGCTCGCAGTTCGGCCAGATCGGCCTTAACTTCAACCTTGAGGTCGGCAACCTCGAGGCGAACCTTCGAGACCTCGTCGGTCACATGCTTATGGAAGCTATCGCTGACTGCCTTGATTACGTCGCCCTTCTGATCTTCGAAGGCATCGTTGAGAAAAACAGTGAACTTCTCTGCTCCCTCTTCGCCGAGCAGCTTTTCGAATTCTCGGGGCAGTGGACGCACCGCTTTCATGACTGTAGCATAAACGTATGGCGGGCATTGTCAATGCAAAAAACTGGAGTCCGACCCTTTTCTGGATCTCCTCTGTGCCCTCAGAGCCCTCTGCGGTTACCCCCGAGTCTGTCGAAAAACCTGAATCAATTCTGAATTCCCCTGGAAATTACCGGCCGGGTAGATTATCGGGGAGCATGGCACGCTACAAACAGCCTGACTCTGATCAGAGCCAGATCGTTATCTTGAATTTCTCGGAGTTGTTTCCGGAGGATCATCCCATCTCCCGCCTGCTTGAGACGGTCCGGCGGCTAGATCTCAGCCGCTTTGATGCGAGTTACAGGAATGATTCGAAGCAGGGAGGTCGCCCGGCCATGCCGCCCGACCGAGTTCTGGCTATCATCATCTATTCATTGTTGTATGGAAACCTTTCCATGCGAGCCCTTGAGCGAGATCTCGGACAGCGTGCAGATTTGATGTATCTGTCCGGTGGGATGGAGATGGATCATTCAACCCTCGGAAAGTTCCGGCTGAGGCATGCGGCAGCAATTCAGGAATTGTTCACGCAGACAGTATTCCTCGGTATCGAATCGGGATTCATCGATCTGGATACCGTCAGCATTGACAGCACAAAGATCAAGGGCAGTGCAAACAGACGCGATATAGGTACTCGCGAGGAACTTGAAAGGCGTTATGAGCATCTTGAATCTGTCTGTAAGAAACGCTACGACGAATGGGAGGCATCACAGAACGATGCAGAACAGGAATTACTGGCAAAGAAAATCCAACAACTGGAGGTCCAGAAAGAGAAGCTGTCTCTGGGGCTGGAGTTCTTGAAATCCAGACCTGACCGAAAGCGAGTTCATCTTACAGATCCAGATGCAGACTGGCACAAAGACGGATCCAACAGCTTCATCGTGGGTTATTCGGCCCAGAATGCAGTGGATTTCCAGAGTGGCATGATTGTTTATCAGGAAATTGTTACGGGACAGAGCGACAGTACATTCACCAGTTCGCTTGTGAACAGAGTTGAGGGCGTAAAGGCGGAGTTCCTTCCCAAAAAAACAGACGAAATCAAATACGTTCTCGATTGTGGATATGCGAGCGAGAATATTCTCAAAGAGCTTACAGGGCATGACCTCTATATGCCAGACCGGGAACTGGCACACAAGAAGACCGGCGGTAAGATCAAGCCGGAGGAAAGAAATGAGGCTGCCGCTGAACCGCCTCTGATTGAGGGCAGCCATGCCTTGTTGCAATTCCACTACGACCGAGACAACGATTGCTTTCAGTGTCCGGCCGGCGAAATCCTCACCTTCCAGCGCGAGAGAAATCTACAGGGAGTCCTCTACCGGCACTATCGACGTTATGGCTGTTCCCGGTGCTCTATGAAAGAGCAATGTATTGGCCCGGAAGGCAAGCGCAAAGAGCTCTGGATTCAGACCAAACATATTCCCGATTTACAAGTCCGTAGTTTACCTCCCCATCATGGAAGCAAAAAAAAGAAAACGGGGATGCGGTCTATTTCCAATCCCCTTACCCTTCTCATGAGAGAGAAGCTGGCAACTCCAGATGGGAAGAAAACCTATGCTCGCCGATTTCCATCTGTCGAGGGCGTCTTTGGTGTGATGAAAAGTGCTCGTAATGGCTGGCAGTTCTTGCGGCGAACAAGAGAAAGGGTTCAAGTTGAATGGTCTGAGCGGTGCATTGCCCATAACCTTGCCCGAATGATCGGGTTTGTCCGGGTAAATCCGATTGCGGCTGACAATATCTGAGCAAGAGCCCGGTCGGGCGACCGGGAGTTCACGCGCTTAACGAGATAGGTTTTTCGACAGACTCACCCTCTTCACGCCTCGAATTCGCTTTACCGGTATTCGATTCCGGCCGATGTCTGAAACGATGCGCCCTGTGATGATTCTTCTGGCTTTTCTGCTTGCTCTGCCCGGAGCGTTGTTTGCTCGCAGCAAGCCCGAGCTCATCTATGCCTTTCGTAATCATCAGGGCACCGCTCCGATTAAGATGATCCTCGTCGGCGAGATTAAGAGCAAGATCAAGGCGGCCGAGATCTACGATAAAGACTCCCCCTTCCAGGATTATGATACGCGTCTCGATCAGGTGACGGTGCGCGTGGTGAACCGGGAGGGCATCAAGCCGGGGCAGAAGCTTTATGTCATCGAAAAGAATCCGCACCATGAGAAGTACAGAAACGGCCTTATCGTCGGCGAGATCGTCGTCGAGTCCATCCTGAATAACCCCTTTTATGGCCTTGTACTTACGGGCAAAGGCATCCTGCTGCGCGTGCGTGAGGGACAGTTTGTGGCCCGCACGCAGGAGACCGAGAATCTTGAGAAGGCGCTGCGCATCAAGAAGCGTGGCGATGCTTTGCGTTCCCGCGGAGAAATCTCTCTGGCCATGGCCGAGTATCTGAAGGCCATCGCCGCCGATCGTGATCTGGCCGATGCGCATGCCGCCCTTGCCGATCTCTATGCGGATGAGGCTCGCACAAGTGGCGAGTATCCGGTGCGCGCACTCAGCCATTATCGCCAGGCCTTCAAACACAGGCAGAACTTCGATACGGAGCTGGATCGCTATCGTTTCTTTGTGAATTATCTGCGCGCGTTACGGCTGGCACGACAGCAGCGCGAAAACGTCTATGCCGATGAATCGAAGCCGCCTGCGGAGCTAATGGATGCCATGCAACCGGCCGAGGAATGCATGAAGATGTCGTTGCATCCGGATTGTCGTATCGAGGCGGCGCATGCCTTCTATGAGGTGATGTCGTTTCATGCCGGACGTTCGGGCGCCGAACATCGCAAGGGCTACGATACCTATCGCGATAAGGCTGGATTGCTTCTGAAAGAGCTGTCCGAGAACGTCTTCCGTCGCAACACCGAAGTGAAGGATCGTATCGGCTATGAAAGCGGCCTGCCCGAATTCGGCGACGCCTCTTTAACGCGCTCGGCCTTTCATCGCCTTGCCGTTCTCTATTACGAAGTTCTTTCGCGCGACAGCAGCTTCGAACAATCACCCGATGCCCGACATCGCCTGCTCGATCTCGTAAAAGAGCATCTGACGGCCTTCGATCGCAGTCGCGGCAGTCATGCGCCGCCCGATCCTGAGATCGATAGCATACGGCGTCGCATCGAGGACGTGCGATAGTCTTCAGCTGGACATGAGAGGCCGCACGCCGAAACCGGAGGCATGAGCTTCTTCGAGGTCACGGCCACCGACGGTCAGGCGCGCACCGGTCTTCTTCGCTTTGCGAATTGCACGGTGCCGACGCCGATCTTCATGCCCGTCGGCACACGGGCGACGGTGAAGTCGCTGTGGCAGGAGCAGCTTGAAGAGATCGGCTACGAACTCATCCTCGGCAATACCTATCATCTCTATTTGCGTCCGGGCCGCCTCATCGAACGTATGGGCGGATTAAAGCGCTTCATGTCCTGGGATCATGCCGTATTAACCGACAGCGGCGGCTTTCAGGTGTTCAGCCTGGCGCAGATGACGAAGTTTCAGGAAGACGGCGTACTGTTTCAGAGCCATATCGACGGCTCGCGTCATCTGTTCACGCCTGAGTCCGTGCTCGAAACGCAGCTCTGGCTGGGCTCCGACATCATGATGGTGCTGGATGATTGTCCGCCAGGAGACGCCGACGAAAGACGCATGGCCGATGCTCTGAATCGCACGCATTGCTGGGCGAAACAGGCGATGACGGAGTACGAGCGCCGGGCCGACCGCGGGGACTTTGATCCGTCTGTGCAGCGGTTGTTCGGTATCGTGCAGGGCGGTATACATGAAAGCCTGCGTCTTGAATCGCTGGGCGTTATCAGTGAACTGCCGTTTGCCGGCATCGCGCTTGGCGGTCTCAGCGTTGGCGAGTCACGCGAAGATATGTATCGTATCTTGCAGGCGATCGGGCCGCGCATGGACGCTACACGGCCGCGCTATCTGATGGGAGTGGGCACGATTCCCGATTTTCTTGAGGCGATTCGCAACGGAATCGACATGTTTGACTGTGTGCTGCCGACGCGAAACGCCCGGAACGGACAGGCGTTGACTTCAAACGGAGCTTTAAACCTGCGAAACGCAACACATGCCGAAAGCTCCCTGCCTGTGGACGAAAACTGCTCCTGTCGGGTATGTCGGCGCTATTCAAGGGCCTACATACGACACCTCTTTCAAACGGGAGAGATGCTCGGGCCGGAGCTGCTTACCTATCACAACCTGGCCTTTTTCTACGGCTTCTTTGCAGAGGCGCGCGAATCCATTCATAATGGAACATTCCCGGCGTTTTTTGAAAAATGGAATCGAATTCCTTACTGATAGGGTTTTTTCAGTTGACAGGGGCTCGTTCGGGGTGGGAAACTATCAGGCTAATAGACTTTTCACCTTTGCAGGAAGATAATATATGGAGATTTCCAGACGAGAAAGCGGTGATATCATCATTCTGGATGTGAACGGCGAAATCGATCTCTACAACGCACCGGAGATCAAGGAGCTTATAAACAAGCTCATCGAAGAGAAAAAATACAATGTAGTCATTAACCTGGACCGCGTATCTTACATCGACTCCTCGGGAATCGGAGCGCTGATTTCCAGCCTTTCCAACCTGAAAAAGTATCAGGGCGGGCTGAAAATCTGCAACGTGTCCGGTTCTGTGCGTAAGGTGTTTGAACTGACGAAGCTTACGTCTTTCTTTGAGATCTACGAATCTGAAGGCGACGCTGTTACCGCATTCAAAGGCTGATAGGTCTCCCTTCCTGCATTTCTTCGACGGCGGCGCTTTCGCGCTGCTTTCCGGGCTCAGGCTCGATCAAAACTGTAACTTTCTGGAGGAAAGAATGATTCAGTACACAGGCAACGCAACCCGCAGACTGCTTCAGGCCGCTCCGCTTCTTTCGTTTGTCGTCATTGGCTTTGTGCAATGTGGCAAACAGAATGTTCCCGTAGAAGAGCTGAGCCGGGCCCGCAAAGAAATTGAAATGGCCCAGGCGCAGGAGCCGAAAGATCAGGCCGCCGACCTGCTTACGAAAGCAACGGACACACTGTTGGAAGCGCATGCGCTTCTTCCCGATGCAAAGAACGAAGAAGCGGCCGCTAAAGGCGTAGAAGCTCGCAAGTATGCCGTTCAATCGCGACTTGATTCTGCTCCGACGTATGGCGTTTCCCTTCAGGAAAAATCTGCCGCAGCTTTGCAGAAGGCCGATGAAGCCTTTGCAGAGGCCCTTGCCCGCGACGATTTTGAGTCGGCTCGCACCCTTCATGAAGAAGGCACGGCCGCTCTGAGCCAGGCCGAGGGTACTCAGGTAACTCCCGATCAACGCGAGAATCCGTTTACTGATAAGTCTGCTGCCATGGCACAGCTGGGCTTCTATCAGCAGGCCTTTGATAAATTCAGCGCTTCCGCTGAAGCTTCAGAAAGAGCCCGAGCGGTCTCGCTTTCGCAGAAATCTGACATGATTGAAAGCGCCGCCGCCGTTGAAGCAATGCTGGCAAAGGCAAAAGAATACGGTATCGAAAAGTATGACGAAGCCGGTTATAAGAACACCGCAGCTCTACTTGTTGCAGCCCGCCAGGATATCGAAGCCGATAAACTGAAGGCGGCCAACGAAAAGATCGTCGGCGCAGAGGGCCAGGCTACGGCTCTTCTTGAAACGGCCCGTAAGGGTAAGGCTGAAGATCTGGCTGTTGAGGCCGAGAGAACGGTGGATCTGGCTGAGTCCGATTTCGATCGTGCTACGGCAAAGCTTTCCGCCGCCGATCGCGTAAAGTATGGCGAGTATCTGAAGGCATCTCGTGAGGCCCTTGATTCCTCGAAAAGCCGTCTTGGCGAAGAGATGTATGAAGAGTCCATTCAGGAATCCCGGGAATCCATCCGCCTTTCTATGCTTGTTCGTGAAGGATCGGCTCTGAGTGCTCGTGACCTTGCCCGCCTCGAAGAGGAGCGCAAAAAGTCCGAGACGACGAAGACCGAGCCGACAGAGGGTGGTCGCAGCTATACCGTTCAAAAGACCCGTCCTGCTGAATCTCTGTGGCGTATCTCGTCTAAGAAAGAGGTCTATGGAAAGGGATCGAAGTGGACGAAGATCTACGATGCGAACCGCGATAAGATCAAAAATCCCGATCTGATCTTCCCCGGACAGGAGCTGGTCATTCCCGAAGAATGACAGTTTCGAAATCGAATTAAGAAGCGGCCCTTAAGAGTGGCGCTTCAGCAAAAAAAAGGCGGGCATTGCGCTCGCCTTTTTTATTACCCTCTGATGCCGGGCCTGAACAAAGAGCGGCTTTTCGTCCCGTTCTGGAGGGCTCCTGTCTATCGATAGAGAAAGTAGAGCGTGTAGAGAAGCACAGCATGCACACTCTGTAGAATAAATCCGATCCAGACGGGCGTAATAAAGTACTTCAGCGTGGTAACAATGACGTGGATGCTGAGCAGGGTCAGGGCAAAGGCAAGGATGATTGATGTCGTCAGCACTGCCGAGTCATATGGATCGTGGAAGATAAGCAGGGCGACCGGGAGAAATCCGGCAAGAGAAAGATAGGCTCCGTGCGCGACCCATGACATAAGAAAGAGGCGTGCGGATCGTTCGTCTGCATCGCGATTCATGGTGACCGCTCCGCCGACGATGAGCTGGTGGAAGAGTCCCCACATTCCGAGCAGAATGCCCGATACGATGATGGCGCCAGTCAAAAGGTTCATTGCCGCTCATCTGCGCGGAAACGAAAGCAGCTGTCAATCAATTCAGATAGCGGATTTCGCGTTCGACGGCTTTGAAAAGTGGAAGATGAGTGTCGAATTCGTTCAGAGGGGCCGTGTAGTAAATGGCATGGATCTTTCGGTTCACGAAACGCAGGTAGCCGATCTTTTTCAAGGGCAGGTTGCCGTCGCTGAACGTACCCTCGAAATAATAGGTGATGATTCGGTTTTCGACCATTTCCTTGCGCTCGGTGTATTGAAAGTTCGGGAAGTTACGGCCCATTGCGCTGTACCAACCCCGGGCGTATTGATCCATGAGCGCGCGGTCGGTCAGATCGGTGTTCAGGCCTCTGTATTCGATGCCCGGAGCGTAGGGCCCTGTGCCGCTGTTCGCCGTGAGCTGAAAATATCGTTTTTCTGATAGCTGCACCTTCCAGCCTGCGGGCAGCACAAAGGCGATTTTATGATCAAGCAGTTCGATCTCTGTGCCTGAAGCTCCGCTTTTCAGATCGGGCGTGAGGCAACCGGTGAGCCCTGCCAGAAGCGCGAGCAGGAGCATGCGATGATACATCGTACGCAGTGATATAAAACGGAGCAGAGCCTCTACAAGCGAATTTAGCCCCATCGGGTCAGCACCTCCACACCATCATCCGTAACAAGGCAGGTGTGTTCAAACTGAGCGGAAAGCCGACCGTCGGCGGTGCGAACCGTCCATCCGTCGCTTTCATCGAAGATGACCCTGTATGTTCCTTCGTTTACCATCGGCTCTACGGTAAAGGTCATGCCCGGTCGGATGGGCACGCGTACCTCGTTATTTTTGTAATGCGGTACAAGTGGTTCTTCATGAAACTTTCGCCCGATACCATGACCGGCCAGCGCCCTTACGATGCCGTATCCCTGCGGCGTCAGGAAATCGTCTATAGCCTGACCGATATCAGAGATCCGTTTGCCTGGCTTTACGACCTCAATACCAGCCCACATCGCTTTTTCGGTGTTTTCAATCAGTTTTCGTGCATTCTCGGGAATATTTCCCACCGCGAACATGGCAGAGGTGTCGCCATGAAATCCGCGCAGTTTGACCGTGATGTCGATATTGAGGATGTCGCCCTCTTTGAGGATTTCGTTTTTCGTCGGAATGCCATGGCATACGACCTCGTTCACCGAGGTGCAGATGCTTTTCGGGAATCCCCGGTAGTTCAGAGGTGCGCTCTCAGCTCCGCGCTTGAGGGTCAGGGAGTGTGCAAAATCGTTCAGTTCTTCGGTAGATACGCCGGCTTTGACCCGCTGGCCCGTTTCAAAAAGCACCTCGGCGGCAAGCTTGCCGGCATCGCGCATCTTCTCGATCTCAAGTTTGCTTTTTATGTGGATCACTTTCTGCTCCCGCCTCGTCAGTTTTCGTCCAGGAGCCATGCACTGCCCTTGAAATGGGCGCACAGGCTCTTTGCATTCCCTGCATGGAAACACTGACGCCTTTCCGCTGTCGTATCTGCCGGAGGACAGTCTTCAGGAAAAGCGTGTTTCGTAAAGGATTATGCTTGCTTGAAAGCCGGCTCTGGCGTTCTCTGTTATCGAATTCCGACAAATAAGTCGGAGCCGGTCAATTCGACCACAAAGGTCCTGGAGGCGAGATTTCCTATCTCATCACAATGATACTCGGTGAGTTATCCATCATTCTTCTGCTTATTCTGATCAACGGCTTCTTTTCCTCGTCCGAAATCGCTTTAATCTCCTTCAAAAGGGGGCGTCTGAAGGCCCTTGTTGAAGACGGCGACATGCGTGCCCGGATTATAACGAAACTGCAACAGAACCCGGATCAGCTTTTCGCCACCGTTCAGGTCGGCGTTACGCTGGTCGGAACCCTGGCCTCGGTATATGGCGGTGCGAGCCTTGTGGGCCCGGTTCAGGGCCTGCTGGAGTCCACGGGCCTTCCCGTCGTCTCTGAGTTCGCCCGTGAAGGAGCCTTCGTCGTCGTCGTCGGTCTGATTACCTATCTGAGCATCGTCATTGGCGAGCTTGTGCCGAAATCGCTCGCTCTCAATTATTCGGAGTGGGTCGGTTTGAACGTGGCCTATCCGCTGAATCTGATGAGCAAGATCTTCTTCCTGTTCACAAAGGTTCTGACAGGTTCGTCGAATATTATCCTTCGCCCGTTCAAGGATCGCACGAGCTTTTCTGAGACCCGTCTTCTCGCAGAAGAGATTCTGCATCTGCTTGAAGAGGGCGTGAAACACGGCTCCATCGAACATACGGAGCATGAGATCATCGAAAACGTGCTCGATATGAACGAAACCGACGCCCGTGACGTCATGGTGCCGCGGGTCGATATCAAGGCGCTTGATATCGACGCCGACGAAGAAGAGGTTCGTCGGGCCATGGATCTGTTTTACAGCCGTATTCCCGTATACAAAGACAGTCTCGACAACATCGTCGGGATCCTGCACCTGAAAGACCTGATGCGCTCCATGTCGCGCAAAGAACGCTATTCGCTCTCACGTTTAACGAGACCGGCGTATTTTGTGCCCGAATCCATGAAGATCGGGAAGATCCTGAAAGAGATGCAGAAGCGCCGCTCCCATATGGCCATCGTCGTCGACGAGTTTGGCGGAACGGCCGGCCTTCTGACGCTTGAAGACATTCTCGAAGAGATTGTCGGCGAGATCCAGGATGTGACGGAGTTTAACGAGGAATCCGACATCATCAAAACCGGAGAGACCAGTTATCTGGTGAGCGGCGCCTGTAATACGTTCGATTTCAACGACTTTGTCGAAAAGGATATCATCCCCGAGTCAGAGGCCTACACGACCGTTGCCGGTTTTATCATTGAAGAGCTGGGTCGTTTTCCGGAGCTTGGTGAAGGCGCCGAGGTGAAGGGATACCGATTCGAGCTTGTGAAAAAAGTGCGACAGAAGCTCGTCCAGTTCAAGGTCACTGTGCTGAACGGCGAAGAGCAGAAGAAAATCGACTGATCGCCTGTTTCTTCGAGGTAGCGTCTTTGCACCCTGACAGTGCCTCCGGGGTGTTGTAAATTTGGTACTGTAACTGAATAGCATTCTGTTATTTTTTAGTTGAACCGGAATGCCCTTGAGATATTTTGTATTCTGGCCCCGTAGCTACGGGCGGCATACTTGAAAATACACTGAAAGAAGGAAACTGAGATGCCAGAACCTATATTGAACTTCGGATTGAACGACGAACAGTTGATGCTGCGGGATCTTGTTCGTGACGTTGTCAAGAACGAGGTTGTTCCGAATCGTATGAAATACGATGAAGAGAACAAATACCCATGGGAAATCCTGCATAAGTTTAAAGAGGCCGGTCTGTTTGGCGCAATGTTCCCCGAAGAATACGGCGGAATGGGGCTCGGCATGATGGGCAACATCATCCTTGCCGAAGAAATCGCCTACGGTTGCCTCGGCGTCGGAACGGCCTTCCTCGCTACAAAGCTCGGATCGCTGCCGATCGAAGTGGGCGCTACAGAAGAGCAGAAGAAGAAATGGTTACCCGGTATCGCGGCGGGTGAGATCATCGCAGCCTTCGGTCTTACTGAACCGAACGCGGGCTCCGATGTTCCCGCTCTTTCGACGACAGCCGTTAAGAAGGGCGATAAATACGTTCTGAACGGAACGAAGCAGTGGATTTCGGGCGCCGGCCAGGCGCAGATCTATACGGTTTTTGCCGTTACCGACAAAAGTCGCGGTCCGCGCGGTGTGAGCTGCTTCGTCGTCGAGAAGGACACTCCCGGTTTCTCTTTCGGTAAGAAAGAAGATAAGCTTGGAATTCGTTGCTCTGAAACCCGTCAGCTGATCTTTGAAGATTGTGAAGTTCCTGCCGAGAATTTGATCTCTCTTAAAGAGAATAACGGCTTCATTCACGCCCTGAAAACGCTGAACATGTCCCGTCCGGCCGTTGCCGCCTCTGCCGTGGGAACGGCTCAGGGCGCTCTGGATTGTGCTCTTCAGTATGCCCGTGAGCGTGAGCAGTTCGGCGTGAAAATCGTTACCTTCCAGGCGATCCAGCATATGCTTGCCGAGATGGCAATGAAAACCGAGGCCTCGCGTCTTCTGACGTATAAGGCCGGTCTTCTGGCCGAGATGGGGCATAAGGATACGGCGAAGTTCTCGGCTATGGCGAAATGCTTTGCCGCCGATTCGGCGATGCAGGTTGCCACCGATGGACTGCAGATCTTCGGCGGATACGGTTATACGAAAGAGTATCCGGCTGAAAAATACTTCCGCGATGCGAAGATTCTTCAGATCTACGAAGGAACGAGCCAGATTCAGAAGAACGAGATCGCTGCCGGTCTCATCAAAGAAGCCGCTTCTAAAAAGGCCTGAGTCGAATTCTGCCTGTTTCAGGCAGAAAGTGTTCAACGAAAAGCCAGTCCTGCAGGACTGGCTTTTCTATTTGATTCGCTCATAGCGAGGCTACGGCCTGATTGCCACGACTCGAAGACGCACATAGTCGGCGGTATTCCCGTGCCCTGATAGGGCGTAGTTCTGCACAGCGGTCTTAAATATTTCATCGCGGATGTGTTCGAACGATTGCCTTTCCCTATACCGTACTGCCGAATCGTCGCGACCATTATCGTCCCTCTGCATTGTGGGATTCCACCAACCCTTTACGAACATAGCGTACCAATTTGCAAGGCCGTCCAGGCCGAGATCGGTGGGGCGACGGAACCATTGTAGCATCTGCACCTCGAAGCCGGCCTTTTCAAGCACGACTCTGTATTCATCGGCCTCTGGATAGTACCAGGGATACTCTATACCCAGACCGGCAGCATTTGCTGCTTCGGTTAATGCGCGGCAGATCTGTTCTACATTCCTGTATCCACCGAATTCGGCAATGAAACGCCCGCCTGGCCTGAGTACGCCGGCGATCTGTTTTGCCGCCTGTTCGGCTTCTTTAACCCAGTGGAGCGTTGCATTGGAGAATGCGGCGTCAAAGCCGGAGTAGCGACTCAGGTCGAGTATATCGGCCTTTTCAAATCGGATGTCTGGAAAGTCGCCGCTCCATTTGTCGCGAGCTCGCCGCAACATTTCTTCTGATGCATCGACGCCGACCACCCTGGCCCCGCTGGCCGCTATCTCGACTGCGAGATCGCCTGTTCCGCATCCGAGGTCGATGATGCGCTCGTCCTGTCGAGGTTGCAGGAGAGAGAGCGCACCCTTTCCCAGTTCAGAAACAAAGGCATGCCTGCCGTCATAGAGATTGCTGTTCCATTCTTTCATACGAAAAATGTAGCACAGCTTCATATATAAGAAAAATGAATTGTGGTTATGGTATCTATTAGATATTCTTATGATATGGATTTTCAACGTCTTCGCAGTTTTGCCGAGATTGTTCGCTGTCAGTCTTTTACGGCAGCCTCCAGAAGATTGAATCTGACCCAACCCGCACTGAGCCGACAGATGGCTCTGCTGGAGCGCGAAGTGGGGGCGGAGCTCTTTGTCCGCTCCGGTCGCTTGATGCTGCCTACGCCGGCCGCCGAACGTCTTTATGCGATTGCCCTTGAGGCCGAGGATCTTGAGCGCCGGATGACGGGTGAAGATGAACTGAAGAATCTGCATATTGCCGTCGGCGGCTCTGCCGGCGTTGGCATCATACCTCCGATCCTGGCAAGGCTGCGTGAGGATTTCCCGGCGTTATCCATTCGAATAACGGAGTCGCTGCCGGCCGAACTGCAGCGTCTTGCCGCATCGGGCGTCGCCGATATCGTGATCCATGAACCGTTTTCTACTCAGGGCATGCTCGTTTCTGAGCCGCTGTATCGCGATAGAGTGCAGGCCATGGTCGGTATGGCGCCGGCACGCATGACGCTCAAGCAGTTGCGCTTAACGCCGCTTCTTTTGTTCGAGAAGGGTTCATCACTGCGTCGCGCGGCGGAGCAGATTCTTCAGCCACTGTATGCGGACTTTGAGTCGAATGTGATGATGGAACTGCGTACGATTGCCGCTTTGCAGGCGTCTCTACTTGCGGTTTCTTCGGTGGGGTTTCTCTCGTCGTTAACTGTTACCGAGCGGATTCGGCCGTTGCGCCTGAGCGGAGCCGTCTTATCGACCGAACGCACCTTTCTACTCAGTCATCTTCGCGGGCGACGTCTGCAGCCCTATCTCGACGGAATCCGAAAGGCCATTCCGCCGGAGGTTCGAATTCGAAATTCATGACCTCTTTCCGCGTCGGATGCGAGAACTCAAGGCGGTGCGCCCACAGCGCCGGTCCGCCAAGACGCAGCGTGGAGCCGTACTTCGTATCGCCGGCAAGAGGAAGGCGATGATGAGCGAACTGCGCCCGGATCTGATGAAAGCGCCCGGTGAGTAGCTCGACTTCGACGATCTGAAGCGGCGGGCGGGTCTGCGATCGCCTTCGTTCCCCGATCCATCGGTAACGCAGTTCGGCCTTTTTCGCTTCAGGATCGTTAGCCGATGCAATGACCGCTTTCTTCAGACGCCCGTCTTTTTTCAGATAGTCCTGCATGCTATTTTCTGGAGGTTCGGGGCGATGCTCGACGGCCGCAAGGTAATGCTTCGATACGGTGTGCTCCCGGAACTGTTCTGAGAGACGGGCTGCCGCTTTCGAGGTTTTCGCAAACACCATCAGCCCGCCTGTATTGCGATCGAGTCGGTGAACGAGACCGATGTAGACGTTACCGGGTTTGTGGGCCGATTCGCGTATATACTCTCGCAGCAGGTCGAGCAGATTTTCTGATCCGCCGATGTCGCCCTGGCAGAGCAATCCCTGGGGCTTTACGACGACGATAATATGGTTATCTTCGTAAACGATAAAGGGAAGGCTGTCTGCTCTGTCAAAGCGGTTCATCGGTTTTACTGTAATACAAAACGGACGGGAATGATAAAGGTGCGATTGTAAAAGGGAAACGTCCACGCGCGCAAGCGGTCGGCCGCCGTTCGATCAAGCAGATCGTATCCCGAAGACTGAAGCATCACCATACGGGCGACCTTTCCATCCGCATCGGTGTCGATCTGAAAGCTCACCGTGCCCTGCATACCCATGCGTCGGGCAAGCGGAGGGTAGTCGATCTCACGCATAATCTCTGATATTTCATGCGTTAGCAATCCGGCATCGACCTGAGCCCTGTCTTCGCCGTCGTCTTCTTGCTTCTGGTCGTTTTCTCGATCGGCGTTGCCGATGCCGCTTCGCTTCACCGGAAAAGAAAAGCGCATGCGCGCCTTTCCGGGAATAGAATCAAGAACGATATCGGAGGAGTCCGGCTCGGCGAACGAAACAAAACTGAGGGCGGCAAAACCGTGCAGCATGAGGCTGATCAAGAGGGCATGCAGAAACGAGAATTCTTTCAGCCCGGATCGTCTCAATCAATACAGCTCCAACGGAAATGTATAACCGGCCTGCACGCTACGGTTGTGTCCGCGAAGCAACGCCTGATTCTGATAGGCTCCTATGCCGCGCGTGAGCAGCATCACCGCCGCGACCTGACCGCCGTTTTTCGAGATATTGAACTCTTCGCGGAACCAGTTGCGTCCGGCTGCCCAGACAAGAAAGCCGTCGATGAAGAAATACGTAAGGGCCCTTGTGTAGGTCTGTCCGCGGGTCAGCGACGGCGATTTATAAGAGGCGTACATCACGCCAAGAGACGGATGCACGAGGTTGAGTCCCTGACCGAAGAAGTGGTTCTTAGGGTAAATCTTTTCATAAACGAGTTCCGCATCTTCTTCGTTGCGAACGATCTTCTCGATGGTGAAGATGCGGCTGAAGGTCAGAACGTCGCCGGCGTTGCCTTCGACCATGATGATCGGAGTGGGTTTGTTCTCTGAGATGTCGCCGAGAAAGACGGTGTAATTGAACGGAGAGTTCCAGCGAGAGGTCCAGCCGTATTTATAGCCGAGCGTTTCGTCGATGGGCACAAATCCGTTAGGGTCCATCTTATCGAGCATACGCTCGACGTCCTTCTTCGCCTCTTCCATTTTGCGTGGAGATTCGAAGGAGTTAAAGTCGCGAGCCAGAAGCGGTGTGGCAATAAAAACGGAGCAGATAAGAACGTGGCGAATGGTTCGATGAATCATCGGTTCCTCGATGGCTTCAGCTAATCGCATGAAGCAGAATGGCCAGATTGTAGACGACATGCATGCTCAAAGAGGCGATCACCCCGAATCGCAAAAACAGCCATCCAGCGGCCAGTCCGACAGGGAAAAGAAAGGGGGCAACCGAATATTCATGAGAGAAGGCGAAAAACAGGCCGCTAAAAAAAATCGCCCAGGCATGGGAGAGCCCCGTTTGTTTCAGAGATCCGGTCAGAACCAGCCTGAAATAGATCTCTTCAACGACGGGCACTATAAAGGCCATGCGCAGAATGGAGAGGCCTGTGATCTGCACGTCGGAGCTCTTTTCTGGAATGGTAAAAAAAAGTAAAAGAAAGAAAAGCCCGCCTGTGATGATACCGGTCAGGAATCCCTGAATCCTTGCAAGCGGGCTCTGCGGCCAGATAGCATCGCTTCGTAGCCGCCATCCGATAACGAAATAAAAGAGCAGAGGAGCAACGACGCCCTGCATCGCAACGTCGAGCCAGAAGTCCGAGGATGTAAAAAAGCGCAGCGACTGAAGCAGGGCAAAGAGCGTGAAGACCAGAACCAGGCGAACGGCCGGCGGAAAAGACGATAGAGGTAAGAGCGGCACGACTGAAAGAGATTCAGAGACCGGCGCACTCTGTCGAATAAAAAAGAAGATGCTGCGTCGCTCCTGTACCCTGCTTTTGCTCGGATTGGCCCTGACCGATCTTTCTGCCGTTGAGTCGAGCACCGATCTGTCGTCGCTTCATGGAGAGCAGGCTACAGAATTGAAGCGAGAGATTGCAGAGAATCTTAAAAGCGGCATGCAGTATCGCCGCCTCGACATCCCCCTGCGCTTTGTGGCCTACAGATTGAAAAAAGGGGAGCACTTCTTCGACGTCGTCACACGACTATCGCAGGATCCCGATACGCTTGCCTCGCTGAACTCTCTTGCCCATCCCGATGAACTGAGAGCGGGCGAAGTTATTCTTGTGCCGAACGCTCGCGGAGTTTTCCGCGATCCTGGCAAGGAGAAAGGCGGCATCGCCGTTTCGGTGATGAAAGGATCGAGTGCTCTACAGTTTGATTTCTTTCCAGGACGACGCTTCGAGCCGCGAGAGCGGGATTTCTTTCAGGGCCTTGTTTTTCGGCATCCGCTCATAGGAGCGCGGCAGAGCAGCGGCTTCGGATGGCGGAAGGATCCGATCCACGGAAGACATGCCTTTCATGGCGGTATCGATCTGGCCGCCTCTCAGGGAACGCCCGTGCAGGCGGCTGAGTCGGGCGAGGTGATCTTTGCCGGCGATAAATCCGGTTATGGCCGCACGGTCCTGATTCGACATGAATACGGCTACATCACCCTTTACGGGCACCTTTCAAAGATTCTCGTAAAGAAGGGAGACAGGGTGAAGCGAGGAATCGATATCGGCCGCGTCGGCAAGACCGGAAGAGTAACGGGGCCGCATCTGCATTTTGAGATCCTGAAGGAAGGACGACAGCGCCGCCCCGTATTCGACGTGCGCCATCGATAGTGTAAGCGGAGTTACAGAAGTCGCCGCTTAAGAATTCAGGATACTGTTCTCCGGAGAAGGATTGTAGAAATTATATCCACATCGACGAAAAGGGCCTGTTAACGATTCTTCAAAAAGGCCGAGATCTTTTTGTTCAGCTCGGCGGGATGAAAGGGTTTCACGATCAGGTCGTTCATGCCGACTTCTTTGATCCTGTCCTGCACCTCGCTCTGCGCCGAGGCCGTAAGAGCGACGATCGGAATCTGATTGTTGAACGTGCGAATCTGTCGCGTCGCCTCGTATCCGTCCATGACGGGCATGTGAAGATCCATGAGAATAAGATCGTACTGACCGTTCTTAACCTTATGCAGAGCCTCTTCGCCGTTATACGCCTGATCGACCTGAATATCCCAGAGTTCGAGAAACTTTCTCGTAATCAGAATGTTGGCTTCATAATCTTCGACGATAAGCACCCTGGCATTTTTCAGGTGAGGCATGCTCACAAGCGTGCCGCCCGATTCGTTCGTTTTCTCGATTTTCATACGAAAGCGGAAGGTCGATCCGTCATGCGGACGGGATTCAACCGTAATGTCGCCGTCGTAGTATTCGAGTATGCGCTTTGCGATGGTCAGACCGAGGCCGGCGCCATTAGGCTGTCCTGTAGCGGTGGATTCCGCCCTGAAAAACGGTTCAAAAATGCGCGAGATGACAGTCTGCGACATACCCGTGCCCGTATCGGTTAACACGGACTCGATAACGACGTGTGACCCCGTATCGTCTGCCATTTTGATTTCAAGTCTGACACTGCCAGTAACGGTGAATTTCTGGGCGTTTGAGAGCAGATGATAGTAGACCTGCCGGATGCGCGCCGGATCGGCGGATAGGCCTTCGGGTATGGCCGGATCAATGTAGTGTTCAAATTGCACGGGCGTATGCGTGAATGCCGGCTCGAACGATTCGCAGAGCTGCCCGATCAGTCGGGGGAACGAAAACGGCTGATTCTGAAAGCTCAACCTGCCGGCATCCATCTGCCCGAAATCCAGGATATCACTGACAAGGATCTGCAGTCGTTCGGCGGACTTCTTTAAGATGTCGAGCTCTTCCGTCTGATCTTCGCTGCGATTACGATCCGAGAGCAGATGCACGATGCCGCTGATTGAGTTAAGAGGCGTGCGTATTTCATGGCTGATAATAGAAAGGAATTCTGATCTCGCTTTTGACGCCTCATCGGCTTCTTCGAGCGTTTTCTCCAGTCGCGCCCGCGCATCCATCTCTTCGGTGACATCGGTCTGAAGGCCGATGAATCCGACATGGGTTCCCGTTCTATCAAACATGGGATCGATGCGCAGATCATTCCAGAAACCTTCACCCGTCTTGCGGTAGTTGAAGATGCGACAGTCGAAGCCTCTTATTTCATTGAGCCTTTGCTTCATAAATTGAGCGGTGGCCATATTTGTCGCCGGCCCATGCATGATCGTTCGCAGGTTCTTTCCCGCCACGTCTTTCAGAGTATATCCGGTGACATCGGTAAACGCCTGATTGACATAGACGACTTTTCGATCCTTATCGGTGAGTATTACGCCTTCGCGCGTCTGCCTTGCCACCTGCGAGAGGCGGTAGTTCTCATCGAGTAGATCAGAACGATCCATAAAGACCGACGTCAGATACGACGCCTGTTCGAGCGCCTCAAGCTCTTCGTCGTCGGGCATGCGACTGTCGCTGAGATAGACGGTCAGGGATCCGATGCTTCCGCCCTCACGATCGCGGACCGGGTAGCTCCAGCACGATGTGATGGATAAATCGGAAAGACGCTTGCGAAAGCGTTCATCTATGGGAAGCTTTTCTATGCAATCAACGAAAATCGACGTTTCGTTGACGAGAGCAAAGGCTGAGGGTGAGGCGTTTCGGTCGACGCCGGCTTCTTCGGTTAGGCGAATGAGTTCATCGGGAGCGTCGTGATCGGCCCGGACGATCAGTCCGTCATCCTGTTTGATCGTCAGAAGAGACGCAAAGGCGTTTGCTCTTTCTGCATGCACTCTGACAAGTTCTCGTAGCGTCGCCTCGGTATCGACGTGCCGGAAGGCCTTTTGTAGTAGTTGCAACATTGCCTCGCGGTAGTTGCGTCGACGGGCGCGATCGTCGATATCCTGAAAGGCCACCATCACGGAAGGCATTCCGTCCCATTCGATGGCCGTTGCATGCACCTCGGCGTTAAAGTACTCTCCGTTCAATCGCTTGAGACGCTCTTCAAGCATGGGAACGGATCCCTTTTCGATCATTATTTTGCGAATACGCTCGTTCACTCGCTGAAGATCTTCTGGATGAACAAAATCCAGAACATTGAGACCGAGCAGATCGTTGACCGTCCTTGCTCCAAGATCTCGCATGGCTCGCTCGTTGCTGAAGACCACTCTGCCGTTGCAATGTACGACGATGCTGATGGGAGCAAATTCGGCGATGGTTCGATTGCGTCGTTCGCTCTGTTCGAGCCGTCGATGTAGGAGATCACGATCTGAAACGTCGCGAAAGATGCCAAAGACGAGCCTGCGGCCTTCGAACTCAAAAGCGCTACCCTGTATCTCGACGGGAACGACGGCGCCGTCCTTCCTGACGATCTGCACGCTTGCTGCAAGCATCAGATCGCCGCGCGCATGCTTCGCAAAGATGGCGCGATACTGGTCGACCATCTGTAGCGGATGCAATTGCGATTGATGCATCTCGATCAGCTCGGATCGATCGTACCCCGTAAGTTCTTCGGCCCGACGATTCGCTTCGATGATGCGCCCCGTATTCGCCTCGGCGATAAAAAAGGCATCACCGGCTGTCTGAAAGAGCACGTCAAGCAGCTGGGTGTTCATGGGCATAGGCAGTCTTAATGGATGCCCGGGAGAAAGGTCACTGTCCACACTTTTTTAAAATCGTTGCCGCCGTGAAAAGGGATCGCGATCTGGTCATGTTCTTCTCCAGGGAGGAAGGGGGTGTGATTCCCCCGCTAACGGCGTAACTGTGTTGGATGCTTGCATCCTCAGTCAGATCTTCCCCGCGATGGCACGCCCGTGAACGGTCGTCGCATCCTGCATATGCAGGGGGCCCCCGGAGAGCACCCGGGGGCCGGTGTACAATTTGAATCTGTCCCCGGATTTCAAATTCACAGGAGAAGTCTATGAGACGAAACGTTTTCCGGGCCCTGCTTCCGCTGATGGCCCTTCCCCTTATGGTTGCATGTCCTTTTAAACAGGAAAAGGATGATACAGAAAAAGATATCCTGACCCTGCTTGCTTTGCCCGAGCAGATGGAGATCAACGGAAACTGGCATGACGGTTTTGGAACACACAGCATACAGGCATCAAAAACGATAGCGGGCGAAGTGTCGGGTTACTGGAGCTGGGGCGGTAGTGGGACCGTTCTCGATTTTTCGAACGCTACCCGCACTGCATACGTTCGTACGGGTGTGCCCTCATGGTGTACAAATTCAGGAGCATGCGAGTGCTTCGATGCCGGCGTCTGCCACAACAGGAATGTCTGGACGAAAAGCGGAGGTACGGTTTATTTCTGTCAGATTGTGTACAATAAACCGACTCTTGATGAAGCCAGGTCTGATCCGGCTGCTGTGGATGCAACGGATCTCGCAAGTGGTTGCAACGGCTTCGCATGGTCGACAATGACGCCGCAATGAGTTAGCCGAATTATGAGAAGTATCTTATATAGATGCCGTCCTCTTATGTTACTTTTCGTTTCCGTCCTGTCGGCCTGTCCGGCAGGCGGAGGCGGAGACGCCTTCCTGCCTCCGCCTGGTCTGACGTCCGGTGGAACTACAACGTGTCCCGCCGATGCCTGGCCCTTTGACACAGGCGCTTATCTTGCCGACTTCGTAACGGAGGCGCCCGGTGAGACGGGCGGCACGTTCGGGAATTCGCTTTGTGCTGTGAACGGAGTGTACGGTAACGGACTCAATAGAGGATCAGGGGACGTCTACTCATTGAAATCCTCGCCTGCTTCGACGCTGTGCGAGGCAAACGAGAAGTGCATCGTTCTCGAATGGGCCGGCCGCCGCGTGCTAAGCGGGGCGGGAGCGGACTTTGTCGTATTCGAGAATCCGTTTAATCGAACAAGCGGCGGTCGCTTCGTCGAAGCCGTTATCGTCGAGGTATCACAGGACGGTACGGTCTGGTGTGGTTGGAACCCGGCTTATACGGGCGAAACGGATTCCGGTGCCGCTCAGTTTTCACTTGATATCTATGATGTGGCGAAGTATGATGATGTGGCGGGGCTTGAACCGGTTCTATTCAATCAGTCTACGTGGACTGGAACGGCTACTGACGTTTTCGACGTAGCGAAGGCCGGTGGAGATCATTTTGATCTTGCTGATCTTGTGGCGAGCGGCTCCTGCGATGCGGGGACCGTGAGCGCTATTCAAGCGAGCGGCTTTGTGTATCTTCGAATGACGACGGGGAATTCACGATCGCCGGCGTCTTTCCCGTTGCCTGGAGATTCCTTTGATCAAACGGGCGATATCGACGGAGTGGTGGCACGCAATGTTGATGACAGATAGCGCAATGTCTCGTTCGACAATTCCATCAACCGATCTGGGCGAAAGGCTACAGGCGAAGATCGACGGCAAGACGAAGCCACCCGGCTCTCTCGGTCGTCTCGAAGAGTTAGCCATGCAGATCGCTCTTCTGCAAGAAACGACGGAGCCCGAGATACGATCGCCGCTCTGTCTCGTCTTTGCCGGTGATCACGGTATCACGGAGGAAGGAGTCAGCGCCTTCCCGGCCGAGGTCACGTATCAGATGGTGCTGAATTTTCTCTCTGGCGGAGCGGCCATCAACGTTTTCGCCCGGCAGAACGGCCTGCATTTTCGCGTCGTCGACGCCGGAGTGAAGGGCGATTTTGAAGCGCACGAAAAGTTGATACAGAGCAAGATCGCAGCCGGTACGGTTAACTTTCTGACAGGCTCAGCGATGACCGTTGCTCAATGCGACGAGGCGATCGCACAGGGTCGCCGGATTGTTGCCGGTTGGAGCGCACGAGAGGGCACCAATCTTTTGATCTGCGGCGAGATGGGCATCGGCAATACGACTTCGGCAGCGGCAGTATTGCATGCTCTATCGTCGTTGCCGGCCGAGGTCTGTGTCGGACGTGGAACGGGCGTGGACGATGAGATGCTACAGAGAAAGCTCGACATCGTACAGCAAGCGGTTGAGAGGCATGCGCTGCGGGGAGCTGATGCGACGAGCATTCTCAGGAGCGTCGGTGGCTTCGAGATTGCTATGATGACAGGCGCTTATCTGGAAGCGGCTGAGCGTCGCATCCTGATTCTTGTTGACGGCTTTATCGCGACAGCGGCCGCTCTGCTTGCGGTGCGCATGCAGCCCCTTGTTACACAGGCGATGGTCTTTGCGCATAAATCTGACGAGAAGGGCCATGCGGCGATGCTTGATCTGCTGGGTGCCTCTCCGCTTCTCGACCTCGGCCTGCGACTGGGCGAAGGAACGGGAGCGGCGCTTGCTTATCCGATCGTTCTGGCCGCCGTCAATTTCCTGCGTGAGATGGCGGATTTTGCTTCGGCGAACGTGAGCGAAAAGACGGAGTAATACGAGACGAGTATGCCTTTTCTTCGCGATCAATGGATATCTTTTTATACGGCCGTCGGCTTTCTCACACGCTTTCCCGTTCCAGGCGGCGGACATCCGGACTATCTTGATCGATCGGCGAAATGGTCGCCTTTCGTCGGAACGTTAGTCGGAGCCGTCGCCGCCGGTGTCTTCGCTCTCGCTCATCTGTTTCTGCCCGTTTCTATTTCGGTCGTGCTTGCCATGGCCGTTACCGCGTATCTGACCGGCGGCTTTCATGAGGACGGTTTCGCCGATTCCTGCGACGCCTTCGGCGGAGGCTATACGAAAGAAGACGTTCTGCGCATCATGAAAGATTCCCGTATCGGTTCGTTCGGTGCGTTAGGCCTGTTTCTGCTGCTATTGCTCAAGTATGCCGCCCTGACTTCGCTTGCATCGAACTATTACCCCGATACGGTTCGCATCGTCGGCATGGCTCTGATCGCCGGGCATACAATCGGCCGGTTCGCGGCGATCTCTTTTCTCATAACACAATCGTACGTGAGAGACGATTCCGGCGCAAGGGCCAAGCCCGTCGCCATCGGTATGACGGGGATGCAGTTTGCGTTCGCAACGCTCTGCACGGCCGGCGTCATTGCCGGTATGGGCTTTGCTCTGGGATGGCATGCGATGCTCGCCCTTCTGCTTCCGCTTATCGTGCGCCTCTTTCTCGGTCGCATGTTCTTGCGTCGTATCGGTGGTTATACAGGCGATGCGCTCGGCATGACGGAGCAGGCGACGGAGGCGGCCCTGTATGTCGGACTTGCGGCCATTCTACAGTTAGCATGAATCAGATCTGGGTCAGGCATGGAGCGACGGAGCTTGCATCGGGGCGGGTCTGCGGTCAGATTGATCCGGCTCCGCTTTTGTTGCCCGAGGAATGTCGGCATCTTGAGTCTGTTATAGCCGGGCATTTCGGGGCGCACTTTCAGCAGACAGTGGCCTTCTGCAGTCCGCTCCAGCGCTGTTCGCAGCTCGCCCGAAGGCTCGGTTTTTCGCGCGCTCACAGCGATGATCGCCTGAAAGAGCTTTCGTTCGGCGATTGGGAGGGGCAGCGCTGGGATGATGTTCCGCGAGAACAGCTGGATAACTGGGCCGGCGATTATTTGAATCGCAGGCCGCCCGGCGGCGAGAGTCTGCACGATCTACAGAAACGGCTACAGCTTTTCCTGGATGAGATCCCCGCCGGTCCTGTTGTCATTTTCACGCATGGCGGAGTCATCCGCGCCCTTACGACGCTTACCGGTATGTCGCCTGAATCGGCGATGGCCATGCCCGTTCCCCTGACCTCTGCCTTTCTTCGAAGCCCCGGAGGCCTGCAGCGGTTGGCCTAAAAATAGATTGACCGGTGGCGCTTCTCTGGCGATCTGATCGCAGATACGATTCGTATCGCACCGCGGGTGTGGTGTAATGGTAGCACAGCAGCCTTCCAAGCTTCTGGCGAGGGTTCGAATCCCTTCACCCGCTAATTCCCTGTCAAAAACAGTAACGCTTCCCGAAATTCATATGTCCGTCACAATTGCGGCCATGTTACAGATCCGTCATCGTTCCGTCATAATTTGCTTGTAGCTTGCCTGCAATGGTGCAGAAAGGTATGATCAATCCTGAAAAGACGGAAACGGCCGCCCCGTCCGGCATTCGAATCCTTGTCGTCGACGACGAGGAGGACATCCTCAATATTATTCGTTTTAACCTTGAAGAGGAGGGCTTTATCGTAAGCACCTCTGATAACGGCCTCGACGCCTGGAATAAGGTCGAGCGTTCGCTTCCCGACGCCATCGTGCTGGATCTGATGATCCCGGGAATGAACGGCATGGATCTATGCAAGAAGATCAAGAGCAAATACAGCGTGCCTATCGTTATGGTGACGGCGCGAGCGGGCGAAACCGACGCCGTGCTCGGCCTGGAGCTGGGAGCCGATGACTATATTCGCAAGCCCTTCTCGCCGAGAGAACTGATCGCCCGTCTGCGAGTCGTCCTGCGTCGCCATTCCACGGCCACCGAATCTCTCGAAGGATCGCTCTCTCTCGGTCATCTGCACATGAATAGAGCGGCTCACCGGGTAACCCTTGAAGGGAAGCCCGTCGATCTGACTCTTATCGAATACAAGCTTCTCAAGCTCTTTATGGAGAATCCCGACATCGCCTTCACACGCGATCGCCTGCTTGATCGCGTCTGGGGCCGGGACGTGTACGTATCGGATCGTACGGTCGACGTCAATATCAAGCGACTGCGTGAAAAACTGGGCGAGGAGCGTGAGCGACTGGAAACGGTGCGCGGCATCGGCTATCGCTTTCGCGCAGATGGGCCGGCCGGTCAGGCGTAATCGATGAAAAGCGTATTCGGACGAATTCTGCTCATTCCCACGGCGGTCTTTTTCCTGCTTTCGGCGCTTTTCTATCTTCGTTATGTCAAGGACGGTCCGGTTCAGGTTGAAGATTTCATGCTTCTTTTCGGAGGCACGGCCGTCGCTTTCGCCGTTCTTTCTTTTCTGTTAACCTATCGCACGACAGTGCTTATCATCAGACCTCTGCAGAACGTTATCAGGCTCCTGAAAGACGCTCCTGAAGCAAGCCGGGAGGCGGATTTTGCTCGATCGGGATTTTACGAGATCAACGAGATTCAGAAGCAGACGAAGATTTATCTGAGTCGTATGCGCGATCAGCTCGCCGACCTTGATCTTGAGAGGGAGCTGCTCCGATCGCTGCTGAACGGCCTTCGCGAAGGCGTGATGTGCATCGACAGCGCAGGCGATATCGTTTTCGTAAACGACCGTATCGACGAGCGTCTGCTTGATCTGAAATCGCCGTCGTCGCGCTACTATTCGCGAATTCGCAATCCCGTTCTGCTCGAGTATATCGGGCGTCTGATGAACGGCTCGCTGCAATCTGGCGAAGCAAAGATCGCCGATGCCGTGTTCATCGACGACGGCGATCTTGAGTTTCGTGCCGGCGATCGGTATTTTCGTTTGCGACACCGCCCTGTTCAGGTCGGTCGTGATCCGTCGATGTTTCTGATTCTTGTTCAGGATATGACCGAAGAGTATAACACTCGTCGCATGCGAGAGGATTTTTTACAGAACGCATCGCATGAGCTGAAGACTCCCATTACGAGTATCCGCGGTTATGCTGAGACGCTTCTGCCACGCATTACCGAAGAAACGCCGCACAGATTCCTTGAAGGCATTGTTCGAAACGCCGAGAGGATGGACCGTCTGATCCATGACATGGTCGTTATCTCTTCTCTGGAATCGCGAGCCTACCCGTTTTCGCCCGAGGCGATCGATATGCCTGCCTTTCTCGACGATCTGAAACTGCTCGTTGAAGGAAGTCTGAACCAGAAGAGGCAGCGGCTGAATATAAATGCAACAGACGTTCGCGATGTGTTTGCGGATCGCCTTCTTCTCGAGCATCTGCTTGTCAACCTTGTGAGTAACGCCTCGCGTTATTCTCCTGAGGAATCAAGCATAACGATTTCAGTCAGTCGTAATGCTCGCGGACGTTTTGAGTTGCGCGTTTGCGATCAGGGGCCCGGTATTCCCGAGGCCTACAGGGAGAAGATCTTCGAACGTTTTTTCAGAGTCGATACGGATCGTTCGCGAAAGGAAGGCGGAACCGGCCTCGGTCTTTCGATAGCAAGACACGTGGCACGTATTCATTCCGGTAGTATCCATGTCGAAGATGCCCCAGGCGGAGGAGCCTGTTTCGTTTTTGTTTTCTCGGGAGCCGGGCCCTTAAAGGCCTGATATCGGTCGGCCCTCGGTCTCTTGCTGTTCAATCCCTTGCTTGATGAAACAGGCCCTCAAGTGGAACGGGATGCCCGAGAGCATAGCCCTGGGCGAAATGGATTCCCAGCTCGGTGAGAGTGGACAGCGCCGCGGAGTCCTCGACGTATTCGGCGATGGTTTGCTTTCCGAGAATGCAAGCGATTTCGTGAACCGACTTTACAATGGCCAGGTTTAACGGGTCGGCAGTCATAGCCCTGACGAACTGCCCGTCGATCTTCAGATAGTCCACGGGAAGATTTCTGAGGTAACCGAATGAAGCGAGTCCGCTGCCGAAATCGTCAAGAGCGAAAAGGCATCCTCTGTCTTTCATTGCAGTAAAGAATTCGCATGCAGCCAGCATATTGCCGATGGCCGCCGTTTCGGTGATCTCGAAACAGAGGCGATTCGATCTGATATCGGTCGAGTCAAGAATTCGGATAACGTCACTGAGGAATCCGGGGTCGCCCAGCGACCGGCCCGAGATATTGATGGAGCATTCGACGGGATGATCTTTCAGCGTCGCAAGCCATTGCAGAGCGTGTTCGATCACCCAGCGATCGACTCGCGTGGCCAGGTGATAGCGCTCGACGGCGGGCATGAAGTCCTGAGGTCTGACGATCTTTCCGTCCTGGTCCAGCATTCGCAGAAGAATCTCGCATCTTCGTTCGCCGTTTGCTTCTTCCTGAAGCGCTTGAATGAGCTGACCGTGCAGAACGAACGTGTTTTTCTGCAACGCATGCTCGATCCGGCTAACCCACTCCATCTCGCCGTATCGCTGGGCAAGAGCAGGGTCGCCATACGAATGAATATGTATTCTGTTGCGCCCCGCCTCTTTGGCCACGTAACAGGCCGTATCGGCGGCCTGCAGAATGGCTCCCGGGCTTTCGCTACGACCGTCGATAGCTACGATTCCGACGCAGACGGCGACGCTGAACTGACGACTGTTCCACTGGAAGCGAAAATCCGAAAGGGCTCTCTGCATCGAATCGGCGACGGCTACTGCCTGAGGAATATCTCGGTTTTTCAAGATGGCGCCGAATTCATCTCCACCCAGGCGGCACAGAACGTCGTCTCGCGTCAGGCACTGCCTGAAAAGAATGCCCACCTGCCGCAGCAGTTCGTCGCCGGCCGCATGTCCACATGTGTCGTTAACCACCTTGAACTCGTCAAGATCCATATAAAAGAGGACATGGCGAGCCGTATCTGCCCTGCCTTCGTCGAAGGACAGGGCCAGCTTTTCTTCAAAGGAGCGACGATTCCCGAGGCCCGTTAACTCATCGTGCAGAGCCTGAAATGCGATCTCCTGGACGTTTTCCTGTAGAGTCGCATAGAGCAGAGAGTTTTCGATACTGATGGCAATCTGCGCCGAAAGCACTCTCAGAACCTCCATGCGATCCGGCGTGAACGCCTCCGTAGTCAGATTGTTTTCAAGATAGACGACGGCGATCACCTCGCCTTTATGCAAAATGGGATAGCAGAGCAGAGACTTTGGAGAGGTCGCTTTCACGTAGGAATCGTTGACGAACATACCCTCGCGGGTCGCATCGTCGAGCAGGACGACGCTCTTTGTGCGAATCACGTAGTTCACGATGTTAACGCCGATTCCGGGCGTAGCGCCAAGCGGTTTTCCCTGAAGCACCTCGATGCTCTGAGTATTGGCGTTGCTTTCGGCCTCAATGTACCATTGCCCTTTTTGCAACAGGATGAAAGATCCTTTCTCGGCCCCGGCGCTTTCAAGAAGAATGGACATCATCGTTTCGAGCAGCTTGCCGAGCTGTATCTCTCCTGAAATGGCCTGCGACGCTTTCAGCACAGAGAGAATATCGAAGTATCTGCCCCCGTTCTGGCTTCCGAGCGGAGACTTCGCCCTGTCGGATGTCGTGCTTTTGCCGCCTGTTAACGCGGAAACCTGCCGGCGCATAGCTTCCGGTAGACGCGCTTCAAGAGCTTGCACTTTAGGCGAACATCCCCAGCTGCGGTAGGCCTGCAAGGCTCGAATCAGATGCTGCTTCGAATACAGATCGTCTGCGCTTTCTTCCCATATGGCTGCGGACAGTTCATGAGCGATGGCCTCTTCGAGCAGATAGGCGTTTCGTCCAGCAAGAACGGCCGCCTTTCGGTAGCTGGCCATAGCGCCGGAAGTATCGCCCTGGATCTGGCTGAGCAGACCCTTCACTATTAAGTATTTATGACCGTAGTTCGCCTCGCAGTGATACGACCACTTTTCGAATCGCTTCGCGTTCTTCTCGAGGCGCTGCCGTATCTGCTTGCGCAGCTTCTTCTGCGCTTCTGGATAGATTGCCGCCGCCGCCAGGGAAAGGAAGAAGAGCTGCTCGGGAACGAACATCATGCCCGACATAGCGTCTTCCATCGGTTCGGCAAGGAGGGCGTATTCATAAGCCTTCTGTCTGTCGCCGAAAAGGTATTCCAGCCTGCTTTTCGCTACGTAGAAATCAAAGAGAGCGTTTGCGTTCTTTGCTGCAAGCCATTCAGACAGCACCTTCGTTTCATCGAAGTATTTTCCCGTGAGTTTAAGAAGGTCGTCGGCTTCTCCTTTCAGGTTAAGGACGGATTGTTCGTTCAGCTGAAAGAGCTGATAGGCGTTATACTGCTGCAAAGAGGCAATAACCGGATGTTCGACTGAGAATCGTTCTGCAAGATCGCTTAGGTTCTCCCGCATCAGCAGGCCCTGAAAGAAAACGTTATTCAGCGAGTAAGAGGAAAACTGTAGATCACCGGACTCAAGACCGGCGTTGAAGGCCTGCCTGTAGAAGCTCTTTCCTTCTCTGGCGTGAAACTTCCAGTGGTTGATCATCGTCTGGAACATAAACACGGTTCTGCATTCGATCGATTTCGCGGCGTTGCCGAATCGTGAAAGCAGTTCGAGGGAGAGCCTGCCGAATTCGTAGCCGGAATCGAAGTCGCCGAGCACTGATCCCTGAATGATGCCGAAAGAAACGTAGGCGAAAGGACTGAGCGGCGAGTTGCCTTTTTTTAGAGAGACGTTCAGCATCTTGAGAACGATCACGGGAAATAGAGAAGGCTGCGTCAGGAAGGCCGGAGCCACGGCTGCGACAAGCAACCGCATGATGGCAAGAGAATTCTCGTCCTGCATGATCGGCAGGTCGACCAGGCCCTGCACGGGCTTCTTCCCGAGCCGCATCTTGAACTTGAGCAGTTCGCTTATTACGGAAAGTCGATTGGGATTTGCAGGCAGGTGCACAGATAGCGTTTTCAGAGCTTCTTTCAAAAGCTGAAGGGCTTCGCGCATCCGATTCTGGCTGACGTACATCGCCGAACGCAGCTCGTATACGGGGATTCGGTCGTGTGTGCGGCGGGCATTTTTCAGAATGAGATCGAAGGTTCTCTCGGCCGCTTCATAGTCTTTGTCGAGGTACTCGGCCCTTGCAAGCAGCGTATGCAGATCCAGCGTCAGCTCATATTCGTTCTGCCATGCGCGATCCGGCAGAGTCTGGATCGCCTGCCTGAAGAATCCACATGCGGCTTCATAGGCGTTCGAGGCGAGGGATTTGTTCCCGGCCATTGTGTTAAGCTGCCGCAGCGTGGTGATTTCTTCTTCCGTCGTGATATGAACGGCTCCCTGATTCATCTGGTTAACGATCGTAAAAACGTTGTCTTCGAGATTGAATCGATCGAGCATCGACAGATAGGCGTTAGAAATGCGATAATGATTGGCCGCTCGTTCCGAATCGGAGGTCATGGCATATGCCGCTTCGCGAATCCTGTCGTGCATGAACGTCGCGTCATGCGTGCCGAGCCGTAAGAAGCCTTCGTTTGCCAGATGGATCAGTTCACGCCGGACCGTACCGTGATCCGCTTCTTTCAGTATATCGGCGAAGACGTCCTGCCTGAACCAGTTACCGACGCATGCCGCCAGTTTCAGGACTTCCTGGCTCTTTTCTGGCAGCTCTCTGACGCGATCGACCATGAACTCGATGACGTTGTCGGCCATTCTGACGTCCTGAATGCCCGACATGTCGACCTGCCAACCTGCCTCTGTATGGCGTATGAGGTCTTTTTCGTAATAGCTGCGAAATACCTCCAGAACGAAAAACGGATTTCCGTTCGTTTTTTTATGCAGCGTCAGAGCCACATCGTTAGCCAGCCTGTCGTCGCAGGAAAGAGTATCTCGCACCATTTCCCTGACATCGGCGATCGTCAGAGGTTGAAGCAGGAGTTCTCGCGGATGCCGTTCGGCGATTTTCAATTCGTCGATCATGCGCGCGAACGGTGACGACGGCGGAACTTCGTTGTCGCGAAACGACAATATCATGCACAGATGCTGAATTTGGGGATTCAAAAGGACGGTCTTGATAAGGTGCAGGCTTGAAGAATCCGCCCATTGCATATCATCCAGGAAGAGGGCGAGCGGATGTTCTTTCGTTGCAAGGGCCTGAATGAGATTCTGAAAGACTCTGCTGAAGCGGTTCTGCGCTTCTTCCGCTCCAAGGGAGGCGATTTCGGGCTGTTCACCGATCAAAGTCTGCAGTTCCGGAATCACCTCGATGACGACCCTGCCGTTAGTCCCGACTGCATGCTGTATCTTCTCTTTCCAGGCAGAGATCGCCTTCTCGGGCTCAGTCAGAATCTGCCGGATCAGATGCTGCAAGCTCTGCGTGATCGCCCGATAAGGAACGTTGCGCTTGAAGGCATCATATTTACCGGTAGCGAAGTATCCTCTGTATTCGGTGATAGGTTTGCGAACCTCGTTGATCAGAGCGGATTTTCCGATGCCTGAATGTCCTGAGATAAGCAACAACTCCGTGCGGCCGCTTCGGATGTCTTTGAACGTCTGTATGATCTGCTCGATTTCGCGTGAGCGACCGTAGAGTTTTTCGGGAATCTGAAACCGGCTGGATAGATCGTACTTACCGGGCCGCAGGTCGAGGTCTCTCAAATGATCAAGGCCGCTTTGAAGCAGGCAATTTCGACAGGTTTGAAGATCGTGCAACAGTCCCTGCGTGCTCTGGTAGCGATCCTCGGGATTCTTCTCGAGAAGTTTCATGACGATTCTCGAAAGAGCGGCCGGCGTATTATTCCGGGAAAAGGGGGATACGGGAGTTCTGGCGATATGAGCATGCACAAGCTCAAGAGGATCGGAATAGCGAAAGGGAACGTCGCCTGTGAGCAGCTGATAGAAGGTAATGCCGAGCGAATACATATCCGTTCGATAGTCGACCGTTCGGTTCATGCGTCCCGTCTGCTCGGGCGATACGTAGGCAAGGGTTCCATCAATCGAGCGATTCAGAGAGACGGCCGATGTTAACCTGGCCAGCTCGCTGGCGCTTCCGAAGTCGATAATCTGGAGCTTACCTGTTTCGCGATTGATCACGATATTCTGCGGCTTGATGTCGCGATGAACTATGCCTGCCTGATGAACCTCGCCGAGCGCTTCCGTGGCGCTGATCATGACGTCGATCGCTTCAGAGAAGGGAAGACCTCCTGAACAGGCCAGATGCAGCGGTACGGCGCCTGTATCTTCGAAGACGATCGCGGGAGAACCGCCAAGGCGACCGAATGCGATGGCGCGAACGATCCCGTCCGCCTGCAATCGCTGTAAAATATCGTATTCATGCCGGAACGCCGAGAATTCCGCCGGATCGGGATGCTCGTTGCGCAGAACTTTGACGATTACATTCGTCGGGCCTGCTTTCGCGCGATAGACGACCGCCATCTCGCCCGAGTGAAGCTCGGATTCAATTTCATAGCCCGACAGTTCCATCATGGCAGGTTTGGCCCGCACCCTTGCAATATGACCTCACATCGACACAAACTCATCTTGCAGTCTTGCCTCCGTCGACTGAGATCGCCGCCCCCGTAACAAAACTCGCCTCGTCGCTACAGAGCCAGGCGGCAGTGGAAGCGACTTCATCGACGCGGGCCATGCGGCCCAGTGCATAGGACTTCATTCGTTCGGCACGCAATTTTTCGGGATCAGGCGCGTTCGCGTAAAACAAATCATCCATGTCGGTCTGGATTCCGCCGGGGCAGAGAGCGTTGATTCGAATCCCGTACCTTCCGTATTCAAAAGCGGCGCTTTTCGTGAGGCCGAGAATGGCATGCTTCGTAGCGGAATAAGGCGCCACGTTTTCTTTGCCTCTGAGGCCGAGGGCGGACGATACGTTAACGATCGCTCCGCCGCCCGTTTTCATCATCGCCTGAATCTCGCTTCGCATACAGAGGAAGGTGCCGGTGAGATTGATATTGACGACTTGATTCCAGACCTCATCGGTTGTTTCAGCCACGGGTCGCAGATCGCCCGATACGCCGGCATTGTTGACGGCGCAATCCAGCCTGCCGAATTCGGCGACGGTGCGTTGAATAAAATGGGAGACGTCGTCGGCCTTGCTCACATCACACGGGAGAAAAAGACATCTTCCACCGGACTGTTCGATCATGGCGACGGTCTTCGCCCCTTCTTCAGCGCGTCGTCCGCATATGGCGACCTGCGCCCCTCGCTTCGCGAAGGTCAGCGCCATTGCTCGACCGAGGCCAGAAGTCGCCCCCGTTATGAGAACTGTCTTTCCCGTGAAGTCCATACTGCTCTCCTGAGCTATCGTCGCCTGCCGGGCCTACTTCCATACGCTGTGGCAGAGCGCTTCCTGCTGTAGCCTGTTCAAAAAAGACAGATCAACATCTTGCAGCGAATGCACAACGTATTTTACGTTCAATCTTTCCATTTCGTGACGCTGATAACTGAATGCATGTTCGGTTGTCATTCCTATAAAGGGCACTTCGTACTGCTTTGCAGCGAGGGCGACGGCGATGGTATCGTCAATAAATAAGGCCTCGTTGAAATCAAGACCGTAGATGTTCTTTATGATTTCCTTTACTCCTGGACGGATGTCGCGTGTCTGTATATAACCCTCATCATCAAAGAACTCGCGAAATGTTCCCGCATGCTCCAGGAAATAATCGCGGTCGGCTCCGCCATAGGCGACGACGCGATACCCGTTCGCTTTCAGCATTGTCAGAAAACTCTTCAATCCGGCATTCGGACGAACTCTGTTGGTAAGAAGGTAGGCCTTTCTGGTTTCGTTATAAAGCTCTATCACCTCGGATTCAGAGAGCGAAAGACGCAGCTTTCGAATCAAAAAAGACGCTGCATCTCTCTGAGAATGCGAAAGAACGTTACTCTCAATGTCTGCACAGTACTCGCCGCCCAGTTTGGTTACCACCGATTTTATGATCGGGACGAGAATACTCTGGAGTACTACTCCATCAAGATGAAGAAACACATAACGAATGCGGTCGGGCGGCATCACTGAATCTCCCGTCCTTCGACGAGGCGTCCGAAGCGAACGATGGCATCGGACAGGGTTTCGCGGTCGATGCCTGACATCTCGGTAATGGCGAAGCCGGCCCAGCAGACATCGTCCTCATCCATTCTTGTCCAGACATTCTTACATCGCCCGTACACGAAACCCGCCTGATCGAAATGCATGAAGAATTCAAGACGCGGATTCTGCAACAACAGCAGTGGAGGCTCCTTGCCGTCAGAGCGGGTCTGGAAACCGCCTTTTGAAAAATTCACGATCCGGCAGTCCCATTTCCTCGGCTCATCGCCGTCCGTGTAGCGTATGCTGATACTGATCCGGACTCTATCATTCGGATGAAACCTGGGGTCGATTTCGTAGACCTCTTCCTGGCCGGACTTTAGCTTTCTGTAGATTTTCAGAGGAAGTATCGTCGCTCGCGTGGTAACCTTGCTGATTTCCATATTCTGCTGATAGGCCGTGATCTCGAATTCAGTGTTCCTCCAGGCATTCTGTTTGTCGAGCTTAACCTCTTTCAGGATTGCACGCATTTTTACAGGAAGGTTGACTTTCGCGTACTGGTAGAATTCGCTTGCAAGCGATTCAAGCAGGAACGTGACATCCGTTAGCGGAACGCCGCCGTAGATATGATGACATGCTATGGCAAACTGCCTGGCGGCCTCTGTGATCTGCATGCCCGAGATATGCTTCAGGTTCGGAGGCGAAAAGAATTTATGGTTGCGCGGCACATGCATACTTGCGAAGAAAATATCCTTCCTCGGAACTTCCGCCACCTGTGAGAGAATCTGTGAGACCGTAGCTTTCTCAACGTTGCTGATGTGCAGGCTTTTCATGTTGAACAACTTGAGGACACGTATCTCGTCCGCTTCGGTCATATAGCCGATAAGAGCATATCTGCCCTGGTGCTCGTCGAACGTATAGAACCTGAAAAGGAACTGTCTGTCTGATTCAGCGAATGCGCCGTCGCCGGTATGCTGCGCCATTAGCTCCGCGCTGATGTATCGCGGTATGCTGCGCAGCATATATGCCTCGCCGCCGTCGATCCTGCCGTAATAATTGCAGAGAAATTCGAAATGCTCGCCTGGAATCGAAGAGGCGAGGGCATGCTCGAAAACGTCGGCCGGAATCTCGCGCGGCAGCGTACGGCGGATGTTTGCAACAAACGAATCGTCCTGCGAATAGGTTCGCGTATAGGCCTTATCGAGAATGAGAATCTCTGGCAATCTTCCTCGTAAAAGCTGATCTACCTTCGCATGATTCTGAATCCACATACTTCCCCCTTCGCGAAGACTCATAACATAACCCCGCGCTGTAAATGCTTTTTCCTATCGGACTGCTTATTTCTACGCGAAACCACAGAGAGGCCTCCTTGTCGCCCAGCCACTTGCAGGTGCTGCAAAACTGCAAGCGGGCCTATTGTTATTTTCCTGTTTTCCGTAACTGGAAAATGAGTTGACGGCTCCTTTCATACTGCTTAATCTGAGGATGTGCTTGCCGATCCCGAAGTTCAATCCCTGAAGGCCGTGGCCGATCCCGTGCGATTGCGCATTCTTCATATGCTCTTTCATCAAAAGGAGCTCTGTGTCTGTCAGTTTTCAGCCGTGTTGCGCATCTCTTATACGTCGCTTTCCAAGCATCTGCAGATACTGAAGCAGGCCGGTCTTGTGACCGACGACAGGCGGGGGCGCTGGGTCTATTATGCCATTGCACGGCAGAGCTGGAACCCATCGGCGAAGGCCGTGCTTGCCTGCGCGCGCAGATTAACGACGGGGCAGCCGTATACCACCGATCTGCTCGATACGGGGAAGGTGCTCTGCTGCGAGCTGGAAGATGTGGCCAGTCGAGGGCCGGCCTTTTTTGATAGTGCGCAGAGCGGGAAGAAATCATGCGCTACATGTTAACGTCCCTGCCTGAAATTTTCTAAAACGAAGAGAGGAATAGATTATGTCAACAGCAGAAGATTTGAAATCAATGATACGCGAAAAATACACCGTCATCGCGACGCAGAGCAAAGACGAGAACGCAACGTCCTGCTGCGGCGTCGGCGGCTGTGGTGACTATACCGTTTTCAGCGAGGATTATACGGCGACGGAAGGCTATGTTCCCGAGGCCGATCTGGGCCTCGGTTGCGGCCTTCCGCTTTCGAGTCTGCGATTGCGTAAAGGCGAAACGGTGCTTGATCTCGGCTCAGGCGCCGGGAACGACGCCTTTGTGGCCCGGGCCGCCGTCGGCGAAGAGGGGCATGTGATCGGCGTCGACTTCACGGAGGCGATGATCGAAAAGGCCCGCGCAAACGCAGAGCGGATGGGTTATGCGAACGTAGAGTTCCGGCACGGCGACATCGAAAAGCTTCCCGTCGGTCCGGCTCGCGTCGACGTCGTTACCTCGAACTGCGTGCTCAATCTTGTGCCCGATAAAGAGAAGGCCTTCTCAGAGATCTTTCGCGTGCTCAAACCCGGCGGACGCTTCGTCATATCGGACGTCGTTCTGCACGGTAGTCTTCCCGAAAAGATACAGACGGCTGCCGAGATGATTGCCGGCTGCGTCAGCGGAGCGCTGCAGCGATCGCAGTATCTGAGCATTATTTATCGCAGCGGATTCGAGCAATTGCAGCTTGTAAAGGAGCGCGCCATCGAATTGCCCGATGAGATCCTCCTGCAATACCTGAACGCCGACGAGCTGAAGCAGTTCCGCGATTCGGGCGCCGAGGTGCTCAGTATAACCGTCACAGGTGAAAAGCCGGCCGGCAGCTGCGGCTGTGGCACGGGATGCTGTTGAGTTGTCTCGTGAAGCTGCAAATCCTCGTCTTCCCTGACTGCCCGGGAAGGCAAATCCTTGAAAGGTTGACCTCGCAAATAGAGAGCAGCCTTCCTGGAGTCCTTCAGATTGAACAGATCCTGATAGATTCACCGGAACAGGCGGGCTCTTATGATTTTCATGGTTCTCCAACTCTGTTAGTCGATGGACGCGATCTGGATGAATCGAAGCGCGGTCTTCCGCCCATGTTCGGATGTCGTTTGTATGACGGAAAGCCTGCACCGGATCTGAAATGGATACTGGAACGCCTCGAGGCGAGAATGAAATGAACATAAAACAAGAATTCAAGTATCTGCTTTACCTGCTCGGTGCTTTCGCACTGATCTGGTTTTATCCGCTGGAGTCATCCGTGCAGCAAGCGGCCTTACTCGAAGGCTTCTTTATGCTTCAGGAATACGTGCATGATCATACGCTTACATGCCTGATTCCTGCTCTTTTCATCGCCGGCGGTATCGCCGCCTTCGTTTCACAGGCCTCGGTGATCAAGTATTTTGCCGGCGGAGTGTCGCGATATATATCGTATTCGGTGGCTTCTGTTTCGGGAACGGTGCTTGCCGTCTGTTCGTGCACCGTATTGCCTCTGTTCTCGGGCATCTATCGGCGCGGAGCCGGCCTCGGCCCGGCCGTGGCCTTTCTGTATTCAGGACCGGCCATCAATGTACTGGCCATCGTTTTGACGGCTCGCATATTGGGATGGGAGTTAGGCGTCACACGGTTTATTGTTTCCATCGTCTTTGCCGCTCTGATCGGTCTTTTGATGGAAAAGATCTTCCCGGCTCAACCCGTGCAGACGGCAACGATTGCCGGTGAGCGAGAGCGCCCTCTCTGGCAGGATGCGCTTTTCTTTGCTTCCATGATAGGTGTTTTGCTCAGCGCTACCTGGCAGCGGCCGGAATCGTTCGGCGATCTCTATGCGCTGATATTCGAATGGAAGTGGTGGTTAACGGCAATCTTTCTTGCTCTGACTGTCGCCGTTGCCTTTCGTTTTTTTAACGGAGAGGAACGGACCGGATGGATGCGTGAGACCTTCGAGTTCACGAAGCTGATCGTTCCGTATCTCTTTATCGGCGTTTTATCTCGGGCTGGCTTCTCGGGCGTCCCGGCAAAGGCACGGGCTTAATACCTGCCTCATATATTGAAGCGCTGGTCGGTGGTAACGGCCTTGCCTCATGCATATTCGCCTCGCTGGCCGGAGCTCTGATGTATTTCGCCACTCTCACTGAAATCCCCATTCTACAGGGCTTGATCGGAGCAGGCATGGGAAAAGGTCCGGCGCTGTCACTTCTGCTTGCGGGCCCGGCGATCAGTCTGCCGTCGTTACTTGCTCTTCGCAGTATCATGGGCCTTTCACGCACGCTGGTTTACGCCGCACTGGTTGTTGTGTTCTCCGCATTAGCGGGCTTTATTTACGGTAATTTTGTATGAACGCTCGGCCGACCATCCGGCTCAGGCGATAATTCTTTCAACAGGAGTAGATGTATGAAAATCAAGGTTCTTGGACCGGGCTGCACGAATTGTAAGGTGCTGCATGAGACGACCCAACAGGCGCTCGCTGAACTGGGACTTCAGGCTGAACTCGAGTATGTGCAGGATATGGACGAGATCGGGAAGTATATCTTCGCCACTCCAGGCCTTGTTATCGACGAAGAGGTCGTGCATCAGGGCAAGCCTCTTCCCAATCGAGAGAAGATACGCGGCTGGATTGAAAGCCGCAAACAATAGGCACAGGCGAAAAGCAAAGATCTGAGAAATCAGTCAGGGAATTCATTGTGAAGAAAATATCGGTTCTATTCTTATGCACAGGCAATACCTGCCGCAGCCAGATGGCCGACGGCTATTTACGTGGCCGCTATGGCGATCGGTTTGAATCTCATTCATCGGGATCGGCTCCCGATCTCAGAAAGTTCAGCGAAACAAACGGCGTGCATCCGTATGCCTTAGAGATGCTGAAGCGTTACGGCATCGCGACGGAAGGCCTGCATTCGAAGCTCTGGACGCCTTACATTAAAGGCGAGATTCCCATCGATATCGTCCTGACCCTCTGCGGCAGCGGGCGGGATGAGCTGGAAGAGGCCTGTCCGATCTTTCCGGGGCGAGCTGTGAAGGCGCACTGGGGTGTGGATGATCCGTCGCATGTGAAGGGAACGGCTGAAGAGATCGATCGCGCCTTTGAAGATGCCTTTCGTATCATTCGTCGCCGCATCGATGCTCTGGCAGCGTTACCCGTAGAGACGATGTCGCGAGAGGAACTTCAGCGAGAGGTTCTGCACATCGCCGCTATGGCCTGACGGCGAGAGAGAGAAAGGTTCGTTTGACACTGACAGGAGAAGGTGAGAGGGGCTGAGATGAAAGGAGTTGCACGTCGATTGAGCGGAATGGACCGTTTCTTAACGCTCTGGATTTTTCTGGCAATGGTTGCCGGTATCGCCCTTGGGCGGTTCTGGCCAGAGGCGGTAGAATTTCTCAGTAGCTTTCAATATGGCTCGACCAATCTGCTTATTGCTGTCGGTCTGATTATGATGATGGTGCCTCCGCTGGCAAAGGTACGCTTCTCGCGCATCTTTTTACTGCTCAAGGACGCACGACTGTCGGCTCTTTCGTTAACCTTGAACTGGCTGATCGGACCGATTCTCATGTTTCTTCTGGCTCTGTCCTTTTTTCATGATCAGCCCGGTTTTTATGAAGGCCTTATATTGATCGGTGTGGCGCGATGTATCGCTATGGTCCTTGTATGGAACGAGCTTGCCGACGGCGACAGGGAGCTCGCGGCCGGTCTTGTCGCGCTGAACAGCCTCTTTCAGATTCTCTTTTATTCGGGCCTTGTGTATGTTTTTCTCACTGTTGTTCCCGACATGATCGGCCTTGATGCAAGCGAATACAGGGTCAGCTTCTGGGACGTGGCTGAGAGCGTATTGATCTACCTTGGCATTCCTTTCGCCATTGCGCTGGTGTTGCGGTTAACTCTGATTTCCCGCATGGGCGAGGGATGGTATGTGGATAGATTCCAGCCGGCCATCAATCCTGTGACGCCCATTGCCCTTCTTCTCACGATTGTCGTTATGTTTGCCTCGCAGGGAGCAGCTATCATTACGCTGCCAGAGAGGGCTCTGTTGATTGCGATGCCGCTGCTTGCTTATTTTGGCATTATGTTCATCTCGGCCATGTGGATTTCAAAGCGACTGCGTTTGTCTTATGAGCAGTCGGCGGCCGTCGCTTTCACCGCTGCGGGCAACAACTTCGAGCTGGCCATTGCCGTATCGGCAGGACTCTGGGGCGTCGCATCCGAACAGGCCTTTACAGGCGTGATCGGTCCGTTGGTGGAGGTGCCGGCATTGATTCTGCTTGTCAGGGTGGCCCTGAGATTGCGGAAGCAGTTCTCGCCGAACTCGCCTGACGATTCGTTAGCAAAGAGGGCTGCTTGAGTGCTTTAACTGAATGCCAGATGACTTCTGCAGTAGGTTGATCAATTATTGGTTCTTCTTTGAACGAAACCTCTGACCGATCTGCGAGAGCGAATGTCCGGCCTCATGTTTATAGCGGCTGCCCTTTGCTTCGATGACGATCTGCGACGCATAGATGCCGGAATGGCCCGAAAAGACATAAGCGGCGACCGAGGCAAGGCCGGCATAGAGGCCCGCCTCTGCTCCGAAAAGCTCGACGGCCATAAGCGTGCAGGCCAGGGGAGTGTTAGCCGCTCCGGCAAAGACCGCGACAAATCCCATAGCGGCGAGAAGATCCATCGGTAACGGCAGCACGGACGAAAGAGCGTTACCCAGGGTAGATCCTATAAAAAATAGCGGCGTGACCTCGCCTCCGCGGAACCCCGAGCCAAGCGTCACGGCTGTGAAGACGGTTTTCGCGAGAAAGGCAAGCGGCGGTAGCTCCTGCTCGAAGGATTTTAGAATTACCGGAATGCCGAGGCCGATGTAATCCGTTCCAAGCAGGCCGACGCCGGCGACGACGATCAATCCTCCGATCGCTGCTCGAAGCGGCGGATTGGTAATATATCGGCCCATGAGCTTCTTTATCTGATGCGTGAGCGATGCAAAGAACCATCCGGCAAGGCCGAAGCAGATGCCCGCGGCAAAGGCATAAAGGGCAAGCCATCCGTCCATAAGAGGGGCGTGATCTACATGGTAATGCGTATGCGGAGTTCCGACGGCGAGAGCGGCGAGATGAGCGACGACGGCCGAGGCGAACGAAGGAAGGATGGCGCGGTATTCGACGCGACCGAGGAAATAGACCTCAAGCCCGAAGACGGCGCCGGCTAACGGCGTACCAAAGACCGAGGCAAAACCGGCGCTCATACCGGCGATCAGAATGAGTCGACGATCTTCGGCCTTGAAGCGCAGAAAGGGGGTTAACTGATCGGCGATCGACGCCCCCATCTGAACGGCCGTGCCCTCTCGACCGGCAGATCCGCCGAACAGATGCGTTAACAGTGTGCCGGCAAGCACAAGCGGCGCCATGCGCAGCGGGATAACCTTTTTCGGATCATGAATCTCTTCGAGAATAAGATTGTTTCCCCGTTCTACCGAGCTTCCCCATCGATGATAGAGATAGGCGACAGCGGCCCCTGCAGCCGGAAGAAGAAGGATCAAGAACGGAAAGGCCTCTCTCGTTTTCGTCATGAGATCGAGCGAGTAAAGAAAGAACGACGAGGCCAGTCCGACGGGGATGCCTACTACGATAGAAAGCAGAATCCACCGAATCGAATACCGTAGCAGATGAAGCTTTTCTTCCAGATCAAAGAAGCGTCGCAGCGGCTCGAAGAAGAATCGCATCCAGTCGAGCAACAACTGTCGGGATCTTTCGGTTCGCGAAGAGCGACTGATTTCGGACATACCTACCTCCACAACTCAGGCGGGCCATCGTCTACCGGATAGCCCGTTCCTAAAAGAACTTGAGTGGTAGGAGTCATCAGCACGCTTCAAAAGAGAAGGGCGGTTATAAGGCGGAACCCCATCGCCTGAGCTAAAAGATCGATCTCGGTCTTTCGCGTCAAGAAAAATGAATCCCTGAAAATCTTTGAGCGCTAAGAGAATCGGTGGCTGCAGGGTGGCTGACTGATTATCTTGCACTGAGCCCCTGGATCATGGATCGCTACCGACAGCAGATGCTTCTTCCCGAGCTTGGCCCTGACGGCCAGGATAGACTTGCCGGCGCCTCCGTTCTTGTCGTCGGAGCAGGCGGGCTCGGCTCTCCCGCTTCTCTCTATCTCGCTGCGGCGGGCATCGGTCGGCTTGTTCTTGTCGATCCCGATACGGTCGCCCTTTCGAATCTGCACAGGCAGATTCTCTTTCGCGAAGGGGATGTGGGTATGCCAAAAGTGGAAAGGGCGGGCCGCAGCCTTCATGAGTTCCGCTCTGATCTGCGGCTTGAGGCGCATGCCTGCTGGTTATCCGATGAGAACGCGGACTCTCTGATATCATCAGTCGATGTCGTGCTTGATTGCACGGATAACTTTCTTGCGAGGTATCTTCTAAATAGGATGTGCATGAATCTGTGCATACCGCTCGTTTATGCTTCCGTTGCCGCCTGGGAGGGGCAGATCACAAGCTTCGCCTTTGATACGGACGGCCCCTGTCTGGAATGCCTTTATCCGATGGCCGATGACGGCGCCCTGAACTGCAATGCGCTCGGAACGATCGGCGTCGTTCCAGGTATTCTCGGGCTCTGGCAGGCGAACGAGGCGATCCATATATTGCTCGGGCAGAGCCGGTTAACGGGCAGGCTGCTTCATATCGACCTTCTGCATCATGAGATGCGAGAGTTTCAGTATAACGTCGCTCCGGATTGTAGGTGTCGCCTGCCCGCGAATCAGCGGCACGAACCAGATCTGCATCAGGCAGTGCGCCTTTTGACGCCCGCGGAGTTTCTCGCATCATGTGCCGGTGACGCAGGCCGGCGCCAGACATTCAGTGATGCTGATTGCGGCGACTATCATGTCGTTGATGTTCGCCCCGCTTTTGAGGCGCCTGGCCTAAAAGGGGCGCTGCGCATCCCGCTTGAAGAGATCGGCGCACGCTGGACTGAATGCGTGTCGGATCGTCCCACCGTCTTTGTCTGTCAGGCCGGCGTGCGATCTTTAACGGCAGCTCAGCTTCTTGCAGAAAAGGGAAAGACAGCCTTTTCGCTCGTCGGAGGTTTGTCTGCATTAAACGAACTGCAAAGAGGTCGCTCATGAGAGATATTACCGAGAAAAACGTCACATTGCGAACGGCAACAGCCGAGGCCTCTGTATTTTTTTCTGATGCGACTCTACAGTTGATTCGTCGAGGCGAGCTACCCAAAGGCGATCCTTTTGGATTCGCAAAGGCCGCCGCCTTTCTTGGCGCCAAACAGACGGCATATCTTATTCCGCACTGTCATCCCATCCCGCTTGAGGCGCTCGATGTGCAGTTTGAGCTTTTTGATGCCGGGGCCGATCCAGCGCGGAACGGACAGGCCGGTATGCGCATCGTGGCGACGGGCAAGACCATCGCACGCACCGGCCTCGAGATGGAAGTGCTCACCGCCGTCAGTGTGGCGGCGTTAACCATATACGATCTTCTCAAGCCCGTCGACGTCGATCTGCGGATCGGCGACATGCGTCTTACTGAAAAGACGGGCGGCAAAAGCGACCGACGACTGCGTGTCGATGCCGGCACGACGGCTGCCGTTCTTGTTATCAGTGATTCCACTGCTGCGGGAAGACGCGAAGATCGTGCCGGACGGTCCGTGCGTGATCTGCTTGAGAAGCTCGGCGTGCAGGTTGTGCATTACAGTATCGTTCCCGACGATGAACAGGCGATTCGAACTGCCGTGAAACGCTGGGTTGACGAAGATATACATTTCATCTTCTGTGCCGGCGGTACCGGATTCGGACCACAGGATGTTACGGTCGAGGCTCTCAGGCCCATACTTGAAAAAGAGGGCCCCGGTATCGCCGAAACCATGCGTCGTTACGGTATGGATCGCACGCCCGTAGCCATGCTTTCGCGCTCGCTTGCCGGCAGTATCGGGCATTCGGCCGTGCTTGCATTGCCGGGAAGCACGGCCGGCGCAACGGAGAGCGTGCACGCCGTTCTGCCTGCTCTCTTTCACATGAGACGCATGCTGGTCGGAGGCGGTCATGAATGATTGAATACGATGAAGCGCTGCGCCTTGTGCTGGAGGCCGTTCCGGCGAATGCTCTTGCAACGGAGCGCGTTCCGCTGCTTGATGCAATAGGGCGTTTTACGGCGTCGCCCGTCGTCAGTGATCGGAGTTATCCACCCTTTGATCGGGCGACGATGGACGGCTATGCCGTTCGTCTTTCTGATCTGGATTCGGATCGGCCGATAGCGATAAGCGCTACGATATTCGCCGGCGATGCGCAGAGAAGCTATGACGCCCCCGTACGCCTCATGACGGGGGCGGCCGTTCCCATCGGTGCGGATTGTGTGATACCGCGCGAAGAGGTAGATGAGTCTCAGGGTGAGGTGATTTCTCTGACGCCGAAGGCCCGGGTTTCGGCGGGCCGCAATATTGCGCGATGCGGCGAGGATCTAAAGCCAGGTGAACTGATCTTTCCTGCCGGTACACAGATTGACGGGACGATGATCGGCCTGCTTGCCGCCATCGGCGAATCGCATCCGCTCTGTTCGGTATCGCCGCGTATAACGATCGTCTCGACGGGTAACGAAATCGTTTCAATCGACGATAAGCCGCAGCCGACGCAGATTCGTAACTCCAATGCGGCGACCGTACAGGCCTTTTTCAAGCGAATGAATGTTCCCGTTCAAAGAACGGAGCATCTTCGCGACGATGCCGCATCGGCGACGCCTGTTCTCGAAGAATGCCTGCATACCGATCTTTTGATTCTTAGCGGCGGCGTCTCTGCCGGCGATGCCGATTTCGTACCCGGCGTCTTGCATGCTCTTGGTGTGCAGCAGATCTTTCATGGCGTCGCCATCAAACCAGGCAAGCCGATCTGGTTCGGTTACAGAGACGTCGATCGTCATCGCACGCTTGTCTTTGCTCTTCCGGGTAACCCCGTCGCCGTTCAGGTCGCTCTGCCTCTTTTTATTGAGCCGCTTCTGCGTCGCTGGCATGGATCGCCCCTTTCATCTAATCTCTATCTACCTCTTGTCGGTGAGGCAAGGCCCGATACGCGTCGCATGCAGATCCTGCCGGGCAGACTGATCTCAGGTCCGCATCCCGGCGTTGAGATCCTCAAAACAAACGGAAGCGGCGATATACGCGCATCGGTCGGTTCCGATGGACTGGTCTTTCTTGAGCGATCATGGGCGCCGGGCGATACGGTTCGGTTTCGATTGCATGGCGGAGGCCGCTGATGTCGTCGGTTGATCGCAGCTTTCGGTCATTACGCCTTTCTTTAACCGAAGACTGCAATATGGCCTGCGTTTACTGCGTTGCCGAAGGCGCCGGGCGTTTTGTCAGATCGTCCGTCTCGGTCGAGACGTTGATCGATCGCGTGAGGCGCTTGCATCAGAGACTTCAGCTTGCGGAGGTTCGCCTCACGGGCGGCGAGCCGCTGCTCTTTAGCGCTCTTCCTGAACTGGTCGCCGGTCTGCAGGAGATGCAGATTCCTCGATTATCGCTGACCTCGAACGGACTTCTGCTGACGGATAAAAAGGTCGCTGAATTGAAAAGCGCAGGTTTAACCGATATCAATCTTTCTCTGGATGCCGCCTCGACGACGACCTTTGCCCGTATCGGAGCGGTTAACGGAGCAGGTCTGGGTCGAGTTCGCAAGGCCGTCGACGCCGCACTGAAAGCCGACATACCGACGAAGCTGAACTGTACGGTGCTACGATCTTATAACGATCACGAAATCGTCGATCTGCTGGATTTCGCTCTTGAAAGAGGGCTTGCCATACGCTTTCTTGAACTGATGAAGATGGGCCCGTCGATCGAGACGCATGACCGCTGGTTTGTGCCTGTAGCCGAGATGATTGAGCAAATCAAGCAGCGCTATGACGTAACTCGGTTCGATAGAGGGCAATCGGCGACTGCGCGATACTACGAGGTGCGGTCGAAGGTCGGTGACGATCGAAAGGGTCGGTTCGGAACGATCGCCAATCACAGCGAGCCGTTCTGCTCGGACTGCGACCGACTGCGACTCAGTGCAGACGGAAACCTGTTCGGTTGTCTCAGTCATGCCATCGGAACGCCGATGCCTGCCGACGACGTCGAGCTGCAATCCGTGCTTGTGAGTCTCCTGAATACGAAGAAGAGCGCCTTTACGGGAAGCGCGCTTTCGATGAAATATATTGGAGGATAACGATGGCATTAAGCATTCGAGCCTATGGCCCCCTTCGACAGCATATGCCGCAGAGATTTGCTTTTGAATCAGACGGAATCGAGAACGGACGTATGTTGCTTGCGAGCCTGAGCGAGCTTTATCCAACGGCGGCGTCTCTCTTGAAAAGCTGTCGTGTGGCCGCAGGAGACGTGATTCTTGATCCCGAATCGGCACTGGGCGAAGGCGAGGTATCTCTTCTTCCACCGTCCAGTGGGGGTTAGTCGTAGAGGTCTGGCATGAAGGCATTCGAACACGCAGCAGAACCTGTCGATCTGAAGAAGGTGGGACGACATATCAGCGCAGATCCGCTGGAGCTGCCTGCCCTTGTAGGCCGGTATCACGACCCGGCAGCCGGCGCCTTTGTCTTCTTCAGTGGAGAGACGCGCAACCACCATGCGAATAGAGCGGTGCAGACGCTTTTTTATGAAGCCCATGAGAGTCTGGCCGAGCGCCTGATTCGTTCGATTATCGATGAGGCCGTAAAAAGACATGAGTTGAAGCAGGCCTTTGCGGTGCATCGTATCGGCGAGGTTCCTGTTGGCGAGTCTGCGGTCGTCGTGATTACGGCATCGGCGCATCGTGAGGCCGCCTATGCCGCGAATCAGGAGATCATTCATCGCATCAAGACCGAGGTGCCGATCTGGAAGCTCGAACGCTTTGCCGATGGGACCGAGGCATGGAGTGAAGGGTGCCGCCATTGAGCCGGCCGGATGGATCGAGTAAGCCCGGCGAATCGAACGATCGGCCGATCGGACTGATCCTCTGCGGCGGGCAGAGCAGCCGCATGGGTCGGGAGAAAGGCCTCGTCCCGCTTGCGAAATCCTCCGAATCGGAGTCTGACGGCACTTTCGTGGATAACGCTATAGCGCTTCTTCGGCCCTTTGTTTCAGACGTGTATCTGTCTTTACGCGAAGAGCAGGCCTCTCTTTACGAGAGCCGGGTGGAAGGCTGCAAACAAGTTCGCTTCATCTTCGACGAATCCGTCGCCTCTGGGCCTCTGCGCGGACTGCTCTCGGCCCATAGAGCGATGCCCGAAGCATCGATTCTTCTGCTTGCCGTCGATATGATCCGCTTGCAGGGCCGGCATATTCAGGCTCTTCTGGAAAGAGAAGAGCCTGAGAATGAAAAGCGTAGCGCCTGCTACAGACATGCGTCCGGGCACTATGAGCCGTTAATCGCCTATTACCGTAGCGACGACCTTCACCGTATAGCGAAGTGGAGTGCAGCATCGCCGCAAGCCGGCCTTTCTTACTGGTTGCAGAAGCTACGGATTGCCGCTCTTCCCATTAGCGACGCCGAGGCTCCATTTTTTGCAAGTCAGAATTCAGAACTGAAAATTAACCGAATCGACCGGTGATATAATCCTCGGTAAGCTTCTGCCCCGGATTGGTGAAGATCTTAAACGTCGACTCGTATTCGATCAGCTTGCCCTGATAGAAAAGAGCCGTATAATCGCCGATACGCGCCGCCTGTTGCATGTTGTGCGTGACGATGATGATGCTGTAATCCTCTTTGAGTTCGAGGATCAGCTCTTCGATCTTATTCGTCGAGATCGGATCAAGCGATGCCGTCGGTTCGTCCATGAGAAGCACCTCGGGCTGCATGGCGATAGCGCGGGCGATGCAGAGTCGCTGCTGCTGACCTCCGGAAAGCGAGTAGGCGCTCTCTTTTAGCTTGTCTTTTACCTCGTCCCACAGGTAGGCTTTGGAAAGAGCCTCGTACACGAGTTCGTCGAGATCGCCTGTATAACCGTTGATCTTCGGGCCAAGGGCGATATTCTCGTGAATGGACTTAGGGAACGGATTCGGGCTCTGAAAAACCATGCCGACGCGAAGCCGGATTTCCACCGCATCCTGTTTCGGATCGTAGATGTCTTTGCCGTCGAGAAGCACCGAGCCTTCGACGCGAAAGCCGTCGATAAAGTCGTTCATACGATTGAGCGTGCGCAGGAACGTACTCTTGCCGCAACCGGAAGGGCCGATCAGGGCCGAAACGCGGTTTTTGTAAAGATCCAGATTCAGGTCATGAACGGCCTGAAACTTTCCATAGAACAGATTGCAATCGCGAACCTGAATGCACGCTGCAAGTGCCTCTCTTCTTTCTTCCTGATCCTGATTTCTTGAAACTTCGATCTTTTCCATGTTCAATAAATTCCTGTAAAGTATCAACCGTGCAGAGAGCTCAATTTTCTCTGAAAGAATACGCGTAAGTAGATGGCGACAGCATTCATTGAGAGAAGCACAGCCAGCAGTATGATGATGGCCGCCGCCGAGATGTCGTGAAATCCCTTCTGTGGCAGCGATGCCCAGTTAAAGATCTGAATCGGCAGTACGGTGAATCCGTCCATAATGCTTGATGGAGCGAAGGCGACGTATGTCAGGGCGCCGATCATGATCAGCGGAGCGGTCTCGCCGATGGCGCGAGACAGTCCGATGATGACGCCCGTTAATATGCCCGGCATGGCGACGGGCAGCACCTGATATTTCACGACCTGCCAGCGCGTCATGCCGATGCCGTAGCCTCCGAAGCGAAACGAATCGGGAACGGCTCTAAGCGCTTCCTGTGTGGCGATGGTGATCGTCGGCAGAATCAAGAGCGCCATCGTCAGTGCGCCGGCAATGACGCTGCGACCGAGCCCCATCCAGCGAACAAACAGTGTTAACCCGAGAATACCGTAGATGATAGAAGGCACGCCGGCAAGGTTCTGAATATTGATCTTGATGAACTGCACGAATCGATTCGAATGCGATGAGTATTCTTCGAGATAGATGGCCGCTGTCATACCCATACCGATTGCAAAAAAGCCCGTAAGCGACATGTTCCAGATCGTGCCCATAATGGCGGGAAAGACGCCGGATTTCTCGGGAAATCGCGAAGGAGGATTCGTTAAAAAATCCGTCGTCAGATGCGGAATACCCGATGCCGTGATGCTGAGCAGCAGATGTACCAGGATGACAAGCGCAGCCACGTTCGTGATCAGGCAGATAAACTGGAAAATGGCTCCGTAAACGTAGTAGCGACGGTTAACGGCCGGTTCGAACTTGATCATTTATAAACCTCACGGAAGCGCCGGACGATCTGCAATGCCAGGATATTGAAGGCAAAGGTCATGACAAAGAGCGTCAATCCGATAGCGTAGATAGTATAATATTCGATGCTGCCCGCCGGCGTATCACCGAGAGAGATCTGAACGATAAAAGCGGTCATCGTCTGAATCGATTCCAGATAGTTCCAGTTCATGTTAGGCGATGAACCGGCGGCCAGCGTTACGGCCATCGTTTCACCGACGGCTCGCGAAAAGGCGAGAATAAACGAGGCGACGATGCCCGAAAGAGCGGCCGGAACGACGATGCGCGTCACGACATGAAACTTCGTCATGCCAAGGGCGTAGCCGGCGTTGCGTATGCTTGAAGGCACGACGCGGATCGCTTCGGCTGAAAGCGATGAGACCATCGGCAGCGTGCTTATGCCCACGACGATCGATGCGGATAACGCGTTAAAAAGCCCCATCTCGGGCCAGATCTTCTGCAAGGCTGGCGTCACGACGTCGAGGGCGAAGTAGCCATAGACGACGGTGGGAATGCCGCCCAGGATCTCGATGATGGGCGTAACGATCTCGCGAAATGATCGCGGCGCATAGAGGGTGAGAAAGATGGCCGTGCCCATGCCCAGCGGAATAGCGACAAGGCTTGATCCGAGGGCGATCATCATGGTGCCGCTGATTAGAGGCAGCACGCCCAAATGCTTCGGCTGACCGAAAGGAGACCATACGGTGCCCGTAAAGAACTCCCATGCCGAAACGCGTCTGAAGAATTCGACGCCGTCCACAAGCAGAACGGCAATGATGCCCAGCGTTACACCCATCGTAAGATAGGCGTTCAGGCGAAAGAAATTACGAATGATGATTTCAGATTTAGAATATGAAGGGCGTTCGCCGAATCGGGAGAAAACCGTTTTCCTGTCTTCGCGAATGGCTCGCGTGAGTATTCTGCGCTGTTCGGATTTCGACTGTTCCAGATTGATTTCCATAACCGTTCCGTAAAAAAGATGAGCGGGCGACTGATGCCACCCGCATACCAATTATTTGTAGAGATTCAGGATCTCCAGCTGTCCGCCATGCGTATCGGCGGCCGGCGAACCGACCTTGCCAGAATCGAAATAGGTTTTGAGCAGGGTGTATTCTTCGGGCTTCAGAGGAATGTATCCTACCTGCTTGACGAGCGTCGGCGCGTTGTCGAAGTAGAAGTTGATGAAATTCTTGATCTCTTCTTTTTCAGAGGCGGTTTTTGCCACATAGATGAAGATCGGTCGTGAAAGAGGCGCATAGGCTCCGCTCATGACGTTCTCAAGAGTGGGCAGCTCGGCCTTTTTCGACTTCGGGTTTACGACAGGAACGGCACGCAGAGTCGCCTGGTTCTCTTCGTAGTAAGCGACGCCGAAGAAACCGACGGCTCCTTTATCGCCCGAAACGCCTTTTACAAGTACGTTGTCGTCTTCGCTGAATACGGCGTCACCGCGTACCTTTACGTCTTTACCGAGGATCACTTCGGCGAAATAGTCGAAGGTTCCCGAATCCTGACCCGGCGAATACACCTTCAGAGGCTCGGCCGGCCAGCTGGCGCGGATGTCTTTCCAGGTTTTTACATTGGCGTCACCGAAAGCTTTTTTCAGTTCGTCGACGGTGATGTCCTGAACGAAGTCGTTTTCTTTCGCAACGACGATGGACAGTCCGTCATAGGCGACGGGCAGCTCGATGTATTCAATCTTTTTCTCTTCGCATTTCTCGATCTCGGATTTCTTGATCGGACGCGATGCGTCAGAGATGTGCGTCTCGCCGACGCAGAACTTTTTGAACCCGCCGCCCGTGCCGGAAATTCCGACCGTTACGTTGATGTTCTTGTTCGCTTTTTGAAACTCTTCGGCCACGGCCTGTGTGATGGGGTACACCGTGCTCGATCCGTCGATGCTGATGACCTTTTTTTCTCCGCCGCAGCTAATCGTCGCAGCAAAGAGAAGGACCGATCCGACGACGCTGAGGCGTTCTTTCGTCATAGTCATAGATTTCTCCATAATCCTGATTGTGAGCCCGATATCCGGGCTGTCTGACACACCATCGCCGTGAATTGTTACAGATAGATGACAGAATTCTTTCAGCCGTTCTTTTCAACACCCGCCTGGCTTGCTGAGGCGGTTTCCGTTCGTCGTCATACGGACGTCATCAAACTGTAAACCTGACCGTGCAATCTGCTGCGAGAACTTTTCTGATGGACCGGGCGGATTTATCGGTAATTTTGCGTCACAGCCTTCGGTAGAGGGCGGCATACACCCGGATCTCGGATACTGTAGCGGACACTATATATGAACAAAAAGCATCTTGATGAATTGAAAGAGCAGATCTCCCTCATGGCGCGCCGTGCTGAGAGCATTTTCGATAAGGCACTGGAGGTGCTGCGCGATGCGCACCACGATCGTTTTCAGGACGTTCTGCTCATGGACAGAGATCTGAACAAGATGGAAATGGAACTCGATCAATCCTGCATCCGCCTGCTTGCTCTGAAAGATCCCTTCGCCGTCGATCTGCGTTTCATCCTGTCGGTCATGAAATCCGTGCGCGACCTGGAGCGCATCGGCGACGAATCCAAGACCATCGCCAAATGGAGCGTGAAGCTGCCCGCCGATTTCATGTCATCTGACCTGAGCCATCTCATCGACAATGCGCGTAAGGCCCTTCAGCTTGCCATCCAGGCCCTGCTTCATGATGATGAGGCGGCGGCTAACGAATGCCTTCAGGTTGAAGAGTATGTCGACGAATACGAGGACCGCGTGCTGCTCACCGATCCGGCTCTGCCTCTCGGCCTGATCACGCGTTCTCTGGAGCGTATCGGTGATCTGTCGTCCAATATCTCAGAGAACGTCATCTACTATCTGGAGGCGAAAGACATACGCCACCAGGAAGAGCAGCAGCAACAGTAAGGCCCGCAAAATCGGACGCTTCCCCCATCGCCCTATTACAGGCGACGGGTTCGGTGACTGCTTATGGCGACGGGAAACGGTCGGCGATACGTTCGGCCATCGCCGCAATCGTAAGCGAGGGGTTAGGCCCGACCGACGTTGGCAGGATGCTTGCATCGACGACGTAAAGCCCCGGGTGGCCGTAAGCCTCGCCGTTCCCGTCCACCACTCCCGTATCGGCCGAATCCGACATCGGACAGCCGCCAAGCGGATGCACGGCGATCATCTTATTCATATACGTGAGCGGATTGTCAAGGAAGGTGCCGCCCAGCCCGTCGGCGATCTTACGCATCTCGCGTCGAACTCTGTCATAGTGCAGTTTGCTGTTCTTCATCCTCCAGCGGATCAGCGGCTGATCATCGTCGGTCAGTTCGATGTGTCCGTCGTTGCGGTCCCTTCCCATGCCGAGAAGCAGATGCGATTTTCGCACGAAGTCGTCCCGGTCGATGAAATAGGCGATATCGTCGCCGATGTTGATCTCGCGTCGGAACCGATGAAGCCCGGTGAGCGACAATAGCCTGTTGAAAACGCGCACGACTCCGCGCACCATAAACTTGATCACACGCATGAAGGCGCTTGCTGAGGCGAAACGACCGATGACGAACCAGGAGATGAAAGAAGGGAATCCGGCGTCCTGGATAACCATGCCATGGGCGAATCCGTCAGGATACGGCTGGAAACGGTACTCGATGGCCGTCGTGATCACGGGTCCGTTTGTGGGGACGATGTCGTGATCGGTTTTGAGGGCCGTGCCTTCAAGATCGCCGTTGCCGCACCAGCCTTTGCCGAGAGCGGGGCTGAGCTGCGTCAGCTTGCCGTACTTTCGCATCTTCAGAAGAAGCGTCGTTGAACCGATAGAACCGGCCGATACGATGACTCTGCGCGCCGAAATCGTCGTCTGTTCGCCCCTGCTGACGGGATTCACATAGGTGATTGTATAACCCCCATTGGCGGGCACGATGCTTTCAACGTCGGCCAGCGTGCGCACCTCAGCGGCCTTGCCCTTCGGACCGAGTAGCGACTGGTTGCAGGCCCGGGCGATATAATTCAGATCGAGCGTGTTCTTCGCATGTATGTTGCAACCAATGTCGCATTCGCCGCATTTGTTGCATTTTGACTGGATCACACCGTGTGAGTTCACAGTCTGATGTCCTGGAAAATCCCCCTCGAAGCGCACGGCCAGCTTTGGAAAATGAAACTGATGCGGCACAAGAGTATCTGAGGCGTCGGCAAGCTTCGCCGAAACCTGCTTCATCCAGTGCGCCTTCGGAGTATCTCTATAATAAGGGTCGGTTTCGAAAGGATAGGGCGATGCCTCCATCGTATGCTCTACACGATCATAATACGGATCAAGCTCGGTGCGCGTGATGCCCGACGGCCAGCCGGCGAAGAAATCGGCAGGCATTCTGTAAAGGACGTTTGCATAGATGAGAGACCCGCCTCCAAGACCGCTGGCGCGCACCGAGAAGGCGTCCGATTTCGGATAAGCGTCGAATTCCATAAAACCGTATTTGGCGTCTTCGGGGTCCCAGAAGACGCCTTCGCGAAACTCGTTCATGCGGCGCGGAAACTCATGCATGCCATAACGGCGACCCCGCTCGAGCAAGCATACGCGATGGCCTTTTTCGGCAAGGCGCAGCGTCATCACCGAGCCTCCGAATCCCGAGCCTATTACGATCACATCAAAATCAAAAGACATAGACGACTCCTTTTTACCTGTCAGTATGGTCCGGGATTTTACCGTGTGTTGCGCTTCAAGAACTCAAGGAAACGCGGAAAGACGTCTTTATGCACGTCTTTACCCATCAGCGTATCCTGATGTCCATATCCTTCGGCGAGAAAAAGCTCTCTCGCGCGGCCTGCGCCCGAGCTCTGCTGGCTTAGCATTTCGTGGGCGGCGACATTGGAATCGAGAAAGATGCGATTCTCTGTTCCCGTCATAAAGAGTATGGGCATGTTCAATCGGCTGAGGCCGTCTCTGTATAACGAGCGCTGTCCGTCTTGTGCCGGACGCAGAAATCCGTTTGCTACGATCTTTCTGATGTGCCTGTGATAGTTCAGCGACGTGGCGCCGAAAAGATCGCCCACGCGCTTATGCGTCTCTTCATCCATCTTTTCGTGCATGTAGCAGGCCGGCCATCCGGTCCCCCACATCATGCTGAGCATATGGCATTCGGGCACATCGCATTCGCGATGAAAGAGGCTGATCGTTTTTGCCAGAAATTTGCCAGCGGCAATGCCCGGAAGCGATGCCGCTTTCGGATTCACATGCGGAAGACGCAACACCGATTCGATCAGGAACGGGGCGAAGCGCAGTTTCATGCGCGACCAGGGATGCACGTTCAGCACCGTCGATACGCTGTTCGTGATCACCGAAGATATGCCGTCTGTATAACCACCGAGCAGCGACATGAAAAACGTAATCGAGCCCACGCAGTGTACGATGGCGTGGATGCGCGCATCGGGCCCGATCTCTTTGCGGATAGTCTTGATCGCCGCGGGAATGTCGTATCGCGCCACGTCGTCGAGCGTATAGCGATGCGGAAAGAGGTTATAGCTGTGACGCATGCTTCCTCGCCAGTCCAGAGACCAGACGTCGCCGAATCCGTTGTCATGCAGAAAGTTCACAAGGTTCTCGTGCTCGGGCATGACGAACATGTCGGTCGAGGTCGTCAGGCCGTGTGAAAGCAGAATGACGTCTTTCGACGGCTTGCGCTTGAAGCGCATCAGATGCAGGCCGAGTCCGTCCTCAGTCGAAAAAGGATGATATGTCGTCTGTGCGTCTTTAACGCCGACGAATGTGAATTGAGGGATCATTATGAGTTACTCCTGCTCTTACGAGGTTTCTGGGTCTTCTTGCGTTTCTTCTTTTTCGGGCCCGAGGCGAGGCCGCTGCCGAGATGCTTCTTCCATTCATTGCCCTTCGTCATGAGCAGGACCTTCTCGTACATCGTGCCCTCGGACTGTATACGTCGTATCAGTCTCATACGCCGTCGTCGGATGCCGTTGACGATCATGGCCTTCAGGCGGTCGCCTTCTGGCAGCATCGCATCGGGCGTAAACTCTCCTTCGTTGAAGACGTGAAGCGGATAGCATGCAAGCTTCTCGTCGAGCAAAAGCAGATTTCCGCCATGCGACTCGATGACGTCGGGCGTTTCGACGACCCATCCTCCGGAGTTATACACATCGACGCTTGCCCCGTCTTCGAGGCTTACATTTTCGCTGAAAGGCTTGTGCGTATGCCCGAAGAGAAAGCCGAGCCGCTTCACGTCGCCGATCTGATGCTTCACCGGAACGCTCAGATACCACTGCATCAGTTTACGGGAAGACTCGTTGAGCGGCTCCTTGCCCTGATGGATCTCGGTGTCAAGGATACGTCGCGTCGCTGCCCGAATGACGATGTAAACGAAAGTTCCGCGAATGGTATCCCAGAGAGAAGGCGGGTGATTCTTTGCCGACACCTGAATGGCGAAGCGATGCAGCATCTTCTCTGTCTGCGTCGGATCATGCAGCTTATTGTAGATCAGCTCAAGATCCTTGCCGGCCGGCCCCGATCGCCCGAGCGTAGACCAGAAGAAATCGATCCAGGCGAAGTTTTCGGATTCGATCTCTTCAAGCGTCTGCGGGGCGGTGCGTCCCGGAAAGATCAGATTGCGCATCTGCGAGATCTGATAGTAGATGCGCTCGGTGAAGTGCCCGTGGTGAATGACGACGGTGCGTTCGTCTGCGCTCAGCGCCAGGTTCGGATAACTGACGCGCACTTTCAGATCGGATCTCACGCGACGCAGCGTCTCTTCAAGAAGCGGCGATCGCAGGCCGTCGGCGCGATCGGCAGAGACGGTGTGAAAGGGCGGGGCGTTTTTCTTGCGACGGCGAATGTATTCCTCTTCGCGACTGAGCTCCCACATATGATGATCGTGGTTACCCGGTAAATAGAGGATTTCGGTGTCAAAGAGCGGCGTTTCGCCTTTCGGGAAGAGGGCGACGAGAAAATCTTCGAAGACGGTGAGGGCGTCGTCCAGATCGGCAAGTGCCAGTTCGAGAATATCGCCGTTTAAAACGAGCGTCGGCCGTTTGCCGGGACGGCTGTGCTTTTTCGCAAGCAGCCGCAGCGATCGGGCGAACTGCCTGAGGATTCGTGATCCGCGGCGAGCAGTTAGCCGCCCGGTCTTCTCATCCTGCGTCGGCGGCTTCATCGACGTAAAAAGCGACGAGCCTGCGCCGAAGTGCAGATCAGACATACAGATATAACGTATGGTTTTCATCATCTCACCCCTTATGCGGAAACACGTAGGTGCGCATCAGCATGCGAGCGAAAACGTAAAAGAAGTCTTTGATGGCGGCAAAGCTTCGCGGCGTCGTTTTGAGCGTCGTCATCTGCTTCATGAAATCGAAAAGGCCGATATGAAGGATGCCGGCGAAACGAGCCTCTTCAGAATCAGACGGCCAGTCGCGAAGAGCCCCTGAATAGACGCGCGTATATAGCGTCGTCGTATCGGCCCAGATGCGCAGCACCGAACCGGGGCGTATCGTTTTATAGCCGATCAGCGTGTGAAGACGTTCCGACGAATCTGCAAATACGATTCGGTAGCGCATCTCATGATGATAGGCCGACACCGGGACAAAGAGCTGAAAGCTGGCGTCATGAATCGGGCATCGCTCCCCGAAAAGAGGGCTCTGAATCCATCCATCCAGCGTGGCCGGCGTCGCCGAATCGGTTCGCAGGCGATGCGGATCGGCTACGTGGATGGTAACGTGAAACATCAAAGAGGTATCCTGACGTTTCCCTGTTTCATAAGAGCGGACGTAATCGACGCCGTCCTGCTCCGCCGAGATCGATGTGACGGCGCCCTTCATCTCTTCGGTGAAGTGCAGCGTCGGGGCGGTTTGTTTTTGTTCCATAGGGTTGGGTTGCGCCGACATTGTGAAACGGCAGCCCGCCCGGAAGCAAGAATAAAACAAAAATAAAGAAGGAAAATAATCGCTTCCCTGTGGAAAATGGATTCTGTTTCAGCTTTCGCGCATGTTTCGAAACAGATCTTCCAGTTTTTGAGGATCTTTTTCGCCAGGAGCGGACTCGACTCCAGAACTGAGATCAATGCCGGCCGCTCCGCTTTGCTTCAAGATGTCGCGCGCATTCTTCGCGTTAATGCCGCCTGCAACAAGAAACGGATAACGCACCGGCGCGAAAAGAGAGGTGTCGATCTGCTGGCCTGTTCCGCCTTTTGCAACGGGATCAAAGCGGTCGAGCACCCAGAGCGGCGAGGGCGATGTCTTCACAAAATCCAGATCGTCGATGCGCTGTGTCGGGCGCAGAACGGGAATCACAGGCGCGGCGGGAATATTTTCGCCCCTCTGTAAATCACGAAGGCGATGAATGAAGCCCGTACCCTCGGTCACCTGCAAGAAATCGAGAGAGGCCTCATGTTCGGCAAGATAGCGGCCAAGAGCAAGGATCGACAGCACGGAGTTCCCGGCAAAGACGCCCACATGGCGAATGCCCGGATGTCGCGAGCGAACGGATCGGATCATGCGGGCGGCCCGGGAACGATCAAGCCGGCGTTTGCTGAACGGCGAAAAAATCCATCCCATGAAGTCAGGATTGAACGAAGCGACAAGCATTGCATCTTCATGGCGCACGTTTCCGCAGATCTTGATCAGAGCCATGCCTCCGTTATGTAGTTGCCTTCTATCCTGTCAGTGAAATTTTCTCCGGAGCGATGCGAAACGGCGAGCAGGAGTTTCAGGACCTCGTAGCAGAGGTTGCCGTCCGGGTACGGCGGGTACTTTCTTTTGAGAATCGAAAGAACGTGCGCAGCCGGCGTCTGAAGGCAGGCCCTTTTCGCAGGCATCCCATTAACATCGTCGCTCCGCAGATGGCGCAGTACCCGTCCGCCTTTCTGTTCACGCCCGATCGCCTTGCCTCGCTTCTCTCGATGTCGGATCGCATCGAGCCCGGCTCTCTGCACACGGTGCTTCTGCTTCCGGAATACTTCGAGCTCTCGGGCCAGATTCTGTCGGCCGTTTCGCCCGATCCCGGTTTACTTGTCTTTTATCTTGCGCCGGTCAGGCTTTATCTACAGCATGCAGAGCGAGCCATCTGGACGGGAGGCGGAGCCCTTTACGAAGAGCTGTTTCGTTTTGTGGCGCGAGAATCCGACTCCCGCGCCTTTGTATTGCCCGCCGGCGTCGTAAGCGACGAGGAGCGGCGACTCATGGGGCACATCTCGGACCGGTATCAGATGACGCATCCGGTGCATCGCCAGGAGCTCCTTTCAGAGGATTGAAATGTTAGCAGATACAACGTTAAATCAGATCACGCCCGAGCTGCGCCACAGACAGGGACGCGTCGAGGCCGCCGTTTTTGGCAAGCGCGCCCTTGAACCGCTGGCCGCTATCGAAGACGCCACCGAACGCAAACACGAAGAGAAGCGCGTTCTCTCGCATTATTTCGATCTTCCCGTCGATCGCATCATCATGCTCGATCAGGTGCATGGCTTTGACTGTGTACGCGTCGGCGCCGTCGATCTTCCTTCGAGACCGCTTCTTTACGCGAAGGCCGACGCTACGATGACGACCGAAAAAGACGTGCTTCTTGTGATCCGCACGGCCGACTGTCTTCCTGTCTTCTTCCATACAGAAGGCACGTCGGGCGATGTGCTGATCGGCGCTCTGCATGCCGGATGGCGCGGCCTGACGCGCGGCATCGTCTCGCATGTTACGTCGATGGCCTATCATACGATCGATCGTGCTATGCGCATGAAGCTTGATATGTCAGAGCCGCTGCATATCTTTCCGGGGCCGTATATTCCGGGTTCGGCCTACGAGGTCGGTCCCGAGGTCGCATGCCACTTTCCGCTCACGCATCCTCAGCAGGGGGGCAAGTCGCTGCTCGATCTGTATAACAACGCACGCTGGCTGTTTGGCGAATCTCTTAAAGGAAAGAACGTCCAATACGAAGATCCGTTCGGCGTCGTCGCCGATAACGAAGGCCTGCGCGATCGCTTCTTCTCCCATCGCCGCGGCGATACGGGCCGTAATCTGAATGTGATTCGCATCACGGAGGCCGCACATGGCTGATAAGATCACGCCGGAGGATCTGGCCTACAATCGACGCGTCAAAAAGGTCGTCGTTGAAACGCTCTTCGAGGTATGCGAAACGTTTTATCTTCACTGTGTGCCGCATCCCGATCTTTATCTGGGCGGACGCGGCCTCATAGACAAAGAGAAAGAAGAAGGCATCGTGCTTGTGTTCGGCCCGTACAGCGCCCGACGCCTTGGCTGGGATGAACGCGGCATCGACTGCGACATGCATTTCGCGCGGTGGGAGCCCGTGCACATTCCGTGGGAGTGCGTGCATCGCGCCTTCGACAAACCCGGGCAGTTCCTGATGCAATGGGTAACGATGAACGTACCCGAACCGACTCTGCGTGATGCAAGCAAGCTTGATCAAGAAAAACCGGCTTCTGATGCCGAGCCCTCTGCCGATGAAAACCCGGCTCAGGAAACTCCGGAAAAAGAGCCAGAAAAAATCATAGAAGTTGACTTTACTAAACGTAAGAAGAAGTGAGTTGACCTCTGCTATCGAGCTGCCATGATCGCAGCATCATGGCAAAAAAAGCATCCTCCGATTTCGCGGAGCGCATTAAGAAATCCTATACCTTCTCGGGCGAGAGCGTTACCGTCGGCCTCGCCATGCTCGACGGTAAACCCGTCGACGGCGCACTTGTGCATCTTCCCTTACGTACGCTCAACCGCCACGGACTCATCGCCGGCGCAACAGGAACCGGTAAAACGAAAAGCCTGCAGGCCCTTGCCGGCGCACTTTCGCGCTCGGGCGTGCCCTGTCTGTTGATGGACATTAAAGGCGACCTGTCAGGCCTTGGCGCCGCCGGCGAGACCTCGGACGGCGTAAAGAAGCGGGCCGATCTGATGGGCCTCGCGTTTAAGGGGGAGGCCTATCCCGTCGAGTTTCTAACGCTTTCCGGTGAGAAGGGCGCCCGTCTTCGCGCCACCGTGTCGGAGTTCGGGCCCGTTCTTCTCGGCAAGATCCTCGAACTGAACGACGCACAGCAGTCGCTGCTTGCCGTCATCATGAAGTTCTGCGACGATCAGGGGCTTCTGCTTCTTGATCTGAAAGACTTCAAGAAGGCGCTTAACTTTGTCATGAACGAAGGCAAGGCGGAATTTGAGGCCGAATACGGTAAGGTCTCGACCGCATCGGCCGGCACCATCTTGCGCAAGATCGTCGCCCTTGAAGAGCAGGGCGCCGACATGTTCTTTGGCGAACGATCCTTCGACGTCGACGATCTCATGCGTCTGGACGATAACGGCCGCGGCGTTCTTTCTGTGGTGCGTTTAACCGACATGCAGAATCGTCCGGTGCTTTTCAGTACGTTTATGCTGCAGCTGCTCGCCGAAGTCTTCGAGAAGTTTCCCGAAGAAGGCGACGTCGAGCGTCCGAAGCTTGTGCTTTTTATCGACGAGGCGCATCTGCTTTTCAACGAAGCGAGCAAAACGCTCGTCGATCAGGTCGAAACCGTCATCAAGCTCATTCGCTCACGCGGAGTGGGCGTCATCTTCTGCACGCAGAGCCCCGACGATATTCCCGCCGCCGTGCTTTCCCAGCTGGGCATGAAGATCCAGCATGCGCTGCGCGCCTTCACCGCAAAGGACCGCAAGGCCGTCAAAACGGCCTCCGAGAACTTTCCGCTAAGCGACGACTACGAGATCGATCGCCTGATCACCGAACTCGGTATCGGCGAGGCCCTCGTCACCTGCCTCGATGAAAAGGGACGCCCGACTCCGCTTGTGCATACGATGATGGCCCCTCCGCTCTCGCGCATGGACGTGCTTTCGGATAACGAAATCGACGCTATCGTGAAGCAGTCGAAGCTTGCGAAGAAGTATAACGAGGTCGTCGATCGCCAGAGCGCCTACGAGATCCTTTCAAAGAAGGTGGAAGAGGTGGAGGCCGTGCAGCCGAAGTCCACTCGCAGCAAAACGGCAAAACCCGAGCCGACCGTGCTTGAGAAGGTCATTGAAAGCAAGATGGCCCGTGACGTCGGCCGCACGGTCGTGCGCGAACTGACGCGTGGCGTGCTGGGTGTGTTCGGGATCGGGGGACGGAGGAGAAGATAGGGCCGGGTCCACGAAAGGCGCGAAAAGCGAGCAGAGGGAAGAAGGGAGTCCACGAAAGGCACGAAAAGCGCGAAAGGGGAAGAGGAATTGAACCGCGGAGGGCTCTGAGGGCACGGAGGGAGGCATGGAAGGAGGGGGAATGGATAAGAAGAAGAAACATCGGCGCGGGGTGTCGTTGAAATCGATCGAAGCCAGAGCAAAGCGTGCAGATCTGAAGAAGACGGAGGAGACCCTTGACCGTATTCCGGGTCGCAAGCCGCTGTTAGGTGATGAGCGTCCCCATCCGGTCCTCTAAGGCAGCAATGATGAAGAAATTTATCGTAAAGAACTTTGGGCCGATCAAGCGCGCAGAGATCGAATTCGGAGACCTGACTCTTCTTGTGGGCCCGCAGGCCAGCGGAAAGAGTAGTCTGCTTCAGCTGCTCAAGCTCGCCATCGATAGAGATTATATTCGTAAGGTCCTGGAGCAGTATACGTTTGTCTGGAATAAAGACCCAACCTATAATCTGGACTACTACTTCGGCGAAGGCATGAATGCCCTCTGGAATGAAAAGACCGATGTTCAGATCGACTCTACAAAGTTCGTCCTTTCGAAAATGGCGCCGGTAAAGAACGATCAGTATAAAAACGCAGTCGAAAAGCTATTCTATATTCCGGCACAGAGAATTCTCAGTGTAGAGGATGGTCGCCCGAAATTTTTCAGCGAGTTCGATACAACGGTTCCGTTTGTTCTGCGATACTTCAGTGACAGCCTCCGGCAACTGATTCAGGGGTTTTCGGCCGAAGAAGACATGATTTTTCCTGTGAGCCGTCGTCTGAAAGACCCGCTCCGCCAATCTTTCTCAAAGAGTATCTTCCATAATGCGACTATCAAGCTTGATGCAAGATCGGGGCAAAAAAGATTCCGGCTAAGAATGAAGAATATGGATATTCCCTTTATGACCTGGAGCGCCGGTCAAAAGGAATTTATGCCGTTGCTGCTCGGCTTCTACTGGCTGTGCCCGCCGACGAAAGCGAAAAGAGATAGACTTGAGTATGTAGTAATCGAAGAGCCTGAGATGGGGCTTCATCCCAGTGCGATTCAATCCGTGATGTTGCAGATTGTCGATTTAATCGACAGGGGCTACAAGGTCATCGTTTCGACTCATTCGCCCATCCTCCTTGATTTTGCCTGGTTCTTTCAACAGATGAAAAATGAAAAGAGGGCGGTGGATTCCTATGCGGCCCTCTTTCAGGTTCCTTCAGCGCATCTGAAGCCATACGCGAGTTTCTTCAACAATGGAACAGTTAACTCTTACTTCTTCAAAGAAGGCAGCTCTGGCATTGAAGTAAAGGACATCTCTTCTCTTGCTGATTATGATGACCCTGATATTCGAGAATGGGGAAATGTCTCTTCCTTCGCCTCCCGTGCCGTAGAACTTGTGGCGGAGAGAAAAGCGAATGGTTAAAAATAAGGAAACGTTTGAAGCGGCGGTTCGAAACATAGCAGAGATCAAGGATTGTTACAGGGCGGGGCTTTCTGCCCTTGATAAGAAGCATCGTCCGCGGATTCGAGCGAAAGAAACAAGAAGTATTGAGGGAAGTCTATATCTCGATGAGTGCCTGAAAGAAGTTTATCCGGTTGCCAGCCGGTGGGATTATGCCGTGGCGTATAAGAGTCGGGTTTATTTTGCCGAAGTCCATTCCGGTTTCACATCGGATGTCAAGAAGGTTATAAAGAAACTGGAATGGTTGAAGTCGTGGTTAAGAAAGAAAGCGCCGGGCATAGATCAAAGAAAGGCCGCCAGTCCCTTTGTCTGGATTGTCGAAAACGGCGTGCATATTAAAGGAAGTTCACATGCGAGGACACTGGCTATGTCGGGAATAAGGATCGAGTCGGTATTGAACCTGGATTACGATCAGAATTGATCCATTGTGATGTTTTTATGCACTGGGATGTCAGGACGGTTCGTGCGCTGGATAAATCCTACTTCTCGCAAGTCGATATAGTGCTCGGTGCGGTGACATGGCCCAATGATCAGGATATCGCGCCGGAAACGTTGCTTGCCGGGTTGAGGCCGATCTCGACCGATAAGGGAGCTTGAGGCGGATTAAAGCGGGAAAATCGGAGTCCACGAAAGGCACGAAAAGCGCGAAAGGGGCAGAGGAATTGAACCGCGGAGGGCTCTGAGGGCGCGGAGGAGATTTTTTGTTGACTCAGGCTGGATGGTGTGTTCAGCTCTGGTCAAAATCAGAATGTGTTTAATGATTCGGCTTGTAAACGACCCGAAAACCCGGGTTTTAGTTCTGAGCGGGAAAAATGATAGACTTGGAATATTCGAACGTGATTCGTTTCCCGTTCAAGCTGAAGGGATGCAGATATGTTAGCCTCACCGCATGTTATCGCTGAAGTTGCAGACTGTGCAAGATGGGCCGATCGACTCGTTCGCGCTGATCTCATTCATGGATTTGTGGTTACGGAGAACGACTACACCTCAAATTTCACCAGCGCTTTTCGGCGCGAGATAAACAGCCGAAGGCTTCCGGGGTTGTCGGCGCATTCGCAAGTATTGACACCTTCTGTGGAGAGAAGAACCGGTACTGACGGTTGCATTGTCTTTCATAACCAATCCGTCTTTAAGGTGGGGTTATTCGAAGGGAAATGGCCACGCCTGAGCACTCATCTCAATTATTGGGATTCAATACAGAAGAGTGGGGGGAGGTCGCACTTTGATGACCAGCTTGCCAGACAGGCTGCCTTGTCAGGATACGCTATCTGGGAGATGTTTTATTCAGAAGAGCCTTACGGACCAACAAGCTGTTTCCCGATGAAGGATCTTCTTGTGTCTGGCACGATGATGCTTTCGTTAACTCCTCAAGCCGGAATCAAACATCACCCTGGACTGATGCGGAACTCTCACCACTCCTTTCGTCCAAAGGAAAGAATATCGGTCAAATTGTTACGTCAATTTGTGAATGTAAGAAAGGTAAAACGTTGCCGACAAGCCAGATGCAAGACCATCTACGGGATATCGGAATAAAGGGAAACGTCCTCGTAATCGATCTTGGTGAGGAGCCGAATATTGAGGATAAAGAAAAAGTTGTCGGGCTGTAGACCGAGGTCTTGCAGCGACTGGAGCTTTCTCTTCCAGCAAACCTTGCCGCCCCCCCTTTCCCGAACCCCCACTCAAAATCCCACGAATTCACCACTGCGGACTCGCTTGACCCTCTCCGGGGGCGGAGAAACTGGGCCTACTCCAATTGAAAGAGGTTCAGTATGATCGAGCTGAAAGGCAAAGCGGCAGTTGTAACAGGGTCGGCCCGTGGAATCGGCAAGTCTATCGCCGAGAAGCTGGCGTCTCTTGGCGCGGCCGTCGTGATCAACGATATCAGCGAAGAAACGGCGAAGAAGTCCGCCGAAGAGATCGCTGCGAAGTACGGAGTGGAAACTCTGGCATATGCCTGTGATATTTCCCAGGAAGACCAGGCCGAAGCGCTGATTGAAGCCTGTGTGAAGAAATTCGGGAAAGTAGACATCCTTGTAAATAACGCAGGTATTACCAGAGACACGCTGATGCTTCGTATGAAGAAAGAGCAGTGGGATCAGGTCATCGCCGTCAACCTGACGGGAACGTTCCTCTGCACGAAGGCGGCATTCAAGCATATGATGTCGGCTCGCAGCGGCGCCGTCGTGAATCTGTCGTCCATTGCCGGCGTGAACGGTAACCTCGGGCAGACGAACTACTCCGCATCGAAGGCGGGCGTAATCGGATTCACGAAATCCGCAGCTCTGGAAGGCGCTATGCGCGGCGTTCGCTGCAATGCGATCGCTCCGGGCTTCATCGCCACCGACATGACGGCTGCCATCCCCGACAAGATTAAGGAAGTAATGCTGAAATCCATCCCGCTTTCACGGGCCGGAACTCCGGAAGATATCGCCAACGGCGTCGCCTTCCTCGTATCAGATATGTCTTCCTACATCACGGGACAGATCCTTGAGATCAACGGCGGCGGATTCCGTCCGGCGGGTTAATGACGTAGTTGTAGAGGCCGATGTTATCTGGCTTCTATAGCGCGGGTTTTGCGTTTCGTATGTGAAATCCGTTCTCATTTGAGCCCGATGCAATGGGATTCGGTGAATATCAGTTCTGCTGCATCGGGAGTTTAATTTTTTCTGAGCCTGATTTTTTTCGAGGTTTTGCACTTGCTTAAATGATCGGGCTGATGAATTTAGCACCACCGGTGACCCCGGTAAATTTTAATACGGAGACTGGACACATGTCTGATCTGCTGGAAAAAGTAAAAAGCATCATCGCTGAGCAACTGAATGTTGATGAGGCTGAGGTAACTCCTGAGGCTCATTTCATTGACGATCTTGGCGCTGACTCGCTGGACACTGTTGAGCTGGTAATGGCTCTGGAAGAAGAATTTGGCGTTGAAATCTCTGACGAAGACGCTGAGAAAATCCAGACTGTTGGCGATGTAATCAAGTACATCGAGCAGCACAAAGGTTGATTGTTTTTTCTGGCCGATTTTCTTTCTTCTACCGTTGGTAGGTAAAAGAAAATCGGCCTTTCCTTTGCCAAAATCCGTAGAACGGAAAAAAGAAAACCGTGTTAGTTCCCAACGTTTCAGCCGGTTTACCACAACCGGACCTGGCGAGGTTGGAGCAGCTGAAAGAACTTTCCCGACGACTTGAATTCAGGTTTCGGGATTACCGACTCTATGACCTTGCTCTGACTCACAGCAGTTATTCCAACGAGCCGGGATCGCATCGGATGAATAACCAGAGACTGGAGTATTTCGGCGACTCCATCATCGGCTTCATCGTTAACGAGCATCTCTTCCTCGATTACAAGCTTTCAGAAGGCCAGATGGCGCGCATTAAATCGGCGGCCGTCTCAGAAAAGTCGTTAGCCAGCGCTGCGCGCGCCCTTCGTTTCGGCGCTTATCTGCGCATGAGCAAAGGCGAACGTAAAAGCGGCGGTTCACGTCGACCTTCCAATCTTGCCGATGCCTTTGAGGCCTTTGTCGCCGCCATCTATATCGATCGCGGTATGAAGCAGGCGAGGCAGTTTGTCGTGGGCATGCTTGATAGCCGCCTGCGCAATCTCAGCCAGTCGGGCCGTGCCCTTGATCCGAAGTCGGCGCTGCAGGAGCTCGTTCAGAAGCAGTTCCGCACGCATCCCGTCTATGAACTGGTCTCTCAGGAGGGACCCGATCATAAGCGGGAATTCGTGTATCGCGTCGTCATCGATAGCCGTGAGATCGCTCGCGGTATGGGATCGTCTCGCAAGCGTGCCGAGCGGCAGGCCGCCATCAGAGCCCTGGATCTGCTTCGAGAATAAGCTCGGAGTGGCCGGGGTTTCTGTCTTTTGCCGCGGGAGGATGTCGTGATCGATCAAGAGGCCCTGACCATTGTTCTGCCCGAGCGCCCTGAAAGGCGTTATGAGATACGTTTTGGCGAGGGCTTTGATCAGAACTTTGCCGACTTCTTCTCGCACCGGCGCTTCTCGAAGATCTTTGTCATCACAGAAGAGGCCCTGCGAGATCTCGTCTATGAGCCGCTGCATGCGGCGCTCAAGCCTCTGCATGCGCACATCCATACGGTGTTTCGTCCGTCGGGCGAATCGTCCAAGCATATCTCGCATCTCGAAGCGCTGTTCGACGACCTGATTCGCTCCGGCGCCGATCGTTCGTCGTTAGTCATCGCTGCAGGCGGAGGCGTCGTCGGCGATCTTGCCGGATTCGTGGCCTCCACGCTTCTGCGCGGCGTGGCCTTTGTGCAGGTGCCGTCCACGCTTCTTGCCATGGTCGATTCAAGCGTCGGCGGCAAGGTCGCCGTGAACGTGAATACGGGCAAAAACATGATCGGCGCCTTCTATCAGCCCGAGTTCGTCTACGGCAACCTGCATTATCTGATTACGCTGCCCGCTCGCGAATGGATCTGTGGACTGGCTGAGATGGCGAAGCATGCCTTCCTGACCGATCGCACAGAGATCTTCGACCGGCTGCTTGAAACGGCACGTCAGGCGATGACGCATGAAGGCGGATTCCGATCATTGCCTCTTTCGATCCTTAAAGATCGCATTAAAGAATCGGTTTCGGTGAAGGCCGCCGTCGTCGCCGCCGATGAAACCGAGATGGGACTGCGTGCCTCGCTCAATCTCGGCCATACGACGGCGCATGCCATCGAATCCCTCTTACAGTATAAAGGCATGACGCATGGCGAGGCCGTCAGCCGCGGCCTTGTGACCGCTCTTCTGCTGTCGCGTGATCTTGAAGGCCTGCCTGCTGAAGAGTGCGAGGCCATGTTCGAGCTCATGAAAGGCCTGGAGCTGCCCCTTGATACGGCCGGCTTTGAGGCGACCGATCTTCTTGAACACATGAAGTTCGATAAGAAGAACGAGGCAGGCACCATCCGCTTTGTTCTTTTGAAAAGACGCGGCGAGCCCGTATGGGGAGTTCCTCTTCCCGCTGAAGCCTTTCATCGTGCCTGGGCCGAGCAACGATCTCGTTTCGGTTGACTCTCGCCGGCCTTGCGCCTGTGGAACGCCGCTTTCCTGTTCGATTCGGGCTTGATTCCGGCATGACGCTGCCGATACAGGCAGTATGTCTGATGCTGCCATCCTCGTTATCAATGGTCCGAATCTGAATCTGCTCGGGCGACGCGAGCCCGAGGTCTATGGCTCGACGACGCTTGAACAGCTTGAAGAGCGGCTGCGCGAGGATGCCCGTCGCCTTGCGGTGGGCGTCGAGTTCTTCCAGTCCAATCATGAAGGGCAGATCATCGACCGCATCCATAAGGCCTTTCTTGAAGAGAAGATCGACGGAATACTCATCAATCCGGGCGGACTGACCCATACGTCGGTGGCGCTGCGGGACGCCCTGCTCGGTGTGAAGATTCCCTTCATCGAGATCCACATCAGCAACGTGCATGCCCGGGAGCCGTTCCGGCATCATTCCTATCTCAGCGATGCGGCTATTGGCGTCATCGCCGGGCTGGGCATTACGGGGTACCGTTTTGGTCTTGCCGCTCTCGTCGAACGTCTGCGCTCCCGGACGGATCTTGGCCTTTATCTGCCTGAATCGAACAGAAATTCGGATTGACGGGAAAAAAATATCGCTTACCCTAAAGTCAACGGGCTTTATTGCGATAGAGATAGTAAGATGGAACTCAAAGGCATCACAGCACCTGCGCCGAACGCCTACAGTTCTCTGTCTCCAGGGCAGAAGGCCATGCCTGTGCCCGAAGATCCGGCGTTGATTCTGCAGCGCCGCTCGGCCGAGCAGGCAAAGGCGCAGGAAGAGCGAGAGCAGAAAAGGGCGACATTGCCCGAAAAAGAGCCTGTGTCGTTTGAAGATCGTCTGAAGCAGATGATCAGCGCCGACGACATCCGACGGCTGATGTATCTTTATAGCCCGTTTGCCCGGCAGATGCTGAACGGCGACGAACGGGGCACATCCCTCAACCGACAGGCTTAGAAGCGAACCCGGTGGTCGTGTTGTAATAGAGCCAGTGTCGGGATCGCTGCTAATAGAGCATGCCGAGAGCCCGTATGGAGCATCTCTGTAGAACGCGCAAAAAGTCCGGGAATCCCCGGACTTTTTTATTGAACTGAAGATAGGCTCAGTGGATCACTTGCCGGCAAGCTCGGCCTTGCGTTCCAGCAGCGAGCGTGCGTAGCGGCTGGTAAGACCTTTCATATGCTCTTCGGTTTTCTTCAGAGCGGTGTCGATCTCAGCGGCCGTCATCTTGTTGATTTTTTTCCGCTTGGGTTCCTGATTCTCGGACATACGCATTCCAGATATTCGTTCGAGCCCGTACAGGCAACCAGAAAACGCCAGGATTATGCCGTTTCCCGCGGGCTTTTTGCCCGGGGATGGCTGTTTCGGTAGACCTCTTTCAGCCGCTCCCGTGAGACCGACGTGTAGATCTGCGTCGTCGAAAGGGAGCTGTGGCCGAGCATCTCCTGTACCTGTCGGATGTCGGCGCCGTCGTTCAAAAGATCGGTGGCAAAGGTATGCCTGAAGCGATGCGGATACAGCCGCTTGCGCAGTCCGGCGTTGCGTTCGTAGTGATTGAGAATCTCGCGCAGCCCGCGGTCGGTGAGGGCGCCTCCCCGCGCATTGACAAAGAGGGACTCGCTTTTCGGGCGCAGGCGAGGGCGCACTACCAGATATTCGGCGACGGCCCGGCGTGCCGGATCTCCGATAAAGACGACACGGTCCTTTCGGCCCTTACCTGTAATACGCATCTCAGAAACGATCTCGCCGTTATGATCGAGCACCCTGCTCGGCGAAAGTGAAAGCAGCTCAGAGACGCGCATGCCCGTTGAATAGAGCATCTCAATCATCGCCCTGTCGCGAAGCTGAAGCTCGGCGGGGCGGCTGCTCTCAGTCTCGCCTTCGGTCGTTTGCAGCAGCGAGTCCATCTCCTGCGCCGGAATAAACGACGGCAGCGATCGGTAAAACTTCGGAGCTCGCATCGTCACCGGATTCTCTTCAAGAAGGCCCTGGCGCACGAGAAGGCGATAGTAGGTTTTCAGCGCCGAGAGCTTGCGCGCCTGACTGCGCGGCGAGAGCGTGCGCATCAGACTCTGACCCGTTCCGGCGCCTGTCGCTTTATTGCGCGAGAAGTCCACTCCGCTGATCTTCGTGAAGTAGGAGCGAAGCAGGATCGTATCGACGCTCAGAGCGTCATGATCCTCCTCTTGAAGAAAGAGCAGGAAATCGAGCAGGTCATTCAGATAGGAGCGCAGCGTATGCGCCGATCCGTCCTTCTCGACCTGCAAATACATCGAGAAGCGTTCCAGAGGTTCAAGCCGATCTTCATCGAGCAAATGCAGCTTCTGCGGAGAGAGGCCAAAGTTCTTCAAGGCAGCCTTACGCGGACTCAGCTCTTCACGGATCATGCTTGATTATCGGAAGCGGCACATCAGAAATCTACAGATTCCGGGCGCAGGTTGGGGAAAGAGCGAGTGAACCGCTGAGGGCGCTGAGAGAACTGAGAAGAGAGATTTTTCGCTTGACTTTAGCTCAGAGAGAAGGCATCTTTTGACTGGAGGCTTTGCGGAGACGCATTGCCTTTTCTGTTTTTACCCAAGGAACTTAACACTCCATATCTCTGTCGGCTGCTCCTCGCCAAAGTCTCTCGTCGTTCTGTAACGAAGTCTCCGGATCTTTTCGACGAAGCCTGCAAGTTCTTCGCGTGCCGGAGCATTCATCGTTCCAAATCGCATTCCCCAGGATATGATATAGCAGGCGATGTCGGCAACCTGTATGCCTGTCGTTAAATCACTGTGGACAAAAAACGGTTCAGGAATAATCACAGAGGAACGCTCCCTACCTTTTTCTGTTTTCTTGAGATATCGGTCCATCTGTCCGATCAGGATGTGACTGCGAGATTTCTCCAGTTCGTCAAAGACGACGATGCCTTGATGAGGAAATCGATGATCCTCGATGAAGTAGAAAAAACGTTCCAGAAGATAAACGTAGTCTTTGCGCAGAAGGTTTTCATCTACAGAAAGCGGTCGCCCGGGATCAACGATACTTGCAAATACTTTGCAGCGGTATTTGAAACACAGATCCAGAAGCTGTCCGACAAAATCTATCTTCGCCTGGCCCAGCGCAGCCAGAGAGAGAGGATTGGCTCCGGCGCCATCAGACAATGCCTGGTGTGCAAGCTGCTGGCGTTGTTCGGGCAGGAACGCTTCATGTCCAGTCGCCTGTCTGTAACTCTTCCGTTTCAGGATCTTCTTACCTTTTAACTCTCTGGAGCCCGATGAATAGCGCATCCCGAAACAATCATATTCAAGCCGCTGAGCATCCTGAATAAAGTTCCAGAGGTTAACATCTTCGATCGCTATACCGCCGAGAACCTCGTACGGTGAGTCATGATGATCCTGTCCTGACTCGTCGAGAAAGAGAAAATAGGCCATAGAATATCGTATTGCAACCTCGACTGATCAAAACAGGCCGTTCCGACTGATCAACTTCTTTTCCGCTAATTTTTCCACACGCTGAGCAAATCCGTCAGCGAGTGAAAGACGCGAACCTATATTCACGAAACTCAACGGAGATTCGTGAGAGTAACGGGTGACTCGCTAAATTCCAGCAATCTCAAAACGCACCCTATGGTTTTCTTTCGCGCTTTTCGCGTATTTCGCGGTTAGACAACTCTTCCTCTTTTCTTTCTTCCTCCGTGCCTCCGTGGTTATTCTTTCTTCCCACGCTATCTCTCACTGAAAGAGCCAGAAGAGTTTGAACCACGGAGGTCACTGAGGGCACGGAGAGGAGTGATCATTCCTCAAAATCGAATTCGATGGGAGCAATAAAGACATCTCTCTCTAAGAACGATTCCTTTATGGCCGATTGTAACGCCGGCAGATCCTGGGTTCGTGCAACGAATTCTTCAGCCCCGTAGTAGTTATGAAAAACGAACAACTGATTCATGGCCTCTGTGCTATGGTGCTTCGCTGAATCAAACTGCACTTCATTTCGTATCGTAACGGTATAATCGAGGTCGCCTTGTATATCTTGAACAGGCACACGCCTCAGCATTGCTCGAAACAACAGGGCGCTGATTTCCGTTTTCTTACTGAACGAACTGTAGCGGCTGTAATGCCTTGATCTGAATCGCGAGCGGTTACGACAGGACATTCGATCGGTCAAACCGGCTCCTCTCCCCCATATTTCTTGCCATGAACCTGATAATTCGATGCTTGAATGCCTGTTCGTTAATTTTATCAAAATCGATGCCAGTATTTCTTCGAAATAGTCGTCAACATCCATTGGGTCTATAGGTATGGACTCCCTTACGATTGGATCGAATTCTGATTGATATAGACCATAATAAATAAGCCCTCCCTTTTTCTCACAAGAGGTAATTGATGAAAATTTAATCGCATCCATAAGTCGTCCCTTTGGTGGAGCAGGGTTTTTTCGCGCCTTTCGTGTATTTCCTGGACAAAAAAACTCTGCGCTCTCTCTCCGTGCCTCCGTGGTCATTTCTTCTTCTCCGGGTATATGCCACGGAAAGAACCCGAAGATTCTGAACCACGGAGGTCACTGAGGGCACGGAGCGGAGGGGGAGGGCTCATAGCGAAGTACTACTCGTCTCTAACATACTTAATCCAGTAATAAATATACGGGAAAAAACAGAGCACTGGAGACATGAGCCAGAAAAGCCTGGAGATCATGGTTAGCTTTTTATTGCGAAGGATGTGGACCCCGTAGTAAAGGCCTGCGACAGCAAAAGATATAAATGCGACGGGCAATCCTATGAAGGCAATCGGACTGAGGACAACGTCCAGAACAGAGTTTCTTTTACCAATAAGGCCCATTGCTACAAGCATTGCAAGCCACCATACAATTATAAGCACATTGGCCAGTAGAGCTACATACTTCAACGCGATATCCTTGCCTGCCAGAAAAGTTTTTTCAAAATGAGATGCAACATGGAAAGGGCTACGATAATCCGTAAAGTCCTTCTTCCCGATGGACCGGAAGCGGCAACAGGTGAACCGCGAAATTCCAGTAATCGCAAACCACCCTATGGTTTTTTTCGCGCCTTTCGTGTATTTCGTGGACAAAAAACCTCTGCTCTCTCATCCTCCGTGCCTCCGTGGTCATCTCTTCTTCTCAAGCCAGTAGCTCGGGCATGGGAAAGCGGCGCGCCTCGTTTACGATCCATTCGCGCAGCTCGATGGGTTCGATCACTTCGAGAAAAGGTGCGTAGGCGCGCAGATGCCAGCGAAAGAACTCAAGCGACGACGTTTTTACTGAAGCGGTGATCGTATCGTTATGCTCTCCCTCGATATAGAAAGAGAACTCTCGCTTTAAAGCAGGCAGCACCGAGCGCGGAAAGCGGAAGCGAATCGTCAGATCGGGCTCTGAAGAGCGGGCTTTGCGAACGGCTTCAAGGTCGTCGGGCGCCGGATTCTGCCGGGCTTCTTTCTGGACGGTGAGCTTGACGATGCGATCCAGGCGAAAGATGCGCGACTCGCCTTTGCCTCTGTCGAATCCGAAAAGATATTTCGATCGATTGTATTCGTTCAAGAACCAGGGATCAACAAGACGCTCCGCTTCTTCGGGCCCGTCGGAGTTGCTGTAAAGCAGCCTGACGGCCCGATCTCCGCCTAATGCTTCTTCGATGCGGGAGCGGAACTCCGTTTCGGGGCCGGCCTCGATAAAATGCACGGGCACGGCGCCGAGGCTTTCCATCAGGCGAATGCGCTCCGTTTCGGGTAACGCCCCGTTTGCCGTCATCGCCCGATCGGCGTCTATCAGCGAGCGAAGAAGCGACCATTCCTGCGGCGTCAGTGAAAGCGGCCGGTCGATTTCAGGATCGGAATGCAGAAAGACCGTATCATGCCTGATCTCTACGTCGAAAAGATCGGCGGGGCTGTAGGGCGGAGTGCCCAGCATCGTCATCGCCTCAATATCTTCGATCAGATCCTTTTTCTTCGCATATCCGCCAAGCTCCATCAACTCGGCGATGGGCATGGAGCGCCGCTGCACAAGCACGGGCAGAATGCGAAAGATCTGTTGCAGCTCTTCAATGGTGCTCATGGTTTGATAACTCCTCGCTCGATTCCGCCTCGCTGGCTGATTCGACTCATCGCTCGGCTCCGCCTCGCGCTTCGATTCCCTCTAAGAATTTCTGGAAGCGATCGCGCATCGCTGCCGGACCCATTGCCGTGACGGCATGCGGATGCTTGAACATCCAGAAGAACAAAGCGTCGGGGTTAGCCGTGACGATGTCGCGCAGATTCTGACCGGATCGTTTTCTCTGTCCGGGCGGAAGCTCTCTGATGAAATGATCGAAGCGGTCGATATGATCGGCATGCAGGCGAAGCTGAACGGCCTGTAACGACTCACGCCGCAGATTCAGCGGATGCGGCTTCATATACTGAATGATCTCGGGAGGATGCGAATCGATGCTGCTGCTCTGGATCTCGGGCGATGTGATGCGATCGATCTGGAACATGCGATATCCGCGGGCCGCTTCGCAGTAAGCCGTCAGATACCACATGCGGCGATAGATGTTAAGAGCAAGCGGCTGCACAAGACGATCTTTGCTTCCGCCTGCGCTTTCATAGACCATCTTGATCTTGCGACGATCCATCATCGCATCCTGAAGCGTGCGCAGCACTGCATCGGGGACGGGCCGGTCACCACGAAACAGCGGATCGGTCTGCACGCCAGGATCGACGGCTTCGACGCTGCTGTCGGTCTCATTATAAAAGAGCTTCAGATAGAGAGAGCGACAGAGGGCATGTTCGGCGCTTCCTCTTTCGGTGGCGTTCATGTGACGCAGGATCAGGCCCATCAGGTAGGATCGCTGCGCCTCGCTGAGCTTCAGTTCGCGCATGAGCGTGCGGGCCGTCGCCGCCGGCACATACACCCGGTCCTCGTCGTTGGCCGCCGCTCCGGAAAGATCGAGCTCCAGGTGAAGGCCCAGTTTTTTCAGGGCCTCGCGATCACGCTGAAACTTCTTGCGATTGGCCTCTTCTTCGCCGCGATAGGCCTCGGTCATATACGAGCGCACTTCGGCAAAGCTCAGTCCGCGCGGATGATTTAAAAAGAGCAGGAAGAGCTTGCCGATACGCTCCTGCGATTTCATGGCATCGGAGGTGGCGGCGCTTTCAGGCATATCCCTGCATCGAATTTTTCGGTAGAAGATCAAGTCTTTTCGCAAACGATTTTTTCGCTTCACGCTGAGGGCGCAGAGGGCAGCGAGAGAACGGAAATGATGAGATCGCCGAACCTCCGATTCTCATGCTGAACAAGAAAATCGCTGGATCGCTGCGCCCGATTCTGAAAGATCTGCCCTGCGTATGCTCAGCAATGCGAAGGCCCTCGAATACATTTACCGCGTAACGGCAGGCAAGCATGCCGGCACCGTCTGCCAGGATGCGACGATCAACGGTCGACCTGCCCTTGAAATCCTGCCGACCGACGGTCGTCATAAACGGACCGTGATCTGCGTTCACGGCATGAGCGTGCGCGGATACCGTGATCCGCGCATCATTAACGTGGGACATGCCCTGGCCGCCATGGGCTACAGGTCGGTTATTCCTTCCTATCCTGAGATCCAGGATCTGCGTATTGATCCCACCTCCTCTGATCGCATCGCCGACGATATCGGTCGGCTGGCCGACGAATCGGGTTATCCGGTCGGCCTTTTTACGGCGTCGTTTTCGGGGGGCCTCTCTTTGATTGCCGCCGCAAAACCTTCCGTTGCCGACCGTGTTTCGGCGATGCTCGTCGTCGGGTCCTATGCGCACGTCGATTCCACTCTCGATTTCTTTCTTCACCGGGAGAAGATGGATCCTTACGGCCTGTTTATCATTCTGAAAAACTTTCTGCCGTTCTTGAATGAGCCCGAAGCGCTGCTCATGGCCTTTGATACGGCTGCCAGAGACGACGGATTCCAACGTACCGAAAGGGAGCTGGGCCCGTATCTGCAATCGCAGCCCGAATCAATTCGCGAGCTTTACAGACGCTATATCGAAGACGGCGCCTTCAGGCTGCAGCAATGGCAGAAGATCAACAGTATTCCCGAGGCCCTGCATATCTTTGAGAGCATGGACGTATTGCGCGTCGCAAAGGGCTTGAAGGCCGCTCTCTGTCTCTTGCATGGAGCGCACGATATCGTCATTCCGCCTGAGGAGTCGCTGCTTCTTAAAAAGACGCTTGAAAGGCAGGTGCCGCTTTCGTTAACCATCACCTCGATCATCGATCATGGCAACGTAAAGGTCGGGCTGTCGATGGCCCGTGAGATGGTATCGCTCATTCAAACCTTCGCCCTGTTTTTTCGCAGCCTTGACGGCGCTTCGAGATTGACGAAGCCTGATTGATTTTGCTTGAAGCCGCTTTTGCTTCGCATCAGTGCCAGTTCGCATCAGGGGGCCGCTTTGCCGGGGTGCCCTTGATCTCAGCCGTTTCTCTGAAGGCGCCTGGCAGGGTGCGGACGTTCGCCGGTTTTCTTGAAATGCAGATAATCTTCGATGATGCGACGATGGTCGAAGACAAACGTGCGCTCAAGCAGCTGCTCGGCTGATACAGTAAAGGCATCGGCTGCGTCGTCGCTGCCTTCGGGGATGCCGTCGCAGTGAGCGATGAAGACCGTGCTCATCGTATGTTTGCGCGGATCACGAGCCGGATCAGAATACACATACAGCAGCTCGTCAAGCTCGATCGCAAGGCCGGTCTCTTCCATCGCCTCGCGCACGGCCGCATGCTCCACCGTCTCGCCCTCGTCGACAAAGCCTCCGGGAAGGGCGAAACCGACGGGCTTATGGGCGCGCTCGATAAGAACGATACCGGTTGGCGTTTCGATGATGACATCAACGGTCGGCGTGGGATTGCGGAACTGCATGCACGTTCCTGCATCACAATCCATGCCCGGTCAAGAGGAAAATCTGTCTTTCTGGATGCGCGACGAGGCGAGCGATGATTTTCTCGTATTTCGCAATCCGCAACGCATCTTCTATGTTACGGACGATCGAAGCGAGCTGCTTCAGGCCCTTGATATCTTGCATTCCCTGCACTCCGTGAAAGATCCGGATTCCGGGCGGTCTCATCAATCCGCTATATCGGGCCGCTACTTCGCAGGGGCCGTCGCCTATGATGCGTGTAAGCTGTTAGATCCTTCGCTGAATGCTGCCGCTACCGAGCCTGTATTGGTTGGTGGCCTGTTTGACGAGCCGCAGCGCCTATCATCGGCCAAGCTTCTTTCGGTTTATGAAGGTCCGTTATGGCCCGTTCGCTCGATAAGACTGGAGCGATCCCGTCGCGCAATCTACGACTCGATCGAAGCGATACGCGAGAAGATTCGTGCCGGTTCGGTTTACCAGGCTAACTATACGTTTCCGGTTTTGTTCTCTTATGACGGAGATCCTGCAGCTCTTTTTGCATGCCTTTATAAAGAACAGCCGGCCGCTTTTGCATCGGCGCTTTTTTACAGGCGCGGCGATCTGAATCTTGCCCTGCTTTCCCTTTCACCGGAGCTTTTCTTTCGCCTGAGTGACCGCGATATACAATGCCGGCCCATGAAAGGTACGGCGCCGAGGACGGGCGATAGCGCCACCGATCGTCACGCCGTCGCCTATTTGAAGAGCAGCGATAAGGAAAGAGCAGAGAATGCGATGATCGTCGATCTGATCCGGAACGATCTGGGGCGTATCTGCGAGTTCGGCTCCGTCGAGGTGAACGATCTTTTTCGCGTACATGAGTTGCCGACGGTCTTTCAGATGACGACCGACGTGAAGGGTCGCCTGAAAGATGGTCTGTCGCAATCCGATATCTTTCGTTCTCTTTTTCCATGCGGGTCGGTTACGGGCGCTCCGAAGCGAGCGGCGATCGAACTGCTGCATGCGCTCGAAGGCAAGGGCCGCGGCTTTTACACCGGCACGCTTGGCTGGACGAACGGGGCGAGCAGTCGCTGGAATGTGGCCATTCGTACGGCGCAGATCGTCAACGGAGAGGGTTCGATTTCAATCGGCAGCGGCATCACCTATGATTCCGATCCTCGTGCGGAGTTTCGTGAATGCCTGGGCAAGCTTGCCTTCTTTCGCCGGGCCGTGGGCCTCCGAAGTGAAGACGATAGTGATCTCGATCTCATCGATTCTCCCTCCGATGATCGCTCCGGTGATTTCTATCTCTACGAAACGATTCTATTTCGGGCAGGATCGCACGGCTACTGGATGCTCGAAAGTCATCTACGGCGTCTGCATCGCTCCGCTCGTTACTTTGGCCTGCCCTGTTCGATGGTGCGCATCCGAAGACAGTTAAAGCGACTTGAGTATCTGCTGCAGCGTGTCGCTTCAGGAAATAAACCGATTCGCGTGCATCTGCGTTTGCTACGAAGCGGACGCATAAAGATCATTTTGCATGAGCTCAAAGACTCGAAGCGCAACGTTACGATTGAGTTTTGTAGAGCGCCTGCGCTATCCGTTCTGCCTTTCTTGAATCATAAGACATCGACGGGACGGGCCTTTTATGAACGTCACAAAGCCGGGGCGGCCGATGATTGTCTTTTTATTAACGAAAGGGACGAGATCACCGAGACGAGTATTTATACGGTTTTCTGTTTTATAGACGGGCGATGGATAACACCGCCGCTCCGTTCCGGTGTTCTGGGCGGGGTGATGAGAGAGAGGCTGTTGGAAAGAGGCCGAATTGTTGAGGCCTGTATAACGGCCGATGACGTGAGGCGTGCATCGGCCATCGTTCTTGCGAATTCTGTGAGGGGTTTGCGCAGGGCGGTTTTGATCGAGAAAGCAGACTGAACGGTCTTGATAATCGTAGCTTACTTACCGACTTCGGTGACCTTGATGGCCTTTTTCGTCTTCCATGCCCGGTAGGGAGCAAGGGCCTCCATCCGTTTTTCAGGAACGTAAAAGAGTCGATCGCCGTACTTCACGAGTATACCCTTGTAGTGAGCGTACTTTGTGTGATGATCGACGAGTCCGATTTCTTCAACGGCGTTCCAGTTCTCGCATGTTTTTAGCGTCGGCACATGCCGCAGATAGAGCTCGCGAATCGTGCCTTCTTTAACGGAGTCTCTGAGGATCTTCTCCCATTCCATATCGGCCTCATACTCCGGGCTGTTTCTCATTTGTAAAGTAATTTAATATCGGGTTGCGGGCGGCTCCGACCTCATCGACCCGCGTCACAGGCGCCCTTCGCGGAAGCGACTTCAACGACTCATCGCCTTCGTTCATGCGGCGCACGATATCTTTGACGACGGCGGCGAAGTGAACGACGCTTTCGGGGCTTTCGGTTTCTGTCGGTTCGATCATGATCGAGCCCGAAACGATAAGAGGAAAGTACACCGTCGGAGGATGGTATCCATAATCGATCAGCGCCTTGGCCAGGGTCATCGTATCAAAGCCCGTCTTCTTGAAGCTGGCATCGCTGAAGACGGCCTCGTGCATCGAGTCACCGGAGGAGGCGAGGCGCAGAACGTCTTTCAGTTCTTCGCGCACGATATTCGCGTTCAATGTGGCATGTTCGGCGACACGCTTCAGGTCGCTTCCGTAAGTCAGGATGTAGGTCAGGGCGCGCACAAGAACGCCGAAGTGTCCGGGACCTGATTTTACGCGTCCGATGCTTTTCTTCGGAGCCGACCAGACGAAGCGATCTCCCTCTTTTGCGGCAAGCGGACCGGGCAGAAAGTCTACGAGTTTTTCAGAGACGACGACGGCAGCTGCGCCCGGGCCTCCGCCTCCATGCGGAGTACTGAAGGTTTTATGCAGATTGAGATGACAGACGTCCACTCCCATCTTACCGAGAGAGGCCTTGCCGACGATGGCGTTAAAATTCGCCCCGTCCATATAAAGCAGCGAGCCGTTTGCATGCAGAAGATCGGCGGCCTCTTTGATCTGCGATTCGAATACGCCGAGCGTATTGGGATTGGTGATCATCAGAGCGGCCACATTGCTATCAAGGGCGGCCTTCAGCGCCTCAAGGTCGAGCATGCCTTCGGGGCCCGACTTCAGCTCGCGAACCTCGTAACCGGCAAGGGCACAGGTAGCGGGGTTCGTTCCGTGAGCGCTATCGGGCACGACGACGACCTTTCGCGTGTCGCCGCGATCGCGGTGATATGCCTGAATCAAGAAGAGTCCGGTTAACTCTCCGTGCGCGCCCGCCGCCGGTTGCAGCGTGATGCCGGCCATGTCGGTAACGGCGGCGAGCTTCTGCTGCAATTCGTACACCAGCTTGATCTGCGGCTGAATAAAGGCTTCGGGCATCGACGGATGGGCGTCTCGAAGATGCGGAAGCGACGCCATCTCTTCGTTGATGCGAGGATTGTACTTCATCGTACAGGAGCCGAGAGGATAGAAGTTCAGATCAATGCCGTAGTTCCATGTGGACAGCCTGGTAAAGTGCCGGATCACGTCGGGCTCCGATACCTCGGGAAGCGCGAGTGCGGCGTCGCGCAGCATTTCAGGCGGCAGATCAAGAGCGAGATCGGCGTCGTCTGCGGGCAGAGACGATCCGACCCGACCGGGATGAGATCGTTCGAAAATGAGCGGCTCTTCAAAGATCTGTCCGTTTCTTGTGACGGCAAGTTGCGGTCTGTTGTTTTCCATATAAATCTATTCCCTGATTCGGTCTGCTCGATTGGCCTTATTTACTGGCGGCCGTCACGGCCGACAGCCACAGGTTAACGTCTTCTACGCTTTTCGTTTCATCGAAGGCGCAGAGCAGACGATTCTCGTCGAGGATCGTTCCAGGAGCGACTCCGTTAGACGCCATGCATCGCTCAAAGACCTTCGCCGCCGCCACCGGCGTGCGGATAACGATCTCGTTGAAGACGGGCGAATCGGCGAATTCAAGCTGCACATTGGATTGCAGCTTGAGCTGTCTGCGCGCATGGTGGGCGAGCTTCGCCGAACGTTCTGCGGCCGCTCTCAATCCGGCTCTGCCCATCACGCACAGGTGAATGGCGGCGCGAAGGGCCATCAGTCCCTGGTTTGTGCAGATGTTCGACGTCGCCTTCTCGCGACGGATGTGCTGCTCCCGTGCGGCCAGGGTAACGACGAAGGCGCGTCTGTTTTCAAGATCTTTCGTCTGTCCGATCAGACGACCGGGCAGGTTGCGCACCTGATTCATCGACGTTCCAATAAAGCCGAGCCAGGGGCCGCCCAGGCTGAGCGGGATGCCGAACGATTGCGCCTCGCCGCAGACGATATCGGCTCCGCATGCGCCCGGTGATTTCAACAGGGCAAGCGAAAGGGCTTCGGTTACGGTGACGACCATCTGCGTTTTCTTATCGTTGCAGATGGAGCGAATCGCGTCGAGATCTTCGATGACGCCGAAGCCGTTCGGTGATTGCACGATTACGGCTGCCGTATCGCTATCGATGGCCGACTGAAGAGCGGCGGCATCGGTGTGACCGGTCGCATCAACGGGAACAGTCACAAAAGAGAACGGACCGTTTTCGGCGTATGTTTTCAGCGTTTCGAGATACTCGGGATGCAGTGCCGAAGAGACGACGAGTTTATACTTGCGGGCAATCCGGCAGGCCATCAGGCCCGCTTCGACGGTAGCGGTCGAGCCGTCGTAAAGGGAAGCGTTAGACACCTCGACGCCCATCAATCCGGCCATCATCGATTGATACTCAAACATCGCCTGAAGCGTACCCTGACTGATCTCGGGCTGATACGGCGTATAGGCCGTCAGAAACTCGCCGCGCGAGACAAGCGGATCGATGATCGAAGGAATATAGTGATAATGTCCGTTGCCGCCGAGAAAAGTAAGAGGGACGGATTCGCGAGAACTGAGGTGTCTTCGGATCTCGATCTCGCTCATAGCCGGACCGAGTGAGGATGCCGGTTCGGTTAAAAACTCGGCGGGTAGACTTCTGAAAAGTTCATTGAGATTTTTCAGGCCCAGGCGCTGAAGCTGTTCTTTAACCTCAGCTTCGGATACGGGTAGGTATTTCAAGGCGCGTGACTCCGTTTTATTTTTCGATGTATATCAATGATCGAGGCTTTGAACGAGGGCATCGTAGGCCTGAGCGTCCAGAAGGCCGTCGATTTCAGCCTGATTGAAATTTCGAATCTTGATTATCCAGGAGCCGTAGGGGTCCTGATTGATCGCTTCGGGCTTGCCCGAAATGGCCGTATTGACCTCGGCAATCTCACCGCCGACGGGAGCATAGAGATCTTCAGCCGCCTTTACCGATTCAATGAATCCAAACGATTTACCGGCCTCTACCTTCTCGCCGACGTCGCCCGTTTTCACGAATACGATATCGCCGAGAGCATGCTGGGCGTGATCTGAGATACCGACCAGGGCAACGTCGCCCTCCACCTTCAGCCATTCGTGGTTTTTTGTGTATTTGTAATCATTGCGGATTTCTGACATAGGGGCACCTTTTTTCCTCGGGATTGGTACGTCAATTCGCCCTTTTTCTTCCTGCCGATCCCTTTACGAAGGCACCGGAATGAAGCTTCGCTTTGACCCGACGGTCCCTGATCAGGATCTCGATCGGGCGTTCTGCTGTGATGCTATCAAATGGAAGAAAGGCCGATCCGATTCCTTTCTTCAAGACGGGGGAGTAGACGCCGGATTGCACCTGACCGACGACCTTGCCGTCTATCAGCACATCCATGCCTTCTCGCGCTATGCCGCCCTCTTCGAGAACGAAGCCGCAGATCTTATGATCCGGATGGCTCTGCTTCTGCTTTAGAATGTGATCCATATGTGGATAAGGTGCCGGCTTCTCTTTTACGATCCAGCCGATGCCGCTTTCTACAGGTGTGCGATCTTCCGTGAGCTCATGCCCGTACAGCGGATACATGGCCTCAAGCCTCAGGCTGTCACGCGCTCCGAGACCGGCCGGCAGGATTTTCGCTCCTCCAAGATCAATCAGTTCTTTCCATAGAGAGGGAGCTCGATCGTTTTCGCACATGATCTCAAAGCCGTCTTCGCCCGTATATCCGGTGCGGCTGATGCGCATCGTATCGGTATCAAAGAAATGGTAATACGCAAGGGCGTCGATGCGGTCAGAAGGGAATGCACTGTGCGATTTCAGTATCTCTTCGGCAAGAGGTCCTTGAAGAGCGAGCAGGGAGTATCGGTCGCTCAGGTTCTCAAGTATGACGCCGGGCTCTTTCTTCTCGTTGAGATGGGCCCATATCTTGTCGACGTTCGATGCGTTCACGACTATGAAGTAAGATGAGTCGCTTTCGCGAAAGATCGTCACGTCGTCCCGAATGCCGCCGTTATCGTTCAGGATGGCGTTATAGCGAATCTGCCCGTCTTTCTGTCCTTCAAGTAAGTTTGGAGTGATTTTTTCGAGGAAGCCTTTCGCATTCGGTCCAGAAACTCTAACTTCGCCCATATGGGAAACGTCGAAAAGTCCACATTCATTGCGGACTTTCATATGTTCTTCAAGGATGGAGGAGTACTGAACCGGCATTTCCCAGCCGGCAAAGGGAACCATGCGGCCTGCAGCCTGTTTATGTGTATCAAAAAGGACGGTGCGTTGCAATGACATAGCTCCAGGTTTCGTTCTGCATGGAAAAAGTCATTGAAAATTTAATGCTTAAAACGGAGAAAACGGCGGCGATCTCGGCAGTCGGCATGTGCAACAATAAAAACCTCAAATAAAAAAAGTGTGAAATGGTAAATGTTATAGATTGTATATGTTTTTTATTGATCGCAAGGGGACAGAATACTTTTATTGCGGCCCTTTGCTGTAGCGTGGATAAGTTGTGAGGCGGGGTGGCTTCGGTCAGTCTTAAATCGAAAAAAATGGAAACCGAAGGTTCTTCAATGGTTGCATGATTATCACGTTTTCAAAAACTGTTAATTCCTTCGAAACAGGAAATTGATCGGACGGATAGAATGGTGCCCCCGGAAAAAGACAGACATAGAAAAAATGCGGCTGGAATTTGTCAATGTTCCGGTTGCGGAAAAAAAACAACGCAGCTTTATCAGAATAATCTCTGCAGAGAGTGTCTTTCAGAGAAATTCAAAAGCATTCGCGGCTTTATCGATGAAACAAGATCTCGTATTTTTGAAACATCGGCCGTTAAAACGGGCTCTCGCTAATCATGCATCGTGCGTGAGATTCACTCGCGCGCGATTCCTCGCTCTATTTTTCTTTTCGCTCATTTCTTTTTTTACAGCATGTTCCGATTCGGGCCCTCAAATGCTACGCGGTACGGGCCTCAGTGCTTCTGAAAGCAACCTGCTTCTTACGCTGAATGCGGGCCTTTTTGAGACTGCGACCGATCATACCGATGCTGAAAGCGTACGCAACACGATGACTCTGTTTGAAGAGCAGTTCCGTCGGGCCAATGACGGAATGTCTCTTCGTATTATCGTAGATCAGCCTTCTGACGCCGTCTTTGTGATGGAGCGTATGTCCAGAAGGTATCGCGTCGGCCCTCCTCCGGAGAGTGTTCTTGAAAGTCTGCATGCGAAGCTGGAAGGCGGGCAGTTGCAGCCAGATGAGGATGAACGGTCACGCATCATGAAGTTCCTCTCAGGTATTCATGAATCGAATCCTTACTATATAAAGCACGAAGATGGTACCGTCTTTCTGGCAAGCGGCCTTCAGCTTTATTCAGGCGGGCAGGTTCACTACGATCTGATGATCCTTTCGCATCCGCTCATAGAGGATCGTGCCGATGCCTGGACCTGCTGTTCTTTACAGGCAAATAGGAAAGAGTATGTCGCTCTTCCCGCTCCGGGACGCTCTGCGCTTGATGGCGCAGCCGTGGCGACGGCGAACAATGTCGATCAGATTCGTGTGGCATTGCAGCGTTTGATTGGTACGGATTCTGAATGGAGGCTTTCGTCCTCTCGCCGCAGTCTGTTGAGGCTCTATGCTGCAAGAAATGGAGAGCTGAAAAGAGAGGAATGCAAGCAACTGTCGGCGGCGCGCCTGTCAATTCAGGAACTACAGGGAGTTCAGCGTATCGCCGTTGAGGAATCCATCCAGGAAATCGAACGATTCTGTTCTGAGAAGTGACGTTCTGACCTGATTCCTCATGCTTCAGGCAGATTGGTATCTTGCTATCCCTACTTTCTCTATCGTAAATGAACGCAATATCACTTGCTTCTCCGTTAACCGCACGATTTTTTTTCGTCATGCTCGATAAACGTCTTTGAATATGCCTTTCCCGAATGTTTCCATTCGTTTTTTTACGTCACATAGTGTGGTTATGACGAAGAGTTATTGGTTTCTTCTTTTTCTCGGATTCTCATCTCTCAACCTCTGCACTCCGGCCGTACATGTGACAAACAAGTCTGGATGTCCGCAGAGCAAGGAATACAGATACACATCGACCGATCCCGTGCGTTGCTCCGTGATGCCCGTTTGCGAGTTCGGTACGCCTTTTCGTAACGAATGCGGTTGTGGATGCAGAATCGATGCGCGAGATATTATGGCCGGCGTGACTCGATGCAGCGAGGTGCAGCGTCGGGTGGATTACTGCGCCGAGGTCTATGCTCCTGTTTGCGGATGGTTTGCCGTCCGACCGTCGGATTGCAATGACGGCTATTGCCGCGAATCGTTCGCCAATTCCTGTTTTGCCTGTAAAGATCCTCGAGTGAAAGCCTTCACGTCGGGTAATTGCCCTGCACGTTAACGTTGTCTGCAAGCTATCGGCGCATCTCAATAAACGAACGTGACAGTACACGCCTGTGGCTTCCGTGCAGGTCGTCGCTGCATGTCCGGTTCCTCAATAAAAAAGCGCCGCCCTTTTGAGGCGACGCTTTTTGCGGGTTGATCCCGCTTCGAGCCACAGGCGGAATTACATATCCATTCCGCCCATGCCTCCCATTCCACCCATGCCGGCCATGGGGTTTCCTTTATCCTTCTCGGGCATATCGGTGATCGCAACTTCCGTCGTCAGGATCATCGAACCGATCGAAGCGGCATTCTGCAGCGCAGAGCGAACCACTTTAGCCGGATCAAGGACGCCGGCTTTCGCCAGGTCTTCCCATTCGAGCGTTGCAGCGTTGAAGCCGATGTTTTCTTTCTCGGCCAGAGCACGCTGAACGATCACGCTGCCTTCAAGGCCGGCGTTGTTGGCGATCATGCGCACGGGCTCTTCAAGAGCGCGGTAGATGATCATCGAACCGGTCTTCTCGTCGCCTTCAAGGCTCAGACCTTTGATGGCTTCACGGCTGCGAAGCAGGGTGATACCGCCGCCGGGCACGATGCCTTCTTCGACGGCAGCGCGTGTGGCCGACAGAGCGTCTTCAACGCGAGCCTTCTTCTCTTTCATCTCGACTTCAGTAGCAGCACCGACGTAGATAACGGCGACGCCGCCCGAGAGTTTAGCCAGACGTTCCTGCAGCTTCTCGCGGTCATAATCGGATGTCGTGTCGCTGATCTGCTTGCGAATCTGAGCGATACGGCCTTTGATGTCGGACTCATTGCCCGATCCGCTGATGATGGTGGTGTTTTCTTTGTCGACTTGAATCTTATCGCACTGACCGAGCTGCGACAGCTCAACGCTCTCAAGCTTCATGCCGAGGTCGTCAGAGATAACCTGTCCGCCCGTCATGATGGCGATGTCTTCGAGCATGGCCTTGCGGCGATCGCCGAATCCGGGAGCCTTCACGGCGCAGATCTTGATCGTCTTACGCAGGTTGTTCACGACAAGCGTTGCAAGGGCTTCGCCTTCCACTTCTTCAGAGATGATGAGCAGCGGGCGACCCTGCTGAACGACCTTCTCGAGAACGGGAAGCAGTTCGCGCATATTCGAGATCTTCTTCTCGTGGATCAGGATGTAAGGACGCTCGAACGTGCAGATCATGCCTTCCGGATCGGTTACGAAATAAGGAGACTGATAGCCGCGGTCGAACTGCATACCTTCAACGACGTCAAGAGTCGTATCGATGCCTTTTGCTTCTTCTACGGTGATAACGCCGTCGTTGCCGACTTTAGCCATCGCATCGGCGATGAGCTGTCCGATTTCGCGGTCGTTGTTAGCCGAGATGGAAGCGACGGCGGCGATGTCTTCTTTGTTGGAGCCGACAGGCTTCGAGCGCTTCTTCAGCTCGCCGATAACGGCCTCAACGGCCTTCTCGATACCGCGCTTCAGGTGCATGGGGTTTGCGCCGGCCGTTACGTTTTTCAGACCTTCGTTTACGATAGCCTGAGCAAGAACGGTAGCGGTCGTCGTTCCGTCGCCGGCAACGTCGTTGGTTTTCGTGGCCACTTCTTTGGCCATCTGTGCGCCCATGTTCTCAAAGGGATCTTCCAGTTCGATTTCCTTTGCAACGGTAACGCCGTCCTTCGTAATCGTAGGAGCGCCGTATTTCTTGTCGATAACGACGTTACGTCCGCGAGGACCGAGTGTGGCGCGAACGGCGTTAGCCAGTTTGTTCACGCCGGCCTGCAGCTTGCGGCGGCCTTCTTCATGAAATTCAAGTTGTTTTGCCATTGATTATCTCCTGTGAATGATGATCAGCCGATGACGGCCAGGACGTCGCTTTCGCGAACGATCAGGTAGTCTTTGCCGTCTTTTTTGATTTCCGTTCCGGCATATTTGCCATAGAGAACGCGGTCGCCGACCTTAACGGACATAGGAACGACCTTGCCGTCTTCCGTACGTCCGGGGCCGACAGCGACAATCTCGCCTTCCTGCGGCTTTTCTTTTGCCGAGTCCGGGATGTAGATACTTCCGACCTTCTCCTCTGCGCTATCGAGAGGAGAAATGACCACACGGTCTGCGAGTGGTTTGATATTCATCTCACTTCCTCCAAGAATGGTTGGGTAAATTTTGAATCTGTGCCAAAAAGATTAGCAAACGAATATGGACTCTGCTAATCGAATTGCAAAGAACACAGAGAATGGCCTCCGGTCAATTAGAAAATCAAAAAAATTTGCAGTCGGGTGGGGGGATTGCTAAATTGGAGCCCCTGCCGGCGCTTCGGTGCAGAGACCGCTCCCGGAATGCTCCGGGAGCGCTCTTGACTCTTCGCCTTCTCTATGGTAAAATCAATCCGCTGAGGTATTACGAAGATGAGAAGATTATCGATCCTGCTTTTGCTGGCGCTGACCCCGGCCCTCATGGCAGAAGAGGATCCGTGCTCCCCGATCGAAGAGGTGTGTGTGGAGGTGCAGGGACGTATCTTCTGCGGCCGAACGCCTGAGGCCTTCTCGGCATACGGGCCTGTTGTGCATGCAGAGGCGGAAAAGGCCTTCAAACGCAGGCAGCAAAAGTGTGAAGAGTTGCGCAAGAAAAAGCAAAGCGCCGGACCACTTCAGAAAGCCGCTTGTTGAACGGCGCTTTCTGGCCACTCAAATGCAACACCGGCTTCGGCGGTTTGGGCCGGCGACGGTTTAGCCCGGCCTGAGAGCCGGGCCACCGACTGTGATCAACGAGCGGCTGCGAGAGCTGCGTCGTAGTTCGGCTCCTGCCCGATATCGGGAACAAGCTCAGAATGCTTTACCGTGCCATCCGGACCAACGACGACAACGGAGCGAGCGTGCAGGCCGGCAAGAGGGCCGTCCTCCATACGAACGCCATAGGCCTTGCCGAAATCCTGATAGCGAAAATCCGACGACGTCTTTACGTTCTTCAGTCCTTCGGCGCCGCAGAAGCGGTTATGAGCGAAGGGAAGGTCCATCGAAACGCAGAGCACCGTAGCGTTCGGAACGGACGAGGCCGACTCGTTGAATTTGCGCACAGAGCTGGCGCAGACGGCCGTGTCGATGCTGGGGAAGATGTTCAGAATCAGGGTTTTGCCTGCGAAGCTTGCAAGATTGAGCTCAGAAAGATCTGATCCGACTACCTTGAAGTCCGGCGCTTTCTGGCCGACGGCGGGAAGCGACCCCGATGTATGAACGTCGTTGCCTTTGAATTTTGTTGTTGCCATCCGAACAGAATACTCACGCTTTCGAGATCAGGCGAGACGAAAACACGCGAGAGGGGCCGCACCGGCGTTTTAACGGAGCGCGCCTTTCAGAGTCGTTCCGGCCTGTAGCTCTGTAGCGTTTTCATGTAGTTTGCCCGTTCGAAGGCCGATGGATTGGCGACCTTCGCGTAACTCATCGAGCCCTTCATCTGTTCTACGGAAACGTATTCATGTTCTTCCATCCAGCGTTGCAGGCCGATGACCAGGTTCTGAATGTGCTCGGGGCCGCGGCGCAGAAGGGCCGATGCCGTCATCGTGATATCGGCGCCGGCCATCAGCGCTTTGACGATATCGGTAGCGTCATGGATGCCTCCGGTGGCGGCCAGGTCGATCTTCAGATGATCTCTGAGGATGGCGATCCAGTGCAGCGCAAGCAGTCCGTCGCCCGACTGACTGAGCTTCAGGCGCGGCTTTACCTGAAGCTGCTCGATGTCAAAGTCGGGCTCGTAGAAGCGGTTAAACATCACAAGGGCGTCGGCGCCGGCCTCTTCAAGGCGACGGGCCATATACGACATAGAAGAGAAGAAAGGAGCGATTTTTACGGCGATCTTGAGTCCCGTGCGTTCGCGTACCGCACGCACGTCGTTCACATACATCTCTTCGATTTCGCGGGGATCATGATCGAAGTCGGCCGGAATATAAAAGATGTTCAGCTCAAGGGCGTCGGCTCCGGCCTGCTCGATCTTTTCAGCCCAGCTCATCCAGCCGCCCGATGAGACGCCGTTCAGGCTGGCGATGACCGGTATCTTCAGGTGTTCTTTCAGACGGCGAATCTGTTCGAGATAGGCCTCTCCGTTAGCCGAGGCATAGGCGTCTGGCTCGGGAAAATAGGTTAGCGCCTCGGCGAAGGTATGCGAGCCGTGTTCGAGAAAATGATCGAGTCGATGCTGGTCGTCGAGGATCTGCTCCTCGAAAAGAGAGTACATCACAAGGGCGGGAGCGCCGGCATCTTCAAGACGTCTTGCCGTATCGGTGTTTTCAGAGAGCGGCGAGGCCGAAGGAACGATCGGATGCGCAAGATCGAGTCCCAGATACGTCGTTTTAAGATTCATGCCTTCTCTCCCTGTGCACGTGCCGCCGCTTCTTTCGCGCTTTCATCGGCGATCTCTTTGTAATGCAGAAAGTTACGCTGTATCGTATGCTTCGCCGATGTCAGAAGCGTAGCGGCCCGCTTCGGATCCATCATACGCAGCAGGCTGTAGCGCGTCTCGTTGTAGATATAATCCTCAAGAGGCACGTCGGGGTCCTTTGAGTCGAGCACAAGAGCCGGCTCCGCCGTTTCGCGCAGATCAGGGTGATAACGAAAGAGCGGCCAGTGCCCGCTGCGAACGGCAAGCCGTTGCTGCGTCAGTCCGTCTTTCAGGTCGTAACCATGCGCGATACAGTGCGAGTAGGCGATGATCAGCGACGGTCCGTTATAACGCTCCGCATCGATGACGGCCCGGATCGTCTGTGCGTCGTTTGCTCCGAAGGCGACCCGGGCCACATAGACGTGTCCGTATTGGAGCGCCTGAAGGGCCAGATCCTTCTTGCCCGTTTCTTTTCCCGCTGCCGCGAATTTCGCCACGGCGCCTAACGGAGTGGCCTTCGAGCGCTGTCCTCCCGTATTCGAATACACCTCGGTATCAAGAAGCAGTATATTCACGTTGGCGTTTGATGCAAGGACGTGGTCGAGTCCGCCGTAGCCGATGTCGTAGCCCCATCCGTCGCCGCCGATGATCCACAGAGATTTGCGTACAAGATAATCGGCCAGATCATAGAGCTCGGTATCGGCAGCGATGCGCGTTTTCAGCGTGTCCACGAGTTGCCGCTGTTCGTAGATATCGGCCTCGTCGTGTTGCGCGTTTATCAGAAGAGCCGTTACGAGATCGTCTCCAACGGTAGAGCTTTCGTTTTTTAAAAGCTGGATGGCTCGATCGCGCAGCTGATCGACGGCCAGACGCATGCCAAGGCCGAACTCGGCGTTATCCTCAAAAAGCGAATTCGACCATGCCGGACCGCGTCCGTCGGCGCGATGGGCCCAGGGCGTCGTCGGCAGATTGCCGCCATAGATCGAAGAGCAGCCCGTTGCATTGGCGACGAGCATGCGATCGCCGAAAAGCTGCGTTACAAGCTTGATATAGGGCGTTTCGCCGCATCCGGCGCAGGCGCCCGAGAACTCAAAGAGCGGTTCGAGGAACTGTGATCCCTTTACGGTATGAATGCGATCGATAGAAAGACGATCGGGCCAGGGAAGGGCGTCAAAATGCCTGTATAACTCCTTCTCTTTTTCGATGGTGTCGGCGGCGGCATGCATATTGAGCGCCTTGCGTGCCGTATGCGACTTGTCGCGCGCCGGACAGACCTCGACGCAGAGCGAGCATCCGGTGCAGTCCTCGGGCGATACCTGAATCGTGTACATGCTGCCGGCTTCGGCGCCTTTTAGCGGCATCATGCGAAAGCCGGCCGGAGCCGACGCGCCGTCATGCGTTTTGATGCGGATGACGGCATGCGGACATACGAACGAACACTTGCCGCACTGGATGCACAGATCGGGCTCCCAGATGGGAATCTCAAGGGCGATGTCGCGCTTCTCATACTTCGTCGTCCCGGTCGGATAACTCCCGTCCAGAGGAAAGGCGCTGACGGGCAGCCCGTCGCCGCGACCGGCGATGATCTCAGCCGTTACGTTTCGCACGAAATCGGGCGCCGGTCCGCTGATGGACGATCGCATGGGCACGGAGCCGATGGGCGCCCCGGGCAGAGGCACCTGATACAGCCGTTTATGCGCCTCTTCGATGGCGGCGAAGTTCTTTTTTACGATGGCCTCGCCGCGTTTGCCGTAGCTTTTCTCGATGAAGTAGCGCATCTTCTCAAGCGCCTGCTCTCTGGGGATAGAGTTGGCTAACTCAAAAAAGGCGGCCTGCATGACGGTGGAGATGCGCCCGCCAAGGCCGACGGAGCGCGCCACATCAAGGGCGTCGATCGTGAAGATGCGAATACGTTTTGCGATGGCCGCCTTCTGCAGATCGACGGGAAGCTTTGCAAAGAGTTCGCCGGGCGCATACGGGGCGTTCAGAAGCAGGATGCCGCCTTCGCGCAGATTGTCGATGGTGGCAAGTCGTTCGAGCAATCCGAACTGATGCACGGCCACAAGATCGGCGGATTGCACAAGATACGGAGCGTCGATCGATGCCTGCGTCGGTCCGGTGCGCAGATGTGATACGGTCACCGAGCCGGATTTCTTCGAGTCATAGACGAAATGCCCCTGGCCGAACTGATCCGTTTCTTCGCCGATGATCTTGATCGAGTTCTTATTCGCGCTGACCGTGCCGTCCGCGCCGAGGCCGAAGAAGACGGCGCGAAAGCCTTCGTCTTCGACGTTATACTTCCGGTGTTCGGCGGTGACCGCAAGGCTTGTATGATTCACGTCGTCTTCGATGCCGACGGTAAAACGTTCTTTTGTGGGATGCTGCAATTCGTCGAATACCGATGCCGCCATCGCCGGCGTGAACTCTTTGGACGAGAGGCCGTAGCGTCCTCCGATGACCGAGCAGGAACGTTGCCCGAAAAGAGCGGCCATGACGTCGAGAAGAAGCGGCTCCCCTGTAGCACCGGGCTCCTTTGTGCGATCGAGCACGGCCACGGACCGAACCGTTGCCGGCAGGGCGTCGCGAAACATCTGCATATCAAAGGGGCGGTAAAGGCGAACGACAAGCACGCCCGTTTTGCGTCCTTCGCCGTTCAGAAGCTGCGAGGCGCGCCGCGCCGTTGTGGCGCCTGATCCCATCATGACGATGACATGCTCGGCATCGGCAGCGCCATAGTACTGATAGACCTGATACGAGCGCCCGGTCAGCTGCGCGAAGCGATCCATATGCTTCTGCACGATGGCCGGCGCCGCGTCATAAAGAGCATTCGCACGCTCCCGGGATTGAAAAAAGACGTCGGGATTCTGCGCCGTTCCGCGAAGCACCGGATGATCGGGGGTTAACGCACGCTGGCGGTGCTCTCGGATCAGATTACGATCGATCATCGTATGGATCGTTTCGTCGCTTAAAGGAAAGATCGTCGATACCTCATGCGAAGTGCGAAAGCCGTCGAAGAAATGCAGAAAGGGCAGTCGCGTTTCAAGCGTCGCCGCATGGGCGATGAGCGACAGATCGTGCGCCTCCTGCACGCTCGTTGATCCGAGAATGGCGAAGCCCGTCTGTCGCGCCGCCATCACGTCGGAGTGATCGCAAAAAATCGAAAGGGCATGCGTTGCGACGGAGCGTGCAGCTACATGCAGCACAAAGGGCGTCAGTTCGCCGGCGATCTTGTACATGTTCGGAATCATAAGCAGAAGGCCCTGAGACGCGGTAAACGTCGTCGCAAGCGTGCCTGCCTGCAGCGCTCCGTGTACAGCGCCGGCCGCTCCGCCTTCGCTCTGCATCTCAACGACGGCAGGCACCTGCCCGAAAAGGTTCGGTTGCTGCGTCGCCGCCCAGGCATCGGCCAGCTCGCCCATCGGAGAGGCCGGCGTAATGGGATAGATGGCGATCAGCTCGCTCAATCTGTAGGCGATGCGGGCGCAGGCCTCATTGCCGTCGACGGTAAGACGCGTTTCCATTGTATCTGTTATAGCCGATGCAGCGGGGGTGAGTCAAGCGAATCCGTGAAAATGTTTGCCACGCGAAGCAATTCCGATCGTCTGTTTTATTTAATACTCTGTACTGCTATGAAACGATTCCTGAAAAACGTTCTCAAAAACATCGGCAGGGGTTTGATCTCCGTCACAACCGGCCTGCTGTTATTGCCGTCGGGTCTTTTCTCGCAGGAGCCGGATGAGGCAGATGCCGGCCGAAAGCCTTATTATCTACAGATCAGCCCTGGCGTCAGCGTTCATTCCACTTCGCTCTATATGTCGGGGCATGGCTTCAACGCTACGATGGGGCAGAGCGGTTATGGCGATGTGAGCTGGTCTCTTGATATGAAATCGCCGGACTTCGTTTTTTATCGAGGGCAGAAATACCAGTTCGGCGTCTATCTGCTTGTACATTCGGGGCCGATCAAGCTGACCGAACAGACCATCGAGGTCGATACGGGTTCGAGCGATTCGGGAAGTTCGAGCAGCTCCGGAGGCTCCTCAAGCAGCTTCTTGCGGGCTCTGGCCACCGAACAGGCAGGGCCGACGACGCGAACGGCGAACCTCGGAACTCGCATGGACGGCTTCTATACGTATGCGGTGCCGGCCTTTTATTTCGGCGGCGATGAATGGACGACGTTTCGCGTCGGCATGGGCATCGGCGTCGGCAACGTGCAGATGAGCGGCACCGTCGACATGCAGGACTATCTCGGCCCGTTCTTTGTCGCGATGAATCTCGATAACGGCACCAAAGAACAGACCCTTCGCAGCCTGAGCGCCTATCAATTGATGACAGGGTTAGTCGGTCCGTCCACCGATCCGATTCGAACGATTATGCTCGCCTCGCTCGATCAGCCGGGCATGCTTGAAAACTACGGAGCCTATGCGCTTGCAAAGGGATGGGTTGATCTTAACGGCGATAGCTTCTTGCAGATGCTGGCAGCGAGTATCCTTGCAAATGAGTATTCTCTGAACCACCTTGAAACTTTCGGATTGCTTGCACTGCAGCGATCGAGCGTTGAGGTGCGAAAAAAAGGAGCGGCCGCATTCCTCATGTTTGTCGAATTGCCCATCGCACGGACCTTTAAGTTTCGAGTCTCGTTTGGAGGACCATTCTTCTATTATCAGGGTTATCATTATCGTCTGACAGGCATGGACTTCGCTCTTTATATGCCGGTGGAGATATGAGATTGGGGTGACCGTGCGCGCTTCATACTGATCGAGCGTAAGGGTCAGGTCATGGAAATTGACGTGGCAGAGTGGTTGAGAAGAAGAAGCGAGAAGCAGGAACGGCGATGAACCATCCCGAGGTTAACGAGGACCATCATGATCGTTTTTCAGGATTCGAGTACAGGAACGGTGGCGGGTATCGGCGACAGGCGCATAGTCGATTGTTTTGTGAGATTTTTATCTGCACGCCTGAACGGAGAGGCCCGCTTCCCGCTGGTATTGAAGGCGCTTCGAGATTCAGGGGAGATCGGTGTCGATCGGATAGATGAAGCGGTGTTAGAAGCGCGATCGATTGATCGAATACTGGGGAACGCTACTTCGTATGGCATGGAAGAAGTTCGGAGCCTCAAGACTGAAGAGAGCGGTGACTTTGTCTGGAAAGAGCTGCTTCGTGTTATGGAGCTAACAGCGACTTACCGAGCGGGCTCTTTCCTGGTCAGAGAGCTGGGCTTCTGGCGGCTTCTGGATGACATCGGGAAAAAGAGACGGAGTAAAAAAAGGGGATAGTGAAGACGTCAGGGGCCGGTAGAAAAGGAGTGGACGGGGCAATTGGGCAAATCAATTCTAAAGACCGAGGCAGTAATATGAAACGATCCTTTTCCGCCAGCGTTACAAAAGAAGATGGAATCTATGTTGCTCAATGCCTTGAAGTGGACATAGCCAGTCAGGGCAGTAGTCCCGAAGAGTCTCTCGCTAACTTGCAGGAGGCCCTTGCACTGTATTTTGAAGACCCCCGGCCCACCATTACTCCCGACATTAAGAAGATTGAGGTTGAGATAGGTGCCGCCTAAATCTCTGCCATATAGCGAGATCAAAAGAAAACTTGAAGCAGCCGGTTTTGACCCAAATACGCGTCTCACGCCGCCTTCTTCACTGGAAAATATCTGTGATGGAGGCCTCGGACTCTCGGTATGGCGATCAACGGTCGGTCGGGAGGCCTTTCCGATCTCTGTCTTCCCACGGGCGAATCTCTTCCAATAGAAGAATGCGTGCGATCCTCGTTATAATAGCGAACGTATTCTTTGACGAGTTTTCTTAGGTGATTCTCTGAGAGCGGGATGACATGGGCGGTGAGCTCTCTTCGAATGGTTCCGACAAACCTCTCTGCGAAGCAATTCTGCCACGGGCTGTGAGGCGCCGTTCTGAGGGGAGTGATGGAAAGCACGTTTCCCATGAAGAGCCGGGAGTGGACGAACACAGGATCGTTGTCATGGACGATGTATTTCGGGATGGCCTTTCCAGCCGGGAAGGCTTCTTTCAGATTCTGTCTTACCCAGTCCATACCGGGATGAGCCGTAACGTTTACATGCAGAATCTCTCTGGTCGCATGATGGATGATAAAGAAGACGTAGAGCGGCGTAAAGTTCCACATCGGTACTACGAAGAAATCCATGGCTGCGATCTGCGAGGCATGAAGGTCGAGAAAGTTCTTCCAGTTCCCTCCGGGAGTCTTTGTTCGTTTCGGCATGTATTTGCGAACGGTATTGATATGCAGGCGATAGCCCGCCATCTGTAGCTCGCCGAGGATGCGCTCCGGCCCCCAGGTAGGATTCTCTTCTGCTATGCGTCTGATCTCGTCTCTTAGCATGCGACGTATTGCTGGTCGTCCTGGATTCTTTCTTCGTGAAATCCATTTCCAGAAAAATCCGTAGGCCTCTCGATGCCATTTGATCACGGTAGCAGGCTTTACGAAAGCAAGAGCATTCTTCCAGAGATCGGCAGGTAGAATGCCTGTTAGGATGACCCAGAGGATTCGGTCGAGTTGTTTGATTCGAGGTTTCTGGATAGATCGCTTATAGACGAGAAGCTGATGTCGCAGCATGAGATTCTCGGCGACGAGATAGCGGTAAAGGTAGAGTTGTAAGAGGAGTAGAAGAGCGCACATGAATTCTGAAGAGGCATTTTTTCTGGCGTGATTTGAGGACGATCACGCTTAATAGAAAGCGATGCTCTATTATTCCTCCGGCCAGGGGAAAGGATTCTCTTTTATAAGAGTATCCCAGGGAACAGGATCAAGCGCATGTGCCTTGTTCATGCGGCACTCCTGGCCCGTGTTTGTCGTTACCCACATCAAGCATTCGACATAGACAAGCTTTGTCGGCAGCCTCTTCACCGCATCCTGTAGATTCCCGAAGAAAATGGCGTCTTCATAACTCTCCAGCGAGAGTGGCCGGCCGCCGTTTGCCGCATCCAGCTTCGTGAGAAGAGCGTATGTCGTTGCTCGGTGTAGACAATCCTTTACGGATCGCGTTACCATAAAGGGGCAGAAGACGATGATCCTTCCTGTGGAGGGAGCATTCGTTGACCGGATACGATAGGCGACGTCCATGATGCCGCCTGAATCCCCCGCGATTACGTGATGCAGAAGCACGATCTCAAGAATCGTATCGCCTGATGCGCCTGCCTGCATTATGGACCGGAATAGTCCGTTCTCTCGAATGGAGGCCTTGACTGACGACGTGAAAACGGCAAACTGCTCGGAGCTGAGCTCGCCTTCCTGCTCGATACCCCGCCCTGTCACATTGATTCGGAAATCCCTTGCCGACAGAGTGGACTGCACGGCGATGCTTTGATCCGAGGAGTGCAATCCGTCTACCTGCAAAGTGAACGGCGAAACGGTTGTGCAAGTATTAAGAATGAAAAGAGCACCGATGACGAGCTTTCTGTTCATAGATAGAGCTTTGTCATCAGCTTGAGGCGAGCAAGGAGATTTTTCTCGCTCAGCTTGGTTCCCTTAGGTTGGTTGCGAGAAAAATCCCACCCCACAAAAAAAGCACCCGGAGCATCTATAAGCCGGATTCTGTCGAGAATCGTCATTTATCTTGCCCGTGCAGTTCCCTGCCGGGTCTTTGCTCCCTACCCGCAGCCACGGCCGGACCGACCTTAACGGCTGCCTATGTGGGATTGCACCGAAGAGGGTTTACCGTGCCTCCTTCATCGCTGAAGGAGCGGTGGGCTCTTACCCCGCCTTTTCACCCTTACCTGCCCGAAGGCAGGCGGTATATTCTCTGTGGCACTTTCCGTGCGCCGTCCATTACAGACGGCACCCCGGGAATTACCCGGTCTTCTGTCCTGCGGTGTCCGGACTTTCCTCACTCTCTTGCGAGCGGCGCGACGATTCGATGCTCCGGGTACTGCACTGTTTTCGAGAAGGGCAGAGCAGGCAAGCAGTTTGAAAGCGACATGTGTGAGCGGAGCAGGATGTAAAGTTCACGGGCCGGCTCTAAAGTCAAAATGAAATAGGCCGAGGTATAAGGCATGCGACGCCTGCTCCTCTTGATACTCATGCTGCTCCCTCTGCTTGCACTGGAATCACGCCCTGACCTCGATGATCCGTCGCTGACGCCAGAGCAACGCGAGGAGCTGATTGAGAGGCAGGAGGATCTCTGGAATATGGATAAGAGGCCTGTCTCGCTCGCAGCCATGCGAGAGGGGATGCTGGAGCCGATCGTTCAAACCGTAATCGGGGGTAGAGCAGAGACTCTGACCTTTGAATCGCTACAGCTCTCGGTGCCCGAAGGAGCGTTTCGCAAAGGCCGGCGCATCCGCATCGCGGCGATCGTGCTGGATCGACCCGAGGATTTCGTTTTCTCGCCCGTTCCTATGGTTTTACAAACTGGAGAGCTGCTTGAGTCTACGGGCATGTTTCGCCTCTCGTTCACAGACGAGAGCGGACGACCCGTTCGCCCGTTGCAGCCGCTCAGCGCTTCGATGCCGGCCGTTTCAGGATCAGATCAGGCCCGCGTCTATCGTTATACGGGATCAGCATGGCAGGAGGTAGCTCGCAGCGCACAGCCGTCCCGGGCGCCGACTTCGCTGCAAGAAAGGGAGGCGAATCCGTTCGGTCAGGCTCCGGCCGATCCCGATGCCGTTGTGAATCCGGCGAATCCGAGTGATTGTTGGGAGGGTTGCGGCTTTCAGATCTATGACCGCATCGATAGCGAACAATGGTGGAACTTCGATATTCCGAAGCCAGACTTCACATGCGTGGCCGTTGAAGTGGATGCTTCGCTCGAAGGATTTGAGGTTCAGGCTGCCGGTGTGAGCTATCAGGGGATCAGTTACGGCATTCGTTCGGGTAACGTCGTTCAGTTGAATATGCTCAAGAACAAAGAAGTGAAGATCTGGGCTCTGCAGCGACGTGGCGAAAGCATCGTCGCTATCGGCAGCCTGCCTGTTCTGCGCTCACCCGATGTGACGGCACATACAAAATCAAAAGGCGGCTGTCGGATCGTCGGTCGCATTGAGATGAAGCCTCTTCCTGTTACGGTTATGAAGAAGCGTGAGGCCTTTCTGAAGGCCATCAACTGGCCCGGCTATTGAGCCGGCCAGGAAAACGTTTGACTTCGTTTCATCAGAGCAAGCATGGGCGGATGCGGCTCGTATTACTGACTGCATTCTTCCTGTCTGCCTGCGTTGTGCACTACGTTGATGTGCCGTCGACTTTTTCTGAATCGAAGCATGAACGGAATCAGGATATTCGTCTGTTCGTTACCGTTCGCCAACTCTACGATCCCGTTCTATCTACTGATGGGCGCAAGTGGCCGACACACGAAGATAGAGACTACGGTCGGCTTGTGCTTGAAGGATTGCAAAAGGCGATAGGCTCACAAAAAGGCGTCGTTATCGATGAAACGTCGCCCCTGAGTATAACGCTGCAAACGACGATGGCACCGGACGAGCAGTGGAACCGTGCCGGATGCTTCACGCTTCTGGTGATACCGGTCTGGCGTTCCTATACCTATCCTGTCGATGTGATCGTTCGCTATAGAGGCCGGGAGATACGACGCAAAACGTATTATTACAGCACAACGAAAGTGGTCGGATGGATCAGTCTTCCCGGGAATCTTCTTCTATCGAGCTGGCATCCCCGCTTTTATGCCGGCGAGGACTTCAGGAGCAAAGGCCTGCACGATAACTTCGCCTCCTTCTTTGAGAATGTCGCCGCTGATGCCGTGCATGCTGCCCGAGAACAGATGCAGGCATCGGGCTCAAACGATGGGCCCTGAGGCAGCACCGATCAGGTTAACCCTTTAATCTCGAAAGAGATTGTGGCAGCCCACACAGGCGGTGACGATCTGATTCTGCATCAGTTGCAGCTCGGCCATCGAGGCCGTATGGGCCTTTTTCTTCATTTCGAGGGCATTCTTATGGATGGCCTCGTCAAGGGCGGGGATCTCCTTCTGAATCCTGTCGGCGTTCTTGCGCAGATACGGCTTCAGTCCGCCTTTTGGCGACGGATGATCGGTGATGGCAGCCGCTCCGGCTTCGATCATATAGCGGTTGTTGGTGAGGATGCCGAACTGTGTGCGCTCGGTCTGCTTGGCAAGATCGTGCATCACCTGGATTAGCGTCAGATCGGTCGATCCGCCCTGTATCGCATGGTCGATATGCTCTTGCTTGTGGTCGTCTGCGGGCGCATGGCTATGTTCCGTATCGGAATGCTCAGAGCAGCTGAGCGCCAGCGATACCAGAAGCGCCGCAGTGAAGATATGGAGGAGTTGCTTTTTCATAGGTTGTTTCCCATAGGTTGTTCTCCATAGAATCAGAAATTGGTCGTGCGGCGATTGTTTTTATACTTTCAGATCCTGAATCCTGGCGGCTCTTTCTTCTCTCATTAGTGAATTCCAGCCTTGACCGATCTGCAAAAACGGCCGATCTTTGAAACGATGGCCGCTCGAAAAGCATCTGCCGTGGCGCTGATCCTGATAGCCCTATTTTTCACAGGATCCCTTGCCTCTGCGCCCGAGGACTTCCCTCTTGCCCGGCCGGTACAGGAGGCCATCAATGTGCAGGAGATCGAGCGCCTTGAACGTCAGTTTGCCGACGGCAGCCTGCCTGCCGATGAGGTGATCCGCCTTGCCGGTGATCTGATCGGCCAGTACACCGGGCAGTTTCGCGAGAAGCGCCGCAACGATCGCCGTGCGCTGCCCGTTCCCGAGCGCCTTGCCGATCTCAATGCCGATCTTGTGCGGTTGATGCAGATCGTGCGCAACCGCGAGACGGGTGCCGGGTTTTTCTACGAGCGATCGCCGTACATGCAGCGCCTGTATGTGCTGCTGGGGCAGGCCTACGAGGCGAAGAAAGAGCCTGTGCGAGCCCTCAGTGCCTATACGACGGCCCTTCGCTACGGAGCCTTCGAGCGTCCTCATGATGACCCCGAAAGGGCACGGGAGCAGGATCGGGCCCGACTGCGTGAAGAGATCTACCATGCCATCGCCAACGGTATGGGCGATGCGGATCGTCTCACACAGGAGCCCGATGCACAGATAAGGCAGGCCGGCGCAGGCTTTGCCGAGACGCTACGACAGTTCAGGCAGCTGCGCCTGGATGTGGAGGAGGCGCGCCGGCTTATCTATGTGGAAGAGGCAAAGCAGCTGCGCGGAGGCGGAGATCCGGCGACGGCACGGGCGAACTACGAGCGGTTGCGAGGCGAGCTTGAGCAGACCGAACAGAGCCTTGAGGCGGTTCGCCTGGGAATCTACAAGACCTACTACGAGCGGGAGTCTGCTGCGGGAGGGGAGCTCCTGCATAAGATGGCACTTCTTTCAAAAGAGATCGAGACATCTTTACGGCTTCAGGAGCGTGTGCTCAATCGTTCCTCTTATTATAGAGGAACGGGCAACGTTCTCGGAGAGGAGCGTACCGTTCTGCGTGATTTTGTCGGCTACAGGGCGCTGCTTGAGCTGGCGCATCGCCTGAATCCGCGGCGTGCCGAATACGTTCAGCTGCTGGCCGAGGAATACCGCACCGGACGGGACCTGCCGCGTGCGATCATGTACTACGAGCTTGTGGTGGACCTTGTCGGGCAGCCCGGCGGACAGAGCACGCAGGGCCTGGCTCTGAGCTACATCCGCCTTGCCGGATTGTATGCCGACCGCCAGAACTACATCCGATCGGTGCAGACCTACGAGCGTCTTTTCGCCCGGACGGAGCCCGATCTCTGGCAGGGGGTAAAAGAGCGCCTGCGCGATCAGCCGTCGACACGCTCGCTGGCCGACCTGCTTGATATTCAAACGACGTTTCGGCTGCATCTGGCCGATCTGATGTTTGAGAAAACAGGGCCTCTGAACCGGGCAAAAAACTTGTATGAACAATCTCTGTCGGAACTCCGACAGATTGCGCTGCCCGATGAGGCCGAGTATCTGCTGCGCCAGGCGGTGCTGCGGCGGCAATACGAGGTGCTGCTGCGTCTTGCCGCCATCGAGCGGCGTGGCCGCCAGAGCGAGGCCGAATCCCGCCTGCTTGCCGAGGCGCTTCAGATCGGACGTCGCCTTGAAGAAGAGAGCGGTGCCGCCCTGACCGCCTTACAGAGTATCGATCGTCAGCGGGCCGATGTGTCGGCACAGCTTAAAATCGGCCCCGAAGAGCAAGAGCTTTCGCAGCGGTTTTACCGCCTGAGCTACGTCGAGCGGCCCATCGCCGCCGAGAAAGAGGCGTCGTACAGGAGTACCGTTCAGGCGCTTGACCTGCCGCAGATCCTCGAACGTCAGGCCTACCTTGCTGTGCGGGCAAGAGATCTGAATACGGCCCGGCCCCTATATCTGGAGATGATCCAGAAGGGCCGGGGGGACCAGGCAACGCGTGCTCGCCAGAACCTGGAGCTGCTTTCTGAGGGGCCGGCTGCTCTTCGCCGTTTAAAGCTGCCCCCTGATTTCGAGCGATGACAGGCTTCTGATTGTTATTCCTATTAGTGGGATTCGCGTCGGATTGGTGTGAATCAGGCCGTGCCCTGCTGGAAATTTTCTTCCTCGACGGAAATCGAATAGACAGACCCATCGGATTTTTTATGAGGGTTTCGGGCTCTTCGCGAGCTCAGCATCCTCGTAGTTTTTCTCAGTCATCTGTTCGAAATTCTATTTGAGGCCATTAAGGGAAGGATTTATGGCTACTCGCAGCGATTCTCTGAACAGCGTCATCGGACCCGGTTCCATTTTTGAAGGTAAATTCTATATCTCGGGCTCGCTTCGCATCGATGGTAAATTCGAAGGCGAGATCCGCACCGAAGATGAGCTTGTTGTCGGCGAAACTGGTAAGGTTCGCACGAATATTAAAGCCCGCTCCGTTGCTATCTCGGGCACGATGATCGGCAATATCGTCGCCGATGAAGAGGTGCGCCTTGATCGCGGCGGCAAGCTGCTTGGTGACGTCGAGGCTCCGGTTCTGCACCTGAACCCCGGTGTGATTGCACAGGGACAGATCAATATCACCGGCGGTCAGAAGAAAGACGTTAAGAAGCTGATCGAGGAATCCTTCGGCGAATCAAGCAGCCAGAAACAGGATCTTGAGAAAAACGGCCAGAAAAAGCAGGCAAAATGACGTAAAGGGCGCCGATATTCAAAAGAGGCGCCCATCGTCAGGATGACGACAGCTCAAAAAAGAAAAACACAGAAATCAGATAAGCGGCAACCCGAGAACGACAGAGATGCATCACAGGCGATTCCAGAATAACCCCGCTCCGCGCAGGCTTGAGATTCGTGGTCGAGTCTCGTTGATCCATCTCGGTCGCGGCAGCTTCCTCTACACTTTTCCGGGAAAAGCTCGGCCGTATATCGGTCGCGTGGACCTTTCGGTCGTTCAGATGCGTAAAACGGCTCTGATGGTCGTTGTCCTTTTCTCGGGCTTCTTTCTCGGTTTTTCCGTTTTTTCAAACGCCGGCAGCGCGATCACGACGGCCTCCGATGAGCAGGAGCTTGTGGCCGGGCTCAACGAGAAAGATCTGAGCCCCGAAGAGCTTGATCAGAAATCCGAGGATTTTAAGAATAAGATTCTGAGCGAAGACGAAGAGGCCTCTTCGGGCAAAGACCGCATCGCATACACCGTAAAGCCGGGCGATACGCTCAGCACCATTTCCAACCGGTTTCGTGTTCCCGTGCATCTGATCAGTAAGTCGTCGGGAATCCGACCGGACTCTACGTTACGTGTCGGCCAGAAACTCACCATTCCGAACCGACCCGGTATCTACTATCGCATCAAGGCAGGCGATCGTCTGGCAAAGGTGGCGAGCTATTATAGCGTCAAGGTCGAAGAAGTCGAGAAGGATAACCCGTCGCTTCACAATCTTGATCTCTTGCCTGTCGGCGCGAGCATCTTCCTGCCCAATGCAAAGATTCCTGATCCGCCGCCGATGTGGTCGATGCCGGCCGTCGGCCGTCTGAGCTCCAATTTCGGTTATCGGGTGCATCCCATAACGAGGGGGCGTCAGTTCCATGGTGGGATCGATATTGCCGTGCATTACGGTCCCGTTCGTGCCGCTCGTGATGGCGTCGTCATCTACGCCGGCCCGATGGGATCTTACGGGAACGCCATTATTATCAAGCATGACAGTCAGTTTAAAACACTCTATGCTCACCTCAGTCGTGTGAGCGTGAGAACGGGACAGCAGGTCAAGCGTGGATCTGTAATTGCCACATCGGGCAATACGGGATTCTCAACCGGCCCGCATCTTCATTTCGAGGTGATTTACAAAGGCAGGGCGGTTCCGCCGTTCAAGTACGTAAAATTCCGCTGAGAACTTTTTCTCCTGCTTGACGAAGGGAGCGAGGTGCGTGAAATGTACCAGCTCCCCGTAGCCTTCCTTCCTGATCTCTTATTTCCCCCGCCCTTTTAACTTTAATCGTTTATACCAGCTATTCAGGAGACTTTATGTCTATATCGAAAAAGGCCCCCCGCGGCAAAAAAAGCATGCGAAAGAAGCCGCCCATGCAGGACGTTGATCAGGAGTATTCGCAACGCTACTCCGAAGAACCGTCCGAACAGCCCGAAAGACAGGAAGGCGAGGCATCGACGGGCGAAGAATCAAACGGACGTTACCACCACCATAAAAAACAGCGCTATCAGGGACCGACTCCGCCCCCCATCGATCTGACCGAAATCAAACGACTGCCCATCGAAGACATCTACCAGAAAGCCGAGGCTATGGAGATCGAGGGCGTTTCGGGAATGAAGCGTCAGAACGTTATCTTCGCCATTCTACAGCGACAGACCGAACAGAACGGCGTCGTCTATGCCTCGGGAACGCTGGAGCGCATGAACGAAGGCTATGGCTTTCTGCGCAGCCCCGACTATAACTACCTGGCCGGCCCCGACGACATCTACGTCAGTCCATCCCAGATCCGCCACCTGCAACTGCGAACCGGCGATACCATCACCGGACAGATCCGCTCCCCAAAAGAGGGGGAGCGCTTCTTCGCCATGTTGCGCGTTGATACGGTTAACGAAGATAAACCCGAGTCCTCTTTAAAGCGTATTCTTTTTGATAACCTCACTCCGATTTACCCGAACAGTCGCCTCGTCATGGAGTGGAATCCGGGGCAGCTCGATACTCGCATCATCGATATGTTCACGCCCATCGGTATGGGCCAGCGTGGATTGATCGTCGCTCCGCCTCGCGTCGGTAAAACGATTCTGATGCAGAACATCGCCAATGCCATCACGCACAACCATCCGGACGTAGTTTTGATCGTGCTTCTGATCGATGAACGTCCCGAAGAAGTGACCGACATGGCCCGCCATGTGCGCGGCGAGGTCGTAAGCTCCACATTCGACGAACCGGCGACGCGACACGTGCAGGTGGCCGAGATGGTGATTGAGAAGGCGAAGCGTCAGGTCGAGCATGGCCGTGACGTCGTTATTCTTCTCGATTCGATCACTCGTCTTGCCCGGGCGTATAACCAGGTGATCCCGACGTCGGGCAAGATTCTGTCTGGCGGTGTGGATTCAAACGCCCTGCATAAACCGAAGCGTTTCTTCGGCGCCGCCCGTAACATCGAACATGGCGGCTCGCTGACGATTATCGCAACGGCTCTGATCGATACGGGCTCGAAGATGGACGAGGTGATCTTCGAGGAATTCAAAGGAACCGGTAATATGGAGATCCACCTCGATCGCCGACTGGCAGATAAGCGCATCTTCCCCGCCATTGATCTTAACAAATCGGGCACGCGTAAAGAAGAGCTTCTGCTTCCGCAAGATGTTCTGACCCGCGTATTCATTCTGCGTAAGGCCCTGTCGCCGATGTCGACGACGGAGGCGATGGAATTCCTGCTTGATAAGATTCGCGGATCGAAGACGAACTCCGACTTCCTTAACAGCATGAACGCCCCGTCGATGTGATGCCGACCGCTCCGGAATCCGGAGCGGCAATAGCGACTAACGTTCGGCGATCTCTTTCAGCTTCTGAAGAACCTGATCCCATCCTGTATCGGAATGAGAGAATCCCTCTTCGGATGTAAAGCCTCTCTGTGTGAGCTGAAGGGTGACGGCGCCGTTGGCGGGTAAGAGCTGAAAGCTGACCGTCGCGTAGTTCTCGGGCAGATCGGGCAGGGGCGACATGCTGCTCCAGTAGCTGTAGCTGAGGCTCCGGCCCGTTTCAATATCGAGAATCGTTCCACGGTCTTCGTAGGTATGCCCTTCATACTGTCCCCGGAATACAAGCGGGCTTCCTTTTTTCCAGTCGCATTCCGTATCCGTGCCGTACAGATACTCTTTGATCTTCGCGGGGTTGATCAATGCATCCCAGATGGCCTCGGCAGTGGCGTGAATGACTGTGGTTTTCTGTAATGTACGGTCGATCAGCATCTCGTTCTCCTTCTGTGCTTTCGATTTGAAGTGCGGTAATATGGGATAAAGAAAAGTCTATCACCGAAACGAGGCATTGCATTGGAAAAAGACGCCATTCAGAAGGCGGGACCGGCCCGCGGCCTGATCCGTCCGATTGAGCAGAATCCGACCGAACAGAGTCCGATCGAGCATGAGCGCATCTTACCGCCGCCTTCGCTCGCTCACCTGGTGCGTCACTTCTGGTATGTTTCCTGGAATCTCGAAACCTCCGTCGTAAGGGAGAACCTACCACATCCGGCGATTCATCTCGTTTTTGAGAAGGGCAGGGCTGAGATCGTCGGAGTTCCGACATCTCGTTTTACGGTGGAGCTCTCGGGAAAGGGCCGCGTCGTCGGAGTGCGCTTTCATCCGGGGGCCTTTTCGTCGCTGGTAGCTGGCCTGAACGATTCTGACACAGCGGGCCCGTCCGAAAAAGGACGGCGTTCAGGAGCAGCCTCGGATTGGACGGACCGGCGACTGCCGGCCTCCGATGCCCTGGGCCCGCAAATTGAACAGACCCTGACGGAGGTCGAAAGCCAGGCCTGGCCGGAGTGTCTTACGCCGCTAATCCGAATGCTTGAAGATCTCTCGGCCCGGGTCGGACCGCTACCCGCAGATGCTCTTCTTGCCCGACGCCTGGTGGAGCGTCTGGAAAGCGAGGCGGAGCTGAAGCGCGTCGAGCAGCTCTGCGATGACGAGGGCATTCCTATGCGCACGTTGCAGCGGCTATTCTTGCGTCACGTGGGCGTTTCGCCCAAATGGGTGATCTGTCGTTTTCGATTGCATGAAGCCCTGGCGCGCATTGATGCCGGCGAGCCTGCAAACTGGGCCGCTCTGGCCCTTGACCTTGGGTATTTTGATCAGGCTCACTTTATTAACGATTTTTCACGCTTTGTCGGCTCGACTCCCGTGCAGTATCGTCGCCGACCCACCTCATAAAAAACAGTTGCCGCTGCAGTGGCCGATTTGCTTTAGTGTACCGTCCGGACGGTTATTTGTACCGACTGGACGGTTTAATCGGGGGACAGTATGGCGATAAAGAAAACGGCGAAACGATCACCGGCACGCACATCAAAGAAGGGGCGGCCTGCCGGCGGCGAAACGGCACGAGAAAAAATACTTGAGGCGGCCTATCGCGTCGTGCAACAGCACGGGGCGGGGCATCTGACGCTTGAAAACGTAGCATGGGAGGCAGGCGTCAGCAAAGGCGGCCTGCTCTATCACTTTCGCTCGAAGGACGATCTGATCCGCGGCATGGTCGAAGAACATGTGCGTCAGGAAGAGCGGCATATGCATGAAAACCTTGGCGAAGATCCCGATGCAAAGGCCATCCTGCGCTTCGTGATCGACACGGCGTTCGAAGGTCGTTCGGGCTATGACGAGGACCACGAAATCGGCGCCGCTCTGCTTCCGGCCATTCTCGAAAACCCGGCTCTTCTCGAACCTGTTGAGAATCTGATCTGTGAGATGAACCGTAAGATCGACGAGCTGAAGGATCCTGCTCTGGGGTACATTCTGCGCCTTGCTCTCGATGGCATGCATTTCACACATATGATGGGCATCGGCGTCATCGAGGACTGGCAGCGCAAAGAGGTTTTCAAACGCATGCAGCAGCTTGTCGACGAGCTGTGATCAAAACGGCCTCTCTGGAATCAAAGATTGGAGTAAAACATGACAAAGGCACTATCATTTTTTATGGAGCATCGACTGGTGACGACCGTCTTCCTCTCGATGCTCCTTGCCCTGGGATTCGTCTCCCTTTCTTCTATGAATAGAGAGGCCTTCCCGAAAGTAACTCTCGATAAGGTGGTTATACAGACCCCGTATCCTGGAGGCACGCCTGAAGAGATCGAGCGACTTGTTTCCATTCCTCTGGAAAAGCAGCTTCGATCCGTTTCAAATATCGACGAAGTGCGCAGCTATAACCTCGAAAACGTCAGCGTGATCATGGTCTTTCTGAAAGAAGGCATGCCCGATACGCGACCGGCCGTCGAAGATATTAAAGACGCCGTCGAGCGCACGGCTCTTCCACCGGGAGCCCTTGCGCCGACCGTCGAAGAGATCACGACGGATAAACAACAGGTCGTCGATGTGGCCTTCTCTCTGAAACGGGACGGCGCTCATGTTCCGACGACGGAAGAGTATCGAATGCTTCGCGATACGGCGAAGGCCTTTGAGGATAAGCTCTACGAGCTTCCTGAGATCGCCGAGGTGGAGCGCTTCGGATATCGAAATCGCCAGTTTCTTGTCGAGGCTGATCCGGCGGCTCTGAATGCAAAACGTGTAGGGCTCAATCAAATCTTGAACGTCCTTGGCATGCGTAACGTCGATATGCCTTCAGGCGTCATGCGACTGAACGGTACGGAGTATCTTCTGCGAACGCGGGGTCAGTTTTCCGAGGCCCTTGAGATGCGCTCGGTTCCAATCGTCGGTAACGCCACCGGCTTTATGACGGTGCTTTCCGATGTGGCGCAGGTCTTCGATACGTACGAAGATCCGACTATTTATGAGAAGTATGATGGATCGCATGTGATTGTGCTGCGCGTCTGGAAGACCGAAACGGCCGACATCATCAACGCCGCAGAAGCGGCTAAAGCGACCGTTGAAAAGATGAAAGAACGCTATCCGGAAGTCGAGGTGACGGTCTTTCTTGATCAGAGCACCGACGTCGTGCGGCAGCTGAACGATCTTATCATGAATTTTGTGACGGGCCTGACTCTCGTTGTCGCCGCATTGTTTTTCATTCTGGGATTCCGGCTGAGCATGATCATCTCGTTCGCCATTCCGTCGATCTTCCTGATCGCCTTTACGATCATTCATGCGGCAGGGATCACGATCAATACGATCAGTATTTTCGCCCTGGTCATGGTGCTGGGTATGATGGTGGATAACTCCATCGTTGTCGCCGAAAACTCGTTTCGTCTGATGCAGGAGGGGCAGGCTCGCGGCGATGCCATCCGCAATACGCTTTCTGAGGTATTCGCTCCTCTGCTTGTGACGATGCTTGCTATTGGAGCGGCGTTCGCTCCGCTCCTTTTTATGGGCGGCATTATCGGGAAGTTTGTTTTCGGTATTCCGGCCGTGATCCTGATCGTGCTCGTCGTCTCGCTCGTCTTCTCCCTTGTCTTTCTCCCGTCGTGGCTGAACACCTTTCTACCCGAGCGTGTAAAGGCCACGTATGGGGGCGACGACGAAGAGGCTGGCGGGTTTGGTCTGATTGTGCGAGCCTATCGTAAGACGATGGCCATCGCTCTGCGATACCGATATGCAGTGATCGGAGGTTTTACCGTTTTCTTTTTCGGACTTCTCTTTCTGGCGGGTCGGTTTCTGCCCTTTGTGCTGTTCCCGGCCGGAGGTGAAGACCAGATCGATATCAAGACGTATATGCCTCAGGGCACGACGCTACAGCGTAACCTTGAGGTGATGGATAAAGCCGAAGGCCTGATTACCGAAGTTGTCGGCGATCAGCTTGTCTTCCTGCGTGATAGAGTGGGGATTCATGAGCCGCCGTTTGATGATCCGAAGCCCGGCGAAGAGACGCATCGATCGACCGTGATCGTGAAGCTCACACCTGTGCAGGAGCGCGATGATGAGGCCTCTGCCGCCATCTATGTGAAGAAGATACGGGACAGGCTGAAAAAGGCTCAGCAAGCGGGCGAATTGCCGGCGGAGTTCAGATATGATGTAGAGGCGGCGCTGCATGGTCCGCCCGTTGGCAAGCCAGTCTCGCTACAGATTCGCGGACCGGAGTTTGCACAGCTCAAAGAGATCGCCGCTCTTTATATGAAGGAGCTTGAAGGCATGCCTGGCGTTTATGATGTCAGCCTTGACCTTGAAGAAGGCAAAGAAGAAATCCGGTTTTATGTGAAAGACGATGTGGCCGCAAAGGCGGGGCTGAGCGTGAATGACGTTGCTGAATCGATTCGCACGGCCTTTAACGGAGAGGTGGCCTCGTCTATCAGCAAGGGCGAAGACCGCATCAATATTGTCGTAAGATTTCCCGACGAGGCTCGCCATAAGATTGAAAGTCTGAAGAAAGTCAAGGTACAGAACAACCAGGGACGCCTTGTGCCTCTTGAGAGAGTCGCTTATTTCACGAGAGAGCGAAGTTATTCGATGATTAACCGACAGGATCTGATGCGAGTCGTTCGCGTCGAGGCTTCGGTCGATACGGATCTGACGACATCTCTCGATGTGAACCGCCTGCTACAGAAGAAGATCGATATCTCGAAGGATTATCAGGACTATTCGGTCAACTTCGGGGGCGAACAGGAAGACGCTCAGGATTCCTTCACCGATCTTGTTATCTCATTCGCTTTCGCTATGGGGGTGATTTTCGCGATCTTCCTTGTCTACTTCAATTCAGCGACGACCACGGGCGTCGTTATGGGAGCGATCCCGTTCGGCATCGCCGGCGTTCTGCTCGGGTTGATGCTGCACGGAAAGCCTCTCAGTTTCATGAGCATGCTTGCCATCGTAGCGTTAAGCGGTTCTATTGTGGCCAACACTCTCGTTCTTGTGACGTTCACCGAAGAGCTGCGTAAAAAGGGGCAGGATTTGCACGAGGCTATCATCAATGCAGGAGCGATTCGCCTGCGCCCGGTGCTTCTGACGACCGTTACGACCGTGATCGGATTGCTGCCAAGCGCTTACGGAATCCCGACCGTTGACCATTTCGTGCAGCCGCTGTCTTTGAGCTTCGCCTGGGGATTGATGTTTGCCACGTTGATCACGCTCGTTCTCTGCCCGCTGCTTTACATGATGAAAGAAGATTTTCTGGCCCGGCTGCGAAAGGCCTGAGGCAAAAGGATTTATAGAGAGGTATTGTTGTATGGTTAATGTTCAAAAGTTTCGAAACAAACAGAAAAGAATGATCGCCACGAGCCTGCTGCTCTCACTCTTCGGAGGAGCGGCTCTCTATGCCGACGATGCCGGAGCCTTCTTGAAAGAACTGACGTTGCCTGCCCTTTTGCAAAGAGTAGCGGAACGCGGACCGGTTGCGCGCATGCAGCAGCTTGAGATCCTGAAATCAGATACGGCCTTGAAGAAGGAATCTTCAGCTTATACGCCGAAGATTGCCGCCGGTTATGAAGGAAAGGATACGAGGAATCCGAATATCCCGGCGACGATGCTTCAGGGAACGCGTGCTTTCAGCGATACTTACTTCCTGAGTTTCTCGAAGCAGTTTCGCACGGGCACAACTCTCGAGGTAAAGGGATACGACGCAAGGGTAGATAACAATCTCGGTGAACGTCCGGAGGATAAAGGTACGCTTCTTGAAAACTTCGGCTCGCCGCCGCTTCATACGTCGGGGATTCAGGTAACGCTCGGACAGGAGCTGTTGCGCAACTATTTCGGATTCCAGGGCAAGCTGAACGAACAGATAGCGAAGAACGAGAGCGAGCGTAAACGTAACCAGCTGGAGTATGAGCTTGCACAGATTCTCGTCGGAGCGATGAATCAATACTGGCAGTTCGCCCTTGCAGAAGAGCAGAAAAAGGCCGCCGAAGCACTGTTACAGAATGCGGGACAGATTCGCAATCTGACCGTCCAGAAGGCAGGCCTCGGGCTGGCCGAATACTACGAGGTAAGTCAATGGTCGGCGCTTGAGCAGACGGCTCGTATTGATGTTGAAAATACCGGCGTGCAGCGCGAAGAGCAGCGTCTTGCTCTGCTCAGGCTTCTTGATTTGCCGCCCGAAACGAACATAACTCTCGACGGTAAGAATGGCATACCGCTGCTGCTAAGCGATACGTTGCCTGCTGATTTGAATCTTGAGAAAGATACGGAGTTAGCCCTGGAGCGCAGGCCCGATCTGCGTAACCTGGAGCTACAGCTTGCATCGGCGAAGACGGCTCTGAAACTTGCCGAAAGTCAACTCCTGCCTTCCCTGGCAGTGCAGGGCACGTATGATTCGCGAAACTTCGGTCGCCATGCCGCCCTTGGTCCCGACGCAAATCGCGGAGTTTATCCGGAGTCGACGATTCGACTTCAACTCGAGGTTCCGCTCTGGGACGAAGGAGCGCTTGCCGATCGCCGTGATGCGAACCTTTCGATTCAGCAAATGGAAATTCAGAAAGCCGATGCCATCCGACAGGCGCGAGATGAAATAAGAGTGGCGCATGAACAGCTTCTTGCCGCTCATCGCTCGCTTTCGCGTATGAAAGATGCGTTGATGCATTCAGAGAGAATGTATGCGGGAATCGTAGGCGACTATCGCACCGGTCGCATGCAGGCGGAGTCGGTTAAGAGCGCTCTGGATGCCGTTATCCAGGCGCGGCTCGGTATGGCGCAGGCGAGGATCGCCTTTAATATGGCCCTTGCACGGTACGATCTGCTCTGCTATCGTCTGTTCGAAAAGAACGGCATTGATCTGGAGGCCGCTCTGAAGCGGCACAGTAAATCTGATTGAATCTGTGACTCGATCTTCTGTTCTTGATGCCTGCCCGAGTTCGTACTGTGTTACTTCTGTTTCTGCTGTCCTCAGCGACTTCGATCGCAGCAGACGGGGGAACGCGGTTCTTCTGGGAGAATGACGCGGTCTTCGGGGATTCAGATCGATACTACACGAACGGCATGCGTTTTGAACTATGGTTTCCAGCCGGCCAGGTTAACGCAACCAAACCGATGAGTCTTTTCGGTTCCGGGCTTTCGGGAAGCAGTATGCCGAAAAAAGACCACTGGTTTGAATTCTGGAAATTGAACCGACCGGGGTGTCGTTCTCTTGTCGGCTTCAGTTTCGGACAGACGATGTTTACTTCTTCAAACATCAGGACTCCTGTCGTCTCATCAGCGGACCGCAACTATGCCGCACATCTCTATCTTGGCGGAATGATCTACGAAAGCTGCGCCGGTCGCGACATCTATCTTGAGTTAACCATAGGGGCGCTCGGTCCTCCGGCAATGGGAGAGCAGTCGCAGACGTTGATCCATCGTCTGATCGGATCTCCTCCGCCACAGGGATGGGATGACCAGACTCCGGCTCGACTTGCCGTACAGTCCCATCTTGAGTATCGCAGACGAATGACCGATAGCGCCGGATGGTTGCTGTTCGGTAGAGCGGGGAGCGTTTATATAACGGCCGGAGCGGGCATTCAGTATCGAGTCGGACGTTTTGAAAGGGACTCATCGTTTCCGGGCACGGGCATGTTTCATCCGGCGGCTCCGCCTGCGCCGGTTAACAAGACGGATTCCTACCTCTTCCTCGAATCGACGGCCTTTCTTCAGTTCATGGACGCCACTTTGCGAGAGGGCGGCGACGGAGGACTCGATAGACTTTATGATGAGAATTTGCTGCGAATTTTAGGCGGCACAGGGAATCAGCTTGAGAACTCACTGATCTGGAACCTGCTTGTGCCGACTTCAAACAGGCGAGAGACGCAGCTGGCGCGGCATCATCTAATTCAGCAACTCCATCTGCATCCGGAGTTTATTCAGCATCCAGGTGGAATGGCACAGGCTTACAGGTTGCTGACGAATACCGGCGGGACAATGGCCACCGACGCGCTACTCTGGGATCTTGTGAAAGCGATTCGGCCATCGGATGATAGCGATGGAGCCAGTTTTCCATTACGAGCCCCCCGAACGGTCCAGACGCTGACGACGATCGGTTTTCAGTATAGCATGCCCGGTGGGCTGTACTGTCAGATTGCGCTCAGTACAGGTCCGTCGGATTTTCTGGCCGAGAACGGGTATCCTACCTGGCATCGCTGGGGGAGTTTTCAGGTAGGGTTCAGGTTTTGAGTGCCTGTCAGGGCGGCGGACGGTACCAGTGAGGTAGTGTGAGCGGGGTGGCTTTCGAGAAATAGGCAAAAATCTTGTAAATTCGGGTCTTTTCATTGAAAGACAGGCGGACCCGACTTTTTGTCGGAGTTCCGACATAACCCTCGACACAGACATCCCAGCCACGCAGCCCGAATTTGTAGCGCCGGGCGTACTCCCACTGAACCATCAATACCATGATCAGGCTCATCGAGCACCGCGCTGTCAGACTGAGAATCTTCAGCTCCAGCCATACCTCTTCCTCAACTCTTATCGAAATTCGATGCAGATTCAAGCCCTGTTTTTGATATCGGGATCGTAGAACACCGTAGGAATGATACGGCGGACATTCTGGTGTTTCACACGCAGCACGCAGCAGCCGATTGCGGTATCGGCCGATCCACGTCCGCACGAGCGAATTCATGCACATTGGATCTTCACGGAGGAGGGTCAATTTGTGCAGATGCATGGCCGGCAACAGGATGTCCAGCGAGCCTGCCGGCGACCAGCGGAGCGCCGGGTAGTGAAGCTGAACTGACATAGAGGTCGATGGAATTTGTGCGTAGTGCATACTTGAATAGGTCAGTCTCAGGGCATTCTGTATAAAAAAAAAGAGCCCCGTCCCGGAAATTCAATGCTGCGGTCGGAGACTATAAGAGTTGACAGGGAAAGGCCTCTGGATTTTTGTACCCTACTCTGGAGTAATATATGAAAGCCGCACTGCATCCTGAATATAACGAAGCGACAATCACCTGCGTTTGCGGGGCCACTTATAAAACTCGCACGACAAAAGGCGATATGACCGTAGAAATTTGCGCCAACTGCCATCCGTTCTTTACCGGAACGCAGAAAATCGTGGATGCCGCCGGTCGGGTTGAGCGATTCAAGAAGAAATTCAAAATGAAATAAGGGAAATCCGACAGATTTCCCCTTCCCTTGCATTATTCGCATCCGTTCGGTAGCTCACTGAAAAAATCTCTTCCTTTTCTGGGCCGGTGGCATTACATCGGTCTGGAATCCGTATGGACAGTGCAGTACCCTCTTCTGAATACCTTACCGTAGCCCGCCAGGGCATACTCCGGTTGATGGCCAATATCAAAGGCGTCATCACCATCGACACAAGAAAGCTTGAATACCTGCTGGCATCAAAGATTGCCGGCGGGCATGTTATCCTGGCCGACAGTCATGGCGTCGGGAAAACCTCGCTGGCCAGAGCTCTTGCTGGGTCCATTCAGTGGGGCGACAGGAAGGCCAACCGCGAAGGCATTCCGATTGAAAGTTTTTCGCGCATCCAGTGTACCGTCGACCTGCTTCCGCAAGATATCCTCGGCTTCAATCGATTTGATATGAAGGCCAATGCGTATACGTTCAACCGTGGACCGATTTTCGCTCACTTCGTCCTGACCGATGAGATCAACCTGCTGACCCCAAAAACACAGGGAAGCTTCTTTCAGGTCACGGAAGAACAGACTGTTTCCATCGAGGGCATGACCTACGAGCTGCCCGATCCTTTTTTTATCATCGCCACGATGAACCTGAAAGGAGCTCATCTCTTTCCGCTTCCCGCCCCGCAGCTGGACCGCTTCATGCTACAGCTGTCGATGGGTTATCCGGCAGAGAAGGATGAGGCCGATATCGTCGAGCGTCACGGGAAAGACGATTCCTGGAAGGATTTCGGCCCTGTCGTTGATGCAGGCGAACTGCTCGCCTGGCAGAAGCTTGTCGATCATATCTCCATCAAGCGGGAAGTGATCGATTATATCGTCTCGCTGATCCGAAAGACGCGCGGTTATCCGGGCATCGTCACCGGGTGCAGCCCGCGAGCCGGTATCAAGCTTTCGAGAGCGGCCCGCGCCCTTTCACTCGTAAGAGGACTGGACTATGTCACGATCGACCTGGTCAAGGAACTGGCTATCCCCGTTCTGTCGCACAGACTGGAACTTGAAGATCCGGCGATGGATCCGCATGAGGTACTGCGCCAGATCCTGAAAGAGACTCCGGCCGGCGGCTGAGTATGCGCTCCGTTCTTCTCTGGCTCGACCGGATGTATCCGCTGACGGCGACGGGAACGTTGCTTTTCATCGCCTCATTGCTTCTATTCGGAGTCTTTTACGGTACTGGCAGCTTTTATCCGCTTGCCTTTTCGCTTGTATCTTTCTGGTCTCTGTTCTGGCTGTTTATTCTGGGGCAGGTTCAGCGGTTGCGTTCGGCAAAGATTCCGGCTATCGTTGAAGCGGGGCGGCCGCTCTTTGCCCGGCTTGAAGGCCAGGCCATTCCCGTATCACTTGGTGCGCGTCGACCGGCGTTCTATTTTTTCAGATACCACTATCGTCTCAAAGGTCGACTGATGGCCGGGCGACAATGTCATCTCTCGCTTTATGCGGAGGGAGCTTCTCGCGAGGCGGGTGTGATTACCGTTCCGCTTCGTCTGCCTTTTTGCGGCCCTGTTCGCGCAAGCGGAAGTCTTATGCTTAGAGACGTCTTTGGGTTGACGCGAGTCCTGCTCACCGATCCCGAAGAAATTCAGCTGACCTTTCTTCCGCCGCTCTTCCCGGACCGGGCTCCCGTTAAGTTTGATCCGTCTTCGAGTCAGGAGAGCACGCGCAAGTTGCAGGTAACCGAAGAGGAAAAGTACTATATGCGAGAGTATATTCCGGGGGATCGTCTGAAAGACATCAACTGGAAGACGTCGATTCGCATCGACGAGCTTATCACGCGCATTTCGCCTAAATCTCCCGAGGAGTCGCATCTGATCCATGTCGACATCCGCGCCTTCCACTCTGAACGAAAGGACGGGCCTGAGGCGATTCTACAGTTAAACTTCATGAAAAGCTGGGCCCTCTCTTTTCTCAGAGCCGTGCATGCGGCGCATCCGGGTTATCGGTTTCAGGTAACGATGGGCCTTGAAAGCCATCTTCTGGAAAGCGAAGAGGATCTTGTTGCCTTTTCAAGAAGACTGGCCGTATGCGAGTATCAGGCAGAGGCAGGGAATTTCGCCGATCCGACGGCGGTACAGGAGAGATTTGTGTTTTCGACGGCCTTTGATAAAGGCCTCGGCAACTATCTGAGGCGTCATCCGTCATCGGTGCAGCTTTTCAGAACGATGAAGGGCCGGGATCGTCGTGTCGGGCTCTTTCCATCCCCGGATCTCAGCGCTCTTCCTGGCCTCTGGATCTTCAGACGGGAAAGGCCCGAGCGCGCCTCGCTCACTCCGCAGCGCGGGAAACTGGTGGAAGAAAGACTCTCGTTGCGTTTCTTTTAACGGTGGAGGATCGAATGCAATTACTCTTCTATACACGCCTGGCCCTCTATCTTTCCGCCTTCTTGATTCCGGTATTTCATCCCGCCGTTGCCGTCGCCTACGACTGGTTGAACAGAGTAATGTTCTTTGTTCTGCTTCCGGCTTCGATGTTTGCGGCCTTCTATCTGAGAGGTCCTCGCTTTCGCGTATGGCATGGCCTGGCCGCACTGGCCGTGCTGTATGCCGGCACGGTATTTTTTGTTACCGGCCTTGATCGCAGCGCCCTTCTTCCATTGCTTGTTACCGTTCTCGGCTACATCTGGACGGTGCTTGTCTTTCGTGGTCAGGGGCGCTTCCCTGCCTTTGCCGCCATTGAGATGTTCGGGCTTGCCATCATCTATCTGCGCATCCTCGAATACGGACGGGCCTCTGAAGAGATTGCCGCCCGCAGCGCAGGGTTATCCACTTTTCTTATTGCCTTTGCCGTTCTGCTCTTTCTCGTGCACGGACTTGTTCTGTACTTCTCCGCTTTTCCGGGAGCGGGCGGTAGACGGAATCGAACGGAACTTGCCATTTTCTTTGCCGTCGGCTTGCCGCTTGCTCTCATCTTCGGGCATTTTGTTCCTTCGGATTTTGTTCAGAATAAGATCGTCATGAACGAACTCGAAAAAGAGCCGCCTCTGAAGGGCCTCGATGGCGACGGACGTCGCGATGGAGAAGGTCAGGGACGGCGGCGCCCCGGCGAAGGGGAGGGCGAACAGGAGCGGCATAACCGTAACGGTAAACCTCTTGGTGATCGGGAGGAGAAGTATCCGTCTGAGCTTCAGGGCGAAGGGAATTCTGCCGACGGTCAGGGGCGGGAAGGCCAGCCGGGGCGACCAGGCGAGGGCAGACCCGGAGAGGGCAAGCCAGGCGAGGGGCAGGGTGGCCGTCCCGGTAAACCGGGTGAAGGGCAATCCGAACAGAAAGAGCAAAAGGAACAGCAGGATAACCAGCAGAAAAACAAGCTGCACGGTGTTCCCTCTGAAATGTGGAATAACTTCAAAAATTCATCGGGTGCAAACGGCAAACAGATGGCCGTGATGATCATTGCAAGCAAGATCCAGCCCGTCTATGCCGCCGAGCAGTATCTGGGGAGGCTCGATGCAAAGACGGGCTTTGAGCAGTCCGTTGACGAGCCTTTGAACGAGCTTCGCGACCTGCGACTTCTGGAAACCTGGAAAGATAAATCGGTCGAGCGCGATACTAAACGTGTGCTCTTTGACGTGTATTACCTTTCGACATTGCGGGAACGCGTCGTCGCCTACCGGCCTTTTGCGATCCAGCCGACCATCCTCGATCAGAAGTACCATCCTTTTGATTTGAGTTATACGGCAAGCTCGGCCGTCAGCGTCTCGAATCCCGACGACTGGAAGAACATTCGCGAGCCTCACTTCGATGAATCGATGAAGCAGTATCTCGATGTACCGCTCGATGAAAAGCGACTGGTACGTTACCGGGCCTTTTTGAACAGTCGACTGAAAGGCAAGCACGGCTATTTTGACCGACTGGCCGGCATACTGGAAGGCTTTTCAGCCCATCAATACAAGATGGGATTCGAAGAAGACACCTCCCTCGAAGGCCTCGATAAATTCCTCTTTGAAACGAAAGAAGGCGACTGTACGGAATTCTCACGGGCGGCGGCTATCCTCGGTCGTCTGTCCGGAATCCCCTCGCGGGTCGTCACGGGATATCTGGCCTCGCGCGATCTGCAGACTCCAGCCCACAGAGGCGGAATCAAACATCTGCGCGATAAGATACCCGCATTGCAAAAGTTTCCGATGGAAGAGCTGTATCTTGTGACGAATGCACAGCGGCATGCATGGGTTCAGTTCTATCTGCCTGACTATGGCTGGGTGGACTTCGAGTCGACGGCCTATGCCATACCTCCGAAGCCGGAGTTTGATCCGAATGCCAGGGACGTCGTTATTCCGCTGATCGATGAAGAACCGCTCCCCCCTGAGAAGAAGAAATTCGATTTTCCATGGATGCTTTTCGGCATCTTCAGCGGCATTCTGGTTGGATCGATTCTTCTCTCACTCTATCTTTACCGGTTTATACGGCTGACCATCTATTCGCTGATCGCCGGCCGCGGAGTTGATCGCCGTTCGGTCGATGCCGTCGCCACGTTGCTGTATATAAGGCTGGCGGAGGATGGTTATCCAATACGGCAGTTTTATGAAACGCCGCTTGATTACGCGAAGCAGATTCCCGAGACGAAGGCCTTTGCCGATCGGCTGACGGAGCTTCGTTTTCGCGAAAGCTGGTCGGCCGAACAGCGCAAACAGAGCTATGCCGATCTGCGTCGTCTCGGTAGCGATACGGGACGTTCGATGCGTCGTCCCGGAGCGTGGAACTCGCTCAAACGCGTCTTTACTCTCAGAGGAATACTGTACCGACCATGATTCGAAGACCGTATCTGCCGTTTCTCTGCCTGCTGCTTTTGCCGGCTCTCTTTTCATGCTCGAAGCAGTTTGACTGGATCGAATACAGGGGCGAGCTCGGCTCGGGTTATACGCCCGAGAATATTCATCCGCCTCTTGGCCTGAAGTGGAAGCTGAAGCTTCAGGTTGACGAGATGAAAAAGACGCGGGCCTTCAATCCGCCCCTTGTCATCGACAACGTCATCTATTTCGGCTCGCCCGACGGCAACTTCTACGCCCTCGACGTCGACACCGGATACATGAAGTGGTTCTTCAAGACGAAGGGAGCCGTGAACTCCGTTCCCTATGCCGACGATGAGAACGTCTATTTCGGCTCGAACGACGGCCGCGTGTATGCGGTATCGCGCGAGGACGGGCAGGAGAAATGGAACTTCTATACGGGACAGACGGTGCAATCCCTGGTTCTGCGTTACAAGGATCTGATCATCTTTACAAGCGATACGGGGGCGACCTACTTCCTTGATCTGAACGGGCAGCCCGTGCATCAACTTCCGAATCCCGTCTGGTCGCATCATACGTTTCAGGTCTATGACGGCATCATCTATTGGGCTCCGCTCGGTCGCAGCTTTGGCGCTTATGATATTGAAGGCCGCAACTTCCTCTGGACCGTTCCTATCGACGCTCCGTATTCGCTCTGGTATTCGTTTCCCGCTCTTGACGATGATCGCGTTTATTTTGCATCGAGCTTCTTTAAAGGGTATGAGGTGGAGCTGAACTACTATGCGCTCGATCGGCGCACCGGTCAGGAGGTCTGGCGCATGAGCGATATCTTTGATATCGGCAGTCGCGTCGAGCCCGACGAATACACGGTCTTTCTCGATCACGTGCAGCTTCTTGATTATATGGCTCCGTCGCTGTGGAAGGACTACGTCATCTATGCAAGCGGCGATACAAAACTGCGCGCCTTCAACCGCAAAACGGGCGCCATAGAATGGGAGAGGCAGTTCGATTATCCGTTCTCCAGTGCTCCGACCATCGCCGGCGATCGAATCTATGTGGGCCTTCAGGGCGTGAAGACGGCCACCGACATGGGCCTTTTCGGATCAGAGCCCATGCTGCTCTGTCTTTCTGCGCGAAACGGCGACGTGCTCTGGCAGATGGAAACGGACGGCGCCGTGCTCAACTCACCCATCATCTCGCGAGGACGTATCATGTTCGGAACGGACCGCAACTACTTCTATGTCCTTGAAGAGATCCTCGGCCTTCCGTTTATCCAATAAGCGCCGCAGGGCAATTATGAATTCTGATCTGATTGCTAAAGCGGGGAACGGCTGGTTGGTGTTTCCTGAATTTGTGCGCCTTTTACGCTTGCGTGAACTTGTGCAGCAAAGAAACGTCTGATTTGTGATGAAGGCATTTCAAACGATCACCGTTACTTTCTTGAGCATCCTCTTTCTGCCGCTTACTTCGGGTTCGGCGCGCACATCCGTCGACGTCGGATTGCCGCCCGTCGTATCGTATCGCTTTGAATCAGGTGAGAGCAGGATCATCGAGGGAAAAAGCACTGAGAAGGGCACGGCCTCTTCCTGTAAAGGCAGCTTCCCGACAGAGGACGTGATCGGTAACTTCACCGCCGCCGCTGTTTTTTATCAGAACGCCTGTTATACGGACGGACGTTACAATCATCGCAACTTTCGCTTTACGATAGGCAAGCTGAGCGGAACGGACGGCGTCTCGTACGAAGCCGTTCAGGTCGAAGGTCCGGCCGATAAGGCGCAGAAATTCCTGGCCAGCCATCATTATCTCTTCTATAAGGTGGAGCAGCCATCCGACTATTATATCTACACATTTGACAGAGGCATGCTGCGCCAGATCGGTATGCTGAAAAAGGGTGAGTTGACGTCCGGCGAGTTTGTTCGCCTGCCCGACGCCGATCTCAGCGTTCTTTCGGGGCGCATCGTCTATGTGCTTGCGACGAAGCCGATTACCGCCTATCATCGGTTAAACGAGGCCACGGAAGGGGCGCTCTTAACCGACACGCCTGTCGGCTCTGTGGAAAAGCGACGGATTCGCGTCTCGGGTCGTCCCTTTGATACGGTAAAGGATTACAGCTCGGGCCCGGCCACACATGAGAACATTTACGGAACGGGCAGACAGTTCTTCTTCCTCAGTATGAGTGGAGCGAATGCTACAGACGGGCCGCGCATCGTCTATCAGGATAAGGCGTCGGGAGGCATTAAGCTTGTGACTCTCGATCAGGAGCTGCTCTTCCAGTCCGAAAAAACGCTGACTGCCTCATCGGGCGAAATCCTGGCCGCCGCCTGTGACGACCAGGAGGGCAACGTATACCTTCTTCGCATCCAGACGGGCAGCGGTGAAGGACGAATCGTGCGTATTCAGAAGTTTTCACGTGAAGGGCGTCCGCTGAAGGAGAACCGGTACGACTCGAGCAAGACGGGCCTCAATCTTTTCAATTACAGCGCTGATATGCTGAAGTCGTCTTCGGTTTCTTCGATGGCCTGGTCGCAGGGAATGCTCGGCGTTATCCTCTCGCGCACGATGCATAAATCAGGCGACGGCTTAAATCACCAGGGCGCCATCGCCTTCACGGTCGATGCGGCCTCGCTTGCTCTCATCAAGAACTCCGGGCAGACATCGGGGCATTCTTTTGGGAACTTCCTCTATGCCGAAGAAGGCGGCTTTGTCGCCGTCGATCTCGGCGATAATTATCCGCGCGGAGTGCATCTGCATCGCCTCGATCGATCCGGACGTCGCAGCCGCGTCGTCTTTACGTTCAAAACACAGCATGGAACGTCGGCCTCAAGCCCCGCCGGCAAACAGTACCCCGTTTATAAAGAAATCAGCACATCGGCAAAGACCTACTATCAGTGGTCGAACGACAACCGAACCTACACCGAAATCGGAGGCCTTGTGCCGACCGAGAAGGGTTATCTCGTTCTTTTTGCAACGGAGCTTCCCGATCTGGATAACGCCCGAACGGGCGGAAATCTCATCGATCCGCGCAACCTTGCCGTTGTTCATGTTCGGCGTGACTTTGAGAAGGTGGCGCAGAAAGGGAATTTCGTCGAAGACGAGATGATGCTTTTTCGTTCCGATGCCGTTACCGGCCGCTTTTATGACTTTGGAGGTCGCCTGAACGAGCAGCGAAATACCGGCGTAAAAAAGCTGACTTCTTTTGCGTCTGTCGAAGAAAACGCCAGTCGCCCGAAGATCCTGCGCGCAGGCCCCGATCAGAACATCGTTCTGTTCGAGATCTGGTCGGGTAACGCCTATCGTACGACGCAGCTGCTTGCCTTTGATGATGACGGAAAGGTCACAGAGCGTTTTGAGCTCGGTCCTTCCTGGCGTCTGAATCGTCAGGACGACGTCTATCTGTATAACGGACGCCTGATCACTCTCGCAGGATCGGCGGCCGATCAGACGATCGAGATCAACAGCATCACGCTTCGCTGATCAGCCGTAACAGATCGTGACGGCGAAGCTTTCCGCCCGCCGTTCTCGGAAGGGCGTCGACGAAGACGACTCGTTTCGGGCATTTGTAATCGGCCAGGTGTTCGTGACAGTAGAAGATGAGCGTCTCTGCGTCGACATCGTCGTTTCGTACAACGCATGCTGTGATGATGGATAAACCATCGTCCAGCGGCGTTTCGAGTACGGCAACGTCGGCAACCCCTGCATGCCGGTGCAGCACGCGCTCGACCTCGGCCGGGCTGACGCGATATCCTCCGGCGTTCATGAGATCGTTTGATCGCCCTTCATAGATCAGATAGCCATCGGCGTCGAAACGCGCAAGATCTCCTCCCGAGAACCATTCGCCATAGAAAGGCGGATCGATGACGTCGAAAGAGGGGGACTGCTCTGTGTTCCAGTAGCGCAGCATCAGCCCGGGATCGCTTCGATGTATGGCAAGCAGGCCCGGCGCCGTCATTGTTGTGTCTTTTTTGTGCCTCTCGTCTTGAAGGTCCCCGTATTCGTAAAAGGGGCTTCCCGTTTCAGGATCGAGCAGGGCGATGCGCCGACCTTTTTGCGGACGCCCGGGGCTTCCGGGCTTCACCGTCATGCCGGGGCCGGTGCTGATATAGGTTGAAATCTCGGTCATACCCAGGGCCTCGTAAAGAGCGGTGCCCGTTTTCGCCTGCCACTCGGCGAGCAGCGAGGCAGGCAGAGCGTCGCCCGCCGTCAGCCCATGCCGGAAGTGCGGCCACGGCCTGACGTGCCCGTATTTCAGCATGCGACGGTACAGCCCTGGAACGGCAGCAAAGATCGTGATCTGGTGACGTTCTATAAGATCGGGCCAGATTGCCGGATTGTGTCGGTCGCCCGTATACAGAAGCGCCGTCGCTCCGGCAGCGAACGCGTCCATCAGACCGACGCCGAGTGTATAACTCCAGTTCAGCTCGCCGGCATGCAGCAGGCGATCGCCCGGGCCGAGCCCCGTCCATCCTTCGCACATCGGTATGCGACCGAGAACGGAGCGATGCGCGTGCAGTACGCCCCGCGGATATCCCGTCGTGCCCGACGTATAGATAAGATAGGCGGGATCATCGGCCTGCGTATGAGGGAGGGGCAGAAGCGTATCATATCTGATGCCGTCGACTGAGATGCTGTCGGCAGATGTTATCGCCGTAGCCAGATCAGGGTCATAGATCATGCAAGCAGCGCCTGAATCTGTAACGAGATAATCGAGTTCTTCGGCTGTAAGCATGGACGATACGGGCACGGGTATGCGTCCGCATAAAACTGAGCCGAAGAAGAGGGCGGCAAGGCGCGGCTCCGATTTGAGGCGCAGAACGATGCGATCGCCGGCAGACGTTTGGCGCTGTAGAAACGACGCCATGCCTCTGATCTCGTTATAGAGTTCTGCGTAGGTAAACGTCCGGATAACCCTCGTTTCATCCAGAAAAAGCAGGGCCGCAGCATCAGGACGTTCTTCGAGGTTCTTTTGGAACAGGAACTCGGTAAGGTTGAAGGTCACGGAATTCGAGCGTCAGGAGGCAGTGATCTCCTGACGGCAGGCCAATGGCGTATTCTTATTCGGGATTGACGGGACGGTTACTCATCCCCCAGACATAGAGAAGCCAGTCGGTGAAGTTCTTCCAGGTATGCCCTGTTTCTTCATCGTTCAGGATGGTGGCGATCTCACCGTTCTTGCGGAAGGCAAAACGGTCGTCGTTCCACCGGCTGAATATGACAAGGTCGGCGTTCTTCTTGCTGCGATGCGGATCAATGAAATAGAAGTTCGCCAGTTCGGGCTCGATTCGCGTTACAAAGCTCCGGTAGTCCTCGGGAAAGGTGAAGCCTATCGATTTCTCGATCGTCTGTAATCTTTCTTCGCTGTAGATCGGCCGATCGGCAAACAGCTTCGTCTGTTTGATGGATTTAATGATATCGTCTATGCTCTTGCTCATGCTGTCCTCGCGGTTTCACAGGCTGAGGCCCGGCCCGTGAGTGGTTTTTCAGCGAAGGGAGCAGATTGTCAATTTTTTTAACCATTTTGACGGGCTCCACCGGATTTTTTGCGAAACCATATACGGGTAATGGGTATATTGCTTGACGGGCTGCGCCCGGATTCCTTCTCTGAATCTGTGAAAGGATCTGATCTGACGGTGGAAAATCTGGCTGCACTCGCCGAGGCGAACTTTGTGGAGCGCCCCTACAACTGCTCTGAGGCCATCCTGGCCGCCTTTGCTCAGGCTGATGGTGAGAACCCCGCCGACGTGATCGGCTATGCCACGGCGTTTGGCAAAGGCATTGCCGGGCAGGGTTTTACCTGTGGCGCCCTCACGGCGGGACTGATGATGCTTGGACGGTATGGTTACGAGAAGGGACTTGATAAAAAGGCCGTCATGGCCGAGGCAGCCGTTTTTTATAAGGAGTTCGAGCAACAGTTCGGCCATACGCACTGCAAGGTGCTGAGCGGCCATGATTGCGACGATCCGGCAAGTCCGCCCTTTGACATCCGCACATGTGGCAAGTTCCTGCGTTTTGCGACGGCTCAGGTGCAGGAATTCAGAGACCGCTGATCATTCGACGCTGCTTGCTCGCTCTCTGTAGTTGATCTCGAAAACGTCGTATTTGCTTTCACGGAACTCCAGCGCCGTCGTGATCGATCGTGAAAGGCCGATGTTATATTCCTGCTGCGCATCCATGCATTGATAGATATGTCGCGCCATGGCCTCGTCGGTAACCGAGAAAGGCCGGACTTTATCAAGACGCCGATCATAGAGCAGGCCTTCGTAGGTTCCGACGGCCGTGCCGCGATACTCAAGACGCAGGATCTTTCCGTAAACCGAGGTCTCTGACGAGCCCGTCACCTTCGAGACGTATTTCCAGGGAAAATCGGGCCCATGACTGGCCTGCACGGGGTAGGCCTTCAATACCTCAAAGCCGGTGGAAAGGGATACCGGCTTGATGCGGTGGATGCGGTACTCGACGATCATCATACGATCGAGGTTCTTCTGCATGAATTGAATAACGTCTTTGTTATCGAGCCGTACGCTGAAGCGCAGCTCTTCTTTCTGCGGAGTGAAGCATTGATCCTCTTCTGCGCATTTCTCGCCGTCGTCGTAGGTGGCGATCTCGAAAAGCCCTTCATACGACTTAATAAAAATGCCCTTGGTCCCGCTTTCACGCAAGAGCACATAGGCCTTACCTTCTCCGTAGGTGCCGAAGGCATACAGAGGCGCGGCGGCAAAGAGGATAAAAAGAAGCAGGGCCAATCGTTTCATTACATTTATTAGATCGGCGAGAATGCCGGCGGACAATCCTTTTTTTCGGAGTTGTAAGCGCTCTGCCCTGCGGCGATTCGGTTATCATGACGAAAGGCGAGATCGAGCTGATATTCCCGAAGTTTCCCGACGAAGATAAGATGACGGAGTCCGAAATCTGCGTTCGCTGCCACGGGTGCTGCATGTATGTGACCGTCCCGCTGGACTCGCCGCGCTCAAAAGACCAGAAAGACCTCTTTCGATGGTATCTGCTGCACCGCAACGTTGAGATCTATATCGATCATGATCGCCAGTGGCAGATCCTCTTTAAAACGCCCTGCACCAAGCTGCTCGACAACGGGATGTGCGCCGTCTATGAAACGCGGCCGCAGATCTGCCGGGATTATAAGGCCGATGCCTGTTCGAGGGTGGGCAAGGACTACATCGAGCTTTTCAAGACCCCGGCCGAGTTCGACCTCTATTTCGAAAGCCGGAAGAGCGCTACGGCTAAAAAAACGGCCCCAAAAAATGCCGGGAAAACGGCAAAGAAAGCTGCAAAGAAAGCGATCAAGAAATCCGCAAAGAAGGCTGCAAAGAAATCCACAAAAAAAGCCGCACGCTGATCGTCGTTACGTCGCCCTCTCAAAGATCAGCGCATCGTCGCCGTCGGAATAATAGCGCTTCCTGGTCGCTATCATCACAAATCCGTGGCGTCGGTACAGGGCGATGGCCGCCGTATTCTTCGCCGCGACATCGAGCATGAGCCGCCGGCCGCCGGAACGCATGACCCATTCCGATAGCAGTCTGTGCGCCAGGCCCCGCTGTCGGAACTCCGGCAGCACGGCGACGCGATGCAGATCCGACATGCCCTCCGCATGGTTCTCGTAGGCGATGAGGTATCCGACGGGATGAGAGCCCTCTGTTACAATTGTCTCGACTTCACCGTCCGGCTCGATGGTGAGAACGAGGTAAGCGGGATCGCCGAGCAGGCTCTCGATCTGCTGTGTGGAGTAAGGATGCGCAAAACAATCCCGCTCAAGGGCTGTGAGCATCGAAAGCCTGGCCTGCATGCTCTTTTTTCGGTTTTTTCGAGGTTTTTGCTCGATAAAAGAAGTAACAGATCGTACGTTTCCGCACCCGCGCAGGTAGAACATGAAAGCATCCAGTAACCTTTATACATCGTCCATTCTGTTTTCGGCAGGCCTCTTCTTGATATCGAGCTGCGATATAGGAGACGGGCTGCGCAACTGGGGCAGCCGGCACCGCGAAAAACGCACACAGCAGATCTCGGCGACGGAGCTCGAAATGTGGAAGCGCGATCTTGCGCTCAGCGAAGAGAAGGCGCTTGAAATGCATGAAAACATGCAGGCCCTTGTCTCTGAGCGGAAGCTGCAGGGCCAGCTCTCCTGGAAGATCGGCAAGGCATTGATGGCCGAATCCCGATTCGAGGCGGCGGCCGATTACTATAAGGCAGCCGTCAACGGTGAGTTGCCTGAAGGCGAATCGCATTCAGGCCAGGTACCGAAGGCCGAATCGGCGATCTTTGAAGAGGCGCTTCCGCACTTTAAGCGAGCCTTGAAGCTGCACGTAATCGATCCCGAGCTTCTGTTTGACGCGGGCCTGTGTTATGCAAACGCATCGCGAACGATGGGATGGGAAGAGGATCGCTTCAGAACGGCATTGTTTCTGCTCGAACGCGGGCTGACGTTGAAGCCTTCCGATGGGCGCTTTTTATATCAACTTGCTCTGTTATACGGAAAGACCGAGAATCGTTATCGCGATACGGATCGGGCTCTTGAGCTTCTGGACGCTCTTTTAAAGCGAGAGGACGCGAATATTCCCGCTCGCTTTGCGCGTGCGAATATTCTTGCAGAGACGGGAGACCTGCAGGGCGCCTTTGACGAAAACCTTCGCATCACCGAAAAGGTAAAGCAACTCTTTGAATCGAATAAAGTACGCGGCGACTACCGTCAGAACTCGCAGTTCCGAAGCGCCGAACATAATATGGAGCAGCTCCAGCTCTGTATCGAAGGCAAGCCGGAGTGCACCCTTAAATCGGTGAAATGACATGAGCGCTCTGTTTCGTACGGGGCTTTTCTTTGCCGCTCTTCCCTTTCGAACAAAGCTCTATCGCTCAGGCGGATGGCCTTCTATCGTCGCCGAAGAAGAGCCGCTGAAGGTCTACGCGACTTTTCTGCGCCGCTTCTTCTCAAAGCAGGAGTTGCTTGCCGCGCTTGATCGAGCCGATCAGTATATCGAGCGCCAGGGATCTCGTCCGATGCGCTTTCGACTAACGCTCAATTCCGATGAAGCATACCCGCCCCTGCTGAAGCGAATCTTTGATCCGCCGCCTGTGTTGTTCTGGAAAGGTTCGGAGCTGCACGGACCCGGTGTCACGTATGTCGCCGTCGTTGGAACCCGGTATCCCGATCGCATCACGATCGAAGCCGTCGATCGCTTTGCTGATTGCCTTATCGATGCCTCGTCGGTGTCATCGCTGTACCGTATCTGTATCGAAGAGAGCTTACCGCAGCCTTCTCTTTTTCCCGAAGAGCGAGAAGTAGCGGATGGCGTGGATCTTGTTACCGTATCAGGCTTTGCTCTGGGAGTGGATGAACGGATCCACAGAGCATCCATTTACAGAAGGGTACCGACGCTTGCCGTTCTGGGCTCGGGCCTTGAGATGATCACGCCCGTTTCGAACCGGTATCTGCTTGATGAAGCCGAAGAACGAAACGCCGAGCTGGCTTTTGTAAGCGAGTTCTTTCCCGACGATCCGCCTCGTAAGTTTGCGTATCCGCGCCGCAATCGTATTATCGCCGGCATGTCGCCTCTCTGCGTCGTCTTTCAGGCCGGTCCGCGCAGCGGAGCTTTGATCACCGCTCGCTTTGCAATAGAAGAAGGCCGTGATGTCGCAGCTTTCGATCATCCGGATCTCTACGGAGTTGGAAAAAACGAAGGGGCACGTCATCTGCTGGCCGAAGGAGCGAGCAGACTGACTCTTTTCGCAGCCTGAGTCTATTGAAACTGAATTAAAGAAGCAACTTACACTTTTGAACCCGCCTGCGCGGACTGTAAGCACCGAGAAGCCCCCGGGCTGCCATGATGTGTCATGTAAGCTAAAAAAGTCTATACAGGAACCGTCGCTTCTGGTTTATGTTTCTTCCTTATAGTGCAAGGCCCTGTTCGGAGAATTCGCCCCTGTTCGAGTTCTCTGACGAGCCAGTGAGGTTATCTGATGTCAGAAAAGAAAGTGCCAGCGAAGAAAAAATCCACTGTAGATGCGAAAGGCCCCGAGAAGTTGTCGAAAAAGGCTTCAAAGAAGGCATCACAGGAGGGTGAGGGCAAGAAACCCGTCCGACGTTCGGCCGCTCTCTATAAAGACAAAACGCTCGTTATTGTCGAGTCTCCTGCCAAGGCAAAGACCATCAATAAATACCTCGGTAGCGATTATCATATTGAAGCCTCTATGGGGCACGTCATCGACCTGCCTAAGTCGCGCCTCGCCGTCGATACGGCTAACGACTTTACTCCTGAGTATATTACCGTGCGCGGTCGCGCTCCAATCTTGAATCGTCTGAAGAAGGCCGCTGAAGGCGCGCGTCAGGTGTTACTGGCCGCTGACCCCGATCGCGAAGGCGAGGCCATATCGTATCATCTTGCGCGAGCCATTGCGCCGAAGAATCCGAATATCAAGCGCATTGAGTTCAACGAGATTACGAAGAACGCCGTTCTTGAAGCGGTACAGCATCCGCGCGAGATCGATCAGAACCTTGTCAACGCCCAGCAGGCGCGGCGCATTCTCGATCGCCTTGTCGGTTATAACGTCTCTCCCATTCTCTGGAAGAAGATCAAACGCGGCCTATCGGCGGGAAGGGTTCAGTCCGTAGCGTTACGACTGATCTGCGAAAGAGAGGCTGAAATCGACGCCTTCGTCCCCGAAGAGTACTGGACTCTTGACGCAAAATTCAAGAAGGATAAGGCGAGCTTTGTCGCTCCGCTTGCTCTCGTCGACGGCAAGAAACCCGAACTCAAAAATGAAGCGCAGATGAACGCAATACTTGCCGAGCTCGAAAAGACGAAGGCCGATTGCAGCGTCGCTTCGGTGCAGGTTCGTGAGAGAAGACGTCAGCCTACAGGACCTTATACGACGTCGCGTTTGCAGCAGGATGCATCGAATAAGCTGGGTTTCACGTCACAGAAGACGATGATGGTCGCACAGCAGTTATACGAGGGCATCGACGTAGCCGGCACACCCATCGGACTCATCACCTATATGAGAACGGACAGTACGCGCATAAGCCCCGACGCCCTGAAAAACGTTCGCGAGTTCATTTCAAAAGAGTATGGCGGCGATCATCTTTCAAAGGAACCGCGGCAGTATGCGAGCTCAAAGTCTGCACAGGATGCTCACGAGGCCATCCGTCCCAGTGATCCGGCGCGCACGCCCGATAGTCTGAGCGCGTATTTGAACAGAGACCAGATGCGGCTCTATCGATTGATCTGGCAGAAGTTCGTTTCTTCACAGATGGCTGATGAGGTGGCCGATCAGATTCGAGTCGATATTCAGAGCGGTCGCTTCATCTTTCGTGCCGGCGGTAAGATCGTGAAGTTTAAAGGCTTCACCACGGTTTTTGATTCCGACGAGAAAGACGAGAAAAAGCTGCCCGAGCTCGCCGAAGGCGACGTGGTGAAACTCACCGATCTGAAGCCCGAACAGCATTTTACCCAACCTCCGCCTCGCTTTACGGACGCTTCTATGGTGAAGGTGCTTGAGGAGAGCGGAGTGGGGCGCCCGTCTACGTATGCGCCGACCATCCAGACGCTGCTCAAGCGCTATTATGTTACGAGATTGCAGCGGGCCTTCAAGCCGACCGACCTCGGCCGACTTGTAAACGATATGCTCGTAAAGAACTTTCCAGACATGGTCGACCTGAGTTTTACCGCCCGCATGGAGGATAATCTTGATCGTGTCGCCCGCAGCGATCTGAACTGGGTGGAGATGCTGCGTACTTTCTATGACCCATTTCATCATACCGTGCAGCATGCGATGGAGCATATCGGCGAGATGAAAAACGCTCTTGACGAAGCGACCGACTATGTTTGCGAGAAGTGCGGTCGACCGATGGTGAAGCGTATCGGACGCAACGGCTATTTCCTCGCCTGCACGGGCTTTCCCGAGTGTCGCAATGCGCGCTCGATTCCGCTCGGTCGTTGCCCCGTATGTGAAGAAGGCGACGTGGTGCAGCGCTCGGCGAAGAGAGGGCGCCCGTTCTATGGATGCTCGCGTTATCCGGACTGCAATTTCAGCACGTGGGATAAGCCGCATGCTGAGAAAAACTGCCCCGATTGCGGTAAGATGTTACTCGAAAAGTCATCGCGAGAGAAAGGACGTTATCTGGGTTGTTCCTCATGCTCGTTCGAAGAGAGCGCAGACCGAACGGCATAATGTTATCGGCACAGGCAAACGGAAGCCTGTGCCGCTGATCTCCTGTAATGCCCGTTCCCGGCGGGATCTTAGCGTCTCAAAACCCCTGGTTCTGAGACCGGCCCTTATTTGAACGAGATATAAGGGACGGGATCAACGGGCCGTTCAAGGCCAAAGCGCACTTCGTAATGCAGGTGGTTGCCCGTCGCCCGGCCCGTGCGGCCGATCAGAGCGATCACCTGACCCTTCTGTACCCTGTCGCCGGCCTTTACGAGCACCTTGTTGCAGTGTGCATAAAGCGTCTGGTATCCGAGGCCGTGATGGATGACGACGTGCAGACCGAATCCCGGGCGATCCTTGTCGACGGAGCGTACAACCGTTCCGGGCGCTGTGGCGATGATGGGCGTATTCGGGGCAGCGGCAAAGTCCACCCCTCCATGAAAGTCTCCCGGGACGGTTTTCAGGAACGGGTCCATACGCGAGCCATACCCCGAAGAAATGGAGGCCGTTCCGGGATACACCGGCCAGCCCTTCGGCGTGATCCAGTAGATGTGAACCCTGTGCCACAGCGATTTCAGGGCGGCCTGTCCGGCTCCAAGCAGCAGCAGATCGGCATGCTGGCGGTACTGACGGTATCTTTCAAGATCGAGATCAAAGCGAGATCCTGTATTCAGGATCTTCTCCTCCACCTGCCTCAGCTGTAGATGTTCGTTCAGATCGGGATCGGGCTTCTGGTTCCACGATAGGCGGTAGAGTCGGTCTCGCTGCTCTTCGAGGCGGTGTAGCAGCTCGGTCTTTTGCGAGAGCACAATATGGTGGTTGGAGAGCAGGATTTCTGATGTCTGGAGCTTTTCGTACCGATCCCGGTCGATTGTGACGCGTTTTACCTCATAAAAACCGGCGAGCCCGATCACGATAGCGATAAGGGAGACCGGAAAAAGCAAAGCGTAGTAGTTGATGCGAATGCGGTAGGGCGATCCGGCATGGTGAGGGTAGATCAGGACCGAAACGCCCTTCCAGCCATGTTCATGGCGGCGCAGCAGTTTTTTTCTCCATTCCTGGAGCCTGTACTGCCATCGTTCTTTGCGATTTACCGGGCGATTTGCGGGGCCATTCACGGGAACACTTCGCCGCTTTCCCCTCGTCTGTCCATTGAAAAGCTCGGGGCTTTTTCGTTGGTGCCACGGAAATTACTTGATTTCCGGCCGTACCATACTATTTGATCGCAAAATGTTCAAAATGATCAGGGGATGGTTCTCCTTCCGCCGTGGGCCGGACCGCTTTCTCAAATACCCGGAAGGAAAGCGGATTTATCGAGAGTTCCATTCCATCCGAAATACTCAAATGGATCCAGACGGCCTGAAAGTCATCAACCGTCTGAACCGATACGGCTACAAATCCTATTTCGTCGGCGGGTGCATCAGAGATTTACTTCTCGGAAAGAAACCGAAGGACTTTGATATCGTAACCAACGCCACGCCCACGCAGCTTCGCAAACTGTTTTCTAACAGTCGTGTGATCGGCCGGCGTTTCAAGCTCGTGCACGTCGTCTTCAGAGGCGGAAAGGTCATCGAAGTGTCGACCTTTCGCTCTCTGCCCGAGCATCGACTCGACAGCTCGCTGGAATCCGACGATATGTATCTGAAGCGCGACAACATCTTCGGCACGCCCAAAGAAGATGTGGCACGGCGCGACTTCACCATCAACTCGCTGTACTTCGATCCCCGGAACGAAAGCATCATCGACTACACCGGCGGCTTCGAAGACATGAAGAATCAGCGCATCAACGTTATCGGCGATCCCGATATTTCGTTCAAAGAAGATCCGGTCCGTATGCTGCGTGCCGCTAAGTTCGCTCCTCTTCTCGGTTTTTCCATGCATTCGGCCTGTGCAAAAGGCATTCGAAAGAACCGATTCGAGATAGCGAAGGCTAACTCCAACCGATTGCTTGAAGAGTACTTCAAGATTTTCAGAACGGGAAAATCGGCAAAGATCTTCGGCTCGATGTACGAAACCGGTCTTCTCGAAACGCTCATGCCCTCGGCCATCGCCGCATCCGTTGAGCGAGCCGAGCCGGGCGTGCCGTTTGAAGACACGCCACTCGGAAGGCGACTGTCCATCGCCGATCGCATGCTGGCGGAACGTGAAGACCTTACCGTCGACATCTATCTGGCGCTCCTGTTCTGTGATCTCGTCGAGGACGTTTTTGCCGTCGATCGCTGGAAGCGTGAAGAGCATATCGCCGAATACGTGAAGTCGCGGCTTGACGAAGCCTGCAGCGAGATGAAGCTTCCGGGGAGAGATCGTAGCCGGCTGCTACAGATTTTCATCAGTCAGATACGCTTTCGATCCGAGACCGACGGACGCCGTAAGAACCGACGTACCGACGCCTTTCGCGAGAAGGTGTATTTCTTCGAAGCCTTCATGGTATTCAAGATTCACTCACTGGCCGAAGCCGACGATGAAGCCGTGCAGCGCGCCATGTTCTGGGAGATCGGTCCTCGTAGCCGCCCGCCCGAATCGCACCGCATGATCTCGCTTTTCTATAATCCGGCACGACATCGCCGTATGGATCGCGAAGAGTTCCGCGAAGAGCGCGAACACGGAGCGAACGGGCGTGAATCGGGTCGAAACGGCGGCCGGGGTCGACAGCGCGGCGATTCTTCGGGACGATCTTCTGCTGAGCGATCGTCTCAGGGACGGTCCTCGCGGCGAACCGATGAAGATTTTTCAGAGGATGAAACCGTCGAAGCACAGCCGACGGGACGACCGACTTCGCGGAAAGAAAACGCCAGGCGCGAGAGCTCCGTGAAAGCGGCCTCCGATCAGGCGGCGACCGATGTCAGTACGCCTGAAACGGGGGCGGTGGCTAACGAGGGGACAAAAGAGGGCGCCGCTAAAGAAGGCGCTGCAAAAGGTCGAAGCAGGCGCCGTCGCGGCAGAGGACGCAGGAAGCCTGCCGGCGCTCAGCCCGAGCAGCCAGAGTCCGAAGAGGGTTAACTGTCAGCGTCCTGAATCTCAGGCGGAGCCATGAGGCGGCTCAATCTGTAGAGAGAGTGCTCATGTTCAAGAGAGGCGATGATCTCGGTCGTCACGGCCGTCAGTTCGTGATAGGGATCATCCAGCCATCGAATCGCCTTCTGCGCCACTTTCGAGGCCAGAATGCGATCTCTCGATTCAGTGACGATGTTATGGTTCTCGAGAATCCCGCTGCGCAGTGCCTCGACAAGCCCTGCAACGGCCCGATCCAACCTGCCCGATAGATCATCCATGGCATACAGCGTTTCGCCGATTTCCTGAACCATACGTTCCTGATCGGTGTTTCGCGAAGGCAGGCCTCGCAAATGATCGTAGAGGCGAATATAGAAATCGTAGTTCCGCATATAAGAAGCTCTGTAGTTCTGAGCGAACTTCACGACGCGCAGGTACGATATCCAGTAAGCGGGCATCTCGGTGCCTTTTTTCTGAAAGGAACCGAGCATGGCATCGGTTCCGTCTTTCAGGCCATCAAGCTGATTCAGAATAGCGGGAAGATCGGCCGTATCGCCGGCCAGGATGATCTGATGCAAAAGCTCGACGTAGGCCTGAACGATTTCTTTTTGCATCGTCGGTTCCTGATCAGAAATCAAGCGACGGTGCCGACACCGTGATCGCCTTTCGCTTCTCCAGTTCTGCGGCGGCGCGATCAAGTTGCTCGATCACTCGATGACGGGCAGTACCGCCTTGACTGACTTTCCGCTCAACGCTTGTCTCTTCGCGGACGGCCTCTGTGTAGAAATTGTCATCTGCAAGCGCCTCATGAACCGAGGAACGTAGATCGACCGATGCCTCTTCAAGTGAGACTCCTTTTTCGGCGCATATGGCGACCAGGCGCCCGGCAATGTGATGCGCCTCCCTGAAAGGTATGCCCTTGTTTGAAACGAGAGCGTCCGCGAGGTCGGTAGCCGTCGCATAACCCTGCGCCAGCGATCTGCGAATGCGTTCGGGACGCACGACGAACTGTGAGACCATCGCCGTTAGAGCGTCGACGATCATACTGCACTGACGGGCAGAATCGAGAAGTGAGAATCGATCCTCCTGCAAATCACGGTTATACGTAAGAGGCAGGCCTTTTACCGTCATCAGAAGCTGCATCAGGAGAGAAGAGACGCGACCGGCTTTACCGCGAGTCAGCTCGGCAAGATCGGGATTCTTCTTCTGTGGCATGATGCTCGATCCCGTTGTGAGGGCGTCCGGCAGTTCGAGAAAGCCGAACTCCACGCCCGTAAAAAGAATGATCTCTTCGGCCAGACGCGAGGCATGCACCGAGAAGACCGAGCCGGCATACAGATAATCGAGAATATGATCCCGACTTGATACGGCATCCATCGAGTTTTCATACATACGTTCGAAGCCGAGCGCCGCCTGTAAAAACTCGCGATCGGTAGCGTAATTCACGCCCGTTGCCGCGCCGCTGCCCAGGGGCATGCTATCGGCTCCATGATGTGCCTGTGCGTAACGATCCGCATCGCGCAGGAACATCCAGAAATAGGCGAGCAGATGATGCGCGAAGCGAACGGGCTGCGCCACCTGCATATGCGTGTAAGAGGGGATGATGACGTCGACGTTCTTGCGGGCCTGATCAAGCAGGGCATCACAGAGATCGATCAGAGCGGAGCGCAGTTCGGCGCTTCGTCTCTTGACGAAAAGATGCGTGTCAACGGCCACCTGATCGTTTCGCGAACGGGCTGTATGAAGCCTGCCGGCGGGCTCGCCGATCAGTTCTTTTAACCGCGTTTCAATATGAGTATGAATGTCTTCAAGCTCGGGCCGCAGCGGCATCTGACCTGCTTCGATCTCTTTTCGTATCGTGCGCAGTCCGTCTATGATGGCCGTCAGATCGGCTTCGCTGATGATGCCGCATCGAGCAAGCATGCGCGCATGCTCCGCCGATCCTTTTAGATCTTCGCCGTAGAGTTCGATATCGAGGCTGATCGATTCGCCCATGCGAATCATAATATCTTCCACATGGCCTGTGGATCTGCCCTGCCAGAGTTGTCCGCTCACAGCTCCACGTTATGCAGAGCACTCAGCCGGAGAATCATATTTTCAGTTCGCGAAAAACGTCGAAAAGCGAGAAGTCCGGATCATGGACCGTATGGATGAGGATGGCATAGTCGAGAATCAGAGACTTAATCTCGAAGTAGATGGCTTGAAAGCGCTGATAGACCTCTTCATGCTCACGTCCTGGCGAAAGAACGATATAAGAGTGGGGTGAGAGCACAATGGAAAGATCGCCCTCAGGAAGCCTCGAGCGAATCGTCAGTTCGATGTTATGGATCATCTCGCTGGCTCCGGCCTCGCCAAGCAGGCCGAAGTAGTGATTCAGATTCTGAAAGCGAAAATGCGTGAAGGTTACGGGCTGACCCTCCGCAAGCAGCTTGCGAGTGCGTCGTGCTACAAACGATTCGAGAATGTGCAGATAGTCGATCCAGTTCCGCCCGGGAATGCTTGTGTCATAGAGCAGGATGCGCCGTGCAAGCGGCAGGATCTCATTCTGGAAGATCGGCCGGACCGCATCGACGCTACCGCGGTGCAGACGCATCAGGCACTGAAAATCGCCGGGCCCCGAGTCAATCGTGTCAAGCAGGGGGATTCGATCGGCATCAAGAGGCAGTCCCATGTGAAAGTAGGTATTGCCGCGGGACTGGATTTCGGCCTCTATGGCGCCGCAATAAAGGAAATAGAGAAAGAGCAGCTGTCGCGCCGGATCGCGTTCCTGCTTCAAAGCGGCCCTGTACTGCTGACGGGTCATCTCGGGAAGTCCGGAAAGAAGCTCATTCCAGTTTGCTTCGAGGCGGGGGCGGTATTCGCGCAGGCGTTCCGATACCTCAATCGGTGAAAAAACGACTGCAGACATGGACTCGATGATCGGTCATTGCGCAATGCTGTAAAGCAGAAAGAGCCGGATGACCCGGCTCTTTCGTTTTTCGGTGTTCGAGCAAGTCCTCAGAGGACGGAGTCGCCTGCCTTAGCGGCCTCAACCTCGTTGAACATGCCGTCGAACAGCGCCGTGGACAGATAACGCTCCGCAGCATCGGGGAACACAACGACGATGACCTTTCCGTCGTTCTCGGGCTTCTTTGCCTGATTCAGAGCGCCGACCATAGCCGCACCGCAGGAGATACCGCCGAGGATGCCCTCTTCGCGGCCCAGACGTCGTGCCATCTCAATCGCTTCGTCGTTCGTTACCTGCTCCACTTCATCAACAAGGCTGATATCGAGGTTTTTGGGAACAAAGCCTGCGCCGATGCCCTGGATTTTATGCGGTCCCGGAGCTACGGCCTCGCCTGCGCGAGTCTGGCTGATGACAGGCGAGTGAACCGGCTCAACGGCAACCGTCGTGATCTTCTTGCCTTTCTGATTCTTGATGTAGCGCGAAACTCCGGTCAGCGTTCCGCCTGTTCCGACGCCGCTGATGAAGATGTCGATCGAGCCATCCGTATCGTTCCAGATCTCAGGGCCGGTCGTCTCTTCGTGAATGGCCGGGTTGGCCGGATTTTCAAACTGCTGCGGCATGAAGTATTTCGACGTATCGGATTCGGCGATCTCACGCGCCTTCTCGATGGCGCCTTTCATGCCTTTTGCCGCCTCGGTCAGTACGAGATTCGCACCCAGCGCCTTGAGAATCTTACGACGCTCGAGCGACATGCTTTCGGGCATGGTCAGAGTCAGGCGGTATCCGCGAGCGGCGGCGACAAAGGCGAGGGCGATGCCTGTGTTGCCCGACGTCGGCTCGACGATTTCCATTCCCTTTTTCAGTTTGCCGCTCTTTTCGGCATCCCAGATCATGGCAGCGCCGATGCGGCATTTTACAGAGTAGGCCGGATTGCGTCCTTCAATCTTTGCGTAGACGGTAGCATACGCTCCGTCGGTGATCCTGTTAATACGGACCAGTGGTGTTTTTCCGATCGTGTATGAATTATCCTGGTAAACCTGCATGGTGTCCTCCCGATTTCATAGTAAACATATAGGAATAGGGCGGATTAATCAACTCTTTTTCTGCCCGAATGTCTGTTTTGACGTATTTTTTTCTCATTTTGCGGACATGGAAACAGAAATGCAAGGTAAGCATCAAAGGAACCATGTTGTAACAGTGAACTGAGTTCGGGGCTTGTTGACTCCTCTGTCAATTTTGCTTTCCTGAATAAGCATCCGGGAAAAAAACAGTCATGGCTTTATCTGATATGAAAGAGGCGATCCGGCATCGGCTGGCCGGATTTGAGCGCCGCTACGAGACTCGCGTTTTCTGGTTCCCCGATCAAAGCCCTTCGTACGCCATCGTTGAGTCCCGGCTGCTTGATACGTATCACGATATGGCCCTTTTTCTCAGGGTGAATCTGCAAACCCGCAAGATCGAGGATGTCGACGTAGAAGAGAATAGAGTCCCCTACAGCAGCTGCCCTCTTGCCGTCGCTACCTATCGTTACCTGATCGGTGAGGATATGAGCGAACGAGGCCTGATCGGTAAATACCCGTTTGCCAGGCCCGAAGGATGCCTGCATCTGAATGAGATGCTCGAACATGCGGTGCGCAACTTCAACTCCGCCTATGGCTTCTATTTAAAAGACCGGAATTTCCCCGCCGACATGGACGAATACCGCATGCATGTGGGGGAGCGTTCTCTGAACGATCGTATCGAGCTCGGCCGGCACTGGTGGATGAAGGATAGAAACGTGCGCAACAGCTGTCTTTCGTTCAGCGTGTCGCAGGAGAAGCAAGAATACAGAGAGCAGATCAAGGATCTGCCCGGCATCACGCAGATGATGGTGCGCGAATTCCGAAAGAAAAACTCTTGATTCTTCTGCCCGCCTGCGTCTTCTGAAAAGCGGCCGATCCAGTGATCGCCGTATAAACAGAAAGTCCAGCGGAGATAAAAATGAAGATCGGAACTCGCCTCATCCTCTCAGTCGTTTCGGTGGCCATTGCCATCGTAGTCGGCTTCTCGCTCTTCTTTGTCGCCCTGTTCCTGGTGCGAGGGGATCTCGATAGTATTTATCGCCTGCGCCTCTGGAGCGTCGATTATCTGATCGAGGCCGATCGTGACGCCTATCAGTCTTCGCTGGCCGTCAGTCAGGCGCTGGATGCTCGCGACCTATCGGGATTCGAAAAAGAGATCCATGAGAACCGCCTTCAGGTTAAAGAACGCTTTGATAAATTCGCCGCCCTCTGGCATGAGGCCGGTCAGCCCGACATCCCGCCGTTTCAGGTCTTCGCCGAAACCTATCCGGCATGGTCACAGTCGACGGACCGTCTGCTGGCCCTGATGAAGCGGGACGATTTCGACGAGGCTCGCTCCCTCTATCACGGAGCCTACGCAAAAGAATTCGCAGCGATGCGCGGCTCGATGGATCAGCTCACCGAGGCGAATCTCACTTCTTCTGAAGAAGAATACAGTCGCGCCATGCACGGCATCGAAGTGATCTGGTGGTCGGCCGCGGGATTTGCATTCCTGATCTTTCTTTTTATGGCCGGGCTCTCGCTCTATTTGATTCGCGCTATCAGAGATCCGATTCGCGACGCTGCTCGCATTACCGATGAGCTGGCCGCCGGGAACCTGCTTGTTCAGATTCCGCTGAATCGCAAAGACGAATTTGCTCAGATGTTTCAGGCGTTGAGCGGGTTGATCGAAAACGTGCGCGCCGTCATCTCGGACGCTCAGATGATCGCCTCACGGCTTGCCGCATCATCGGAGCAGTTAACCGCAGCGTCTGAAAACTTCAGCGATCAAGCGCAATCGCAGGCCGGCTCGACGGAAGAGATATCGGCGACGACAGAAGAGATATCGGCCGGTATGGATATGGTCGTATCGTCGGCGGCGGAGCAGACGGAGCGCATTCAGAGGCTCGATAAAGGCACGTCGGCGCTGTTACATATTCTTCAAGAGGCAGCGGGGCGTGTGGAAAAGAATCAGTCGGCCGTCGACGAGATTCAATCGCATACGTCGCTCGGCGAACAGTCCCTTGCAAGTATGACGGACGGTATGCGCCGTATAGGAAGCAGCTCGGGTCAGATGCTTGAAATCGTCGAGATCATCAACGGCATCTCTGATCAGATCAACCTGCTTTCGCTGAACGCCGCGATCGAAGCGGCGCGAGCCGGCGATGCAGGCCGCGGCTTTGCCGTCGTCGCCGATCAGATATCGAGGCTTGCCGAGCAGACGGCGGTAAGCATCAAAAACATCGACGGCCTGATCTCGGGTAACCAGGCAGAGATTGATTCAGGATTGAAGAACGTCGAGCAGACCTCGGATGTTGTGCGCCGTATCGTTTCGAACATGAATGCAATCGTTGAAATGATGGACGAGCTGCGTCATTCTTCGTCGCAGCAGAAACAATCCGTGCAGCTATTCGGTCAGGAGGCCGGCCTTGTGCGCCGTCAGGCCGAAGAGATCACGGAGTCGATGCAGCAACAGCGTATGGCCGTGAACGAGATCGCGCGAACGGTGAGTTCGATCGCCTCGACCTCCGGACTTATTTCAAGCGGGGCGGGCGAGATCGCTCTCAGTGCGAAAGAGATCGCCGCTATGGCCGAGCAGCTCAATCGCAAGATATCGTTCTTCAGAGCGGGTGCGGCCTGATCAGGGCAGACGTTCCATGATGTCGCGCCGGATCTGGTCGCGAATATAGTCGTACTCGTTCGAGTCTTTGCCGTAGGCCATCTCGGTGAATTTAAGAAGATTCTCGTTCTTGAGGCGTTTGTATTCGTTGAATTCCTTTTCGGCCTTCATCTGCTGTGCCATCAGTTCGAGCTTGCGATAGACGATGGCCAGAACTCTGTAAGGCTCGGATTCCTGTTTATGGCTTTCTTTAAGCTCGAAGTAGGCATGGATCATCTCAATGACGCCTGAGATGTTACCCGTTGAGAGCTGCAAGCGCACATACTGGCGGATCGTCTTCGCCTTGAGATCTTTATAAAAAGAAGAGGCCATGATGCCGGGGTTCTTCACTTTATCGAGCGCTTCGAGGGCCTTTACCGTGAATCCGATGGCCTTTCGGCGGGCTCGCAACCGTGCAAGGGATTGCTGTCGGGCCAGGCTCTGCTCGCGTTCGCGCCGCTGCCACTCATGCTGGACGGGAAGGGCGTTGATCTTCTCTTCAAGGGCCTTCGCCTCATGCTCGCCTTCTTTGATCGCCTTTACCGATTCGAGATAAAGCAGGCGGGCCTTTTTTACGCCTTCCATGGATTTTTCAGGATCAAGCCGGTCGAAGATCTGAAGCTCGGGAAAGTCGGGCGAGATATCGCTTTCAGGCCAGGTGGCCTCCTCTTCACTGACAGAAGAGCTTTCGGGAAAGGTAGCTTCAAGCACCTGTTTCTCGTCTTCTTTCGCCTCTTTTGAGAAGAAGAAGTTATGTCCGTTCTGTGCCTGGAGGGATCCTGAAAGCAGAATCAGGCTGATCGCAATCCGTCTCATATCATTTGAAGATCGACGGATTTTTCGCTCTCTTGAGCCGTAAAAGGCTTCCCCGGCGTCGTGACTCGAAAAATGCTTCCGCCATGCTTCCCGGTTTTGAGTACCTGAACGGCGATCTTCACTTCGATGGACAGAGCGTATCGAAGCTTGCAGCGCAGTTCAAAACGCCTCTTTACGTATATTCAGAGCGCCTGATTCAGGAGCGATATGAATCCTACGTCAGAGGAGCGGCAGGACGTCGAGTTCAGATCTGCTTTGCCGTAAAGGCAAACTCCAACCTGTCGGTGCTTCGCCTGCTCGCTGGCCTCGGTGCCGGCGCCGATATCGTCAGCGGCGGCGAGCTCTATCGATGCCAGAAGGCCGGCATGCCGTCGTCAAAGATCGTCTTTTCGGGCGTGGGAAAAACGGATGATGAGATCGAGGCAGCTCTTCAGGCACAGATCATGCTTTTCTCAGTGGAGTCGGCCGAGGAGCTCAACCGTCTTTCGGCCCTTGCCGCTCGTTCGGGGCAGCGGGCTCCGGTCAGTCTTCGTATGAATCCCGACGTCGATGCGAAAACGCATCCGTATATCTCCACCGGCCTCAAGGCCAACAAGTTCGGTATTCCGTATACGGAATTCGATGCGATGATCGACCATGCGCAAACGTTGCCGGGCATCGAGCTATCGGGCTTCGGTTATCATATCGGCTCTCAGCTTACCGACGTATCGGGCTTTGAAGAGGCTGCCCTGCGCGGCAAGGAACTTGCGCGACGCTTTCTTGAAAAGATGGGCAAGCTGCCCTTCCTTGATGCCGGCGGCGGACTCGGGATTCGCTATAAAGGCGAGGCGCCGCCCGAGCCCGAGCAGTACGTGCGACGCATCCTTTCTATTCTCGATTTTCCCGAAACGACGATTCTATTCGAGCCCGGGCGCAGCATCGTCGGATCAGCGGGCGCGCTTCTGACGACCATCCTCTTTCGAAAAGAGAACGAAGAGAAAACGTTTTATATATGCGATGCGGCGATGAACGATCTGATCCGCCCTGCGCTCTATTCTGCGTATCATGAGATCCTGCCTGCCCGAGAAGATCGCGTGAGTGATCGAAATCCGCTGCGGCGCGGCGACCTTGTTGGCCCCGTTTGCGAGACGGGGGATTTCCTCGCACGCGATCGCGACCTTCCACATTTTGAGCAATCCGATATCGCCGCGTTAGCCACAACGGGCGCTTATGGATTCGTCATGGCGTCGAATTATAACAGCCGACCTCGGCCGGCCGAGGTGATGATTGCAGGCGGCAAACCTGTATTGATTCGCCGCCGCGAAACGCTTGATGGTCTAATCTCGGCTGAGCTCGATCTATCTTGAGTTCTGAGCCGGTCTGGAAACCGGCTCAGAAAGGTCAGGTTCCGCCAGAAAGACCATGAAAGGCTTCTCTGGCGTGTTCTTAGCAGGCTGCTGAAAAAGCAGCCTGTTAGAAGCTCGATCAGTTCGGAAACAGCCTCGTCGTATTCACGACGACACCGATCTGCGCCGTGTAGGTATCGAGCGTTCTTGTCGGGAAGTTGTCGGATTTCAAGAACTGCTTGTGATAAAAGGCCTCGGCCTTGATGCCGACGACGCGCGTGAAGTGAATATTCACGCCAAGTCCGGCGCCGGTCGCCATGCCGAGTCCGTTCTGGATGCGGTTGCTGAGGCGGTTCGGATCAGGAATGCTTGAGGAATGAGCCTGCCCGTTATAGCCGACCATTCCTGCGCGCACGACAACATAAGGGTCAAAGACGGATTTTTGAATGGGATGGAAGGCCGCCATACCCATTGCAGACGTGCCGTTGTAAAGCGTCGTGCTCAAAGGTACAGGCGTGACAAGGGCAGGACTTGCGCCGCTCAGGAAAACGTCCTGTCGTTTGGCCTCAATAGAGAACTGGCTTACAGTGAATCCGAATCCGAAGTAGGAAAAGGTGCCATATTCAAGCTCGATCTGCCAGGAGTAACCGGGGGTGTATTCGGCGTCGAACGAAGAGGGAAGGTTGGTGTTCGATGTGGCGGCGCTGAGCGGGTTTATGTAGTCTCCGTTTCTGATCTGCAAGGCGAGCGTTTTATCGTATTCCTTTTCATGCCTGATGAAGCTTCCGCTCGGCGCTATAGAACGCCCCCCTATAAAGCTGAAGAAAAAGGCGCCTTTATAATAACCCGGAGGATACTCGATAGTGGGGTAGCGATCCTGTTCGCTTTTCTCCTGGGCATGCAGCGAGAGCAAAGGCAGGCAGAGCAGAACCCCTGCCATGACGGCAATAGAACGAAGCATATAGAACTCCTTTTGGTCACGTTTCTGGATTAGAGTTCCGGATAGCCTCTCTGGGTTCAACTTTTATTTCTGGATTTAGAACTGTTCCCGGAGCGGGTTCTTAATCCGCCCGAGATAACTCGACATCTGTCGGTCAGTCGATGCGGCAGCCCTCTCGTTCCGATAGATAAGAAGCCGAGTTGGTGATAAAGAGGCCGCGGACCGTTACCTTCGTAGCGTCGAGTTTGAAATCCTGAATGGGAATGTACTGCCGCGCATAGGCATGGCAGAAGGCTTCGTCTCTTTTCTCGACAAAGTGGCAGGAGCAGAATTCTTTCGCGTAATATGCAGAGATAATGCCGGGAAAGCTGAAAAGCTCCCTGTGATTCTTCGCAACCCAGCCTCCTGCAAAGAGTACAGCTACGAGCAGAATATTGCGAATGAGTCTTGATCGTTTCATTTTTTCACCGTCTCGGTAACGAGTTTCATCAGATGGTGTTTGCTGTAGGCCTTCTCTACATCGGGTTCGCAGTTCTTTTCCTCGGCCCACCGACATGCATAACGACGGTCGTCGCCAAGACGCACGACGACCATATCAAGCGAGGGAATGACCCACATGCCCTTTCCCCAGTGGCCGAGAGCGGCGAAGGCGTCATCGGGGGCGTCGGGCCAGGGTTTTTCAATACCCAGGCCGGGATTGCCGACGTTGCGATACCAGTAGGCGGTGGGGTTATCCGATCTTTCTGACACCGATATCGTTTTGCGATTATAATAAGCGGGCACGACGCTGAGCGAGTATTGCACCCATCCCTCGGGAAGCAGGCGTCTTCCGTTCCAGACTCCGTCATGCATATACAGATAGCCGATACGGGCGAGATCGACCGGTCGCATGTACAGATAAGAAGAGCCGACAAAGGTCCCGGCGGCGTCGCGTTCCCATACGGCGCCGCGAATCTGCAACGGATCAAAGAGTTCCGTCCACGGCATGGAGGCATATTCTTCTTCGGTATAAAAAGCCTTCAGACAGCGCATCATCAGATTCGTATCGCCGCTCGAATAGTTCCAGTAAGAACCCGCCGGATGAATGAGATCAAACGAGGCCGTAAACGCCGCCATGTCGGATCGGCCTCGCGTGTAAAGCATGGCGATAACGCTTGAAAAAACCGGTGAAGCCTCGTAGCTTTCGTCGAAGCCAAGCCCGGAGCTCATCTGGTGGATGTGGCGCAGTAAGATCGACTGATGTGATTTGCGTTCCAGTTCGGGAATGCAGCTCGATGCCGGAGCATTGATATCAAGACCTTTCGTCATGGCGGCCCGACCGACAAGGGCGTTTGTGACGCTCTTGCTCACCGACCATGTCAGCATGGACGACTCCGCTGTATAACCCCGGGCATACTCTTCCATGACGATCTTGCCGTGACGGATCATAACAAAAGCGTTCGTGCGCATGCCCTGTCTGTTCTCGTCGTCACCCTGACGCGAAAGCAAATACGTGCGCAGGCGCTCGACGGCGACCGGATCCAGGCCTTCGGCCTCGGGCGTCGACCTCGGCCACTCGGTGCCAGGGAAACGAGCCGGCGGCTCCTGAAAGGGAAGCCCTGGAGAGAGCACGACGGGCTCGTCGGCCGGCTGTGAATCGTTATTCGCGCATGCTGATAAAGGGAAAAATGCAAGGAGGCAAAAAAGTCCAGTTCGCAAAAACATGAATCTGACCGTCGGCGATCAGCTTCATGAAGCAAGCATATTTTTTCTCGGCGGCCTCTGAGTCCTCTGAGGTTTATTTCGGGTGCCCTCAGAGGACTCTGTGGTTTATTCCGGTCTCCAGTTGGCGCTCGCTACGTCATGTGAGAACGGAGCGAGACGGCCATATTCGGGAGCAAATAGAGAATCAACCGCGCATCACGAGGAATGTCGTATAAGCGGCGTATATTAGAATAAAAGCGCCGCCCTGCCAGCGTTCAATGATGTGGCGCCGACCGACAAAGAGGGCGAAGAAGAGCAGCAGCGTGGCGCCGACCGCTGTGGCGATATCGAAGTTCGCCCCTTCATTAAATGGAAGCGGCGTGATCGTCGAGCTCACGCCGAGAATCCAGAAGATATTGAAGATATTCGAACCGACCACATTGCCGATTGCGATATCGGACTGTCGCTTGTAGGCTGCCATCGCCGATGTCGCAAGTTCAGGAAGCGAGGTACCGACGGCGACGACGGTCAGACCGATCAGTGATTCGCTCATGTTGAAAATACGAGCGATGGCGACGGCTCCGTCTACGATCCATTTACCGCCGACGACAAGGGCGATGAGTCCACCGATAATCATCAACGCAGAGACGGGCAGAGTACGCGTCTTATGCTCTTCGGTGTCGACATCGCTCGTCTCTGTAGCCGATAGGCCGAACGTATAATAGAGAAAAATGATAAAGAAGGCGATGAGCACCAGGCCGTCGGCCCGACCGAGATCGTTCATCGTCATGCCGTCGAGGAAGCGGTCGTTTGCCATAATGGCAATACAAACAACGGCAAGCAGACTGAACGGAATCTCTTTCCACACTGTGCCGCGCTGCGTCGTCAGCGGGTAGATCATCGCCGAAATACCGAGAATTAAGAGGATGTTCGCGATATTCGAGCCGAGCACGTTGCCGATGGCGATGTCGGTATTGCCTGAAAAGCTGGCAAAGAGATTTACCGTAAGCTCGGGCAACGACGTGCCGAAGGCGACGATGGTCAGGCCGATGGCCAGCTCTGAGATATTAAACCTGCGTGCAATGGAAGAGGCGCCGTCAACAAGGAAGTCAGCTCCTTTAATGAGCAGCACAAATCCGATGACGAAGAGGGTGAGGGTGAGAAGCATCGAGCACAAAAAATGCAGGCCGGCTTTTTCGGCGACACGAAAATCAGAGATTCACTGTATTCGTGCGCGCCCTGTCGCGAATTCCGTGGACGATTCGCTGTCGTAACGAGGAATGGCAGCGTGCAGCGACCCGATCCATCCGTACAGGCAGGTGTCGTTCATCCGAAAACCGAGCAGCGCTTTGTGCTTCTGTCCGCTCCGTCTCTCTATTTCTCAGAGAGCCGCATCGGCGATCTTGTACGCATCTGCAATAGCGCCGATATTATGCAGATGATACGTCAGGGAGGCGTACCGATCGGATCAAAGTACACGCGCCGCAATGCCGTCTCGTTCATTAAATACTGCAACGAAGGCTGGGAAGAAGACGATCACTACGTCTTTTTTCTCGTAACGGATGATGGCAGGCAGCGTATCGCCGGATGCTACGAGCTGCGCAATCGACATCGTGAGAGCTTCGAGACGGGCTACTGGATCGCTCCACAGTATCGCGGCATCGGCGCTACAGGTCTTCTTGCTCTGATTGAATTCTGTCGCACCTTTCAGGTGGGCTCGCTTTACGCTCGCGCCCTTGAAGCGAATCAGGCCTCGCGAAGGCTCTTAGAGAAGGCCGGTTTTCGCTGTGTGCGTTCGAAATCAGAGGCCGGTCCACATGGAACGATGCTCCGTTATGAACGGTCTCTTAGAACACGTCTCAAAACTCCTCCTTGAGTTTTGGGGCCGGCTCTTAAACTACGTGACCGCTCGTAGGGCCAGAAAGAGCGGGAACTCTTCGCGTGCCCGGTTCTCGGCCTTCGCCTTCGCTCCGACGCTGCGTCGGTTAGACGTCCACTCTTCAAGCGCCGTAATCATCCACCCTGCACGGGAGGCGGAGCTTACGATCTCATGCAGCGGTCGATGAAACATCGTCGTGTATGAAGAATCCCTCTTGCCCGGATGCGTGACGATGGGGATGGCTAACGACGAAAGATAACGATCGACGCGGCGGTACTGCAGCTTCTTCGCCTCGTCGAATTGCCAGTGGCTCTGTCGCGGAATGCGAAAACACGGATGCATGATGACGACGACGAGACGTCCGCCTTTTTTTACGGCCTGCGCCGCCCCTTCAAAGAAGCCGTCGATGGATTCCATATTGCCGGCGGCCAGGATGCTTACGGCGCCGTCATAGGAGCCTGCACGCAGATCGGCAGGCAGAGCACAGGCATCTTCAATGCGATAGTCGATACGAGTATCGGCATGACGATTCAGGTGGCTTTCTGTTTCGTAGCGCCGCGCCTTTGCAATCAGCTCTGAGGAAAGATCGACGCCCGTCACCTCGATGCCGGCCGCAGCAAGCTGGCGGCAGAATACGCCCTGGCCGCAGCCAAGATCAAGGATGCGCTCGCCGGCATTCGCCGCAAGCAGCTGCATCGCCCCGGGCAGGACGACCTCTTTATGATAATCCGACCCGTCTTCGCCGACCAGGCGATCATACCAGGCGGCCTGGGCATCCCATGCGGTGGAGCGATCGGGCGTTCTTCTCTGCGCGGTCGATCTCCTGTGGTCGGTGGGCTTCTTCAGATCGGGCGACTTCTCAGGCGACTTTTTATATGAGGGCTTTTGAAAGGGCTTCTGGTTGGAATGCGGTTTTCCCGGTTTCATGGGTTCTGATCCGGTTTTTCTTCGCCCGGCTGCGCGTCACGCAAAGGCTCGATCGGATCGGAGTCCGAGGCCGGAATCTCGAAACGGTTCAGCGTATTGCGTTTCGGCAGGCTTTCTTCTTTATGGAAAGAGCTGACATCAAGCTCATCATAGATGCGATCGAGCTGCGCCTCACGGTCGCCGAGCAGCCGTCCGTAGTTGTCTTCGTGCAGCTCAAGCAGATCAAGCTGGATCGGATAACCCCGGCTCGCCGATTGAACCGAAGCGTCCAGAATACGTCGCGAGATGAGATTGATCAGTCGGTCCTGCACGATCTGAAAGTGGCTGCGCGTGTCTTTCTCGTCGTCGGGGTTCTCGCGCAGATCGTCGAGACTGACCGTTCGGAAGCGATCCTTTTCTGTCATGGGGGTGCGCGATTCGACCAGAGCGAGCAGTCCGTATCGCCGTGCGCGACGGATGCGACGCAACCCGTCGGAGTAGGCGCGGATGGCAAGCGTCGGCGTTTCGCGCGCATGACGCACGCCCTGTCGGTAGAGGATGCGCGCCGCTTCGAGATCTCGAAATCCGAGCTTCATATAGTGGCCGGCGACAGGATCTTCAGATCGAACGATTCCGGGAGCCGACGATTCAAGCAGCACCCAGCCTGTATCAATATAATAACCGAGGGCGCGCCGGTAGCCTTCGCGAAGCGCCACGCGAGAGGCGCGCAGCTGACGGAAGCTGTCGCCCGATCGGCCCTGCAGCCGCCACATCCGCGCGAAAAAATCAAGTCGCACCGATTCTTCAAGCGAAGCGACGATACGCTTCTGTAGATCGCTCTCTTTCGGCAGATTGGAGGCGACGATGTCGAGGAATTCGACGTCGGATCGGTTCTGTGCCAGCATCGAGTTAAGCTCCGTGCTATCGATGGTCTGCGCCGCCGCCTCCCGATGCGGGAAAAGCGCCAGGCAGGCAAGAAGCCCTGTAAAGAGAAAAAGTTGAACCTTCTGGCGCATAAGGAGTCGAAGGCAACATGCCTTCGCATGCTGCCAGATATCATGAATATCGGTGGAAACGGTCGGCAGGCGCTAAAAAAAGCTGGCCCGATTCCTCGTCCTGGTAATGATCGAATCGGCCACGTAAGAATCTTTCATAAGCGAATCTCTTGTGTGAGATTTGCTCGCAGAAACCTTCGTGAGTTTCCATTTCTATTGAATAATAACGTCTGAGGCTTGCACCGCAATGCAAATGAAAAATCGTCTCGCTTTTTTTTCCTCCTCGAAGAGTCGTCTTCTATTCTTGATCGCCGCAACCGCCCTCGGTGGATTTGCGTTTTTCACGGCAAAGATGGAGGCGCAGACTCCGCCCGGCTACCTGCCCGAGCCCGATATAGACTCAAACAGCCTTCAGGTAATCCAGGCCGTTCCTGCCGGGCAGCTTCCGTCCACGGCGGCGAAGGAGATCGTCGTTTCTTTCAATCAGGCGTTGATTCCACTGGGCAAGGTCGATTCTTCAGATCTGAAGCCCTTTCGTATCGAGCCCGAGATTTCCGGTCGCTTTCGCTGGTACGGAAGCTCGGTGGCCGCCTTTTTACCCGACGGACCGCTGAAGGCCGGTACGCATTATACGATTATCGTTCCGGCCGGGCTCAAAGATCTACAGGGGCGGGCGTTGAAGGCCGATCGCACCTTTTCGTTTCATACCGAGGCTCTTAAAGTCGATTATATGTACCCGTCCGACGGCGTTACCGTCGACTACACTCCGTCGATTCGCGTTCGTTTCAATCTGCCGGTCGATCCGTCGACGGCTAAACCATTCGTCGAGATGCGCGCCGGCAATACGACCGTACCCGTCGAACTGGAAGGCCCCGACGCCGATCAGTATATCGGCGACGACGACGTGCCACAGCAGCATATGCGCATTCGTCCGGCGAGGCCTCTTCCGCGTGGGGCGCAGGTAACGCTTGTTCTAAAAAAAGGGTTACCCATCTCAGGCCAGGAAGGCGGTCTCGCACAGGAGTTCACGCGAAAGTATCAGACTTACGGGCCCGTATCGGTGACGTTTGAAGACGAGGCGAAATTCTTTCAGGATAGTTACGAGACCGGGCTTCGCTTTAACAATGAAATCGATCCTGTTCAGGCGCATCCGTTTATACGTCTGTACGACGAGAAGAATAACGAGATTAAGATTCCCGAGCCCGACGAAAGATATTCGACATCTTTTATTTCGGCAAGTTCCTGGCCCGTCAAACCTGGTAAGTCGTACAGGGTTTTCGTGCGCAGAGGATTGCCCGACGTTTACGGCAATGCCCTGCCTGCTGAGAAAGACTTTCGCTTTCGCATGCCCGCCGTTCGTCCGTTTCTTACCCTGAACGCCGGATGGGGAGCAAGCGAGGCGATGCTTTCGCCGCGCATTCCCTACCGCTATGGAAACATGAAAGAGGTCAGGGTGGAGGTGGCGCCGATCGGCCTCGATGCGATCCTTGCCTTCCTGGATAACTATAAAAACGATCCGCATAAAAAGCTGAACTTCAAGAAGATTCCTCTGCCTGTGAACGCCGGGCCCGAGCAGGTCTTTACCCGGCAGTTCGATTTTTCGAGCTTCCTGAACGTGAACCGCCCCGACGGCAAGAACGAAAAGAAGACGGGATGGATCGCCTACCGCTTCGAAGGCGACGTTCTGGACTGGGAGGGCAATAAAGAAAAGGCCAGCTTCCCCGGAATTCTGCAGAGCACCGATCTCGGGTTAACCGTTCGCGAAAGCCCGTTTGCCGCCCATGTGTGGGTGCATTCGCTATCAAACGGCGAGGCCCTTCCCGGAACGCTTGTCAGGCAGTACGATGGATCGACAAAGGGCGGCACGTGCGAGACCGATAAAAACGGATATTGCCGTATCGAGAAGGCAAGCCCGTCGCTTGGCGATAAGACGCTTTATCTTGCCCTTGATCGTCGCGCCGGACATGGCGGCGATATGGCCTTTGTAACGGCTCGCTTCGATCGCGTTTACAGCGGAGTGCAGTGGGGCAGTCATCGCGCAGGCCTGCCCGAGATCAGAGGCATGCTTGTGTTTGATCGCAAGCTCTACCGGCCCGGTGAAACCGTGCAGTTTAAAGCCGTTCTCTCGGTGCTTGAGCGCGGGAATCTCATGCCGTTCAAGGCGGGTGATGTGCGTGTGTCGATTAACGATTCGCGCGGACGACAGATCTATTCAAAGATTCTCAAGCCGACGGCGCAGGGCGGCGTTTATGACGCCGTGCGTATTCCTGAGAACTCTCCTCTCGGCCATTATAATATTTCGGTCGTTCCCAATATGTTCGTCGGACGCAAGGCGCCCGATAGTATGGGAGGCGTATGGGATAACTTTCAGGTCGAGGAGTTTCGTCCTCTGACCTTTACGGTGCTTGCGTCGGGAACGGAGGATCGACTGCAGAGTTCGCCCGCACCCGTGCGCGTCGAAGGTCGCTATCTTTTTGGCGCACCGATGAGCCAGGCACGCGCCTCCGTCGTCGTCTATGAACGTGCGGCCTCTATTTATCTGAATCAATTCCCGGCCTTTGAAACGGGCGATCCCGAGAACTCCATCGAACGCATCCATCTGCGCGGGCAGGGGCGACTCGATAATGCCGGCGCCTTCACGATGCAGATGCCGGCCGGTTCTTTTGAATCCGAGAAGCGGACTTATCTGCTTGCCGCCGAATACGAAAAGGCCAGAAAAGGCAACGTCATTTCGCTTGTTTCGACAGAGCAGCGTACGCTTGAAGTGCGTCCACATCGCAAGATGCGCCTTGAGGCGAAGGTCTTCGACGCATCGAACCGATCGGTGACGAAGAATGCCGAGTACACGCACTATGCATCGGCCGTTTTTCCTGCCGTGCGCCCGGTGCGCTATGTTTTCGAAGAGAATAAAGATGCATCGGTCGAGGTGCTCTTTGTAGACATCAAAGGACAGGCGGCGCCCGGTCGCGGCGAGGTCTACGTTTTTCGAAACGCGTATAACGTTGTCGAGACGAAGGGCCCCTCCGGATCACTGCAGCGTATCAACTCTCTTGTTCGAATTCTTGAAGGCCGCGATTCTATAGAGGCCTCCGGGCCGAAGGTTTATACGTTCCGACCGACGAAACCGGGCTCCTACGAGATCCTTGTGAGAACGGGCGACGGTGCCTTCGCGCAGACGACGGTTTACGTATCGGGTAAAGGCTACGGGTACTGGTGGGGCAGCGGAGACGATTCCGTCGAACTGATTGCCGATAAGCGACAGTACCGTCCCGGAGATACGGCGCGCATTCTGATCAAATCGCCGTATGAAAAGGCGAAGGCCGTGATCACGGTGGAGCGCGAAGACATACTCGATCGTCGCGTCATCGAGATGACGTCCTCTTCGCAGAGCGTCGATATTCCTTTGAAAGCCGAGTATATTCCGGGCGTGCAGATATCGGTCATGATTTTCAGGCCACGCGTGCAGGTGAGCTCTTCTCCCGATGAAGCCGATCCGGGTAAGCCGGCCGTGAAGATGGGCACGTTATACGTCGACCTTGCCACGGACACGAAGCGCATTCCCGTCGCCATTAAAAAGAGCTGCGATCCGTGCGGACCCGGGCAGGAGATGCAGATCGATATCAAGACGGCGCCAGGGGCGGAGGTTGCTCTCGACGTTGCCGATCGCGCCATCCTTGATCTCGTCGGCTATCGATTCGCCGATCCCGTCTCGCGTTTCTATGATGCGAGGCCTTATGGTATTCGCGTTCTCGATATTCGCGGATCGCTGATCGACCAGTTCCTGCGAGCCGGCAAGGGCGAGCCTGGTGGCGGCGGCGATGAATCCTCAAGTGGCGGCTTTGCTCTTGATGGCGAAGACGGCATGCGCAAGAACTTTCGTTATACGGCAGAGTGGAAGCCGGTGCTCGTCGCCGATGCCGGCGGGAAGATCACGCTGAAGTTCCGTCTGCCCGATAACCTGACGACCTTCCGTATCATGGCGCTTGCCGCAAAAGACGGTCTTTACGGCAAGGCCGAAGAAGAGTTTCGCGTGCAGAAGTCGGTCGTCACCATGCCCGTTCTGCCTAACTTCGTGCGACCCGGCGACGGCATCTGGGCCGGCGCTCTCGTCATTAACCAGACGGGGGCGAAATCCGACTTTGTTTTCGAATTTCAGAGCAGCCCCGCTCTCTGCGCCGCCGACCCATCGGGCCTGAACGGAAAAGAACCCATTCCGCAGAAGCTGACGAAAGAGGTTAGCCTGGCGGCGGGCGAAACGCGCGAGATACTGTTCTATTGCAAGATTCCGCGAAGCCCGTCCTTCTTGAAGGACCTGCGTAAAGAGAAGGTCGATCCTATGAATCCGTCGTTTCGTCTCGATGCCGGATCGATTGCCTTCAGCTTCAGGGCAAAAGGAACGGGCGATATCGCCGATGGTATGAGCCGTTCCGTTCCATTGCGGCAGGAAGTTGTGCGAGAGGCCTTCACCGTTTCAGGCGGAGCCGTTGATACGGCCGAGGAAGGCCTGCTTGTGCCCGATCCCGATGAGAACCCCGGCGAACTTTCGCTGCAGATGTCGGGCACGGCGCTTCTGGGATTGAAATCAGGTTACGACTTCTTTGCGCTGAACCCGTATCTGTGCCTCGAACAGCGCACGTCGGCGACGGTCGTTCATGTGATGGCCGGCCCCTTTGCTCCGACGAAGACGGGCGGCGAGTATGATCCGGCCCGCCTGAATGATCTTTTCTATGGATCGCTGCCGTCGTTTCAGAACGAAGACGGAGGCCTGCGTCTATGGAAGGAGCTCGAATCGTCCTCCGATCCTTATCTCACGGCGTATGTGCTTGAGGCGTTAACCAAGCTGCCCGCTCCGGCCGCCTATAAAGGGCGTGTGGACGCCATCGTTCCGAGAGCGCTCAGTTATCTTGTCGCGTACAGAGATAACCCGCGTAGAGAGACGAGGTTCTATCAGATCGAGACGATGACCTACCTGAACTATGTGCTCTCTCTGTACGGGCGAGGACGCGCCGATCTCGTGAAGTCAGCTCTTGCCGAAAGCGATAAGCTATCGCTGCGCGGTCGCGGATACGCCCTTCTCACGGCGCATGGCATGAAGGTCGATACGGGCCCGGCTGCCAATCGCATCATCGACGATTTCAAGAATCGCCTGAGCTTCTCGACCCGTAAGATCGAGCTTCGCGAGACGCTGCCCTTCTCGGCCTCGCGTATCTATTATTCAAGCGGCTCGACTCTGGGCGTCTGGATCCGCTATTTAACCGAACGCAATCTGCACCCCGATTTTGTTTCGAAGATGGTGCTCGGAGCGGCGAATCGCAACGTTTTTCAATCGTCCAGTCATGATGAGGCGGCGCTGGCTATGGCGATACGGCGTTATCATGAGGTCTATGAGAAAGGTATTCCGACGGGCGTCGCCGTTTCGCTCGATGGCAAAGATCTTTTTAAAGCGGATTTTGACGCGAAAAGCCCGCTGCTTTCGACCTCCGTCGATACGGAGGCGCTGATCAAGCGCTTCTCCCTGAAGAATCTCGATAAGCCGAAGTCGTTGAAGATCATGAACCCCTCGAAGCAGGGCAGGGTGTATTACAATGCGACGCTCGACTATGCCGTCGATTTCACGAAAATCCAGGCAAAGGATGAAGGCATCTATATAACGCGAGAGGTTCTCGATGAACGCATGAAGCCCGTATCGCTTAAAGGCTTGAGGCGCGGAGACGTCTATCCCGTGCGTCTGCGTATCATCACGCGAAGACCGATCGCGAACTTTCTACTTCGCGATCCGATAGCGTCGGCGACCGAGATCGTTAACACCTCCTTTCAAACCGAGGGGCTGTCGCTTGCCGACCTCGAACGCACGGGCCAGTCGGATTACCCATGGTTTGGATCGGGCGAGATCGTCGAGAAGCGTTACGACGCCTACATCGTCACCGATCCCTATCTTTCGGCCGGTGTGCATGAGTATATCTATCTTGTGCGGCCGATCCAGGCAGGGCGAACGCTGCTTCCACCGGCGCAAGCCCAGGCCATGTATGAGCCCGAGATCTTCGGTCGAACGGATGGCGGCGCAGTCGAAGCGACGAAATGAGAGGGCGGCTTTCAGGATCGGGCAGAGAAGCGCTTCTGAGCGTGACTCTGCTCGCCCTTCCCGGCCTGTTAGTGTTACTTCTGCTCTCGCTCAGCGCTCGGCGTATCCCTGTTAACTCCCTTCGCTTGATCTCTGAAGAGGGAGTGACGATCTATTTTAATACGGCCACAGTCCGGAACGTCGATGTTCTCTTTTCGGGAGAACAACCGGGCTGGCAGGAGCGTATTCGCGTCGCCGATTACCTGATGCAGCCCGTACTCGTTCGTCTGGGGATTCAGAGCGGCGTTCTGCGCTCCGGTATGAGCCGCCTGGGCGCTTTTTTTCTGGATGGAGTGCTCATGCCGGTCCAGATTCGCGATCTCGCTCTTCTGTTGGGGGAAGGCTCAACGGCGACGCACACGGCGGGTAACGCTCCGGCGCTTACGCTTGAGCGAACCGGCTTTCGTGGCGAGATCCGCTCGACGATCAGCGACGCGATGCAGCAGAGCATCGCCGCCATCGTTCGATCCGAGCTGGCCGTGTTGCGCGAGCAGGGCGCCTACCAGACGTCTGTCGTCGTTCTTGAAAGACAGAACGATTATCTGCAGCTGCGAGCGATGGTCGATACGGGAGCGGCGCATGGCCTGAACGGGGCCCTGCTCGTTCGCCAGGCCGGATCGGTGCTCAAGCCCTTTATCTATGCAATGGCCTTCGATCGATTCGCCGTGCGTCCTGGAGATGCGGTGGACGATACGCCTCTGCGCATTCTCGACGGTAGCGAGGCGTATGAGCCTCGCAACCATGATAACGAATTCGCCGGTCGCATAACGGTCCGGGAAGCCCTGGCGGCGTCGCGTAACATCCCTGCCGTGCGTATGCTTCAGCTTGTGGGGGTGCGCGAATACGGGGATTTCTTGCGTAACGTCGGCCTGGATCATATCGAGCATCCGGAAAGATACGGACTCAGCATGGCCCTTGGAACGGGCGGAGCCTCCGTGCTTGAAACGGCCATGCTCTTTTCTATACCGGCAGCAGGCGGGGAGCTCTTACCTCTCTATATGGGAACCGATGATGGGCCCATCTTTCTGACGGCAGCCGGCAGGCCTGTAAGAGATCGCCCGCCTGTGCAGCGATTTTTTTCACGTGAGACGTCGCTTCTCATCACACACGTCCTTTCAGATCGCGAGGCCCGCCGCATCAGCTTCGGTCGCCGGAACTATCTCGACTTTCCGTTCGATGTAGCGGCGAAAACGGGAACGTCGCAGTCGTTTCGCGATTCATGGACGGCGGGTTATACGGACCGCTATATCGTCGCCGTCTGGGTCGGCAATTACAGCGGCGCCAGCATGAACGCCGTATCGGGCCTTCGCGGCGCCGCTCGTATCTTTCATCAAATCGTGCGCATGCTGGCCGGGCAGGGGCATCCGACCTTTCGTTATCCGTCTGATTGGCGAACGGCGTCGATCTGCCGTCATCCCGACGAAGGCGACGATTGCAGTCGAATAGAAGAGCTGCTGCTTCCCGGCGATAGGCATGTCGATGAAACGGTGCGACGTATTCTCCTGGATCGTTCGAACGGCCTGTTGCTTTCGCCCATGGCCGGGCAGATCTTCTATCTGGATCCGCACAGAAGTGAAGGACAGAGCATTCCTTTTGAGGTGAACGCCTCTGCGCGACTGACGCTTCTTCGCGACGGAGCGGTCGTGCCGGGGTTTGACGGTAGAAAGGTGGAAGCAGGACGCATGCTTGTAAACCTGAAACGCGGTCGGTATGAGATTCGGCTTATCGATGAAAGCGGCCGGTTCGCGCGGCGCCGCTTCGAGGTAAGATAAATCGAGGTGCGATGATTCGATTTACCGCCAAAGGCCGCCCGGCTTTTCTGGTCAGATGCAGGAAAAGGGCCACGATTCCAACCCGCCCGTACTGGCGCGTCAGCTTGATTATCTGACCACCCTGGGCTGGAGCAAGCTTTTCACATTGATCAGCAACGTCGAACCGAAGCGCCTGCTGGAACTTTCGGATCGCGCCGATCATGCCAAGATCCTCAGATTGTTAACCGATGCCGATCTCGAACGTAACATTCACTTTCTGAAGACACTGACTGTCGACGATCTTGTCGCGATTATCGGTCGTTGCCCGATCGACGATCTGGTCCTGATGGTAAGGGAGGGCGACCCCGAAGAGATCGATCGCTTCATCGCCGCATTTGGCATCCAGTTCAACGTCGATCTATTGCTCCGTATCGGCGCCTCTTCGGTGTTGCGTCTTCTTTCCCAGGGTGGCTCGCAGCGCTGGATCCCCGTTCTTGAAGCGGTGGAGCCCGAGCGTCTGCTTCATTTACTGGATGGAGTTCCGTTCTCCGATGTTGAAAGGTTAGCCGACCGACTTCCCGCCGATCAGCTGCGACGCTGGTTTGCCGGCAAAAGCGTGCACGAAACGGTGCTACTCTTTCGCTTTCTGGGAGCTGAGAATCTGATCAAGCTCTTTGACTGGAACGGGCTTGAGGGCTCTCTTGCATTGCTCGAGCTGCTGAGTACAGAGAGGACTATTTTGCTCATCCATGAGATCCGCAAAATGAAGCTGCCGCGTATGCTTGTGCGCGACCGCCGCTCGCTTGAAGAACGTCAGGCACACTGACTTTCGCATTCCACCGCGCTTGCCCGCAGCATTGATCGAAACTTTTGTTGAACCCGAAAAACACGAAAAGCGCGAAAGTAATCCCCGCACCTGGCAGTCCAACCGCTTCTCTGTTTCGTGCTTATTCGGCCTCTCCGGGAGTTACTCGGCCAGAAATTGATTGACATGTCAGTCAATTTCTGGCTCTGTCGAGCCACAGGGAGATTTCAATATGACAGACCGAACGGGCATCTGTGGCGGCGCCATGTTTCAGTCCCTTCAGGCAACGGAGTATTCCACAGACGAGCTCGTCTACGCTACGGTTAAGAGAGCGCTTCAGGCGGCCTCTCTGACGGTCGGCGATATCGATTTTGTCGTTCAGAATGCCGACGACGCCCTCGAAGGTATCGCTATACAGCACGTCTATCAGGTAGAGGCGGCGGGCTCTTTTTTAAAGCAGGAGACGAAGCTTGAAGGCGAGCCCGGTCGGGCCGTCGCCTATGGTTTACATCGTTTGAAGGCCGGGCTTTCGCAATGCGTCCTGATCGTCGCCTACGGCAAGGCCTCTCAGGTCGATACGGCGGCCCTTGAACTGATGGGCACCGATCCCTTTTTTCAACGACCTGTCGGGGCAACGGTGACCGCACTGGCCGGATTGCAGGCTTCGGAGTTCTTGAAAAGAACAGGTTTAACCGAAAGTCATCTATGTCGCAGTCGGGCGATCCGGCACGGCGTTGCCGTCGACATCGTCGAGAAGTCCGCTCCTGTGGCTCTGCCGCTTCGCAAAGGTATGTTGCCGCAGTATGGCGATCTCTGTGTGGCCCTGCTTCTTTCTACGGGGGATTTCGCTCAGAAGAAAGGGCTTTCGTTCACCGCCGTTTCTGGGGTGGGGCTTGCTACGGCCGCCTTTCCGTTTTCGGAGTTTGCCTTCTGGCATACGGCAGAAAAGGCCATACAGGACGCCATGCAGTCATTCACGGCGAGCCCGGAAGAATCCAGCGAAGGGAAAGCATCAGGGGGAGTGGCTATAAAAGATGCGAAGGCACTGTTTCGCGGACGAACGTTTCTTGAGTTCGTCGACGGATGGGCTCATCATGAATGGATGCTTGCCGAGTCTCTTGGTCTTCTTGATACGTCTGATCCCGATAGTTATCTGAACGACGGCCGCATCAATACGACGGGCCCCTGCGTGTATTCGCCTCCGGCGACGGGAGCGGCCCGGATACTGGCCGCCCATGAATTGTTAACGAAGGAGGCGGCGAAAGGAAACGAGGCCGACGCGCTTGTGATTTCTTCTGCCGGCCTTGCCTCGGTATCAAGCTTTCATCTGAGCAATCGCTCACAGACGACCGCGTTACCCGCTTCAGCATCACATACAGGAGCAGAGAAATGAAGGCAGAGACGGCGATCATCGGCACAGGCCAGACGCGCACACGGCTCAAGCGCAAAGATGTCTGTTATCCGGAGCTGCTCGGCGAGGCATGCCGGCTTGCACTACTGGATGCAGGGCTACCCGCATCGGCCATCGACGCCGTCGTCGTCGGTTCAGGCCCTGAGTTTTTCGAGGGCGTCGCCGACCCCGAGCTCTGGGCCGCAGGATGGACGCTTCCGGGCGTGCCGGTGTTTCGCGTCGCTACCGGTGGAACGGTCGGAGCGGCGGCCACGATGGTCGCCGATGTGCTGTGTCGCAGCGGCTACGATACGGTAATTGCCGTGGCCGGCGACAAGCTCAGCGAGAGCGCCGTACAATACGGTCTTTCGCTTGTTTATTCGCCGCTGCTCGGACGGGATTTTGCCGCAGGCGCTCCTTCGGCCGTCGCCAATCAGGCATCGATGTACATGAAGCGTTATCCCGATGCCGACGGTCATCATCTGGCCCGCATCGGCGTGAAGATGCGTGAAAACGCTATGAATAACCCTTACGCACAGCTACGTCTACCCGGCCTGACCGAAGAGGCCGCTCTTCGTATGGACTGGTTATCCACTCCGCTGCGTCTGCTCGATTCCTGCCCCACAAGCGACGCCGCCTGCGCTCTGATCGTGCAGAGAGCCGATCTGGCCGAGCGCCGGCGTCTGCCCGTCGTCTATATTCAGGCGATGGCGGCCGTCTCGGACGGCATGAATCACGTGGATCGAGACTGGACCTGGCCCGAAGCGCTGCGTCGGGCATCGCAGCTCTGTTATGATCGCGCCGGCATCGCCACGCCTGAGATCGATATCATGGAGATCTATGATGCCTTCTCAAGCCAGCATATGATCTGGTATGAAGGCCTCGGCCTTTGCGGTCATGGCGAAGGCTGGCAGGCCGTCGAACGACATCCGGGGCTTGTGAGCGGGATTCCCGTGAATCCGTCGGGCGGCGTTCTCTCAAACAGTTCGGTCGGAGCGAGCTCGATGATACGTCAGGCAGAGATAGTCTTACAGTTAACCGGACGGGCCGGCGATCGACAGATTCCCGACGTGCGTATCGGTCTGGCCCATGGCTGGGGCGGCGCCATTCAATTTCACAGCATCAGCATCCTTTCAAAAGAACGCTCGATCGACGATGTGAGGGCAGAGAAATGAAGATAGACCTTCCGGTAACGGAACATCCGCGTATCGTACAGGGCGCCGTTGAACTGCAGCACCGCTGGACGCCCGGCGGCTTGATCGGCGACTTTCTGAAGTCGCTCGAACGAAAGGAGCTTTTTTCTACGGATGGGCAGTTCTATCCGGGCATTTCTCAGGATCCGGGTTTTGCGCAATCTGATGTGTCTCCTGACTCCGGGCAGCCCGACCGAAGGCCTCTGTCAGTGCATGGCTTTTTGTTTGAAGCAGGATCGCTTCTCTATGACGGCTGGCCGGGGCGAAACGGTATTGAGGGCGTGGACGATCAGCGCTCCTTTCTTGCTCTGATCTCGCATCCCGATTTGAAGGCGCCCTTCGTTCATCGCGTCTGTGCCGACGAGTCTATGCTTGATGTACTCAAGCCCGGAGCGGCGCTTGTATTCGCCGGCCCTTGCTTTCTTGTGGCGGATAACTCCGGTCAGGTCCAGGAGGAATCGGTGCATGCAGAACCGGCACAGACAGAACCGGCGCATGCAAGACGGGAAGCCGTCGCAGCAATCGATGAAGCGGCGCTTGATGTTATTCGAAGCAAGGCAGGCGAGGTCGATCAGGTGATCGTCGTCACGCCACAGCCGGAGTCGCTGCGGGCGGGCGGCAACGGGCTGCTTGAAAAAGCGCACGTGATTCAGGCAGAGCTCTTCTCGGTGCATTCTCTTCTCTATGAGGTGCAGGCCTTTTGCGAGCAGCATGGCCGGGTTCTGCTCATTGCGCCGGCTTATTTTTATCAGGCTGCCGCTCGATCGACGCATCTGTGGAAATTCAATAGTGTGACGTTCGTGCAGAGCGGCGTAATTCCTCCCTCTCTGAAAAAGGAGTTTGAGCAGCGTTATGCGACCGTATCCTCGGTGAGCGACTCTGCGGACGTTGATCCGCTCACCGAGCAGCTTTACACTCATCCGGCAGTGATTGATGCCGTTGTCGCTCGCGGGCGCAAAAACAGGGGGATGGTCATTCTGCGCCAGAACGCAAAAGAAGACGAGCGCCAGATGCGCGAGTTCTACAGACGCAAGGGCATCGTCGTCGACGACGTGCAGATCGTAGATGCCTTTCTGCGAAAAGAAGATGGCTCAGTCGATACCTCCGTTCTACTTGAAGAGGAACGCAGGCTTCGAGAAGGCGTGTCGGTCGTCGAGGGTAGTCTGCGCATCGAGTATGAATGGCATTGCGGTTCGGCGCTCTCGCGCTTCTATGACGGCCTGCAGCATGAAGGACGCTTCTACGGAACCGTATGTTCGAAGTGCCAGAGAGTTCAGGTACCGCCAAAGTTATACTGCGGCGTTTGCTTTGCCGATGCCTTCGAGTTTGTGGCGCTTCCCGATACGGGCGTCGTCGAAAGCTGCACAACCGTTCATCTGGAATTCCCCGGACAGCCGGCGAAGCCGCCCTACACGTATGGATACATCAAGCTCGACGGAGCAAGCACGCATTTCTATCATCTGCTCGACGGTGACGTTGTCGTCGGCGATCGTGTGAAGGCGATCTGGCAGCCGGCCGATCAGCGCAAAGGAGCGATGGCAGACGTGCAGCGTTTTACGCGCATCTGATTGCAGGCTAATTTGTCGGCGAATACGGGCGGCATTCGGCTGTCCTGTACGGGAAGAGTTGCCCGCGCCGGGCAGAGGAAAAAATCGGGTTTATGTGTGTTCTTTCGGCAGCCGACCTGACCTCTGCCGGCGTGATCGGATTCGATCGTAGCGAGCTTCGCATTGAGCGAGCGGTGCTCGATTCGCGTGAGGCCAGAGCAGGCGATCTCTTTGTTTGCATGAAAGGAGAGAACACCGACGGCCATCTTTATGCTGCGGCTGCCGTTGCAAACGGCGCTACTTCTCTTTTAGTGGAGCAGGGCCGCGTCGATGAGGTGCGAGTGGCCGTGCAAGAGGCCATGAGAGAGGATATCAGAGCGACCGGCCCGGACCAGGACTTGAACGGCATCCGGAATGGGAATCCGGACGGCTCCGATATTGCGATCCTCTGCTGTGCCGACGTGCTGCATACGCTACAGCGCATGGCAGCCATCCGACGAAGTCATTATAACGGAACCATCTTTGCCGTCGTCGGCTCAAACGGTAAGACGTCTACAAAAGAGATCCTGTCCTCGCTTCTGCGATGCCGCCTTGGTGACGATGCCGTTTTCGCAACACCCGGTAACTGGAACAATCATCTGGGCGTTCCGCTTTCGCTGCTCTCCCTTCCCGATACGGCGTCGGTTGCCGTGCTTGAGATCGGCATGAATCATGCGGGCGAGATCGAGCATCTGAGCCGCATCGTGAGGGCGCATCATTGCGTCGTTCCGAGCATCGGCTTTGAGCACATGGAGTTCTTTTCTTCAATAGAGGAAGTGGCGGCGGCCGAGCTTGAGATCCTCACAGGCATGAGCGGCGGTGTGATTGTCTACCCGGCTGTGGCCCCGGGCCATGCGCTCTTACAGGAGCAGGCGGCAAAGGCGAAGGTGCGCCCCATCCTCTTTGAGCTGATCACCGACGATATAGCAAAGGCACCCGATTCACAAGGGGGAGGGGAGATACGCCGGGCCCTCTACGAAGGCTCGGGATTCCGGCTGGACGACACGCTTTATTCGTCGGGCGAGTACGCCGGCGCTGCGATGACGTCGAACATCCTGGCCTGTGTGCTTCTGCTTCAGCATGCCGGGTTCGGCGAAGGCCTTGAGGCCTGCACGGCCGCTCTGAGGCCGCAGGCTCGCGGTCGCTTTCGCACGGAGAGAGCAGGCTCGACGCTTATCGTCGACGATACCTATAACGCCAATCCGGATTCGTTTCGTCAGTCGATTCGCACGCTGCGGGAGCTGCTGCCCTCGGGGCGCCTGCTCTGTCTGGCAGGGCATATGGCCGAGCTCGGGCATTTCAGCGAGGCCGGTCACAGGCAGGTTGGGGACGATCTGTATGATGCCGGTTTTGCCGATCTTTTCGTTTGTGGGAATGTCGACGTGAAGGGGATGCATGCCGCCTTCAGGAAAGCCGGCGGAAAAGCGGGCGGCGATGAAGGAAAGTATTTCTCTGATTCGCTCAGTCTGTCGACGTACCTGAAAGAGCATCCGGATCAGGTCGGCGGATTTGACGGTATTCTTGTGAAGGGATCTCGCAGCGCGCGCATGGAGCGGGTTTTGCCCGTTTTGCGTGAGCTGCTTGGAAAAGGATAGGGAATATGTTTGAGTTGATCTACAGTCATTTCGAGCTGCCGGGCTTCTTTCGCCTGTTCGGATACGTGAGCTTTCGCGCTCTGCTGGCGGCGACAACGGCCATGCTTGTTGCGTTTTTCTTCGGGGATCGCATGATTCGCTGGCTGACCGTTCTGAAATTCGGCGAGACGATCCGGTCAGACGGTCCGCAGTCGCATCAGGTGAAGGCCGGTACGCCGACGATGGGCGGCATCCTGATTCTCACAAGCCTTACGGTGGCCTGTCTGCTTTTTGGCAACCTCGAACATCCGATGTTTCTGACGCTGCTGCTCTGCACGATCTTTCTGGGAATGATCGGATTCGCCGACGATTATACGAAGGTCGTGCTCAAAAATAAAAAAGGCCTCAGCGCCCGCATGAAGATGGGTCTGACGATTCTGATCGCCGGCTTCTTTTTGCTGAATTACTGGTGGGCGACTCCCGAGGTCGTTAACCGCGATAAGGGCATCGACTACGAACTGACCTCCATCTTCATGCCTTTCTTTAAAGAACCGCTTTTCGCCCTTCCTCTTGTCATCGGTCTTGTCTTCTGGTTCGTCGTCATTCTCGGTTCTATACACGCGGTGAATCTTACCGACGGCCTTGACGGCCTTGCGATCGGTAACGTCTCTATCGTCGCCGTCACCTTCGGAGCGATGGCCTATCTTGCCGGTACTCCGCGCACGGCCGATTATCTGAACCTTCCGTATGTTGAGAACGCCCATGAGATCGCTGTCTTCCTGGCCGCTCTTGCCGGTTCGGGCATCGGATTTCTGTGGTTCAATGCTCCTCCGGCCCGCGTGTTTATGGGCGATACGGGATCGTTAAGCCTGGGCGGAGCGCTTGGCATGTCGGCGATTCTCATCAAGAAAGAGCTGCTGCTTGTTATTGCCGGCGGTATCTTCGTCGTCGAGGCGCTTTCGGTCATTCTTCAGGTCGCCTCTTTCAAGCTTACCGGCAAGCGCATCTTCCGTATGGCGCCGATACATCATCATTTTGAGTTAGGCGGATGGCCCGAGACGCGCGTCGTCGTTCGCTTCTGGCTGGTCGGAATCATCCTCAGCCTGATCAGCCTTTCGACGCTCCGGATTCAGTGATGCTTGATATTGCAAGTCTCGATCTGAAAGGCCGCCGCGTGCTCGTTACCGGAGCGCTCGGGAAAACGGGGCGTGCCATGGCCGATCTGCTGACAGGCCTCGGCGCCGTCGTGTACGGAACTGATCGCAAGACCGACGGCTCGCTCGAAGGTATGATCGACGTGCGTCCGCGCGAGGATGCCGATCTGTTAACCGAACACCAGATCGAGATCGTCTTCGTCTCTCCCGGCGTTCCTCTTTCCGGTCCGCTTTTCGCGCGGGCGCGGGATCTCAGCATCCCGATCATCGGAGATCTTGACCTCGGTTACCTTTACTTAAAGAAGAATACCGGCAATGCCCGCATCGTCGCCATCACCGGAACGGACGGAAAATCGACGACGACCGCTCTGATCGCCCATCTTCTGCGTGAAGCGGGCATACAGGCGCTTGAATGCGGAAACTATGGCCTTCCTTTTTCGGCTGCCGTTCTTCAGCCGACGACGGTCTTTGTTTGCGAATGCTCTTCATATCAGCTTGAAGATCTTCATTATTTCAAGCCCGATGTCGGTCTGCTTCTTAACATCGCTCCCGATCATCTCGATCGCTATGCCGGCATGGCGGATTATCTGCGGGCAAAGCTGAATCTTTTTTCACTGCAAGAAAAAGAGGACTTCGCCGTTATCGGCCCCGGTATTTTAGCCACATGCCATGAGCTCGGAATCGGCGCCGACGAATTCCCCGGTAGACTGAACTCTGTGTTAACCGAGGTCGGCGAAGATAAACCTGCGGCGCGCCTGGGCGACGCTACTCTCGCGTGGTCGGAGTTTGCCGTAAACAGTGAAACCAATCGCCGCAATGCGGTGATGACACTTGCCGGCATCGAGGCCCTTCTGAAAAAAGGCGTCGACGGGGGCTATGCGGCGACGGCCTTTTATGAAAGGGTTCTGCGCGGTCTGAAATCTTTTCGCGGTCTTCCACACAGACAGGAGATCGTCGTCGAACGCGAAGGCGTCATATTTGTGAACGATAGCAAGGCGACGACGGTGCATGCGGCCCTTTCAGCCGTGGCCTCCTTTCCAGGTAAGAAGGTATATCTGCTTCTTGGAGGCCTTGATAAGAACTCGGACTTCTCTCTTTTTCGAGAAGGCGAGGGATTGCGCATCTATCCGTTCGGCAAGGCGGCCGATAAGATCGCCGAGCAGACAGGGGTGACGCGTCGTTTTGCAGGTCTTGAGGAGGCCTTTTATGAAGCGCTGCGCGAGGCAAGGCGATCGACGGCCTATTTCGGCGGTTCGACGCAGCCCGATTCCGTGATTCTGCTCAGCCCGGCCTGCGCGTCGCAGGATGCCTATCGCAACTATGAAGAGAGGGGGGAGCACTTCCGAAGGCTGGCCCTGCAATGACGAGGCGGGTGGACCGACTGCTCTTTTTGAACGTGCTGATGATCGGCCTTGTCGGTCTCATCGCCCTGTACAGCGCCTCTGCCGTCATGTCTGACATCGACATGAAAGATCCGTTTTACTACGTTAACCGACAGATCGTCTGGACCGTCGTCGGTCTGACGGCCTTCCTTGTCATCATCTTTCTTCCCGCTTCGCTTATAGAACGCCTGACGGTTCCCGGTATGATGATCGCCATACTCGGCCTTCTTCTTGTTTTTGTGCCGGGAGCCGGTAAAAGCGTCTCATCGTCGCGGGAAAGCTTTCACCGCTGGGTTGAGATCGGTCCCGTCTCCTTTCAGCCGTCTGAGTTCGCCAAGATCGCCCTGATTCTGTATTCGGCCTGGGTTCTGCATCGCTATCAGAGCGGCGGCGATCTGCGTCGACTGCTGATTCGAGGCACTCCCGTTCCGCTTGCATTGCTTCTGATCATTCTTGAGCCTCAGTACGGAACGACGGTGACGCTGATCGCCGTGCTGGCCTGTCTTGTTTTTATTACCGGCTTTCCGGTGATGCGTCTTCTTGGCGTGCTTGTCGCCTCTTTGCCGCTTCTTTTTATGCTCGCCTATCTGTGGGAGTATCGCCTCGAACGATTGAAGGTATGGCTTGATCCCTACGCCTATCGCTACGAGGCGGGTTATCAGCTTGTGATGTCCTTTCGCGCCTTTCGCGACGGATGGTGGACCGGCACCGATCTTGCTTCGGGCGTGGCGCATCGTTACCTGACCTTCGGTCATACGGACTTTGTACTCGCCCTGTTCTATGAAGATTTCGGTTATATCGGGCTTGTCGCTCTTGTGCTGCTGTACGGATTTTTTTGCTTCCGAGCCATTCGCCTGATAGCGAAGCTGCCCGAGGATTTCGCCTCGCTATCGGCCGCCGGATGCGTGATCCTTTTCGGCCTGCAATCGTTGATCAATATGTTCGTCGTTACGGGCGTTGTGCCCACGACGGGCATCAGCCTTCCGTTTATGAGCTATGGCGGATCTTCGCTTGTCGTTCAGTATATACTTGCAGGTCTGGTACTGAATTTCACTTCGCAGAACCGGCAGCGGGCCGTTCTGCCTCTATCTGGAGAAAGAGCATGAAGGAGACGGCGCGACTTCTCATTGTGGCCGGCGGAACAGGCGGTCACATATCTCCGGGCCTTGCCCTCGCTGAGGAGGCCGTAGCCCGCAAGGCAGAGGTGCTCTTCCTGAGTATTCCCCGTAATCGCGGTTATGCGGGATTTGCCGGAATGCCCTTTACCGTCGAATTCTACGATGCACCGGCTCTTAAAAAAGACATTCGCATGGTCTTGAGATTTCCCTTCGATTTTTTTCGAGCTCTGAAGCAGGCATCAGCGGTAATCCGACATTTTCAGCCGACGGCCGTGATCGCTCTCGGGGGTTATCCTTCTCTGCCTGCCGCCGCCGCTGCGATCCTTGCAAAGAAGCCGCTCTTTCTGTGCGAACAGAACGCCGTAGCGGGAAAGGTTACGAGAATGCTCAAGCGATTTGCCGCAATGACGTTCCTGACCTTCGGAGAAGAAGACGCTTCAAGCATGCTGACCGGCAACCCTGTGCGAATAAAACTTCGAAAGCGCGCCGCACCGTATTTGAAGAAGAAGCGCACGCTTCGTGCGCATCCCACCGTGCTTGCTCTGGGAGGCAGCCAGGGAGCCGCTCAGCTCAACGAGATGCTCATGAGGCTCTGGGTGGAGTATCCCGAGCTTGCGATGCGCCTGAACTGGATCGTGCAGGCCGGCGCATCGCTGGCTGATGAGCTTCAGAAGCGAGTGGATTTTTTACTTCAGGCGCCGCTTCGTAAGCGCATCGCCGTATTCGGCTTTGACGCCGATATCTTCAGGCATTTCGAGAAGGCCGACATCTGCTTCAGCCGTGCCGGTGCCGGCAACATCACCGAAGCGGTTCTCTTTCGTCTGCCGATGATACTTCTGCCGTACCCCTTTGCCGCAGACAACCATCAACGGGCCAATGCCGAGGTTGCGGTACGAAGCGGGGCGGCCCTTCTCATCGATCGCAAAGATACGGATCCGCGAGAGCTGGCCGAGGCTCTTGAAAAGTTGATGCAAAAATCCGAATATAAAAAAATGACTGAGAGAGCAGGGCAGCTCGCACAACCCGAAGCTGCAGGACGTATTCTCGATGAAGTCATTTTGCGATCCAATCCGTAGTGCTGTGACTGCCCGTCGTCTTCAAGAGCTGCTGACATTGCTGAGGCCGATGGCAGTCGTCATTGCGTTGCTGACGAGTGGGCTTCTTCAGGCCGAGCCCTGCCTTCTGAGCAGCGATGTAAAATCGCTGCATGACTGCGCCTCTGTTCTTGAAGACAGGAAGCACGAATTCAGTTTCGATACTATTGATGCAGAGTCCTTTTCTCTGCCTCTTACAAAAAGCAAACAGGTGGGTTATACGCAGTCTGCGTGGTGGATCAGATTACAGCTCAAAGCTGAGAAGAATCGTCCCTTTTCGGGCACCTTGATCGTCGCCCCACAGGGATGCGATAGAGTCGACGTGCGACTGCGATCGTCGACGGGTTCGGAGCGAACGCTTCAGCTCGGCGACAACGTTCCTTTTTACGAGAGAGAAGTAGACTCCAGGCTTCAGAGCCTGCGCGTTCATCTGGAACCGGCCGAAACGCTCGACGTCATGCTTCGCTATGAAACGACGAACGGGTTGCGTTTTCCGCTACAGATCTACGAAGAGCATGCCTATGAGCGTCATAATGCAAATGAGCGGCTGCTTTACGGTATCTATTTCGGCATCCTGTTCGTCATGCTTCTGTATAACGCCGTTCTCTTTCTCGTCGTTCGTGACGCCGTTTCCGTCGACTATTTGAATTTCCTTGTCGCTTTTGCCCTTGGCGTCACCTCGCTTACGGGTTTTGCCTACGAGTACTTCTGGCCCGATGCCGTTTACTGGACCGATCGGGCCCATCCGTTCTTCATGAATATCGCCCTTTTCTTCGGTATTCGCTTTATTCAGCGCTATATCGACTCGGCCAGGTACGCTCACCTGCTCGATTTGATTCTCAGTGCTCTGCGCTATGTCGCGCTTTTACTTGCCATCGTTAGCATCGGTCCGTATGTCAGGACGGTTTCCATTCTCACGCAGGCCGTCGTGCTGCTCTCCGTGCCGGTGATTTTCGTCGTCAGCGTTCGCGGACTCATGTTGAAGGTGCGGCCAGCCCGTTATCTGATGACTGCCTGGGTGCTGCTGCTCTCAGGAGCCTTCCTTTATGCCCTGGCGTCGGTCGGAGCCCTGCCCTATAACCTCTTCACGTCGAACATGCTGCTTTTCGGATCGGCCGTCGATATGCTGATCTTTTCTCTCGGACTCGGGGAGCGATACAGTCAGCTACGGGTGACCGCTCGCGAATATGAGATGCAGCTTGAAATCGCCCGCAATCTGCAGAAAAGCCTGCTGCCTGCGCTTCCTGAAAGCGTCGGTTCGACAGAGCTGCAATATGCCTTTCGACCCATGCACCTGGTCGGCGGCGATTTTCTCGATATCCTTGATACGAAGGACGGACTCGGGCTTTTTATCTGCGACGTTTCGGGTCACGGTATCGGCGCCTCGCTGCTCTCTTCGATGGTGAAGATGTCGCTGTCGGGTTTCTGGAGCGACTGTGCCGATCGCCCGGCCGAAGTGATCGGACGACTTTATAGATCGTTAACCGACAAATTCGGCGATCAATACCTGACCGCCTGCGCCGTATGGATCGATCGCCAGAGCGGACGCTTACGTTATGCGCGGGCAGGCCATGAAGAGCCGATTCTACTTCGAGCCGACGGAAGCATCGAGTATCTGAATGCGCCGGGAACGATCCTGCATACGATGTTCTATGTTCCGGCCACACCCGAAGAGATCACTATGAGCGCGGGCGATACGCTTCTGCTTTTTACGGACGGGCTCACACAGGCTCTTAACAGGCAGCTCGTATCGTTCGGCGAGGCCGAACTCATTCCGTTGCTCCTTGAGCATCGGAGCGAGTCGCTCTCACTTCTCTGTGAAAGAATCGTGCGGCGTCTCGACGCCTTCACCGACCATGACTTCCGCGACGACCTGGCTCTATTGATTTACAGGCATAATTAAAGCCTGAACGCCCTTTATAAGCTAACCAACCGGTGAGGTTACAGGCTTTCATTGCCATGCGACGGCGTTTTGCACGCGCTGACGCAGATCGGCGACGCAGTTCATAAAATACACATAGGCCTCATGCGGAGTGCCGTATGGGCTGAAGTATTTGTGAACGTCGCCATCCTGCCAGAACTTCGTGCTCATATAATAGAAGTGGTCGGATGTAAGCAGCTTGCGCCAGTTCTCAAGCAGCCGGGGATCGCCGATGCGCTTGATGGGCTCTTCGAGTTCGTAGATGGTGGAAAGCGCTTCACGCTGCATGGAGTTACCCGTCCATGCGGAAAGATCGCGTTCCATATCGGCCCAGGAGATCGGATGATCCGTTTCAACCTCGCCGACGGGCTCGTGTTTGCGAGCCGCCTCAGTGACCGTGCGGAATTGAAAATCCGGGTGCGTCCAGATGGCGCGGGGCAGGTGCTCCATGAAACGAAAGATACCCGTATCTTCCCATTGATGTTCGCCGAACGTTTCATAGTCCATGAACAGGTTGACTACGTTGCCGTTCCCGGCGACGTTATGCACCCAGGGGGCGAACTTCTCGACGGTTAACGGCCATTCCGTCCAGCCGCGATCCGAGAAGCGGAAGGCGATATCGTCGCTCAGTCGATAGTTCTTCAGCATCGTGCGAATCTGCGGACTGTAACGCGGCACGTACAGAAAGTTCGGACTGCGCCATCCGAGGATGCGTTCGGTGCCCTCGGTGACGATGGAGCGGAATCCCATATCGGCGGCGACCCAGCCGATGTGGTTGTTGAAGATCAGCTCGGTATTGCGAAAAGACGTCGGCGTAACGCCGAATTCGTCGCGCATGAGCTTCGCATGCATCTTGACCTGTTCGCGAAACTCCTTTTCGGAGTAGATGCCCGCCAGCGAGTGATAGTAGGTTTCAGATAGGAATTCAACGGACCCCGTATCGGCGAGCGCACGAAACAGGTCGAGCACCTCGGGGCACCATTGCCGGTACTGCTCGACGACCGTTCCGGTCAGAGAGAAGGTAAAACGGAATTCGCCCTTATGTTCTTTTGCCATCTTCAGCAAAAGGCGATTCATGGGAAGATAGCATTTATTCGCCACTTTGAGCAGAACTTCACGATTCTTTTGATCGTCGAAATAGTTGTCCTGGCCGATGTCGAAGAAGCTGTAATGCCTCAATCTGTAGGGTTGATGCACTTGAAAATAGAAACAGACTGATATCATATTCTCTTCTTACCGTTGACGATCTTTCCGTAGATATTGCCGATATTTTTTGCGCTTTCTTCCCAGGAAAGACCGAGTGCCTCGGAGCGACCGCCATCGGCAAGCTGACGATGCAGCCCGTCATCCTGTAAAACGCGCAGAATGTGATGGGCCATCTCGTCCACATCCCAGAAGTTCACCTTGATACAGTGATCGATGACCTCTGAAACCCCGGACTGGCGCGAAACGATAACGGGAACGCCGGCGACCATCGCCTCAAGCACGGAGATACCAAAAGGCTCAGAAACGGAAGGCAGCACGTAAAGATCGCTCATACGGAAGATACGGTCGATATCGGGGCGTTTGAGAAAGCCCGTATAGTGGAAATAGCGGCCGATACCGAGGTCGGCGGCCATCTCAATCATACGATGATACATGTCGCCGGCGCCGACCATCACAAAGCGCACGTTGCCGTATTCTTCGATGACCTTGCGTGCGGCCCGCACAAAATAATCCGGCCCTTTTTGAAAGGTGATTCGGCCAAGGAAGAGTACGATCTTCTCACGCAGCGGACGCTGTACTTCTCCCTGATACTGTAAATCAAACTCAGCGGCATTGTAGACCGGATGAACGCGATCGGCGGGAACGCCATATCGCGATATGAGAATGGATCTCGTATAATTGCTGACGGTGATCACGCCCTGGCAGTTCAGGAAGGTATGCCGCTCCAGATCATAGACATACTGGTTCGGATGATCGCCCGATCGATCATATTCCGTGGCATGAACGTGCGCAAAGAGAGGTTTACCCGAAACATGGGCGGCATAGAGCCCGGCCGGATACGTCATCCAGTCGTGCGCATGGATAAGATCAAAAGAGAGATGGGCAGCGATACGCGAAACGAATTCGGCAAAGGCCTGGATTTCGGAATACAGTCGATCGCCGTAGCCGCCCTGCAGCTCGGCCATGCTCTGCATGGCATTCATCGGAAGCCCGCGAAGCACCTTAGTCGCAAGTTCGCGCGCTTCACTGAGGCTTTCGGGACGCGCATAGACGCTCGTTCCATATAGGTGCATCGTATCGAGTAGAAACTGCTGCAGTTCCTCGGGCGAAAGCGGGATTTCTTTCGAGTTAACGCCGATTACGGTCACATTAGGGTCGCGCGGTTCATCGCCGGTCACCCTGGGCACGACAAAATACACCGTATGGCCGAGAGCTCCAAGGGCGCGGGCCAGACCTCGCGATGCCACGGCAAGGCCTCCGGTGATATGAGGGGGGTATTCCCAACCAATCATTAAAATACGATATCGCTTCATCTTAGATAACGGTGAAAACTCCGGCAGTTTATGGGGGGATGGCGTTGAGACTCCGTCTTAACGCTGAGTTGCCTGCGGCCTCGCTCTCTTTATGTCAATTTTGTGGCCGACTTTTGTTTACAGCGATAGCGGAAAAGCTCCACTATCGAGAAAGCATTCTAAAGGTTTATCCGTCGAAATTCAATCAAATTTTACGGTAGCTGATCTGAAATCTGGAAAAATATTCGAACAGCCTGTAAAGAAGCTGAATTCGTTACATATATTGTGTCTTCGCTGAAGGCTGTTTTCCAGAGGAGAGCCGGGCAGAATGTGATAGACAGTCCCGCCCTCTCGTCGAGAAATCCAAATACCGTAAAGGGGGCACCCGATAAGGTGCGAGAGCAGCAATGTTACAGATAAAGATCCTTGAAGGCCAGCCATACCCGCTCGGCGCCACCTGGGATGGCGCCGGTGTGAACTTCTCTCTCTACAGCCAGCATGCCGAGGCCGTCACGCTCTGTTTATTCGATGGGGCGAATCAAAAATCCGAGTCGCTCTGCATTCCGATGAAAAACCGGACCCATCACGTATGGCATTGTTACGTGATGGGCGTCCGGCCCGGACAGCTTTACGGTTACAGGGTGAAAGGGCCGTATGATCCGGCATCAGGGCATCGCTTTAATCCGGCGAAGCTGTTGCTTGACCCTTATGCCCTATCTATCGGTCGCGATCTTACCTGGCATCCTTCGCTTTTCGGCTACCGTTATCCTTATAGCTTTAACGAAGCCGACACGACCGATAGCGCTCCTTACGCCCCTCTGGGAGCGGTCGTCGATCCTTCGTTTCACTGGGGCGACGACCGGCCGCCGGCCATCCCCTGGCGCGATACCGTCATCTATGAGGCCCACCTTGCCGGCTTCACACAGTTACATCCGCTGATTCCCGAAGAGTTACGCGGCACCTATACGGGCTTCGCCTCAGACCCTGTCATCGACTACCTGAAAGGGCTGGGCGTCACCGCCGTCGAGTTCATGCCGCTACATCATTCGATTTCAGAGTATCACCTCGTAAAAAGAGGCCTTGAGAATTTCTGGGGCTACAATCCGCTCAGTTTCTTCGCTCCGAACCGTCGTTATGGCCTCGGCTCCAGAGAGGACTCGATTAACGAATTTAAATCGATGGTGCGTATTCTGCACCAGGCGGGCATCGAAGTCATCGTCGACGTTGTGTATAACCACACGGCCGAAAGCGACCATACGGGACCGACGCTGTCCTTTCGCGGCATCGATAATCTATCGTACTACCGTCATTATCCAGATCGTCTCGATCTCTATCAGGATTTTACCGGCTGCGGGAATACGCTGAACCTGCGCAATCCTCGCATCTTACAGATGATCATGGATTCGTTGCGTTACTGGATCCAGGAGATGCACGTCGACGGCTTCCGCTTCGACCTCGCCTCGGCGCTTGCCCGAGAGTTATTCGAAGTCGACCGTCTTGCGTCTTTCTTTGATATCATTCAACAGGATCCCGTTATTTCGCGAGTGAAGCTTATCGCCGAACCCTGGGACCTCGGCGAAGGCGGATACCAGGTGGGGAACTTCCCGCCGGGATGGGCGGAGTGGAACGGACACTATCGCGATACGGTGCGCCGCGTCGTAAACGACAAACACGGGAACCTTCCTGAGTTTGTAACGCGCATCAGCGGATCGAGCGATCTTTATAGCCGTGAAGATCGCCGCCCTCAGGCGAGCATCAACTATATCATCAGCCATGACGGCTTTACGCTTCGCGATCTTGTGAGTTATTCACAGAAACACAACGAGCCGAACGGCTGGAATAACATGGACGGCTCGCCTGAGAATTACAGCGAGAACCATGGAGTTGAAGGCGAGACCGATGATGCCGAAATCCTGCGCATACGATTGCAGAAACAGAAGAATCTTCTGACGACTCTCTTTTTCTCGCAGGGCGTGCCCATGCTGCATGCCGGCGATGAGATGCATCGCACTCAGAAAGGAAACAATAACGCCTACTGTCAGGCGAACGAGATCAGCTACGTGAACTGGAATCCCGACGATACGGGTCGCGAGCTAATGGCCTTCACGCGTTTTCTGATTCATCTGCGAAAACATAATGAAGTGTTGCGCCGCAAGGATTTCTTTCTCGGCGAAAAGTTAAGCGTCATGGACATGAAGGACGTATACTGGATGCATCCCGAAGGACGCGAAATGAGCGCCGACGACTGGAATCAGCCTGATGCCATCTTCGGAATGCTTCTGCCTTCGGAGTTCGGCGTGCGTGCGGATTTCTACAGCACCATGCAGGGCGATACGCTTTTCGTCCTTTTCAATCATTCCGGTCGAGCCGCCGATTTCACGATTCCTGAAAATCCATCAGCAAGATGGAAAACGCTTCTGCGTACCGATCAAACCCTTCTCACAACGGATGATCTGGAAAAGCTCGATCAGGATGACGTGCGCTACTTTATCGAGTCCGATATCGACGCCTTCATGAGCACCATGCAGAGCCGCATGGCCGACGGTCGTTTCTTCCTGCCGAGAGAGCAGGTAGAGCTCCCTGCATATACGGTCGTAGTTCTCAAGGCCGAACGCGGGTGGAAAGAAGCGCACGTCCGGCGCGGGCTTCGCGAACGAGTGCTTCTCGATCTTTCGGATGAAGTGGGCATTCAAACGTCGTATGTCGATCTTTCGGGCAAAGAGACGGTTCTGTCGCATTCCGAGCTGTATCGCGTTCTGCGCGCCTGTGGATTTCCGGTGCGCGATCCCGCTTCGCTTGAGCGTGTGGCGCAGAGACGTGAGTTTGAGATATGGCATAATCCGGTCGATCCCGTCGTCGTAACGACTCATACGGGCGAGAAGCGCTTTCGCTCGCCTGGCCCGGACCTGCGAATACCTGAATCGGTCGTCGATGAGATCTCCTGCGTTATCAGCGACGAGTCGGGACGGGAAGTAGCTCGTTTTAAACTGAATCGCAAAGACGGATCTCAGAACATTGAGCTTATTGAATCCCGACGCATGCGCTATGTATCTTCCCTTTTCGGAGAAGAGCTGCATAACCATCATGTTCGTATTCTGCATCTGAAGACCGTTATCCCCGTTCCTCTTGAAACGGGTTATTATGACATCACCTATTTTCACGAAGACGTTCAGATCGGGAAGAGCGTACTCGCCATTGCTCCGGCTCGGGCCTTCGACTTTTTTGATCTGCACGGCGATCTGCCGCAGGCTGCCGGCATTGCGGTGCAGATGTATGCTCTGCGTTCGCGGCAGAATATGGGCATCGGCGATTTTAACGATCTCTTGCTTCTCGGGCGCAAGGCGGCCGCAGCGGGCTATCGCGTCATCGGCGTATCGCCCTTTCATGCCCTCTTTCTCAATCGTCCGGGATTGCGCAGCCCTTATTATCCGTCGAGTCGCATCTCTATTCATCCGCTCTTCCTGCATCTGCAGAGCATGCAGGAATGGAAGGCCTGCGACGAGGCACGCATGCGATTCGCCTCTTTGCATGACGTGATGGAAGCGGAGAAGAAGAAGGATGTGATCAACTACGATCTGATCTACGACTGGAAGAAGGATCTTCTCGAAGATCTGTATCATTGCTTTAAAACGCATCCACAGTTTGAGCGCGAACGGGAGCAACTGGAACACTGGAAGACGGCGAACCCCGACGTCTTTATCCATGCGCTGTATGAAGTCGCCGCCGACGTCTTCGGTTCGATCGATCCGCCCGAAGACCTCTTTCAACCCGGATCGGTCTGGTACCAGGCCTTCGTTCAGGACCATGAAGATCAGATACATTTTTATATGTATCTCTTCTGGCGTGTGCGTCTTCAGTTTGAAGATGTGCGCGAAGAGCTGCGCGAGATCGGATTATCGCTCTATATCGATCTTGCCGTCGGTGCCGCTCCTGACGGCGCCGAGGTGAAGACGAATCATCTGTACAGACCGGGATTGATCTCGAGATCGGCCCGGGCCGGCTCACCGCCCGATCCGTTCTCGCCGTCGGGTCAGAACTGGGGCTTGAGCGTCTGGGTGCCCGAGGCGCTCAAACGGTATCAGTTCCGACCATTTATCGAGCTTCTGCGTGCGAATATGCTGCGAAACGGTATTCTGCGCATCGACCATGTGATGTGGCTGTACCGATTGTTCTGGATCGTCGAAGAGGTGAACGGTATCTCGCGCACGTATGTGCGTTATCCATCAAAAGAGCTATTCTCGCTTCTCGCGCTGGAAAGCGTTCGCAATCGCACGGCCATTATCGGCGAAGATCTGGGAACGGTTCCTCATGAGGTGCGCCTCGAGATGGAGCGCCGCAATATATATTCCTGGAAGGTGCTGTATTTCGAGAAAGAGTACGGCTCGGGCGAATTCCTGCGACCGGATCAATACAAGCGCGATTCGATTGCGACGATCAACACGCATGATCTGCCGACGCTTGCCGGATTCTGGCTGGGCCGCGACATCGAAGAGCGACATCGCCTGAATATCCTGACCGACGGTGCTGCCGAGCAGGCTCGCCTCGAAAGAAAGAGCGACCGTAACGCCATGCTGCGAGCGCTTGAGGCGAACGACCTGAAAACCGAAGAGATGGACGAAACGATGACGATGGACCCCGAGCTGTCGTCGGCCATCCACCGCTACGTTTCGCTGAGCGGCTCAAGGCTTTTCATCGTCTCGCTGTATGATCTGACGGGAGAGATGGATCAGCCTAACCTTCCGGGAACGGTCGATGAATATCCCTGCTGGAAGCTGCGCAATCAGGTGTATCTTGAAGATATCGAGGAAAATCCATACTGGCTGGCCATCAATAAGGCCATTAAAGAAAGGTTATCCGGAGATGCCGAACTCTGGCAACGAGACTCCTGACGGCCCCGATTCCCTTTCAGGAATCGGTATTTCAGGTGCGACTCATCTGCATGCCGATCTGCTTTTTCAAGATCGGTATGTCGTTGCGGATCATCTGCATCAGGCCGGGAACGTTTCGGCCGAGAAAGCTATGTACGATAGCATTGCGCATGGCCATGATGCGCCGGTAGTTGGTGGTTTCGAGGCGCAGCCGGCTCGTCTCGGGAAGCATACGAACAAGCTCTGCCGTGCGCAGAAGATGGCGCTCTACATCTTGCGGGATCTCGACGACGCTCTCGACCCGATCGGACCACTGCGTCGTCGCCTCGATCGATTCGAGGATCTGTTCAAAGAGGATTTCAACGGTGGAGTTCGAGCGCATGCCGGATCGTAATCCGGCGAAGAAAGCGGTCAAGCATTACGGACGGAAGAAGCGATATTCAACCTGCCTGAATAAACAGGTCAGTCTTCGTACATCTGGCCGTCCTGGATGAGAGAGCTGATCATAAAATCGTTCTCAAGCAGGAACCGACCGGTCTTTGAGCAGAGCGTCGACGTCATCACAATCCACGCACGAGGCATGTAGGCGCCGTTCTCGCCGAAGAAATCGCTGATGGCTGAATGCAGTTCAAGGAATTTCTTCCCGTCCTTCATCATGAAACGGGTCTTGCGGATAACGGGGTAGATGACGACGTCGGGATCTTTCAAAAGGATAAAGTGCTGGCGGCCCTTGATGCCGTGATCCCGCGTCAGCTCAAGCTTGGATTTTTTCAGCTTCTTATGAAGCTGTTCGTAATCCGGATCAGGATCGGGAATCGTATGCTGGAGCACATAGCCGTAGAACTCGGGTTCTGAGAGCGAGCTGCGGATCGCTTCCGGCGTTTCGATAGGAGCGTGGATCTGATTCATAGGCGATTGCAGTTCCGGTTTTTTTGTACTTCCTCTGGCTGCAAGTAGAAAATAAAACCGCATCCCGGCCAGTGTTCTCAGATTTTTTCTGTAAAGCAGCGAGCGCTGGAAAACGCCTTCTGACGCTGCCGGGAAGTGCATGACGAAGCCGCCGATACGGATTTACGCGGAGACTTTTTAACTCTGCATCCTCTGAAATTTCAGCGGTCGGCAATGACGGTCTGGAGCAGATTATTCCGGCGAGGAATCAGAGGATTCTCCCGAAGAGGGTTCCTCAGAGGGGTTTTCTTGCGTTTCGCCTTGTGCTTCTGTAGCAGAGGCCTGGTCTGTTGTTTCTGTGGCGTCGGTTGCGGTTAACGTATCCTGCTCGACGGTATCGCCGTTCAGCTTTGCTTCTTTACGAAGCGTTCGGCGTTCGAGCTTTTCCTGCCGTTTTTCTTTCTTTTTGATTTCTTTCTGGCGTTTTTCAAAGCTCAGTCGTCCCTTATTTGCCATGTGCAGCTCCTGTGATGAGATGAAGTATGATTGCGAGGCTCGGCTGTGGCGGGCGGGAAACTGCGGATCACTGGCTGAAGCGACTGCACCGGAAGGCGCTCTGAGGTGCTGACGGAAAGACTTTATCAAGATGAGAAGGCCCGGAACTCAGGAGAGTGCCGGGCCCGCTTTTCTTACCAGCGGTTACGGTTGTCGCGGCGTCCGCCGCCACGATTGTTGTCGCGTCCGCCGCCCGAGAATCCACCGTCGTTGCGAGAACGCTCTTGCGCCTCAGAAACGGTGATGCTGCGTCCGTCGAGATCGGTGCCGTTCATGGCAGAGATTGCGGTGCGAGCAGAGTTCTCATCGGCAAAAGTCACGAAGCCGAAGCCGCGAGATTTTCCGGTATAGCGATCCATAACGACGATGGCTTCGTGAACGGAGCCATGCGCTTCGAAAGAATGACGCAGAGTGGTATCGGTCGTATCCCAGCTGAGACCGCCGACGTAGAGTTTTGTAGACATGTGTATCCTCGTTCCATACGGACATAACTACCCGCAGGATCAGTTTAGTTTCAGGTCATTACGGGCTTTGCAATTGAAAACAGAACGAGTAAGGGACCAGGACGTCAGAGTAACAGGCTCCTCTACAGAAGCAAGCAGAATATTTTTCCCCGATTCTGGCTATGTGGGTTGAAAAACCGATTTACCGCGGAAAAAGGGAAAAGAGAAGTCTGACCACAGAGGATCGGAGGACACGGAGAGGTGAGGAGGAATGCAGAATTCAGGATGGGGCATGACTCTTAAGCGAACAATTTTACTCGGCGTTTTCGCTGGAGTTCTCGGCTTGCTGTTGCTCTGGGGGGCGGCTTCCGGAGAAGCAGGTTTTCTTTCGATGGCCACCGCCATGGCTATCGTTTTGCTATGGTTCTTTCCGTCTGTGGCCTATGTGCTGTTCTTTTCTCTTCTGCCCGCCCAGGTTTTCCTCGGTGTGGGAGAGGGCATGACAGGGCATGTATTCTTCTGGGGGCTCTCCCATGCCTTTGCGTATTATGTAAGTCTCGTTCTCGACAGAGGAGGTTTATCCGTTTCGTTCACGGTCAGTGCAGTTTCGCATGTGTTATTGACCCTTCCACTCTGGGGGTTCATGCTTTTCCTTGCAGGTCTATCGTTACCTGATATTCTTCAGGGGATAACCACGGGTTTTGCGGTTTCCTGGATCCTCCCCGGCCTGCTTTTTGTGGTTTCGTGGATTCTTTTTTTTCTGCTTTTTCGGTTTCGTAAGATGCTTGTACCGCCGCTTGCCTTTCCACTTATGAGTCTTCCGTTAGCGGTTTCGAGCCTGGCTTGCAGGCTTGCTGCCGGATTCTTACCTGGTCCACCGCCGCCTTCATAGAAATAGCGAGGAGAACTGAATGTCAGCAGCCAGAGGAATCCATATCAAGGCCTCACCGGAACGCGTAGTCAAAGAGATGAAAGCAGCCATTGACATGCCCGTTGTAACGGTCGATCCAAATCACGGTATCGGGCAATATGAAGATCATGTGGGGTGGCAGTTTATAGGTCACGTTTCGTCCGATGGATTCAAGGTGATTCGTCGATACAGGCCCGGATCTCGTCCATCGCAGATGTTTATGAGTTGGAACCCCGGAACCAATGGCTCGATTTACGCTCCCGCTCTCATGGGGCGCATTCGGGAGGAGGAGAACGGTACGCTCCTCTTGATGGAATTCAAGCGGAATCCGTCCTTCTGGTTGATGCCGATCTTTATTGCTGTGTTTGGTTCTATTCTTCTGGGAATCATTATTACGATTGGACTACTGGAAGGAGAGTTCTCAATCACGAATCTTGTATTTCTCTGCGTTTTCTTAATCCCCGCACTGGTTGGGAACAGCATCATGGCTTTCGATACTGAATCTGAGGATAAGCAAGCACTCATGGATTGGCTTTCCGGAATCCAGGAGAGAGTAGAGAAGTCACTACCTTAAATCTTCCGCTCCGTGAGCGAGGCGGTTGAGCGGACGCATGAGGGCGATGACCAGCAGGCCGATCAACGACCAGATTACGGCGATGGATGTAAAAATAAAAAGATCGCCGTACTGCTGCGCCTGTTCGCCGAGCAGGCCGGCCAGCTTGTTGCCGAATCCCATGGCGGCCATATTCAGGCCCATGATGATCGATACGTAGCGCGCCGGCGCCAGCTTTGTGATGAAAGAGAGCGAAACGGGCGAGGCGCAGAGTTCGCCGACCGTGTGAAAGAGATAGGCGAGCACAAGCCAGTGCATGGAAGAGGCGCCTTGCATACGATGTTCGACGGCGGCGGCCGACATAAAGCCGAAGCCGAGCGCCATGATGATCAGGCCCACCGACATCTTGAAAAGCGACGAAGCCTCACCACCCGACAGCTTGCGTCGATACCAGAAGGCGCCCACCGACGTCGCAAGCGTGATGATGAAGAATGAGTTAACCGATTGAAAGAGAGATGCCGGCACCTCAAACGATCCGAGCTTGCGGTTCGTTTTTTCGGATGCATAGAGATTCATGAGGCCGCCGGCCTGCTCGAAGGCTCCCCAGAAGAGGATGATCAGAGCGAACGAGACGATAAGGACCTTGATGCGATCCTTCTCGGTCTGCGTGAGCGGCGTCCTGTGTCGAGGGCCGGCTTCCGTTAGCCTGTGCGGTCGCTCTCCGACACCGTTCAGATAACGCTGGCCCCATATATAGACGGCCTGACCGAGAAACATGCCGATGGCAGCCAGGCCGAAGCCGTAATGCCAGTTGATCGTTTCGCCGACGTACCCGCACAGTATCGGAGCAAGGAAGCCGCCGATGTTGATGCCCATATAAAAGATATAGAAGCCAAGATCACGGCGTTCATCTTTCGCCGCATAAAGGGCACCCACCATCGTCGAGATGTTCGGTTTCAGGCATCCGACTCCGCAGATGATAAAAAGGCAGCCGAGATAAAAGGTCGTAACCGAATTCAGGGCAAGCACCGCATGACCGATACAGAGCAGCGCTCCGCCGATCATGACCGTGCGCTTCTGCCCGAGCCAGCGATCGGCGATCCAGCCTCCAGGAATCGAGGCCACATAGACGAGCATCGTGTACCAGCCGTAGAGCGAGAGCGCATCGGCATGCGACCATCCGAAGCCTGCATTGGCGTCTGTCGTTTTCGCGACAAGAAAGAGCGTGAAAAGCGCCCGCATGCCATAATACGAGAAACGCTCCCAGAGCTCGGTAAAAAAGAGAACGTAAAGCCCGGCCGGATGCCCGAGAAGCGTATGCTGTTGCGATGTCATGGACACAGGTAGGTTGCGCCATCCTGTTAAGGGTTGCAAACCGTTTTTCTTCGCGAAGATTGGTCGCATGGAAGCGGTCTCTCGAGAAATCGTCGACGTCGTGCTGGGACGCCTGCACGACGTCGAGTGTGAGCACGATGTGGAAATCCTGCTGGCCGTAGAATCCGGTTCGCGCGCCTGGGGCTTTGCCTCGCTTGATAGCGATTATGATGTTCGTTTTATATACAGGCATAGAATGCCCTGGTATCTGGATGTGCTACAGCGTCGTGACGTGATCGAGTATCCGATCGTCGATGAGATGGATTACAGCGGATGGGATCTTCGCAAGATGCTCTTTCTTCTAAATAAGTCAAATCCCGTGCTTTTTGAATGGTTTCATTCGCCCATCGTTTACAGAAGCGATACCGCTTTTCTTGAGGCCATGAAAGAACCGTTCGATCGCTTTTTCTCGCCGGTGGCGACGGTGTATCATTACCTGCACATGGCCGAGAACAACTATCGCGAATATCTGAAGCGAGATAGGGTGAAAGTGAAGAAATACTTCTACGTGTTGCGTCCGCTCTTTGCCTGTGCCTACATTGAGCGGTATAAAAAGGCCCCGCCTATACAGTTTGATATTCTGCTTGAAACGGCCGCCCTTGAGCCGTCGATGCAATCTACCGTAATTGAGCTGCTCGAACGTAAGAAGCAGGGATACGAGCTTGGTGAAGAAGACCGTATCGAGCCCCTGAATCGTTATATCGAAAGGCAACTCGAACACTTTCGCGAATCGGTCAGCGGCTTTGATCCGCGCGAGAAGCCCGAGCCGGAGTATCTGAATCGCCTCTTCGCCGAAATGATGACAGGGAGGCAAGAGGCTTGAACGGAATGATGAGTGGAATGTTCAACAATAGTGCATTGAATAGAAGTATCGCGGGGTTTATAGTCTTATGCCTGGCTGTCCTGACCTCATGCAAGGACGACGAAGTGCAAGAGGTCGCAGCCGTGGCAATACAGATACCCCAATCACTGCAACAGTGTTCGACGGAATTTCACTCGGGCAAAGACCTGAGCGACAGATGCATCGAGTATGATCTGGCCTCCGATCATTTCGTGCCGGGGGGGCGTTAAGAGTCTTGCTTATGTTTATTTAAATGGAGACGGTGTGCGATTGCGTGCAGCACCGTCCGTTGGTGGAGCGGTTCTGAAAACATTGCCGATTTCCAGCAAGGTGGCGCTCCTCTATCGAGATCCGGGACGGCAGGAGGTTCAGAACAGAGTCGGTCACTGGATCTTCGTCTATGTGCAATCGAGTACGCCGTTTGCAAGCGAAGAAACGGAGCGATATGGGTGGATCTTTGATGCTTATATCTCTCGGCGATCGGATTTTTCCACCGCAGGGAATCATCAGAGTCTAACATACTGTGCGTTTATCTCCATTGACGGCTCTGTCTGTATAAAGATGCAGCGGGGGGCGGGCAGATTACTGACCTGGCAAAAAGAAGAAGGAGTGATTGCAAAGCCTGCTCAGTTTGCATCGCATGGCAATCTGATCCTCGTCGACGCCGGCGAAGATGATCCATATTTACTGATCCGCAAACAGGACGGCCTCTACTCCGAAATCGACCTCGGCAGGCAACCTCATGACCCTGAAGTACAGCGCTTTATTGAGAAAGAACAGAGCAGGCCCTGAAAACGGCGTCCTCTCCATTACGGTTTTCTCCGCGCCCCCGCATCCTCTGCGGTTAAACGGTTCGGGCTCTTCCTGAAAAAATGCTCCCCACTGCCGCGTGCAGTGAAACAAATGGCCCATCCTTTGCGAAAGAGAATGACTCATGCAGAACCGCCCTCTTGTTGAAGCCCTGAAACGCAGCCGTCACTACGGCCTTTACGAAGCTACCCTGGAGCGTCTCATTCCTTTTCTTGAGTCGGCCACGCCGTCAGAGCTTTTTCGTATCAATGCAGCTGAGCTGGCCGATGGCTTGCAGATCGCAAAGGACGATGTGCGCGATTTCTTTCTGTATGGAACGGCCGACGGCATCTTTCGCTTATCGTGGGAGTTTCACTGTCCGCACTGTAACGCCGTGCCCGACTTCAAGCATAACTTTGGAGAGGTAAAAGGCGCCGGATTCTGTCCGCTCTGCGACGTGAACTTTCGCAACGTGCTTGATTCAAACGTCGAGGTTACCTTTACGGTGCATCCGGCCGTTGTGGCTCTTCCTCCTTCAATCGAAGAGGAATACCGGTCGGCGATGATCGAGGCCGTGAAGCAGAACAGCTACTCTATGCCCGACCGCTTTCTTTCGGGCATGGACTGTCTTCACAGCGCCGTCTTTCGCGAGTTGTTCGGCGAAGAAGTTCTTTCGGCCGAAGAAAGCCTCGGCATTGAGCGGGCGTCCCTTCTTTTCACCGATATTAAAGGATCGACGAAGATGTACTCCGACCTTGGCGATACGGTTTCGTATAACGTCGTACGCAATCATTTCAAGATCCTCTTTCGCGATATCGAAGCCGAGAAAGGCGTCGTCGTTAAGACGATCGGCGACGCCGTTATGGCATCGTTTCGCTCGCCTGCCGACGCCATAGCGGCCGCCCTGCGTATCTACAGAGATTTCAGATCGGAGCGTCTTGATCCGGCCGGGCATCTTGAGATTCGCGTCGGCGTGCATACGGGACCGGTGATCGTCGTTAACCTGAACGATCGTATCGACTACTTCGGCAACTCGGTTAACATCGCCGCTCGCATTCAGGGGCAGGTGCAATCCCACAGCGTGGGCTTTTCAAAAGAGATCTTTGAGGATGGTGCGGTTCGCCATGAGCTGCGACGATTTCTCGATCAACAATCGGCCGAAGGCGAGCCCGTCGATATCATGCATCGTAAGACGCAGCTGAAAGGCATTGAGGGGCAGGTCGATCTCTATTACTTCAAGGATCGGGCCTGAAGGCCCGCAGTGCGCTATCGGCGACAGGCGAGGGCACATAGATCGCAGGGCGTCAGTAAACCTCCTGGGCCCAGCGTCCGGCCTTTTTCAGCGACTCTTTCAGTTCGGCCCATTCGCCGTCTTCGACCGTCTTGCCCGATTTTCGTGAGAGATAGTCGCGCACGAAGGCCTCGATGCCTTTCTCCATTCCTTTGAGTCCACAGATATAAATGGCAAAGTTCTTGCGATCGAGGATGGGCTCGATCAGTTCTTGCTTCATCTTGAGAAGGTCGGCGACATAGACTTTTTGTGCGGGATTCTCGCGCGAAAGCGCCGAGTGAATCTGGAAACGCTCGTTCTGCGAGTGCTTGAGAAGATCATCATTGAGATCGTTGGCATAGATATGATCGATCTTCAGCCGGCTTCCGAAGAAGAGATGCACGTTCGCGCCGTAAGGCTTCGGTCGCGAATGCAGATTCATCAGAAACGATCGAAACGGAGCGATGCCCGTGCCTGTTCCGAAAAGCAGAAGATCGGTTTCATCGTCGGCGGGCAGGGCGAAGTTTTTACCGTTCGGACCTGTGATGGGAACGGTGTCGCCTTCGCGCAGATCGCATAAGAAATTACTACAGATACCCTCCATCCGTTGCTCTTCGGTTTCATAAACGACCCGTTTCACACAAAGAGCGACGGCTCGTTCATAGCCGGGCTCGCCGGCGCCCGGCGAGGCGATGGAGTACAGACGCACTCGATGCGCTTTACCGTCTGGCGTTGTTCCCGGCGCCATGACGCCCATCGATTGGCCTTCGGCGTATACATAGTCCCTGTCGCGCAGATCAATGACGATATGCCGCACGTCTTCGCTGTAATCTTCGGGGGTCAGTCGTTCGTTGCGAAGCACCGTACAGGCAAGTGGTGTGGCCGGTTTATAGAGCATGGGCGGCGATTCGATGGCCTGGATCTTTTCGGTTGGAAGCAGGGTTGCGTGGGCGCTCATCCCTGAACTATGCATCATCTTCGCGTTCCGGTCAATTTTTTTTCGCAGATGCGGATAATCCCGGTCCGTTTGCCGCGATGGCAAACGGTGAATTCTCATGCCTTCTGAACTCCGAAAAAATGGATTGTTCCGGTAGAGGGGGAGCGTCACAATGCCGATTAAGAATGCATCTCATTTAGTATAGAAGCCGATTGAAAGGCGGATGAGATGCAACCGAGTGAGTCGCACAGCGGCCCCTGCGAAAAAAAGAGATAGGCGGGTGGAATGAGAGCTCCGGAGGAAGAGCGGGAGCTGGGGGAACAGGGACTGCGTTTGCAGGCTCTTTGCCGTCAGACGATCCTGTATGCGCAGAACGAGACGTCGCTTCTGCAACAGATCTGCAAGATTTTCGTCCAGACCGGGCGTTACCGCTCTGCGTCTGCCTATCGCCTTGAAGAGGGCCGCTGGCAGCCGCTTGCCGCCTATACGGGCGCCCTCGCCGTGCCGTTTCAGGGGCCCCCCGCTGGAATCGAGACCGAGTTGAATCGGGCGATCCTCGAAGGCGAGGTGCAGAGTGCGGAGTGGCAGGATCGAAGCGGCTTTATCGTTCCGCTGACGTCTCTTGAACGTCGGGATTCCGTTTATTTGATCGAAAGCGACACGCCGATCGACACCGAAAGCTACGAGTTTGCAGTGCAGTGCCAGTTCTTTCGTGAGCTTGGCGAAGAGATCGGCTACGGCATCACGATCTTACGTGAGCGACTGCTACATCTTGATTTATTCAGACAGAATCAGCTCTTTGCAAAGGCCCTGGAACAGAGTCCCGTCGCCTGCGTTATCACAAGCGCCGAGGGCGTCATTGAATATGTGAACGACCGCTTCACGCTGTTAACCGGGTATCCTGCCGTTGAGGCGCGCGGAGAAACGCTGCGTATATTAAAAAGCGGCATGGAAGAAGAGACGGTCTATCAGGAGCTCTGGAAGACGATCGGGCAGGGAAAGAACTACCGCGGCGAGCTGATCAATCGTAAAAAAGGCGGCGAGCTTTTCACCGCTCGCATAAACATCTCTTCGCTTCGCGATACGCGCGGATTGATCACGCACTACGTCATGACCATGGAAGACATGACGCTGGAAAAATATTACGAACAGCAGATCGACCGCTTTCGTTATTATGATTCTCTTACGGGCCTTCCGAATCGCTTTCTCTTCTTCGATCGACTCGAACATGCCATTCAGAAGGCGGGTAACGATCGAGCGAAGCTTTACGTCGTCTTTGTCGACATCGACAACTTCACCGAGATCAGCCGGGTAACGGGCTATGAGACCGGCGACGAGCTACTGCGACGCGTCGCCGAACGCATTCAGTGGGTTCTTTCGCCCGTGCATACGCTGGCCCGTTTTGGCAACGACGAATTCATGATCCTGATAGAAAAAGAGGAGAACGCCGGCGAGATCAGCAGCCTTGTTTCGCGTATCCTGCATTCGGTGAAGGGTAGCTACGGATTCGGCGGCAGCGCCGTAAACGTAACGGCCTCGGCCGGCATCTCGGTGTATCCCGATAACGGCTCGGATTCAAGAGAACTCTTACAGGCGGCCGAGATGGCGCAGCTGCGGGCGCGGTCCTCGGCCCAGGACGGCGGAGGCGAGTTCGCCTTCTTCTCAGAAGAGATGCAGAACGATGCGCGCGAAAGCATGCGGTTCGGTACGTATCTGCGTCGTTCGGTCGAGAGCATCGCCCTTGGCGGCTCGGAATTCGAGCTGCATTATCAGCCCGTCGTCGAGCTGAAAACGGGCCGCATCGTCTCGGCCGAGGCTCTTCTACGATGGAATCACAGGCGGCTGGGCTCCGTTTCGCCCGAGAAGTTCATCGCCGAGGCGGAGCGCAACGACCTCATTTATCCGCTCGGCGGATTTGCCCTGTCAAGCGCCGTCGAGCAGCTTGCTCGCTGGCAGCGTAACTTTGAATTCGCTCCAGGCATCGCCGTCAACGTATCTGTGAAACAGTTTCAGGATCCGGCCTTCGGCGGTCAGCTGCGCGCCCTGCTTGCCGGAACGGGCGTCTCACCTTCGTTACTGGAATTCGAGATTACCGAACGCGTGCTGATGAGCGACACCGATCGAACGTTATCCGTGTTGCAGCTTCTACGCGATATGGGCATCCGGCTGCTGCTGGACGATCTTGGCAGCGGCTATTCGTCGTTACAGTATCTGCTCAAGTTCCGCTTCGACGTTCTGAAGATCGACCGCAGCTTCGTAAGCAGCATCGGTTCAGACGTGGGAACACAGAGCCGTGAGGTATCGAGAAGTATTATCGACCTTGCACACAGCCTGAACTGCGACGTCATCGCCGAGGGCATTGAAACGGCCGAACAGCTGCGTTACCTGATCGATCAGGGATGCGATTACGGCCAGGGATTCTTTCTCGCGAGGCCTCTGCCCGTCGATCAGTTCAACAAGCTGCTCATAGCGGGAAAAATAGAATTGCCGTGATATACGTGTTGCTGCTACCTTGATACGCAGGATAAGCCATGCATAGAATAGAAATTGAAGCCGATCAACGTATTCTCATCCTTGATGGAGCCATGGGCACGATGATTCAACAGGCCGGCCCCGTTGAAGACGACTTTCGCGGTCCTCTGTTAAAAGGCCATAGTATCGAACTGAAAGGGAACAATGATCTGCTCTGCCTGACGGCGGCCGATCTCATTCTGCAAATCCATAAAGAGTATGTTCTGGCCGGCGCCGATATTCTATCAACGAACACGTTCGGAGCAAATCGTATCTCGCAGACTGACTATGAGACGGCTCATCTCTCGTACGAAATGAACCGGCAGGGAGCTATTCTTGCGCGTGAAGCGGCGCGTTCCGCTGATAAGAGGCCTGTGTTCGTCGCCGGAGCTATGGGCCCGACGACGAAGCTGGGCTCGCTCTCTCCCGATGTTAACGATCCCGGCTACAGATCGGTAGGTTTTGATGAGCTGGTAGAGGCGTATCAGGAGCAGATAGAGGGCCTTCTTGATGGCGGTGTGGATCTCTTTCTGCTTGAAACCGTTACCGATACGCTCAATGCGAAGGCTGCGATCTATGCTCTGATGAATACGTTTGAGCGAAGAGGGAAAAGTTATCCGGTGATGGTTTCGGGCACCATTACAGATGCAAGCGGACGTATCCTTTCAGGGCAGACCATCGAGGCCTTCTTGATATCGATCTCGCATGCGCCTCTTTTCTCTGTCGGCCTCAACTGCTCTCTCGGTGCGAAGGAGCTTTATCCGTTTGTTCATGATCTGCATCGAGCGAGCACGTTTCGCGTAAGCGTGCATCCCAATGCCGGGTTACCCAACGCCTTTGGCTCCTATGATCAATCGGCCGGGGAGTTCGCCGATCTTGTCCGGTCGATGGCCGAGCAGGGATGGCTGAATATCGTCGGCGGATGCTGCGGCACCACGCCCGCTCATATCAGAGCGGCTGCGAAAGCGTTGCGAGACGTTATGCCGCGAAGGTCACGGCATGCATCGCACTCGATAGAGCAGCGTGCAACGACAGCCGCCCCCGTTGTCGAGGCCGTGGAGGCGTGGCAACCGTCACATGAAAAACCGACCTTTAACCTGCCTCATCTCCTCTCGATGATAGCGAGCATAGAGGATGAAGCGACTCTGCGGGCCTTTAAGTCACGCTTTGATAAAGAGCGAGCGTTGTATCACAGCGAGCAGGCGATGCTTGCCGGGGCGCACCTGATCGGACGGTTCCAGTATCTGCGCGAAGAAGGTCGACTGCGAAGAAGCGCGTAGCTCGCCGGGCCGTCGCGCGCATCGTCTGCCATCCCTGAAATCGAGTTGTGCGCCTGAACGGTCCTGCCTGCACTGTCCCTGATGCTCGAAGTTCGCAACCTTACCGTTCAATATGACAGGTTCCGGGCCGTAGACGATCTCAGCTTCTCTGTCGGCCCGCAATCCGGAATCACCGCTCTGCTCGGTCCAAACGGAGCGGGCAAAACGACGACGATGCGCGCCATCACCGGCTATCTGCAACCGACGTCGGGCGAGATCGATATCTGCGGAATCCGGCGTGATTCCTCTGACCCGACCGACTCTGACCTTGCGATCAAGCGCCGTATCGGATATCTGCCCGAAACGACGCCTCTCTATAATGAGATGCTTGTATCGGAGTTCATCGAGTTCTCGGGCCGGGCCCGCGGCATAGAGGGCGACGCCCTTGAGAAGGCCGGCCGCACTATGGTGGAGCGGCTGGAGCTTGGCTCGCATTTCTTCACGCCGCTCGGTCTTCTGTCCAAGGGCTTTCGTCAGCGGGTCGCCCTTGCAGCGACGCTGCTTCATGATCCCGATGTTATCATTCTTGACGAGCCGACGTCGGGCCTTGATCCGAATCAGATCCAGTCCATACGGGCGCTTATCAAAGAACTCGGTCGCGATCGCACGCTTATCCTCTCCACGCATATCTTGCAGGAGGTGGACGACATTTGCGAACGCGCCATCATCATCAACCGCGGACGCATCGTCGCCGACCGCAGCGTCGCCGAGTTGAAGGAGTCTAACCGCTATATGCTTGTGGGGCGGCATACGTCCGATATCGCCGCAGCCCTGAAGGCGACGCAGCTCGTTTCGGACGTCGAGAGCGAGCCGCTGGAAGACGGCTGGATGCGTTATACATGCTCGCTCAAGGTCGAGCCCGAGAAATTCTTCGCCGCCGTTCGGCGGGAGCCCTTCGAGATTCGCGAGTTCACTCCCGTTTCAAGATCGATGAACGAGATCTTCCGCGAGCTTACACAGGAAGCCTGATATGAATCACTCTATATCCGTTCTCTTTAAAAGAGAGTTTCAGAACTATTTCAACACGCCCATCGGCTACGTTTTCGCCGTGGTGATGCTCTTCTTGAATCTCGTATTCTTTTTCTATGGCATCTTCGGATCGATTCCGGCCTTCTGGGAGGCTCGCATCGCCTCGGTGGAGTCGTTTATGAAGCTCCTGCCCTTCACGTTTATTCTGCTGATTCCCGCCGTGACGATGCGTCTGTGGGCCGAGGAGCGTCGCAGCGGCACGATCGAGCTTCTGCGCACGATGCCCTTTACCGAGCTTGATCTTGTGCTCGGGAAGCTTTTCGGAGCATGGGCCTACGTCTCGCTGCTCATTCTCGCCTCGCTGCCGCTGACGATCAGCATCTGGATGATGGGGCGTCTGGACGTCGGTGCGACGTTTGCTCTGTATCTGGGCTCGATTCTGATGGGAGGCGCCTACGTTAGCCTGGGCATGCTTGTCTCTTCTTTCACAAAAGAACAGATCGTCGCCTTCGTGATTACCTTCTTCTTCAGCCTGACCTTTTTCTTGATGAACCTGTATCTGATCGGTCAACATCTGCCGCCGGCCGTCGCCTCCTTTGTGAGTTTCTTCTCTTTGAGCTTTCACTTCAACAGCTTCAGCCGCGGCCTCATCGATCTCTCTGATACGATCTTCTTTCTATCGTTTATGGCATTGATGGTCGTTCTGAACGTGCTGCGTCTTCGCCAGGAGGCCCGCGTATGAATCTGAAATCGTTCTTTCGTTCATTGAATCGTGATACGCGTTTTATCGCCGTCAATGTCGTTATCCTCTTTATGCTTCTGAATCTTGTAGCACAGCGTATGGCCTGGCGTCTCGACTTCACGCGTGACGGCCTGAACTCCGTCTCAGATTCGACCGAGAAGGTGCTTTCGCGTCCCGGCCAGCCCATCCTTGTCGAGGCCTATATTACGAAGAAGCTGCCCGGCGAGATCTACGGCGAGCTACAGCCCATCCTCTATCAGCTCGACGAGATCGAGCGCATCGGCGGCAGTCGCATTCGCCTGCATTATATTGATCCGACCGATGAAGACGAGCGTGCAAAGGCCGAGCGTCGCGGCATTCAGGGCATCCCCATTGAACAGGCAAAAGACGACGAGGCCTCCGTGCGCATGGGATACTTCGGCGTCTATATACAGTCGGGAGAACAATCTGCCATCGTGGATCTGGTCGAACAGGGACGCATCATCGGCGATTTCGAATATCGCTTCTTGCGAGAGGTCAAGCGGCTAACGAATATAGAGCCGCGCAGCGGTATCGGCTTCTTGCAGGCGCCCGGATCATTACAGACGACCGTATGGAGGCGAGACGCTCCGCCAGAGAAGACGAATATGTTCGCCTTCCGTTCTATTATTGAGGGGGATTCGGGTCCGTGGACCGATGTGCTGGCCGGCGAGCCCGTGCCCGAGGGCGTCGAGACTCTCATCGTCACCGGCTTGCCGCATCTCGATGAGAAGGCGCAATATCATCTCGATCAGTTCCTGATGCGCGGAGGCAACCTGCTGCTGATGGTGCGTAGCTTCGACTTTCAGCTTTCGCGTCCCGATCCGCGTCTTTTACAGATGGGATTCGCCTCAGGCGGAGGACAGGCTTCGATCGAAGAGATGCCGCTGAAAGATCTGAACGACTGGCTGCTTGCCTATGGTCTTGAATTGAAAGGCCGCATCCTCTTCGAGCCGGCGCTTGCAGCACCGGAGCTTGATATTGAAGGCAACTATCTGAAGCGCATGAAGAATCCGTCCTGGGCCGTTTATTCGCATGAAACGGGTAACTTCGCCGATGATCCGATCTTTAAATATACGGGACAGGTGATCCTGCCCTGGTTTTCTGATGTACAGTTCAATCCGAACGTGCAGCCCGATGCGAGGTATCGCACGCTGCTTTATAGCTCTGATGGCGTGATCTTTCGCGAGGCGGCGTCACTTGCGCTGAAAGACATGCAGCGCATGGGAAGCGATCCGGCCGATCTGCGCTCCGATCGTCCGCTGCCTCTTCTTGTCGAGGTGAAGGGCCGCTTTCGAAGCGCCTTCTTCGAGAGAGAAGAGTTACCCGTGAAAGACGAGAAGGCGAAGTTCCGTCCCGGACAGCAGAGCGGAACGGAATCGACGATCCTCATGCTGGGCACGCCCTACGTCGTTTCAGATATCTTTCTGCGTAACGAACAGAATATGCAGATCTTTCAGCTGAACGCCGCCTTTCTTGCCGGATTGCTCGATCATCTTCAGGGCGACACCGATCTGCAGGCTGCCCGTTCGCGCATTCCGACCATCCCGCTGCTTGAAGATCCGCCCGAGTTTATTATGTACTTTCTCGGCTCGGCCTTTGAACCGATCTTTCAGTGGTTTCATATTCTGGGGCTTCCGCTGCTGCTCGGTCTTTACGGATGGCGTCGTCTTGCGCGACGCAACCAGAAGCGCGGCCTCACGCTTGACGATGAGGCCGCCGATCTGGAAGAGGATCGGTCGGATTCGAATCAGGAGAATCTGAAATGAAGGCAATGATCTCATTACTCAAGGAAAACCTGGCGCTTTCGTTAGTCGCTGCGAACGTGCTGTTGCTGCTTCTGCTTGTTCTGCCCGGTACGCTTTTTACAGGCAGCGCCGACTCCTTTCTTGATATTGAGAAGGGCGACATCACCGCCATTGAGTTTCAATACGGACAGGCTAAGATGCGTCTGGAGCGGCAAGCTGACCGTTTACCTGTTCATAAAGAAGAAGGCACCGATAGCAAGCCCGAGGTCGAGTATCGCTGGAAATTGAGCCTGGCCGACGGGCGTTCGTTTCCCGCCGATGCCGACCGCATGCGCGATCTTTTGCGCACTCTGACCGTCATGCAATCGCAGTACAGCTTCGCCCTTGAAGGCGATGCGAGGGCGGCCTATCAGTTAGGCGACGATGCCGTCAGGCTGACCATCGAAGAAGGCGGCGATCGTCGCATGCTGCTTGTCGGCAAGTCCAGCCAGCGCAGCGACGCCACATACGTCATGCTCGAAGGGAAAAGCGATATCCATGAGCTTGACGGCAATCTGCGCGCAAGGCTTGGCTCGGGCGATGAGCTTTTCTTTCGCGACCGTGCCATCCTGCCCCCTGAAGTCGACGTGAACAGCATCGCCTCGCTTGCCTATTTGCAGCCCAACCATTCCGTGCGCCTTGCCCGTGCCGGATCGGAATGGCAGATGGTCGAGCCCCGGCCGGGCAAGCTGCGCGAAGATATGTTTCGCCCGATTCTGGACGATATCGTGCGCTGGAAGGCACGCAGCTTTCCCGAGGCGACTCCGCCCGGCGCCACAAAAGAGCAGGCTCGCATCGAGATCACCTATCATAGAGGTTCGACCGAGCCCGGCGTCGTGCAGCTTGACATCGAAGCGGCCGGCGAGGCAGGCATCTATTATGTGAGGTATAACGATACGCTATATGCCGTGTCGAGCTACTATCTCGAGGACCTGAAATCTCCGGAAAGCCTGCTTGATCGAGCTGAGGCTCCGTTGAAGCCATGAAACGTTACCATAAGAAGAAATAATGAACATCGAAGAGCACTACAGACCGCCGGCATCGACGGTAACAGAAGGCCAGCTGTTGATACGGCCGAGGTCGGTGAAACGCGCCGTTCTGATGATAATCGGTGTCATGGCGATCGGACAGGTTATCCTGTTCACTCAGTTCTCGATTGGTCGTCTATTGGAACGTCCGCAGACTCTGGGCATTCTATCATTTTTTCTGGGACTCATAGCCTTCCTCTGGTTTATGATCTGGCAGAGGCGAAAGTGGGCTCGTGTCATTTTCACGCTCCTGATAATTCCGGGGACTTTGCAAGGAGCTGCACTGACCGTCATGCTTCTTGGCAAGGGTGAGATGATCGGTTTACTGGTGGCCTTACAGCAGATTGCACAGATTTCTGCTGTCGTATTACTCTATACAAAAGAATCCAACGCATGGTTTCGCGGTGAGGTAAACGCAAATGAATAAAGTTGAAATCCTATCCCTATCCATCTCTTTACTCTTCCTTCTCTTCTCCGCAAACCTCTATGCCGCTCCGCCGGCATGCAATGAGCTCGAAGATGAGACGCGCATCCTCTGCGAGGCGAAGGCCTTTGCAGCAGCCGATCACAGGCTGAACGAGCGTTATCCGAAGATCAGGGAGAAGCTCTCCGCATCTCTCCAGAAGGCTTTACTCGAACAACAGCGCAACTGGCTCGAATACAGAGATTCCATGTGCGCGATGAATCCGTCACTTGAAAACCCCGCCGATCGAGTTCAATGCCTGACCGATCTGACGCTTTCGCGCATCGACTATTTAGAGAAGGCCTGGAGAGAGAAGGCGCCGACGGGCCATGCCGGCAACTACGACGACGGCTTCGGCGGTTCTTTACAGATCGTAGAGAAGGGCGGCCGGTGGCATTTCAAGCTGGAGGCCGTTCGAGGCCCGACGTCGCACGTCGGTGAATTCGAAGGCGTCATGCCTCCGCTCAAAGATGAGTATTACTTCAAATCAGGCTCAGGGGACGATGTCTGCGAGCTGCAGTTTTTAAGACGGGAGCGAGCTATCGAGGTAAGCGAGGTGAAGTGCTCCTATTATCATGGCGTACGGGCCTACTTCAGCGGCATCTATTACCGGATGCCGTGATGAAGCTTGGGCTATTGATCGCATTTCTCACGCTGACTTCGTGTACGGAGTATCGAGAGGAGAAAGAGATCAAAGATAATGAATCCGCTTTCTTTGTTGCCGGAATGGAGCCTGTTCCTCTATTCAGTGAACCGAGGGATGATTCGACTGTCCTGCTTTCACTGAAACCAGGCACGAACCTGCGTGCCGATCTCTCTTTAATGATAGAACCGAGGTTTTTCGGAGATCAAGAGCAGTGGCTTCATATTATGGATGAAAGTCTGCATGATCGGCTTGGCTCCGAAGACTTGCATTCAGGACCGAGCGGTTGGATCAGACGTGCAGATATAGAGTCAGGAAGCCTCGGTCGTTCTCTTGATGAGGATAGCAAGCGTTATGGGCCGTACAGGATTCAGGTCCGCCAATCGCGATGTCCTTTTCCCGAGTTCAACCGGTGCCTTTATTTTACGGCTGCCGGTTATCCATATGCTGAGTGTTATGTTGGCCGCGATTTTACAGTGATCGTTGTTCAGGGAAGTATCGGCGTTAGAAAGACGACGAAAGGCCGTGGTCAATGCGAGTTGCAGGCCAGCGAGTGGTTGATGGCTACAGCCGGCCAGCTCGCTGGCTATGAGGCAGGAAAGGTTGCTGTCCTACAAGGAGCCTTTGGGGTATGGGACGAAACAAGAGATATCAAGCCAGCCCGGCTTCATTTGTGGAACCTCATTGAGCCATCCCTGTCATACCGAATCGTTTTGCCGGATGCAGAAAGTCTATCTATCGGCAGCGATGATGAGGCTACGACAGGAATAAATTTCACTTATAGCACAGAGTGCGGATCAAAAAAATCCGATCATCAAGAATGGAAGCGCTGTGTCGATGGGGAGCTTCAGGAAGCGAATCTGCCTTTTTCGATACCGATGAATGAGTTGTGTGGTGGCTCTACTGAATACAGTTTTTGGGTTAAGCCTGATTTGGATTCACCGAGTTTCCATTACATGGACCTGAAGTTTGAATGCAGAAGGTGGCAGTAAAGTATGCAGGGCAAGAAATTTATTTTACTACCGTTCTTGCTAATCGCCACACTGGCCGGCGTGCGTGCATACTACAGCCGATGGAATCTTTACAGAGATGCGCTGGCTGTCTTTGAGGGGGGCCGGCCTGCTTCTGTGATCTGGCGTCCTATGGCGTCGTCTTCAGCGGCACATGTTCTGCCTCCGCAATACATTATCACCGTTCACTATTCCGATAACGGACCCAGGCCCATTGATATGATCGAACATTTCCAGATCTGGCGGCGATCTTCATTGATTCCGGATTAAACTGTCCAGAGCGTAAACCATGCCCGTCTTCGACTTCCGCCTCCAGTGTATCGGCCTGCCGGCTGTAGAGTTTGCGCCGGCGCTGCTTCGCTGTCTGAGCGCTGCACCGATGCAGAGCCGTCTGATTCAGGAGATCTACGAAGACGATGGCCGCGGCCTGATTCGAGATTTTCTTCTGACCGAGTACAGCGCCGATGTCTTTGTGCTTGAGCTGATCCATGATCGCAAGACCGATGCCGTCGTAAACTTCCAGTTCTATCAGAGCAAGGGCAACGGTTTGCTCTGCCGGCAGAGGCCCTGGCCTTCCGGTCAGCCCTATCGTCTGATCGGCGAGAACATCCCCTGGTATAACTTAAAAGCCGGAGCATCGAAGGCCGGAGCGCTTCTTCGTTTCTTTGTTCACGAGATCGAGCAATGCGGCATGAACGGCTATCTGACGCCCGACGAGAAGGCGCTGAATGAGAGCAGGCTTCTTGCCATTGAAAGCGGCAATGATCCGCATCTGGTGATCTATAGATATCGCGAGATCGAGTATAGAAGCGGCTATGACGAGGCCATGCGTTATCTTGATGGAGCGGTGAAAGAATTACCCGAGTTCGCCGCGTATCTGAAAGAGCTCAAGCAGACCCTTGCATCGTATAGACGAAAATAGCAGGCTGATATGCGGCGATCGTGCTGTCAGATATAGATATTCAGGGAAGCTCGAGCCGCTTCCGGGGCATGTCAAGCTCCGGGTGTTGCCGTAATCGCCTGGCTTCTTGTGTGTGTTTTGGAATGTTTATACCCTTACTGGCTAGCCAGACGAATCGGATTGGATTTCCCCTTTTGGTTGTGAGGTCGTAAAGCTCTGGAGCAGAGGAAATGAGATACTCTTTCAGCCGGGCGAGCTTCTTCTCTACCTCTGTGACTTCTGACGTTTCTGCGCTATGTACCTCGACCCATACGGCGTACTCCGCTCCGCTCTTTGCACGATAGCCCAATCCATAATCCCAGCGGTGCGGTTGCCGGGCGGCCTTGATCGTTGCCAGTGCCGAGTCTATATCAATGCTACCAGAAATGCTTCCTTCTTTGACGGAAATCTTTCTGGCGTGGTCTCTTTTCAAGGCATCCTTTTGCCTTTTATAGGCCGTATTCACAGGGGGCTTTGCCTTCTCAACCGCCTCCTTGAACGTCATTCCTCAGCCCTCTGCGCGCGTTTTGCCACGGCCGACACGATGTCGCCGACATGGCCCGAAAAACCGGAGAGACCACCCCAGCCCGATTCTGTCTCGTTGTCAGCACCGGGATCGAGATTTGATATATCTCGTACGATGCCATCCGTACCAAAGAAGTAGACCTTGAAATCTTTCGTAAGAGCAGCTGTGCCTACTTCTTTGGTTTTTGCGTTATTCTTTAGCTCAAAGATATTCAGAACATCCTTAACCGTTCCACCGTTCTGCTTGAAAAACTGGAGAGCCCAGACAACATCAAGCACCTGAGGAGAATGAGTGGAGATTGTTACGCGATATCCGCGAGCAAGAAGTTCAAGAACAAGTGACATGACCGTAGAAATGGCATTGGGATGAAGTCCCATCTCGGGTTCTTCAATCACGACCCACGATACCGAGTCGCGCTTGGTCATCTTTCCGGAGGGCATAAGCCAGTAGAGACCGAGCAACAGTGGAACGAACTCTCTTTGTCCAGCAGACCACACGAGGAAAGGCAAAGGATCACGCTCTTCAGTCCTCAGGACGATACGACGTTGATACTTTTCTGAGTCAGTCTGCAAATGGAATTTTCCGAATATGTTCTTCTCGATCGGTTCCCGGAATGCTTCGTTAAGACGACCACTGACTGGAAACAGAGTTTCTAACTGAGCAAACTCATTTTGCACCAGATTGTGCAGCGTGTCAGCAAAAGAACGGAGGCAATAAGGGTCTCCTGCTCGGAAATCCGAAAAGGTTTGCGTCATCCCTTCCTTGAGACTCATCACGCGCTGAGCCGGAATGAAGAAGAGTTCTTCCGCTGTAGCGGATGCATATGGTCGGGCAAAGAAGTTTAGCTCTCGTTTTTTACTGTCAACCTGGACTATTGTCTTTTTATTCCAGATCGAGTGCATCCCATCTCCAAAATAGAGATTCAAAAAGGCCTCTGGATCTCCATCCCAGATCACGTTTCTCATCCTCAATTCTGAATGAATTGATTTTTTGTCAATAATCAACTTGAGGAGCTGAAGGAAGAGACTTTTGCCTGTCGCCTGCGGACCTACAAGAACAGTAAGATCGCCGAAGGCAACCTCTGCATCTCTTATCTGGCCGAAATTTTTAAGCTTCAATCGTGTCATGGGTAGCAATGATAGCTCAGGCTAAGGTAAGTTCATGATTTCTACTACAGCTCTGTCAAGCAATTCGCTATACTGCCTTCGCACTTTTCCAGCGGGCCCTTTACGCAATCCGCTTCAAGAAGCCGCTTACCTCGCGCATAAACCCTGCATAGTTCGAATAATGCAGCCAGTGGTCGCCGTCGATAACGCGAATCTCTGCGTGTGGAAAAAGCTCCTTAATGCGAGCATGATCCTGTTCTCTTATGTAAGTAGAGGAGCGCCCGCCAAGAAAGAGAGCCGGGCCGCCGTATGTCTGATCGAGGGCCGTGAAGACGGTATCAAACTCCGCAAGATACTCGGCCTTCTCAAGCGCATCGACGTTCACCTTCCAGCGGAATCCGTCGCCTTCACGTTCGAGATTCATCTGTAAGAACTGACGCACACTCGCTTCGGGATGCACCGCCGCCATGGCCCGATCGACGTCCTGTCGCGTCGCCATCTGAGAGACGTCGATTCGCAGAGCGGCAAACTCACGCTGATGATGCGGCTCGTAGGCCCGCGGAGCGATGTCGGCGACGATGAGCGCCTTCACAAGATCGGGATGCAGAAGGGCCGCTCCCATGGCCACAAGGCCACCCATCGAATGGCCGAGATAGAGGGCCGGTCGCCTGATCTGTTCGTTTTGAAAGGCGACGATATCGGCGACCATCGCCTTCATCGTATGTTCGTCGCTCCAGGGAGAGTCGCCATGATTGCGGTGATCGACCGTATAAACATCATAAAAGGCGCTCAGCTCTTTTGCATGCGTCGCCCAGTTCTTGCTCGAACCGAAAAGGCCATGCAGAATAATCAGAGGAGCGCCGGGGCCCTCAAAGCGACGAAAGGCAAGTTGCATACAGAACTCCGGACCGGTCAGGTGCCGATCAGCCAGAGGCCGATCTCGTGCACCGCATACGCCAGTGCATAGGCCAGGCCCGTCATGTAAACGAAGACTCCGACCGGGTAGATCCAGTGGCCGAGCTCCTTCTGAATAATGGCAAGCGTGCTCATGCACTGGGCGCAGAGGGCGAAGAAGACCATCAGCGTGATCGCCGTCAGCGGCGTATAAAGAGCCGCTCCGCTTTCGTCGGTGCTGTTAAGCAGCGACGAGCGCAGATCGTCGGATTCCTCGTCGGCGTCGGCGCCGACGTTGTTGATGATGCCCAGCGTGGCGATGATGACCTCGCGTGCCGGAAAGGCGCTTACGATTCCCACCGACAGCCTCCAGTCGAAGCCAAGAGGAGCGAAGAAGGGCTGAATGGCGCGGCCCATACGTCCGAGATAACTGTTCTCTAAATAAAAGGCCGCTCGATCGTTAGCCATCTGCGTGATGAGCATCTCTTTATCGATCTCAAGCTGAACGGCCTTCTGCGGATCATCGACGTGTGCGGCCGTATTCAGGGCCTGGAGTTGCAGCGCCAGCGGCTCCACATAGGCATCGGCTGCCTTCTCGTTACGGGGAAAGTACGAAAGCGCCCAGATGACGACCGAGAAGGCGAAGATAATCGTTCCGGCTCGCTTTGTGAAATTCCACACGGCCTCTTTCACGCGAAAGAAAACGTTACGCAGAACGGGCAGGCGGTAGGCGGGCATCTCCATAATAAAAGGCATCTGTGGCGTGCGCAGAATGCCGCGATTCAGGATAAAGGCGCCGGGCAGGGCGACGGCGATGCCGAGCAGATGCATCGCAAAGAGAGCGGTTACGGCGGCGATCGTTCCGTAAACGGGCTCGATAAAGGCCCCGATAAAGAGGATGTAGACGGGCAGTCGCGCCGAACACGACATCAGAGGCGCCACAAGGATCGTCGCCTTGCGCGCCTTCTCGTCGGCGATGACGCGCGCCGCCATGATACCGGGAATGGCGCAGGCAAAGCTTGAAAGAAGCGGAATAAAGGAGCGTCCGTTCAGGCCCGTCCATCCGAGAAGGCGGTCCATCAGGAAAGAGGCACGGGCAAGATAACCCGAATCCTCAAGAAAGGCGATCAGAGCGAAGAGGATGGCGATCTGCGGCACAAATATGATCACCGAACCGACGCCGGCGATGATGCCGTCCACCAGGAACGACTTCATAAGCGGAGTTAACCATCCGATCGAACCGACCGCGTCGCCGAGAGATCCGAATGCGCCGTCGATCAGATCCATCAGCGGAGCGGCGCCCGTATAAATCGATTGAAAGACGACGGCCATCACGCCGATAAAGGCGGCAAGGCCGAAGAACTTATGCGTGAGTATTCGATCGATGCGATCGGTGCGGCTGAGACGTTTCACCGCCGAGCGTTTCTCACAGCCTTCGCGTATCTCGGCCGCCGCTCTGTAGCGCGCCTGTGTGACCATAGACGGAGCGGCCGCACCCACTGCCTTCGCCTGTTCTCTCGTTTCTTGCACGAAGGATAGGAAGTCGGGCGAAGACATGAGCCCGTTGCTGGATCGCAGCCAGGCGTCGGTGTCAGACGGAAAAAAGATAAGATTCAGAAGCTCGAAGCGCGAGAGCGCCCGCACGCCGGCCGGCCGCCTCTCGTTCGCCTTTGCGATCAGATCTTCAAGAGCGGCGGGAAGATAGCCTTCGCTTAACGGCTTTGCCCTGAAAGAAGCGGCGTTCTGCGCCAGATCGGCCAGCGAACGACGCAACCGATCGATGCTCTGCGCGCTGCGCACGTTCACATCGAATAGAGGAAGACCGAGTCGATTTCGCAGCGCCTCGATATTCAGTAGAATGCCCTCTTCTTCAAGAAGATCGGTCATCGTCAGGGCGACGGCGACGGGAAGCTGCATCTCGGTTAACTGTGCCAGCAGATGCAGATTGCGTTCAAGGTTCGTCGCATCGACGACGACAAGAACGAGATCGGGCAACGCCGTATCTTTCTGACGACCGGTGAGGATGTCGGCCGAGATGCGTTCGTCGGGCGCCGACGGACGCAGCGAATAGAGGCCCGGAAGATCGACGACGGCGAACTGCATCCCCCCTTCGCGAAAGTAGCCCGTCTTTTTTTCGACGGTTACGCCCGGATAATTCCCGGTCTTCTGATGCGTGCCGCAGAGGGCGTTGAAGAGAGTGGTCTTGCCGGTGTTGGGGTTACCGGCAAGGGCGATATGAATGGTGCGGGTCTCTGTGCTCTGCATTTTTTTAAGGAAGGGGGCGGACCTGGATTTTTGCCGCCTCGCGCTTGCGCAGACAGAGGCGGTAGTGCATGATTTCGATCTCGATCGGATCGCCAAGAGGAGCAACTTTAAGAATCTTCACCTGCTGGCCCGGAATGAGGCCCATCTCGCCGAGGCGCAGAACGGACTCATCTTCGAGTTCATAGCCTTCGATGATACCGCTCTGCCCGGGCAGCAGACGGTGAAGGGCGCTCATGAGACCTTCTCCGAGCAGCCGCATTTGCCGCAGGCAGAGGATTCTTTTTTCTGCATAGAATGCAGGGATTTGATGCCAAGATGCCCGAGGTAGAGAAGGGCTGCGAGGATGATGGCTCCGATCAAGAGCAGATCGAGATTCATGATGCCTCCAGAAACGGCAGGATGGCCGCATTCGTCAAGCCTTAATGAGATACAGTCTCAAAAAAGCCCCTGATAAGAATAAGCACAGGAGCAAAAACAAAACTCGGCCTGCATCTTCCGCAGCCTTACGACTCCGATCGGGAGCAGGGCCCGAAAATAAAAAAAGGGCCCGGAAGCCCTTTTTTTGTGCAAGATCGTTGAGCGTTTCGGCCGCCGATCAGCGTTTCGAGAACTGCGTTCCGCGACGTGCTTTGCGCAGACCGTATTTCTTACGTTCTACCATTCTCGGATCACGACGCAGCATGCCGTTCGACTTGAGAAGCGGACGCAGAGCGGGATCACGAGCGATCAGAGCACGGGCAATACCGAGGCGGATGGCGCCGGCCTGTCCGTCGACGCCGCCACCGTTGACGTTCACCAGCACGTCGACCTTCGTCGACAGAGAGGCAACATCAAGAGGCTGCGTCGCATGCTTGCGCATACGCAGAACGGGCAGATACTGCTCGACGGTCTTTCCGTTCACAGTAACGGTTCCGCTACCATCGACGATTTTCACGCGAGCTACGGATGTTTTACGACGGCCTACGAATATGGTGCGTGCCGGACGGGTTTTCGTTGTTTCTGTCATACGATTCTACCTGACTTATTGCTTGTTTTCGTTCAGCACGACGGGAGTCGGCTTCTGTGCCTGATGCGGATGCTCCGCTCCGGCGTAGATCTTCAGCTGCAGAGCCATCTTACGGCCACGAGGGCCTTTGGGCAGCATGCGCTTGACCGCCGTTTCGAGGGCGAAGGCCGGATCACGGTCCATCTTGTCGGCCAGCGTCGTTTCACGCAGACCGCCCGGATAGCGGGAGTGATGATAATAGATCTTCTGATCCATCTTGTTGCCGGTGACGGAAATCTTCCCGGCATTGATGACGACGACAAAGTCACCCACCGTCTGGTGAAAAGACTGGTCTACACGGTGCTTGCCCTGAATGCGGTAGGCAATCAGAGAGGCAAGACGGCCCAGGGTTTGATTCTCGGCGTCGACGAGAATCCAGTTCTGCTGGATCTCTTCGTTACGCACATAGGGCGTTCTCTGTGACTTGAGAAGATGGGTGCTCATAACAATTCCGAAAAGAAAGAATGTACGCCATACTTCAGAGAGTTCTGAGACGGTCAACTTCCTTTTCGATTTCTTCCCGTTTCTGCCGGAAGGACTGGATTTCCTGTAAAATACCGAGCAGCGCCTCTCGAGCCTCGCGCGCCTCATCGGGCGACAGATCGGCAACCTCCGCTTCTACCGGAGTCTCGGGCTCTGCCTCGGCGACCGTACCCGTCGGACGCAGGCCTGGCAGCGCCGGATAGCGGCTCGGACGCTTCTCGATTACCGGGGCGCGGTTGCGTGGCACGGACGTGCGGCGTTCATCGGGGCGGGGGATGCCCTCAAGACGGCGCAGGATCTCGTCGGCCAGATGCTCCTGCTGCTGCTGAATCAGCTTCAGGCGCTGTACGATACGTTTGATGCGCTCGACTGCCTTATTCAGCGCATCGAGGATGCGCTCCAGCCGTCCGAGACGCTTCTCGGTGCGACCACGCTCCGCCTCAAGCGCACGCTGATGCGCCTCACGCTGGCGCTTGCGCTTCTCGAACTCCGTATACAGCTTTTTCTTCTCGTTCTCGAGAAGCTTCAATTGCTGGAGCAGAAGCTGAAGCTTCGCCCCCGCCGTTTGATCGGCGTTCTGTTCTGCTCTGTTCTGCTCGCTCATCCTGTTCTGAGGGTCGGCCGGAAAACGGTGATGTCAAAGAAAAAAAGAAAGTTCCCACCGCACCTCATCCCTCACTGTGCGGGTGGCGCTTTGTTGTTGGGTGGAGCGCCAGGCCCGGTTCGGGTGGGTGCGGTGGGAACGGTATTGGTGGCACAGGATTTCATTCCAGCCTGCTCGATCAAAAAATTCATAAGGAAGACTTTTTTCTATAATCAAAAGGCCGGAAGACGAACCAGTAGGTGCAGCAACGGGATTTTTCTACGGGCAATGAAAATTCCATTGCGGAATATTCCAAAGGGGAATATTCCGCATGTGGGAGTTGATGCCATCGGGCAAATACATTCGCAGATTTCGGGAATATGAAAAGAAGCATCGTGAAGAACTTCTGGCCATACTTGCCAATCTGGAGGATCTGCGGGCTGCGCTCGATTCCGGAGCAAGGCCTGCTTTGATTCAGGCTGGATTTCTGCATCGGGAGCCAATGGGAGTACTGGCCGTCGATCAGACTGGGAGCAAAGGTCGCAAGAAGGAGACACGCCTCTATGTCTTTGCAGCAGAAACGGATTGTGTTCTGCACCTGATTACAATCGGCGATAAGAACTCCCAGCCGTCAGACATTCAATTCTGCAAGGAATTCGTTGGCAGTCTTAGAAGGAGAGATACGACATGAAAAGAGGTTACAGATCGGTACGGGAGATGGTCCGCTCTCTTTCCGATGATCCTGGCTTCCAGGAAGAGGTTGAGAGGACCATTGAGGAAAGAGCCCTCGGACGGATGCTGGGCGTTCTGCGAAATGCCGCCGGATTGACTCAGGCCGAAATGGCCGATAAAATGCAGTGTACTCAGGGGCGGATTTCGAAACTCGAGATGGCCGCACTGAGATCCATTCGAATCGGCGATTTGGTCGATTATGCTCGTGCACTGGATCTGAACCTCTGCATTTCTTTCGAGCGGAGAAGTGGCGGGCGTGGGAAACAGGGGGTCGAAGAATCCAACCTGAGTATCAGAATCCCGGATTCGCTGGAAAAAAGAATGAGAAAGGTCCTGTAAGGAGAACGTATGAAGACCGGCTCATTGCGAGATCATTCGTGGCAAGCGTTCTATTGGGGCCGAGACTGCGTTGAGGTTTTCTGAATTCTCTGGAACATCGCCTCAGTTCTGGCTCAATTTGCAATCTCGCTATGATCTGGAGAGAAGGTAGAGCAGTCATCGGCATAGAGGCAAGGGCTCTGCGGACCTTAATAGCCTTGACGACGAACGGAACGCGTAGCTGGGTGATTTTGTGGAGAGACTCACATGCCCGCTATTGAGCTTGAAAAGATCCCAGTGCTTACAGGCCCTGAAGCATATAAATTTATAAAGGCTGCTATGAATCCTGCTCCAATTCAGGTAACTGCGCAGCAGAGAAAGATCTATGCCGCTATGAAGCCGAAGGGATGAAGCGCATTCCTTTTGTGAAATAACTTGACATGCTCCCTCAAAACTCGTGCTACAAACCATGACAGCCAGCCCCATTCAGATCCGCGACTTCCAGCTCGCCGACGCAGCCCGCGTGAACGAGATATCCGTTGCTGCCTTCGGTCTTCTCTCCCATCGCTATACTGACTGGTCGGCCATGCGCGATCGTATCGCTACGACAAGCCGGCTTGCCGCTGAGATGCCGATGTTTGTGGCTCTCTATAATGGTACTGTCGCCGGCTCCGTTGCGCTGACGCCTCCGGGCGGGCCGCGTCCTGACTTCTTTGATGCGGATTGTGCCGTTATCCGAATGCTTGTCGTTGATCCGGCCTTTCATGGAAAGGGAATCGGCTCGGCTCTGCTCGACCACTGCATCGAAACGGCCCGCCGGCAGAACTACGGGCGTATCCATCTGCATACAAGCACGGCTATGGAGGTAGCTCTACCTCTGTATTTGCGCAGGGGCTTTGTCTACCTGCGAGAGGCGCCACCGGTGATGGGGCTGGATTACAGCCTGTATGAGTTGAGGCTGTGATGAGGGGGTGATGATTAGGCCAAAAAGCAGTTGACGGTTTCTGTATATATGCCTCCATATATATATGGATCGAGCCAGGATTTTTAAGAACGGCGACAGTCAGGCTGTTCGTCTGCCGAAGGAATACCGCTTTTCCGGGAAAGAGGTGTACATCTCTCGAAGAGGTGATACTGTAATTCTATCTCCCGTAGCGACCGGAGTGGATAGCCTGTGGGCTGTGCTCGAAGGTTTTTCTGGTCCGATTGAGCGATCTCAGCCTGAGCAGTATGATCAACGATCATTCGTGGAACCAGAATGAAGCAGTATCTTCTTGATACCAATATATGCATTTATATCATTAATCGGCGGCCCCCGGCCGTGAAAAAGAAGCTTCATGAAGTCGGTCTTGATGCGGTCGCAATCTCTGGAATCACCGTTACGGAACTTTTTTACGGCGTCAGCAAAAGCGCCCGCCCCCTTGAGAATACCCGGACGCTCCGTGATTTCTTGAATTTCCTTGCGGTTATGCCTTTTGGAATAGCAGAGGCAGAAGAGGCCGGTCAGATTCGAGCTTCACTGGAAGCATCAGGAAAGCCCATCGGCCCCTATGATCTGCTTATAGCGGCCCAGGCTAAGGTGCATGAGATGGTTCTGGTTACGAACAATATAAGAGAGTTCAAACGCATTAAAGGGCTGCGAGTTGAAAACTGGGTTTAAGCGTTGAAATACTTTAAAAGCACGTTAAAACGCCTTCTGGTTGTTCTCGGCGGAGTTATCGCCTGGCATATCTTCTTCACTGTAATGGCTGTGTATTGCGTTTTCGACTATACGGCCTTCGTTGACGGTTTATGGTTGAAGCAGGTGAAAGGAGACATTTACGAAAATCTGGCCGGCGTGAAGTCGCTAAAAGCGTGGACTCGGTGTGGCAATATAGATTACCATTATTCGGTTCGATTCACCGGGCCGAATAACGATCAATACTATCGCAGCTTTGATGAAATGGTCGATGTAGCTTCGTGGACGGAGGGCAACTATGAATCAGCCAGCAAGCGCTATTCCGATGACCGCTATGATTACAGCATGATGTATGTTTCTGATGGGCCTTACGTGATCGCTCAGCCGAGAGCGGAAAAAGGAGTGGCTCCATGAGTGCTCTTACGAGAAGAATCCGGGTTTTGGTTCGTTTCGCCTATCTTTCTCTCTGCGTATGGGCTGTGTTGTTGGCCGCTTCGCTTATTATTTTAGAAGGAGCTGGAAGAGCTGTAAACTACGTCGTTGTGGCCTGTGTGTTGGCTGTTCCCACAATTGTGGGCTGGGTTTTCTCAGCCCTAAGCAAGAGACGTCTGTAATGAAGGATTCTTACAGAGAAACTCATGAATACAGGCTTCGAAAAAACCATCCTGTTTGCTGCAATTGAAGATTACGTCGGATTGTGGGAGCTTCTCTGGGAGTTTGCTGATCAACCAGAGATTACGGAAGAGGAAATGCGACCTGCTATCGCTGATTTGACCCAGCGAGGCTTAATAAAGCTCTATTTTTGCAGAGAACCTTATGGAGAGTTAAGCGCAGTTGAATATGAAGGATATGAAGATGTTCTGGCGAATCTTCAGAACTGGGTTGTTCCTGGTGTTAACCAAACAGGCATTCGCGCTTCCGCTACGAAACAGGGAGAGGCCTATTGCCGCTCCCTGCTTGAATAAGTCCACTCATCCTTCCTCTCTGCCATCACCTGCCATCAAGAAAGATCTTCTTCGCCTGCAGATGCTCTTTGTAGGTCTTTGTGAATTCATGCGTCTGATCGGGCTTCAAGACAAAGAACAGGAAGTCATGCTCTTCGGGATGAAAGGCGGCCCGCAGCGCTTCGATGCCGGGGTTTGAGATGGGCCCCGGAGGAAGGCCTTTGTTGCGATAGGTGTTATACGGCGATTTCACCTCGAGGTCTTTCAGGTAGAGCTTCTTCTTCGGATCGCCGAGAATATACTGAATGGTCGGATCGGCCTCAAGGCGCATGCCTTTCTTTACGCGATTCAAATAAACGCCGGCCATCTTCGGCAGCTCTTCGCGATGCACGGCCTCTCGTTCAATGATCGAGGCAAGGATGACGGCCTTGAAAAGATCTTCGGGCTTCAGATCGGCCGGAGGATTGGCGTCGGCTAACGTTGCAAAGAAGCGATCGAGCATGGCCTCATGCAGACGGTCGGCCTTCACGCCGCGGGCAAGAAAATAGGTCTCAGGATAAAGATAGCCTTCCGTATTCTTGCCGGGGATGCCGTATTTCTTCAGCGTTTCAGGATTCTGTGTCAGTGCCATGAACTCGTCGGGCGTGGCGCAGAGGCCCAGAGAGGCCGCATGTTCGGCGATCTGTTTATTGGTCCAGCCTTCGGGGATCGTAACCCTGATCATCTGAACCTTGCCCGACGACAGGATGGAGCCGATCTCATAGGCGCTCATGCCGTCGTTCAGTTCATAGATGCCGGCCTTTAACGCTCCGTCGCGAAACGTCGCCTTCATCATAATGCGAAAGAAGAGCTCGTTCCCGATCAGACCCTGGTCGACGAGCGATTTTGTGACCCGTGACATGCCCGTGCCGCGTTCGATCTCGAATTCGACGTTTTTCATGCCGTCGCCGGTCGGGCGTCCGGGAATATAGGCGGCAATACCGAGAAGGATAACGGCAGCGGCGATAAGGCTTAGGATCTTTGGTTTCAGTAATGTAGAGAGCAGTTTCATGGTGTTTTCCGTTTCAGTCTGTCAGATATTTCAGATGATGTTCGTTTTGTTTTTTCGATTATGCTTTCGATTGTGCTCTGCGGTTTCGATTCCGTTTTTACGTTTCGGATTCTGCCTGTTTCTTTCCCGGCCGCTATTTTTTCTTCTGAGCCCTGTAGTCAGCTCGCAGGTTAGACGGACGCTCGATATACTTGCGATCGATCTCGAAGATCTTGGCGAATTTCAGGAACGTCGAGAAGGCTGAGGCGACGGCGATGGTGAAGCCCGGAAAGCCGTCGAGAAAGCCCGCTTTGAAGAAATAGATCTCTATAAACTTGCCGAACGGCTTGATCAGCGTCTTCATCACTTGAAAGGGACGCCCGGCCTCGTGTCGGTTAAAGGCGACGATAGAAGAGAATTTATTGATCGTATCGATCTGCTGTGACAGGTCGACGAAGCTGTAGTGAATCAGGTCGCCTTTCAGCGTGGCGCCTTTTCCCGTCTCGTCGATGACGATATAATCATGCGGATTCTCACCCTCCCATTTCGCCACCGAGCGCTTGAAAAGGCGATAGCGTCGCTGCGGATACCATCCTCCATGTCGAATGGCCCGACCCATATGATACGTTAGCCGCGGCATGCGAAAGCCCGAGATGCCTTCGTTTGCGATCTTTGCCGCATCAAGCGCGGCGATCTCAGCGGCCAGCTCCGGGCTCAGGCGTTCGTCGGCGTCAAGCGAAAGAACCCATTCGTTCTTGCAGAGCGTGAGCGCTCTGTTCTTCTGTTGTACATGGCCGTCGAAGGCATGTTTCTCGAAACGTACTCTTGCGAAGCTGCGGGCGATCTCTTCGGTGCGATCGGTGCTGAAAGAATCTAGCACGATGATCTCGTCGGCGATCGACTCGACCGAGCGGATGCAGTCGGCGATGTTCTTCTCTTCGTTATACGTAATGATGGTTACAGATACGGGCAACATGGTAACGGCCTTGCGCTATTTATCCACATAGAGTGGCGTGCGCTTATCCTCGATGGCGGCGATGGCCTCGCGAAAATCGGCGCTGACGTAATTCTCGGCCTGCGCTTCGGCCTCTCTCTGCAGCGCCTGATCGAGATCACCGGATGCATACAGAGATCGTTTGAGAAGGCGCACGGCAAGAGGAGCGGCCGAGCCGATCTCTCGCGCAAGATCGACGGTGCGATCAAAGATTTCGTCGGCAGAAAAGACGCCGTGACAGAGTCCGCGCTGCATGGCCTCTGCGCCGCTGATGTAACGGCCCGTTAACAGAAGCTCCTGCGCCTGGGCCATGCCGGCGACTTCTTTCACAAGAAAGCTGGATCCCATGCCAGGATGGATTCCGATTTTTACAAAGTTGAAGGCATACTTCGCATCGGGTAGAAAATAGCGCAGATCACAGGCCAGCGCAAGGGCGAGGGCGGCGCCGACGGCATGTCCGTTCACACAGGCCAGAACGGGGAAGGGCATATCACGCACGGTCAGGAAGAGTTTATAGAAGGATTGCATGAACTCGCGATTCTCGTTGCGGCTTTTTTCAGAGAAGCTTTTCAGCAGCTTCAGATCGCCGCCGGCCGAGAAGACGTCGTTTCGCCCGGTGATGATGACGGCACGCGGAAGCGGATCCAGCGAGGCCAGGGTTTGAAACGTGCGATGAAACGCCAGGCCCATCTCAAGGGTCATGGAGTTGCGCGTTTCGGGATTGTTCAGATAGACGACATGGATACCCGGCTCGTCTTTGAGGATTTCGGCTTCAACGATGCTCACAGCGACCTTTTTTCACCGCTTGAGCAGACGACAAGTCGAAACCGTGGCGGTCAGTCCTTCTCTTCTTCCATATCAGGGGTCTCATCGAACGTCGAATGCAGATGCTCTACGTCGGGCCTGCGTCTCAGCACAAGATAAAGAGATCCGGCGAAGAACGCCGTAACAAAGACGAGCGATGCCGTCATAATAATCCAGCCGCCTATGGTCATCGTTCCTCCCCGGCCTGCCGCTTCCAGCGACGCACGGCCTGCGCGATCAGTGTGATGAAGAACCCTGACAGGAAAAGAATAAAAAGGAAGGTCATGCGGGCGCTATCGTCGTTGCTCAGCGTTTCGATATAGCTGCCGAGGTTCTGATACAGCCAGACGATAAAGACGACGATCAAATACACCGGCGAAACGAAGCGAATGACAAAGGCGATCCAGCGCGGAAGACTGAGCACCGATCCCTTGCGCGCCTCGGCGATCAGGCGATCGGCTCCGAAAACCCATCCGCCTAAGATGACCTGAATCGTCGCCAGAAGAAAGATGCAGACTGTACCGATCCAGAAGTCCATCTGATCGAGACCGATAAGGCCTTTCGAGAAATATGCTACGACAACCGTGCCCACAAACGTAACAAAGCTCAGCAGCGTTACGCTTGCCCGACGGCTGGTGCCGATTCCCTCTTCAAAAAAGGCGATGGCCGGCTGCAACATCGAGATCGACGATGTGATGGCGGCGATAAAGAGCAACGAGAACCACAGGAATCCGAAAAGCGAACCGATCGGCATCTGTTCGAACACAAGAGGCAGGGTAATAAATCCAAGCTGAAAGGTGCCGCCGCCTGCCGCCGCCGGACCGAGCAATATAAAGGCGGCGGGAATCGTGATCATGCCGCCCAGCGCCACCTCGGCAAAGGTGTTACCGGCCACCGACGTCGTCGCCGAAAGAACGACGTCATCGTCTTTCTTCAAATAGCTGGAATACGTGATGATAACGCCGAAGCCGACCGAAAGCGTAAAGAAGATCTGTCCGGCCGCCGCAAGCCACATCTCGCCGTTCGAAAGGCTTTCAAGAAAGCTCTTCGATTCCGTTTGCGGGTTCCACATAAAGCCCAGTCCGTTCAACACGTTCTGTTCGGGCAACGCCGGATCAGGCGTTCCGAGGGTCAGCACCCGGACCAGGATGGCAACGGCCGAAACGAAAAGCACCGGAATGCCGATCATGCTTACAAGCTCGATGCCGCCGGCAAGTCCGCGATAGATGATGATCATGTTAAGTACATAGCAGATGAGCAAAAAGACGATGAAGTTGGAATGTTCGAAGCCGAAGAGGATGCCGTTCGCGCTCTGGCCGGTAAAGTCGGCGAAGAAGCTCTGGTATGCGGTGGCTCCGTCATGCAGAGGGAAGGTGCCGATGGCGTATTGATATGCATAATAGAGGCACCAGGCCTCGATCACCACATAGTACATGTATATGCCTACGGGAACGATGAGGCCGAGGAATCCGACATAGGGGGATGCGCGATGAGGCCAGATAACGCGAAAGATGCCGGGGGTGGAATGAAATCCTTTCTGGCCGCCTGCGCGACCCATCGTCCATTCAAGCCAGGCGATGGGAATTCCCAGCAGAAGCAAGGCGACAAAATACGGAATCATGAAGGCGCCGCCTTCGTATTTCGCGGCAAGGCCAGGGAATCGCAGGAAGTTGCCGAGCCCGATGGCGCTTCCCATAACGGCAAGGATGACTCCAAGCATGGATCCCCATGATTCTTTCTTAGCTGGTCCTGTCACTGTGCTGCTCCGTTGTATGAACGTTCAGGGTAACGGAAGAGTAGAACGTATCGCTTCCAACCGTTTTTTTACTTCGCGAAAAGAATCATTACGAAAAAAAAGTTTGATTTTTCTTCGGGGGCTGCTAAATATACGGAGGGTCGGGTCGCGAAAGATGCGGAGTGCCGCTTTGCCGTCCGGTCTGGAAGAGCTAAGAGCCTGCTCCAGAACAGGCTCTTAAGTAAAATCATTCTCATGAGGCGGACGATGCAAAGATGGTCAGACCTTCCTGAAAATGCGAAACGCGAGATCGAACGCAAGTATCGCGCCGGTAAATCGCCGGTCGATCTCGGAGCAGAGTACGGATTAAAACCCAAACAGATCTCCGATCAGGCCTACAGAAAGCTGTGGGATCAGAGCGGAAAAGCAAGCGGTAACAAGAAATCGTCAAAGAAAGGCGCGAAAGGCGCCGCGAAGAAGACCGCAAAAAAGGGCGCTAAGAAATCGAAGAAATCCGGTCGACGGTAAGGCCTCAGCATTCTTCAGGAATTGCGAAGATCGGCCGATGGTATCGGTATCGTATGAGGCTGCATCGAATTCTGTATCGCTTTCCTTTCGTTTTCGCAATGACCGTCTCGGTCGCCTTTCTTTTCGCCTGTTCTTCTGAGCAGAAAAAGCCCGCCCCGGCCGCTGAGCAGGCCCAGGGCCCGGCGTATCTGGGGATTCTCTATATGGAGACCCTTGACGGCGTTATGGTTTCAGAGGTTTATCCTGACTCGCCGGCAGAAAAAGCCGGATTAAGGCCCTATGACCTGATCGTTTCGGCGAACGGCTATCCAGTGATCGGCCCGTATACGCTCAAAGAACGCATCCTTTCTTTGAAGCCGGGCACGCAGGTTGAAATCGAGGTCCTGAGCCGGGATGGTGGGCGTGCTCTCAAGCGCGTTACCCTCGAACCGATGCCCGAGCGATTCCGACGGCAGGGAGAGCAGTTCTGATGGATAGACGTCCGCATTACACGAACCCGGCCCGCGAACTTCGACTCGAAGACGTCGAAACGCTGATTCGACTTGCCATCGCCGAGGATGCTCCTGAGGGCGACGTTACCTCAGAATCCATCTTTGATAAAAAAGAGACGGCCTTCGCAACGATCGTTTCTCGCGAAGAGGGCGTCTTCTGCGGTATGGCGCTCAGTCGTTTTCTTTTTGATCTTTTTCGCGAGATGACGGGCTACGATCTGATGATCGTTCAGACGCTGCGCGACGGCGATCGCTTTTCTGCCGGCGATACGCTTCTTTCTATGGAAGGATCGCTGCCCGGTATTCTGCGCATCGAGCGCCCGCTTCTGAATTTCTTGCAGTATTTAAGCGGCATCGCCTCGACGACGGCTGCCGTCGTCGCAAAGGCCGGCCCCGACATCGCCATCCTTGATACGCGAAAGACGCTGCCCGGTTACCGACGTGCGGCGAAGTATGCCGTATATTGCGGAGGCGGAACAAACCATCGTATTCATCTCTCTGATATGGCCATGATTAAGGATAACCATGTCGAGGCGGCCGGCAGCATAACCCTGGCCGTTGAACGCATCCGGGCGGCACATCCGTCCGTTCCGCTGGAGATCGAGATCGATCGACTTGATCAGCTCGACGAGGCGCTTTCATGCCGGCCTCGCGTGCTGCTTCTTGATAACATGGACACGGCGAAGATTCGTCGTGCCATCGAACAAATTGAAACGCTTCCCGTCGACGATCGCCCCTTTATCGAGCTCTCGGGCGGATGGAAGCCCGAACGCTTCCCCGAGCTTGCCGGTCTGAAGGGCATCGGCATCAGTATGGGCTACCTGACGCATACGACGCGATTCCTGGATCTCAGTCTGGAGATCCGGCGCTGATGTCTGAGCTCTTTCGAAAGGCCGTCGCCGCTCAGAAGGCGGGGCGTGAAGACGAGGCGATGGCCGTCTATAAAAGCCTCTTGAAATCCGACGCGACGAACCGCGCCGCCTGGATCAATCTCGGCGCCATTCTTTCAAAAAGGCAGGATCGCGTCGGCGCCGTAGCCTGTTATCGCAAGGCCCTTGCCCTTCGCGAAGACGATACCATCCTGTTTAACCTGGGAAGCGAGCTTTTCAGGCAAAAAGAGTATGCGGGGGCGATCCAGCATCTTCGTCGCGCATTGCAGCTGAAGCCCGATTTCTTTCGCGCCGCTCTTCTGCTCGGCTATATACACGAAAGTCAGGAGCAGTACGTCGAAGCGGCGCAGTCGTTCCAGAGAGCTCTGACGCTTAACCCTTCCAGTCGCATCGCCGCTCTCGGGCTGGTCGTCGTTCTCGGCGAGCAGGATCGAAACGAAGAGGCGCTCAAAATCTGCGAGGCCTACCTCAAACAACAGGCCGACGATGCCGCTCTGCTCAATCTGCACGCAGCTCTGTTGATGAAGCTCGGTCGTTACCGGGAATCGTTCGAAGAGTTGAAGCAGGTTACGTCATCGAATGAAAAGTACGTGTCTTTTGAAGAACACCTGAAGCAGGCTCGCGGAGAGCGGGATCGCGAAACCTCGGCCTTCTTTGAAGAGGTCTCTGATCGTCTGAAAGAGCGCACCGAACGGCTCAAGGCCCGCATTGAAGAGCGAAAAAAAAGGCAGCAGAAAAGCCTTGCAAAAGACGACATGAAGGATCTTGTCGATCTCAGTTTGCTGCATCTTTTCTCGGGCGATAAAGATAAGGCCCTGGCTTTTTTGCTTGAGGCGCGAAAGGTCGCCGATCGAGATAAGACGGGCGGTTAAAACCGTCCAGAAAGAGCCGCCCGAATAGAACCAACGGAGGCAATGTATGAACGCGAGGCCCTTCAAGAACGTCGGATGGCTCGGTATCGCCGTTGCGCTCACAAGCGTTCTGCTTATGCTTGTACTTCCGGCGAAGGCGGGTCCGATGCCGCGAGGGTTTATCACGCCCGTCATCGCCTTTGAGTTTATCGAGACTCCGGCTGAGGTCGAGACGCTTTTCAGCGGGCCCGATGCCGGTGCCATCATCGCCGCCATGGATCTCGGCAACAGAATCGATTTCGTCTATATGATCCTCTATTCCGGATTCCTTTTCTGGTTTGCATGGACGGCCTATCGCCTGAGCGGCATTCGCATGCTCTATATCGTCATGCTGCTCAGCGTTGTCGTCCTGCTCGGCGATCTTCTCGAGAACATCCAGCTGCTTTCTATTACAGGGAAGCTGCGAAGCGAGAGCTATCAGAGTGCAGAGATTCAGGGCGAGCTTGGCCTTCTTCAGATCTTCACCTGGCAGAAATGGGGAGGCCTGGCCCTTTCGTTTCTGTGCCTGATTCCATACTGGATTCACGGAAGCCGCTTTGCCATATCCATCGCCTTTGCTTCGATCGTTACGGCGGCGCTTGGTATGGCCGCCTTCGTCTATCGGTCGGTGCTGAACGAGATCTTCGCTATCGCCGTCGCGCTGATGTTTCTGCTGATGATTGTGTTCTGCTTTGTTCCGATCAAGAGGGAGTGACCAAAGCATACAGCTATTCGGCCACTGCTCGCAGATCAGCAATCGGATGATGGTCATGCCGACGGCCTTTTACGATGATCGTAGGGCAGGCCGGAGGCAAAAAGGAGCTCGAGATTGCCGAATTTACTTGACCTTCTATCTGCATAATATACTATGCAGATATGGTGGAGATATAGTTTTCTGCCTATAGTATTATGCAAACGAATCCAAACGCTCCCATGGAATCTTTGCTTGAGGCGGTGGCAGAGAATCTGAAGTTGAGGGCCCGACAGAGCGGCCTTGATCAGCAGGAACTGGCCGCCCTGGCCGGTCTCAATCGCAATACAGTCAGTGCTGCCCTTGCCGGCAAAGACGTCCGGCTATCGACGCTGATCCGGCTCAGCCGCGCCGTCGGTTTTACGGACTGGTTGCTTCCTCTGCTTGAACGTCCGCAGCCGTCTCCCCTGCAGCTTCTGGACGCGAATAGACAGGACGGGCGTCGAAGTCGGCGCCAGAAAGTGCGGCCCGAAGCGGAGCGTCCGGCTCACCGAAAGCAAGGCCGTCAGCAAGAGAACAGCAAATGAAGGCTCTTGCCGTTTTTCTATGGGGAAAACGAGTGGGCGCTCTTGCGTGGCAGGAAGGGGGCCAGGCTGCTTTCGAATACGACGAAGACTTTATTCGAAGTGGTCTTGAGGTCAGCCCTTTGATGATGCCGCTGTCCAGGCGCATCTTTCGCTTCCCTGAGCTGGCAGGGACGAAGACCTTTCAGGGCCTGCCCGGTGTGATCGCAGATAGTCTGCCCGAAAAATTCGGTAATCGTATGCTGGATGCCTATCTTGTTCGGCACGGCAAACGGTTGAACGATCTGAATCCGCTGGAGAGGCTCTGTTACGTTGGAAGCAGGGGGATGGGCGCACTCGAATATGAGCCTGATCTGGCAGAGGACTTTCAGAAGCGCTCCGTTCCCGTTGAGATCAGTGAACTTGTCGAACTGGCCCGGTCTGTGCTTGCCGATCAGAATACAAAAAGAGCGCGTATCCAGGATCAGGCGTTAACCTCTCTGATCTCCGTCGGCACCAGCGCCGGTGGTGCGAAGGCGAAGGCTATCATCGCCGTCAATGATGCGACGGGTGAGGTGCTGTCTGGCCAGAGCGATGTGCCGGCAGGCTTTGAGCACTGGATACTGAAATTCGACGAAGTGGATAACGAAGAGCTGGCCACGTCTCATCAGATCGGGCGAATCGAATACGCTTACAACGAGATGGCCTTTGCTGCCGGGATCAATGTGATGGAAAGCAGACTTCTTCCCGACGGCAATCGAATGCATTTCATGACGAAGCGATTCGATCGTGTCGATGGCAATCAGAAGGTGCACGTAGCGACCTTCGCCGGCATCGCGCATGTCGATCGAGATCCGCCGGGCAGTTGCGGTTACGAACGTCTGTTCCAAACCATGCGTGAACTGCGTCTCGGGCAGGACGAGCTGAATGAGATGTTTCGTCGCATGGTTTTCAACATCTGCGCTCGCAACCAGGATGATCATGCGAAAAACCATGCCTTCTTAATGTATGGCGATGGGTCGTGGCAGATCTCACCCGCTTATGATATTTGTTTCAGCTATAAACCAGGGAATCCCTTTATCGACAGCCATCAGATGTCCTGTAACGGAAAGCGAGACCTCTTTGTTCTGGATGATCTTCTCGCAGCGTCTCGTGCCGCCGATGTAAAGAAGCCTCTCGATATCATAAGGCAGGTGGAGGATGCCGTGCGCAGGTGGAACTACTTCGCAGGCGAGGCCGGTATCGATGAAGCGGCCACAGTCGGAATCGGTTCGCTGCACCGTTTTTTTCTGACGTAGCGAACCTTTTTCCTGCCTCTACGTCCAATATTGATAAAACCGTATTCTATTCGCGAGGAAGGTATGAGTCGTATTGTCGCCATAATCCAGAGGGCTTCCAATAACGCCCGTCAGAACCTTACATATGCCGGTGAAAACGAGCCCATCGGAAAGGCCTCGTTGATCATCGTGCTCTTTCTCGACTTTCTGATTCTGATGGCGCTTTTTCAAGGCCTTGACGACCATACGTCTCAGCTGACATCGCCCGAAGAATACATACCGTCATCCTGTCGGGAGATGGTGCTGCGTGAAGACTGGAACAGCACGAATGAGCGCAGTAAGATCACCTCGCTGATCCGGAGCGAGCGAAACGCTCAGGACTACGGCGACTCAGGGCGACCGACCGATCACTATCCTGCCTGTATTCCGTTACTCGAAGAGCTGCGATCTCTTGGTGGAGATAAAGAGGTGCTCGCGCTTGTCGACGCACGCGATCGTCTTGACGACGAACGAGATGATCTGCAAGGCAAACTCGATGATGTAAAGGTGTCGTATGATACGACGCAGGCAGGCGGACAGAACCCGGCTGAAGTGGCGAAGGTGCGTCAGGAATACGAAGCGACATTGAACCGCTTCAACCATCTAACCGTGCAGCTCCAGACAATGGATGCTGCCGTGGATAAGAATGAGAAGATCGCCGCCTTTCGCTCTCATATCGGGGCGCTGGGCAAGAGCGATCAGGAGGCCATTCGTGAGGCCTCGCGCAGTGGTCATTTCTGGTTTCCGGTCAAAGTTCTGCTTATGCAGCTTTCCTTTTTGCTGCCGCTGCTCATAGGATTTTATTTCTGGTTTAACCGAAGCTTCAAGAAAGGGCGGGGCATTCAGACGCTGATCTCTTCGCATCTGCTTGTCGTAACAGCCATTCCCGTCGCCCTGAAGCTTTTCTGGATGATCTACGATATTCTGCCGAAGAGGCTGCTCAAGCAGCTATGGGAGCTGCTGCTCTCATGGAACCTCGTTGCGCTCTGGCATTACGGCGTTATCCTCGTTGTCGTCGCCGTGGCCGGTTATCTTGTGTATTTCTTCCAGAAGAAGCTTTTTAGCCACGAAAAACTGATCGAGCGGCGCATTGCAAAAGGATGCTGTCTGAACTGCGGTAAAAGACTTCCGCATGGTGATGCGGCATGCTCCTCCTGCGGATTCGTGCAGCAGGAGCCCTGTTCTTCCTGTGGCGGGACGACGTACAAATTTGCAAAGCATTGCCGTTGCTGCGGAGTCGAGCGAAGGGCCGGTTGACGCCCTCCGCTTTACCTGTATTTTATCGAGACAGAGCCGTTGCCGTATGGTTCTTCGAATATTGCTTCGCGAACTCAATGCCACGACGCAGAAGATCACTGCGCCCTTCCTGGCCCATCGTTATAAAGCCGTGGCCTTCGCCTTCATAGATGACCAGGTCGCTCTGCACTCCCACTTTTTTCAGAGCGGAATCGAGAATGTGGGCCTGGTTAACGGGAACGACAGGATCGGCGCTGCCGTGAAAGGTGAGCGTCGGCACCTTCTTGCGTACGTTTGTTACGGGTGAGTATTGAGTAAAGATCTGCGCTCGCTCGTCAAGCGGAGCGGTCGCCTTCGGCCCCAGGATCGAATAGACGATATGCCGTGCGTACCCGATGGGCTCCTTGCCGGTCTCGACCTCGAAAAGCGTGGGCAGATGCGTCGGACCGTAGTGATTGATGACGTAGTTCACCTCTGATGAATAAGCCGCAAGCTCGGGCGTTCCTTTATAATCCTGCTCGTCGGAATAGGCGACCATCATGGCAAGATGTCCGCCCGCTGAAACGCCCCAGAGGCCGATTTTTTCGGCATCGAAATTATACAGATCGGCATTCTTTCGAACCCAGCGCACCGCATCCTTGCAATCGACGATGGGCTCCGGAAAATGGGGTCCGCCGGGTGAGCTGAGGCGGTAGTTGATCGAGACGACGGCAAAGCCTTCTTCGAGAAAGCGATCGCGATGCGTCTTGAAATAGTGTCGGCCGAGGATCGACTTATCGCCGCGAATCCAGCTTCCACCGTGAATAAAAACCACGACGGGCGTTTTGCCGTTCGCCTTTTCGGGCAGATAGATATCGAGAGGGATCTTCTGGTCGCCGACTACCTTGTAGACGATATCGGCGTGCGAACCTGCCGGGCGGGAATGCAGCGCTGAGTAGCCGGCTACGGAGAGCGACAAAAGGAGGCCTGAAAGAAGGGCAAGGACAGTGCGACGTTTCATAAGGTGACTCCACGCAGGATCGACTCCGGATTCGGCCACGGGCCCAATACCGGAGCAGGCATTCAGCCCATGCAGACACGCTACACCAGCCATGCTTTAAGAAAAGCAAAATCAGCCTTGCTGTTCAAAGAAAGATGTTAAAAAAGGTCAGCGTTTTTTTAACTTTTTGTCGGACTTGCATCGCTGTAAGGGCAATACCTTCACGTCTTTATAGCGTTTGATCTGCTTATTTTTATGATCGACCTGGGCCGTCATGCATGCACAGCCATAGCCGTGGTAGCCGTTCGTGCGAACCCAGCTGGATTCAAAGTCGGGCATTTCACCGTCGGCCTGATAGCCTCCCTGGGCGCTGATCGTCCAGCTTGCTTCGCTATCTTCGATCCACCAGTTCCCGGGCGTCGGATTATCAATCCAGCCACAGCGGCGCTCCATCTTCCACAGAACAGAAAGGCGGCTCAGATCTTCCTCAGCTTCGGATGTACATGCCATCATCGTTTCTTTTCCTTTGAAGAGGACTCGTATACCTTCTGACTGAACGGTAGCGTCGAATATCTCGCGAAAGATAGTGTAGGTCGCTCCGCCGTTCTTGAATGTGACGGTGGACGTCGAGGCCTCGCGTATATGCTCGGCGCTGATGCTGATGTCGTAGGTGAACTGGCTCTGCGTGCCTGTTTTCGATTTCGGGAAGACAAGCTCGGGCTTCTCGGCCGGTCCGAAGCGATAGACGATAAAGCCGCTTTTCGCTCCAAAATCCTTTGACAGGCAGAGCGATACGATGCGGTTCTTGCTGTCGGTCTGACACGAGAAGGCGACGACTTCATCCTTCTGGCAGAGCGTCGGAGCGGCGTGCAGCGCAGTCGTTGATAGAAGCATCGTTGCAACAAGAAGAGGGCGATTCATGCGGCAACGATGCCCGACATCGGCGATCATGTCAAGGCTGTATTCATTCGACGATCTGGAAGCTCAGTCGACCGGAGCCTGCTCCGTTAACATGTACCTCGATCTCGTGGCGTCCCGGGTAGATCGTTCGGCCCGAGGTGTGAACGGCGCGGAACTGCGCTTCGACGAGGCGGCTCTCACCCGGTTGCAGAGTGAGGCGTCGCAGCTTGAAGCGCTTCGGTTTCAGCGATCCATCCTTCTTCTTGAAAAAGAGGTCGTAATCGACGATATAGGTGGCCTTTTTTTTCGCTTCGGAGGTTATCCGAAATGCGAATCGAGCCGTCTCGCCGATGTTGATGCGTTTCGTCGTCATTCGTAAAGTGGATAGCGACGCCTTTGCCGTCGTGTCGGCGCCCGCCAGTTTCAAGGCGCGAGCGTTGCCTTTCTTTATGAGAGTACGCAGCGCATGGCGAATGAGCCATCGACGATCGTCGCCTGCATCAACCGACCATCGTTCAAGCAGATCGAGCATCAGATCCGGGTTATCCTTACTTATGTCGTTCAGGTTGTTCGCAACGGATCGGCGCACATAAAGCGACCCGTCGTCTTTTAACAATTCCAGCAGCTCGAAAACGGGCCGTGGATCTTCAATGAATCGGCGGATGCGACCTGTCATCGGCAATCTGCAGCGCGTTCCCTCAGAGACGAGACGACGTACATGATGCGACGGATCTTTCGCCCACTTTTGTAAAAGCTTCATCGTTCTCTGATAGTCAAGTTCGATAAACGTACGCAGATCGTTTTCTGCCGTGAAGCGCTGCGTCATCTGATAGAGCGCCGCCATCGACAGATCGTAATGGCCCTGACCGTACCGTGCTACAAAGCGCGTCTGCGGCATAACGATGAATGAATCCCAGTCCGTCTTCCCGGGATCGGGCAGCGGATCGTCAAGAGCGGCGACGAGTATGCGAACGGCTTCCGGAAATTCGTCGGGTAACGTTTGCTTGAGACATTCGCAGATATGATCCGACCTTTCAAAGAGCCCGAGTTCTTTCAGGCCGTGCATGCTCAGCTGAACGAATAGCGTATCGTCAAAGGCCGGATGCTCTCGTTTAATCCGGCGACCTAACGCCTCAAGCACGCGTCGGTTGAAAACGTCTTTAAACGGATTTTCAGCGCTCAGTCCTGCCATACGGACTCCTTCTGATCGAGAAAACCGAGAATTCGTTCAAGCGTTTCTTCGACAAAGTCGCGCAGCAGCTCTTTTTGAAGATTTTCGACAGGCATAGTGTCCTCTGGTGGTGATAGAATGGACCTGCCTGAAACGACGGTTTGAGACTCGTTTCACAGGCAGGCATTGTATATCTATACTCCGACAGGGGGACACTCCGGCCGAGGCGCAGAAAAAAATTACGCTCCGGCCGGCTGATTCTGTTCGGAGCGCTGCACCATCCTACTGAAGATGGCGATGGCGACAAAGCCGACGAGGAACATGACAAGGCTGTAAATGGCCGGCGGAATGGCCATGGCCGGTTCTTGCAGAAGCGTCGCCGCTATCATGATGCCGAGTGTTCCGTTCTGGATGCCCGATTCGATCGAGATGGAGATGCTCTGCTTGAGATCGTCGAGCAGCAACTTCGCCGAGAGCATACCGATCGCCAGGCTTGCCAGATTCAATGCAAGCGAGGCCGGGCCCACCTGGAGAAACGATTGTACCACATGATGCCGCTCTTTCAGGATGGCGGCCAGAACGATAACGGCAAGCAGAACGGTCGATACGCGGCGCACCGTCGCCTCGGCCCGGTGCGACAGCTTCGGATAACGCCTGTGCACGATCATGCCCAGCACGACGGGAAGAAGCGTGACGGTAAAGATCTGCGCCATTGTCTCAAGAACGGGCAGGTGGATCGATTGCGAACGGCTGAGAAAGTGGTCGAGCGAGAAATTCACAAGAAAGGGAATCGTCAGTAGTGTGATGGTGCTCGAAAATGCTGTCAGCGTGATCGAAAGGGCGACGTTACCGCGGGCAAGGTGCGCGATCAGGTTGGACGTCGCTCCGCCAGGACATACGGCCAGGATCATCAGGCCGACGGCATGTTCGGGCGAAAGCGGAAAGGTCTTTGCTATGGCAAAGGCCAGAAGCGGCAGTATGATGATCTGATTCACGAGACCGATCATAACGGCCTTAGGATAAAGAAGGACGCGGCGAAAATCCTGCACGGTCAGGCTGAGCCCCATACCGAACATGATGATGCCAAGCGACAGAGGAAGGAATAGCTTTGTCAGAACACTCTCTTGCATAGAAACCTCTTTTTGTTTTTCGTCAGCGTCCGTAATTGCGGATCGCTGTCGCAGAAGAATACTTATTCGAGCCTCTGGCAAGCGTTTCTTTTTGCTTGTCGGCGATGGAGCGCGGCGGCAGAATGATCTGCATCGCCAGAATCGACGGTGAACATAAAGACAGGGGGAAAGAGATGTCATTTGAAAACAGAACGGTATGGATAACGGGGGCATCGTCGGGCATCGGCGAGGCGCTTGTGCATGCCTTCGCCCGACGCAATGCAAACGTGGTGCTCTCGGCTCGCAGAGCGGATGAGCTGGAACGCGTGCGTCGTGAGGCCTCACTAACCGATGACCGATCGGCCGTTGTGCCGCTGGATCTCGCTGATCCCTCGGCCTTTCCGGCGGCGATCGAGGCCGTGCAAAAGCGATGGGGCGGCGTGCATGTGCTTGTGAATAACGGTGGCATCAGTCAGCGATCGCTTGCGAAAGACACCGATCTCTCGATCAGCCGCCGCATCTTTGACACAAACTTTTTCGGTACGATCGAGCTGACACGACAGGCGTTACCGCTGATGAAATCCGGTTCGCGCATCGTTGTAATCAGCAGCGTGGTCGGCAAGGTGGCCACGCCCCTGCGTTCCAGCTACGCGGCTTCCAAGCATGCGCTTCATGGATACTTCGATTCGCTTCGCGCCGAGCTGCATGACGAAGGAATTGGAGTGACGGTAATTCTACCCGGATATGTGCGCACGAACGTTTCGCTGAATGCGCTGACGGCCACAGGCGGCGCTCAGGGAACGATGGATTCTTCGACGGCAGCCGGCATGGAACCCGCTGAGCTGGCGCAAAGGATTCTGCAATCCATTGAAAAGGGAGAACGCGAAAGCGTCATTGCAGGCTCTAAAGAAAGCCTTGGAATATTGCTCAGCCGCTTCGCTCCGGGAATACTTGCCCGTATTGTGCGCAAGACTCAGGTTACCTGAATATTCTGATTTTTGATGGCAGAAATAGAATCAGGTTCCTGTTTTTTGCGGATGCAACGCAAAAAAACATTGTGTGAACCCGTGCAGGCCGCATGCGTCTTATGAACATGCGGCTCCATACAACAATCTCTCTTATAACACTCCTGCTCTTCTTCGCAGGGTGTGACGGCCCGACCGGCAGCGTTTCTATACAGGTGATCGACGTATTCGGGCATCCTCTTTCGGGCGCACGGCTCACTGTAAAGAGACACAGCCGCGAAACGGATCATGGCGGATGGGCGATGCTGGATCGCGCTCCGGTCGGTCGTTATACGATTGAGGTGATGCATCCGGGCTATCTGCCTTCTTATCGCACGCTTGAAATCAAGACCAATGAGACCGTAACGTCGCGTGTTATGATGCAGCCTTACGAGCAAAGAGAGTTTCGCCCCGATAAGAAGAACCTGATTACAGGAAAAGGCATCGAGATTGAGATCCCTGCCCATGCCTTCGAAACGTCGAAGAAAGAGCTGACGATTCGCTTTGCCAGCGTCGACGTAAGCGGGCCGGCGCTTGAAGCGATGCCGGGCGAGTTCGCAGGCCGGGAGTTAACCGGCCGGTCGTCTCAGATTGAAAGCTTCGGCGTCTGGAATATCGCCGTCTTCGAAAAAGAAAAGGACGGCTCCAACGAAAAAGAGCTACAGCCTGTGAAGTCTGTGACTGTGCGTGTTCCGTTGCACGGCAAGCCGCAAGGCAAGAGCGTACCGCTGTGGAGCTTCGATACAAAAACGGGTCTGTGGATAGAGCAGGGTGCGGTCGTCATCGGAAGCCGGTCCGGGAAGGACTGGGGACGCGCCGATCTCAAACATTTCTCCTGGTGGAATATCGATCAACCGATCAGAAACAAGGTCGCCATCTGGGTGCAGTCCTTTGAAGATGAGAAGGGCACAAAGCTTTTCACTCCATCAATGAGCGGCCGGGGAAAAGATTACAATGGAATCAGCTACCCCTATGATCTATATAGCAAGCCAGCCGTCGCCGTTCCCGGAAGCTGTATCGATGTGAAGCCCGGCGCCGCTATCGATCTCAACGCATTTTTTGCAGATTCTGACGGATACTATGCTTATAGCGCCGAGATGGCCACGCCGACAGGCGGATCATCCTGCCAGCTCAATCCTGAGGCCGGCGTCGTAATTCCCGTGCTCAAGCTGAAGCGTTATCCATCCGTCTGCGTCAGAGGCCGTGTGAAGATCAAGGATGCGAGATCCAGCCGGTTCGAGATTTATCTCGGCGCGCATGAGATGTTCAGACGTCACGGGAAAACCGACAGAGATGGATCGTTCTGTATCAATCACGTGCCGACGGGAATGAAGTCTCGTTTAATGTTCTCAGAAACCGAATCATCATGGAATTTTCTTTCACGGCTGTTCTCGCCTTTTGCCCCTCTTGAAGCACAATTACACTCTGAGGGCCGGCCGTATGCCTACTTTACGATAGAACCCGACGACACGGTGGCGTTTACCTGCGAGCGATCGTATCAGCGCTGCTATGACGTCGGTCTGCTGGAAGGTTCGTTCGGGCAGCCGGCGATCTGGAGAAAAGAAATCGAGGTCATGCCTGGAGATACGCGACGCTAACGTTATCCGAACAGGCGTCGCCAGGCGCCGCCGATATCCTCGTCTTTCATGAAGTAGGTGCCGATGAGAACGGCGTCGGCGATACCATGCAGGCGTTTCAGATACTCCGGATCTTCGACTCCTGATTCGGCGACGATCAAAGCCTCAGAGTTGCGCCGCCGGATGAGCGGGGCGAACTGCTCGGTCAGCGAGAGGTCGATCTTCAACGTGTCGAGGTCGCGATGATTGATGCCGATGATCTGTGCTCCGGCTTCGAGGGCTCGTCGCACCTCTTCGCCGTTATGCGTTTCAACAAGCACGTCAAGGTTCAGAGAATGCGCCGTATCGAGCAGCGAGCGAAGGGTAACGTCGTCAAGCAGACGGACGATGAGAAGAACGGCCGCCGCGCCGATGCGAGCGGCTTCGAAGATCTGCTCTTCGTAAAGCACGAAATCCTTGCGAAGCGTGACGATACCGGCCTTCGCCACGCCTTCGGCGTCGGCCAGTGATCCCTGGAAATACTGCGAATCGGTCAGAACCGAACAGGCAGCCGCTCCAAGCGAGCTGTAGGTCTTCGCGATGGCCAGAGCATCATAATCCGGCCGGATAAGCCCGCTTGATGGGCTTGCCTTTTTGCATTCGGCGATGACCGAAAGCCCGTGTGCGGGCAGCTTCTTCTCGCGAAGAGCCGAGGCGAAGCGGCCGGCCGGCAGAAGGGAGGCACGCACCGAATCCCTGTAGGCGTCAGGATCGGTATGGCCGGCAATGAACCGCTCCAGCTCTTCGGACTTTGTGGCGACGATACGGTCCAGCAGACCCATATCAGGATTGCAGAGCGGCGTCTTCGCTATCGAAGATGTCAAACAGCGATGTCAGCTCGATGACGTCGAAGATCCTTTTCACGGAGGGGCGGATGTTACAGAGTTTCAGCGAGCCGTCGCGCTGTTTCAGCTTTCGTAAAATGGCGATGCAGGCGCGAAAGCCCGACGAGCTCATATACTCCACCTGCTCCAGGTTCAGAATGATATGCTTCTCGCCCTCGTCGTCGATGAGTTTGATCAGTTGCTCTTCCACTTCGGTGGCCACCGTTACGTCGAGCCGGCCCTCAAGATAAACGACGAGCCTGTCTTCGACCTTCTTTTTCTTTAACAAGATTGCACCTCTTCAGGAAATCGCTTCAATGCGAAGACGGATGAGATACAAAAAACCGGTTTCGGCATTCTGTCAAGAATATTGAATGACAGACGCTCCGTTCGCGGCATTCCGTTCTCATGTCCGAAAAGACCGACCTGCTCGTTATCGACGCCCATGCTCTCGCCTACAGGGCCTATTATGCCATGTCGGGCCAGAACCTGCTAAACGCCGAAGGCCAGCCCACCGGCGCCATACACGGTTTTTTTCGAATGTTCTTCAAATTACTGCAGAGCCACCGTCCGACGAAGACGGCCGTAACGTGGGACCCATCCGGCCTGACCTTTCGTAACGAACTTTATTCGGAGTACAAAGCGCATCGTTCGCCCATGCCCGAAGACCTGCGATTCCAGATCGACGAGATCAAGGAGGTGCTGAAAGAAGCGGGTTTCTCTATTCTTATCTCGCCTGGCCACGAAGCCGACGACATTATGGGGGCGCTGGCCGCCAGGTTTGGAAAGAAGCATCGTGTCCTTCTGCTCACAGGCGATAAGGATTGTTTTCAATTACTAAATAAGAACGTTCATATGCTTCGCGGAACGAAGGGCGTGAGTGAGTTCATCGAGATCGACCCTGACTGGGTGAAGTCAGAGCTTGGCGTATCGGTAAAGCAGATTCCCGATTATATGGGACTTGTCGGCGATACCTCTGACAACATTCCGGGAGCGAAAGGCGTCGGGCCGAAGTCGGCCGAGAAGCTGATCTCAGAGTACGACGATATTGACGGTATTTATAAGAACCTTGATGCGATCAAACCCGATGGACTGCGCAAAAAGCTTGAAGAGAGCCGCGAGAACGTCTTTCTCTCGCGAAAGCTCGCCACCATCCTCACCGATCTCGATATTGTCGCGAAGCTCGACGAATCCTCGCTGACGACGCCCGACTACGTTAGCGAACGGGTATTGCAGCTTTTTCTTCAGCGCGGCTACCGACAGATCTATCAGGAGCTTCTCAAGGCCTATCGTAAGGGCGACGAATCGAGCGCGAAGCCATCCGAAATGGCAACCGATAGTTTAACAGGAAAAGGGGCGGCAAAAGGTTCAAAGAAATCCTCCAGCCAATCTTCGAAGAAGTCAGCGAAGTCATCGGCGAAAAAATCCGTGGAAGAGTCTGCAGATGCGTCGTCTGAAAATGCGGAGCCTGAATCTCTGGAGGCTGCTGACAGTTCCAGAGAAGGGCTCAGTCGTTTTGATGCCGCGCAGGTCGATTACAGGCTTATCGATTCGCTGGATGAGCTGAAAGACCTTGTAAAAGAGATGAAGGCCTGTAAGATGCTCTGCGTCGATACCGAGACGACAGGCATCCGACCGACGCAGGCCGATCTTGTCGGTATCGCCGTTTCGCCGAAGCCGCATGTGGCTCGTTATATTGCCCTGCCTCCAGGAGAGTCGCTTTTTCAGCAGAAGGGCATCTCTCTTGCTGAAGCCCTGCCTCTATTAAAAGAGATGCTTGAAGATCCGAAGCGTATGTATTTCGGGCAGAATATCAAATACGATCATGTCATTCTCAAGCGGCACGGCATTCATATGCCGACGATCGGATTCGATACGATGATCGCATCGTATCTCATGAACCCGAACGTGCGCGGCCATAACATGGACGATATGGCCATCGCCCATCTGCACTACGATACGATCAAATACGAAGACGTCGCCGGAAGCGGACGCAAACAGCTGACGCTCGATCAGGTCGATCCGCAGAGCGTCAGCACGTATTCCTGCGAAGACGCCGATATCACCTATCGCCTGTATAACGTTCTTGCTCCTCGTTTAAAGAAAGAAAAGCTTGATAAGGTTCACGATGACATTGAGATCCCTCTGATCGAGGTGCTGTCTGATATGGAGATGGCCGGCGTCGCCATCGACGCTCCGTATTTTGCGAAGCTGTCAAAGGATTACGAGAAGAAGATCAAATCCCTCGAGAAAAAGATCTACGAAGAGACGGGAAGTGAGTTCAACATCCAGTCGACGAAAGAGCTACAGACCATACTCTTCGATAAGATGAAGCTGCCCGCCGAAAAAAAGACGAAAACAGGTTATTCGACCGATCAATCCGTGCTTGAAGGCCTTCGCGGGCTACATCCCGTCGTCGATCATCTTCTCGATCATCGCAAGTACACGAAGCTGAAAAGCACGTATGTCGACGCCCTGCCTCTTATGCTTAACCCGAATACGGGGCGAATACATACGAACTTCTCGCAGACGATCGCCGCCACAGGGCGCCTGTCGTCAAACGATCCGAACCTACAGAACATTCCCATCCGCGAAGAGACGGGACGGGCCATCCGGCGTGGTTTTGTTCCTGTAAAGGGCAACGTGCTTCTCTCGCTTGACTATTCGCAGATCGAGCTGCGCATCATGGCGCACTACGCCGGCGATAAGGCGTTGATCGACGCCTTCGCTCACGACCTTGATATTCACAGACGGACGGCGGCCGCTCTGTTCGGCGTTTCTGAAGAATCGGTGACGCCCGATATGAGATCGCAGGCGAAGACGGTGAATTTCTCTATTATTTACGGTGTCACCGCTTTCGGCCTTTCTCAGAATCTCGGAGTTCCGCGCGACGTCGCTCAGGCGTATATAGATCGTTTCTTCGAGGGTTATCCTGGAGTGAGGCGATATATGGATGAGATGACGGCCTATGCCGAGAAGCACGGCTATGTTCAGACGCTGAGCGGCCGTCGGCGTCAGGTGCTTGACATTAACTCGACGAATCGCTTTCGTAAAGAGGGAGCGGCCCGCATCGCGGTGAACACTCCGGTACAGGGAACAAGCGCCGACATCATCAAGATCGCTATGATCCGCATTCATGAGAAGATGAAATCGGCCTCTTATAAAGGACGCATGATCTTGCAGGTGCATGATGAACTGCTCTTCGACGTTCCGCCCGATGAGGCCGACGCCGTCGAGGCGCTTGCCCGCGGCGAGATGGAGTCGGCCATGAAGCTTAAGGTGCCGCTTCGTGTCGATGGCGGCCGCGGAGCAAACTGGGACGAGGCGCATTAAGAGTTTCCAATAAGAGCTCTTACCCGGAGGCTCTTAATCCGGCTTGAAACCTCTGTCGTTTGCCGCGCATTCTATCCGCATAGCGAATCTGGAGAGCAGTGATGTCTTCTGAAGTCTACGAATACGTTGTTATACCGCTTCTGATTTTCTTTGCCAGGGTGCTCGATGTATCAGCCGGCACCTTACGCATCGTCTTTATCGCTCGCGGAAGTCGCTTTCTGGCGCCGCTTTTCGGATTCTTCGAGGTTCTTATCTGGCTTATCGCCGTCCGTCAGGTGCTGATCGGCGATCCGCCGTGGACGATCTACGTCGGTTATGCCGCAGGCTTTACGATGGGCAATCTGACCGGCGTTTATATCGAATCGCGTCTGGCCATCGGTCGTCAGGTTGTGCGTATCATCACGAAACGCGAAAAAACGGGATTGCCCGACGCCTTGAGAGAGGCAGGGTTTGGCGTAACGATCGTGACGGGGCGGGGGGCTCGCGGCCCTGTACAGATTCTTTTCAGTGTGATTGATCGCAGTCGTCTGCCCGAAGTGGTGCAGTTGATCGGCCTGCATAATCCGGGGGCGTTCTATTCCGTCGAAGACGTCCGCCTTTCAGAAGAGGGCATCTTTTTGCCGGGTCGCAAGGGCCTGCAAAGACGCCTGCGAAGTCGGGCTAAATAGAGCGCAGGAGAGGCGTGGGTTTCCGTAGCCTCGAAGGTTAAAAAAACCTGCGACATTTTCTTCTGCAGATCGTCAGTTGAAGAGTCGATACTACAAAAAGGCCGTTTTGCGGCCATCGAGGGAGTTCATGGGTTTTCTATCGCGCATCAATATAAGGAAGAAGTTTCTTCTCAGTCTGGCGCCCGCCGTCGGCGGACTTCTCGTTTTATCGGCCTATCTTCTTATCTCGGAATGGAGCGTCATCCGCGACATGAATCGACTGAACTCGATTATCGAGTTTGCCTCCTATTCCAGCGAATTGATTCATGAGCTGCAAAAAGAACGAGGCCTGTCATCGGGTTTTCTCGGCAGTGAAGGCAAATCTTTCCGTTCGGAACTCACATCACAGCGAAAGGATACGGACGAGAAGCGACGCAATCTCGAGAACTTCTTATCGGGCTTTGAAACCGAATCGGCCGACATGAAACGAGCCATCGAAAAAGGAGTCGATGCTCTTGGACGGCTTGATACAATGCGCGCCTCCGTAGACGGTTTGAAGATCGGCGGAAGCGACGTCGTTAAATACTACACCGATACGATTGCGATTTTCCTCGACGGCATCCTCGAGTCGGATCGTGAAGTGCGCTCCGGCGAGTATTCTCTGAAAGTGATCGCCTTTCATGCTTTTCTCTCGATGAAGGAGAATGCAGGGAAGGAGCGCGCCATCCTGAACAATACGTTCAGCCGCGGCGGATTCGGTCCGGGCATGCAGGTGGCGTTTTTTGACGTCATCTCAAGACAGAACGCCTACAGAGAGCTTTTTTATAAAGCCGGGGGCGTCGAAGCCGAGAGCATCTTTCGCGCGAACGTGAAAGATGAAGACGAAGCCGACGTTCAGCGCTATCGCAATATTGCCATCTCGAATGAGTTCGACGATAAGGGCGTTTCAGCGGAGCGATGGTTCGATGCGGCCACCGCGCGCATCGATCTGTTTTTCAAGGCCGAGAAGGCGTTAAGCACCGCCCTGATCGAAGGCGCGGCATCAGAGAAGCGTATCGCCCTGACGATCTTTATCACGCTTGTCGTGCTGGTGACCGTTCTTTCTGTCGGATCGATCATCGGCGGTACGCGCATCGGGCGCAACATCGTACGTCGTATTCTCGACATCAACGTCGTCCTTCCCGAGATCGCTCGCGGGAATCTTACGATTGAGATGGCAAAAGACGGCGAAGATGAGATCTCTTCGCTGAAAGAAGATATCGGCGTACTTGTGAAAACGCAGGTCGGACTGATCCGTCGCATCGTCGTCGCCGCTCGCAGTATGGAAGAGAGTTCCGGCCACCTGACGTCGTCGAGCGAAAAGATGAAATCCGATATCGGAGCCTTGAATGAGAAGTCATCGACCATCGCCGCCGCAGCCGAAGAGATGAGCCAGAATCTTCAAAACACTGCAAGCTCCGTTACCGAGATGTCGACGACGATCAGCGAGATCGCTCGCCAGGCGGAAGAGGCGGTAACGGTGCATCGCGAATCCGGAAAGTTATCCAACCAGGCCGCCGAAGCTGCCCGTGGAATGGCCGCCTCTGCCGAAAAGGTCGAAGCCGTGATCGAGTCCATTTCGGGTATTGCGAAACAGACGAACCTGCTTGCGCTCAATGCGTCGATCGAAGCGGCCGCAGCCGGCGAGGCGGGCAAGGGCTTTGCCGTCGTCGCCTCTGAGGTGAAGGAGCTGGCCGGTCGCACGTCGTCAGACGCCCAGGATGTGCGCGACCGCGTGCAGGAGATTCAGGGAAATTCAAAGGCTACCACGGATAGCATCGGTCGAGTCGACACGATGATCCATAAGTTGAACGAGATCACGGCCTCGATCGGATCTTCGATTCAGGAGCAATCCATCGCTTCGCAGGAAATCTCAAAGAGCATACAGCAGAACCTTGTCGCCGTCGACGAGGTGGCGCGAGAGATCAATACCGTCGGCACGATCATGGACGAAGAGGCTCGAAGAGCGCAGGAGATGTACGAACAGGCTCGGGCGATGGACGCTCTTGCACGTGAGATGCTCGGCCATGTGGCCAGCTTTCAGATTAACGACGAGTAACGGCAATCGCTCCCGACAGGCACTGCTGGCAGTGCCTGTCGCGCTACTGGAATTGGTTATCCCCGGCGGATGGTTCTGCCCAGGCTGATCGTCCCGTCGCCGCGAGCGGCCATATACAGGAAGGCGAAGCAGAACAGAGCCGCCAGTTCACCGCCGTTCAGCACCGGCCAGAAGCCCTTCGGCACATGCGCCAGGAAGTAGGCTGCCGCCATCAGACCGCTTGAGAGAAATGCTGCGATCGAGGTAAACAGACCGACCATAATAAGGATTCCGGCAATCAGTTCGATGAAGCCGGCAAGCCCCATCATGCTGGCGTACGATTGAGCCATCGTACCGCCCAGGCCTCCGAAGATCTTTTGAATACCGTGCTGCATGAACAGAAAACCTGCGACCGCGCGAAAGGCGGAGTAGATGATTCCGTCGAATTTTCCAAGTATCTTATCCATATTTTGAACCTCACAGAAGAGTGCGCCTCTGAATCGTTATGCCAGAGGCGTGAATCCAGACAGTATATCATGTTCTGCTTTTTTTTCCGCTCTTTTTTCTCGCATGCCTGCCTGTTTGTGCAATAGCGATCTTGCGGCGGCGCTTCTTTTGATCCGCCATATTATTGACAGACTGGCCGCCTTTTTCAGAATCTCTTCATGCCTTTCTGGATATGGGACTCCTCCGGCCAGGTCAACCTCTGGCTGCAATCGGTACTCGGTGATCCGCGATGGCTTCTTCCGGTTACCTTCGCCGGCGATGAGCTGTTTTATCTGATACTGATTCCTTTTGTTTTCTACACGATCAATCGCCGGGCCGGGGTCACTCTGCTTGTGGCACAGCTTTTCACTCATTCCATCAACGTGCTATTGAAGCTGGCTTTTCATGAACCGCGACCGTTCTGGGTAACGCTCATGAACGTCTTCGCCTTTGAAGATACGTTCGGACTTCCCTCAGGTCATGCTCAGAATGCCGTCGTTGTCTGGGGGTATCTCGCTTTTTTCTTTATAAAGCAGAAGCGCCTGCATGCTTTTCCCGTCATAGCGCTCACCGCTCTGTGGGTTTTCCTGATCGGTATTTCGCGTATAGCGCTGGGCGTTCATTTTATTCAAGATACCATTCTCGGCTGGGCCATCGGTTGTGCGTTGCTTTATGCCGTGATCCATTATGAAACGAACGTTCGCGTGTTTTTCGCGAACCTGACTCACGGTGGCCGATTTTTTGTAACTGCAATGATCGCCGTCATGCTCCTGGAGATGGGGGCCCTGCTTGCCACCACGCTGCATCTGCCTGTGCTTTCCGAGTGGAATGAAACGGCTCGTCTGAGTATCGCATCGACGCCGCATAGCGGGGTGCGCTTCAAGGATCTGCATCCACTCAAGCTGACTTCTTTCTTGAACGTCGCCGGATGTCTGTTCGGTCTTTATGCCTCTCTATCGCTCAAGGATCCGGGTTATACGATGCCCGTGCTCTTTCGCAATCGCCTGTTTGTTTTGCTTCCCGGTCTCGCTCTCATCTTTGTAGTGTATCTATCGCTGTCGGCCATCTTTCCCAGAGATGGAATTGAGGGCGGTTTCCTGCGTATTCTGCGGTACGGGCTCGTCGTTTTTACGGGGCTTTACGTTTACCCATTGATCCTTGAACGAGTTCGACGGAGGGCATAGGCTGCGATTCTGGCGGCGTGAGTGGAGAATGAAGCGTCGGTCTGCTCACCGGCGCGGCGGTGTCGCTGATCCTGCCTGCTGTGCCTGCCCCGTCAGCTTCACTGTATGCGCGCCTGACCCTGCTCAGTGCGAGCACAGGGTTACTCGGGCTGCTGTATGCAGGCACGGGCGCGATTCTAACAGTAGGGGGATGGGGCGGCGATGTCTGGCATGCAGTGCGTTATCTATTGCTCACCGTATCATGCCTGTATGTTATTCCGCTTCTTGCAGCTGAAATCCCGTTGGCTCGGAGGAATGAAAAAGAATGATCAAAAAAATAGTTGATACTTCGTCTCATCCTGTGCTTTTTGCATGGATGCAACGAAAACAGATTTCTATTTTTCTGGGATTTTTCCTGGTTTCCCTTCTCATCCAATGCGAGAAGCCCACCGCACCGGTAGGGCTGACTGATGGGCGTGTGCTTCTTCTGACCGGAGCGGTTACACGTAACGGCGAGCCCCTTGCCGTTGACGCCACTGTTAAGCAGGGCGATCAGATTGAAACGGGGGATGCCTCATCGGCAGAGATCGTTTTTGCTAAGGGCCTCATCATGCGTCTCGGCGCAAACACGAAGGCGGTTCTCGATCTACAGGCCTCACAGGTTCAACTGAATAAAGGCTGGTTTGCCGCTGTTAAGAATGCAAACGAGCAGAAGCTTGAGGTGGTTACTCCGACTGCCGTGGCGGCGGTTCGTGGAACGTCGCTCTGCATGAAGGTGGAGAGTGAAACGTCGACATATGCTTGCACATGCAATGGTACTGTGCACTTTCATGCCGATGGAATCGCCGAAGAGGCCGTAACTGCGGCGGAGCATAGCGCCATTCGCTTTGTGAAAGAAGGCGAGAGCGTGAAAAAGGAAGAGGCCGGGCTGGAATTCCATGACAATGCCGGTATCGAGACGCTTGCAAAGAAGATCGATCATCCTCTTGACTGGACAAAACCGTCGAAATGAAGGAGCGGGACTCTCGACAGCATTGAGCATGTAAGCGAAGGCCCGTCAATCTCAAATGCGACCTGTCTTTGAGATTGACGGGTGGATAACTCGTATCCCACATTCAAGCAATTAATTCTTGCATTGTTTCATGTTATGCAAATGTGCAAGCCTTCTTATATAAAACGTATGTACCTGCACGCCTCATTCCTGTCTGCTATAGAAAAAAAATTGACATATTTTGTATCTGAAGCCTTTTTAAGCGACAGCTTCCCGTGATTCCTTTTCCGCTGAGTCTTGATTGTTAAGATGGAAGCCCGGGCTGTTCCCAGATAATGGAATCGGGTTATGCGAATTGAACAGGTAGTACTATCGAAGCAATGAAGTCGTGCGCATACACAGGATACGGGCCTCTGACGTTTCTCGCAGGCATTGTTCTGTTGTTCAGTGTATCGTGTACCAGAGCGATATCCGATAGAATCCCCGAATTCTTCCTATTTGACGCCATCAACCCGCCTCTCTACAGCATCTCAGGAGCCGTCAGCGGTCTTGCGATGAACGGCCTGGTGCTCTCAAACTCCGGCGATAGCGTGGAGCTGAACTCGCCAGCCAGCGAATTTGTGTTTAATCGAAAGTTACGCACTGATACTGCTTACAACATTGTTGTGTCCGCCTACCCGCGAAACGAGGAGGACGGCAGCCAGTATTGCACCGTCGCCGGCGGGTCTGGAACGATCGGCAACGGAGATGTGAGCGGCGTGCATGTCAATTGTTCCGATGCGGTCACTCTATTGGTAAACGTCCAGCCGGGGCTGATAGGCACGGGTATGGTCCTTCTCAATCGGGGAGCCGATCCGCTGACTATCAACGGAGAGATACTGGCGCCCACTCGCTTCGCCTTTCGCACGCCTGTCGTCGCTACCGATCCAGTGTATGCGGTCACGGTCGGCACACAGCCGGTGAATCCTCATCAAACATGCAGCGTCACGGACGGAGCGGATACATATTCAGGAGGCTTTCCGGGAGAGATCATTACGCCATCCGTATCGTGCATTACGAACCGCTATGCAATCAGAGTGAATGTTACCGGTTTGAAAAGCGGAAACACGCTCGTAATCAAAAGCGATTTTGGAACCTATCCGGCCGAGACGGGGCTTGAGAGTTATCCGGCGACGTCGGCAGGCAGTGAGACGATTGCAGTGACGGCGAACGGAATCTCGGCGCCGTTTGCGACGAAGATCCGTAGCGGCGATAGTTATGCTCTGGCCATTGATACTCAGGCGACGGGGCAGAACTGCACCATCGGCACACCGTCCGCTTCGGTCACATCTTATGATATCGTCGTTCCGGTGAATTGTGCGACGAACTCTTATCCGATTACGGGCGAGGTCACTGGCTATGAAGGCAGCACTCCGCTACGAATTCGGATAACGGCGAATGGCACGTCGCAGACGATCAACTATTCGACGGGAGGCACGTTCACATCGACGGCGATCCCTTACGGGTCCGCCTTTGAAATGCGTATTCTTACGAATCCGCAGAATAAATGGCAGACATGCTCGATTGTCGACGAAGGCAATTCCAACGGATCGATCGTATCAAGCGGCGCTGTCGACGCCATGGGACAGACATGGGATGATCGACTCACAGACGCCTCGATGCATCTGGGATCGGCCATTTCAGGCATTGAGATCGAATGTGTGACGAACACGTTTACGGTCGGCGGCGCCGTCACGGGTTATGCGGCCGGCACCTATACGCAAAAGCTTCAATTACAGAACGGCGCAGAGACGCTGACGATTGAGCCGGGCTCGACGTCTTTTGTGTTTGTGACGCCTGTGGCAAGCGGTACGTCTTACGGCGTAACATTGCTACAACCCCCTGTTCTTGATAACGAGGCGCTGAACTGCTCGGTAAGCGGAGGCAGCGGTACGATGGCCGGGGCGAACGTATCGGGAGTCTCTATCAGCTGCTCCCTTGACCGGACGATACGCGTAACAGTCACCGGCTTCGGCATCTCGCCTGCCGGAAATTTTACGTTGAATCCCGGCACAGGTGGACCGTCTGCGTCGGTTACGGCGAACGGCGATTACTACTTCTCCGTAAAGACCGGCCAGACCTACAGCTTTAACACGCCTTCGCCGGCGAACCAGACCTGCACGTGGTCGAACCCTTCATTGATTGCGGGAACGGTCACGTCAAATCTCGCCCTGTCGCTCGACTGTTCGCCCATCGTCATGTCGACGAGCGTTGATGATAACGACGCCACGCTGAAATACGACATGGGTGCAGGGCCGATCGAAATAAAATTCAATAAAGATATGTCATCGACCATAGCAGCGGCCGGCACATCGACGGATTGTTCGCAGCAGGGCATTCAGATTTCCATGGTGAAAACCGGCAGTACAACCGAGGTTCCGGTACACAACAACTTTGTCAGCTGTGTTCCTCTGCAATCGGTCAGCGTTTCGGGTAACATTGTTACCGTGGCGCCGCATCCGGATTACATGTGGTACGAGGCCACGTATAAGATACGAATTAATAATAGCGCCGTTGTAGATGCGGGCAATACGGCCATGGCCTATGCATCGGGCTCGTATCAATCGACGACGGGCTTCAATACAGGACGGCTTGTGCGCTGGTACAACTCGGGTAATTCGACCGATTCGTCGCGGGCGGGCAGCCCGCTTTCCGGAACAGTGCAGGCAGCGACAGGGGCCGACGGCGACGCAGGCGGATCTCTGAGCTTCAGCGCATCATACCTTTCGGCCAGTGCTTCGGGCCTGCCGGCATTCGGCGAATCGCGCACCGTATGCCAGTGGGTCAGACTGACCGATCTACCGCCCGACAATACGAACAAGCATCTTGTTTCGTATGGTAGCAACACGACCGATAAAGCATTCGGGATCGGAATACGTCGTCAGGGTGGTATGCAGCTGAGATTCTTCGGAGGCGCAGACAGGGACGATTTTATACCGCATACCTTCCACCGCAATGCCTGGACGCATATCTGTGTTGTCTATGACGGCGACCAGACGAAGCTGCTTTTTTATGTGAACGGCGCATTGATCGGCACAGCGGACCGAAGCGATGCGCCACTGGCGACGAACGTTGCAAATTTCTATCTCTCGGGATGGGTTAGCGGTCTCGGCGGAATCACCGGAATGCTCGACAATGTGCGCATCTACTCAGCCGTATTGCCCGACCGTCAGATTAGATATCTGGCCACGCAGGTTCCTGATGGTCTCGTTGGCCGGTGGGATCTTGTAAGTAACGGTGGCGAGTCCCCTGGAAAGGATGTGAGCGGCTTCCATCGAGATCTGCAATCATCGGGTACGGTGATTCCAGGCGTAGATCGTTTCGGATTATCTTCGGCCATTGCGTTTGGCGGCGGTCGCCTGGATCATGCCGGAGTCGCCACGAACCAAACCGCCGGTATTACTCTGGGCGCCTGGATTTTTCCGAAAGACTATGGTAATGTCGGAGTCAATACCATAGTCTTGAATGGTCACAGCTCGTCGGGAGGGTATGAGCTTTATATCGACGGAATGTCACAGAGGCTCTGTTTCTTGATCAGCGGCTTTGATTCATTCTGCTCCACTGTCACAATTCCTTTAAACGTCTGGACGCACGTTACGCTTGTAAGCGAATCCCCGACAATCTGGAAGTTATACGTGAACGGCGCGGCGGCCGGCAGTTTCAGTGTTACGACGGTAAACACTCCAGTTTCAGGCGTTTTTATAGGCCGGAATCAGAGTAATGACGAGGCGTTTTTCGGAAGTATATCGGATGTTCGCATCTATGAGCGAGCACTGCTGCAATCCGAGATTCAAGCCCTGGTGCAGCAACCGAATAAGATCGTGAAACTGACTGCCAGTGGCTGGACCGGAAACCTGGGGGGGATCAGCGGCGCCGACACTAAATGCGGTGAAGGATTCAAGGCAATGCTTGTTTCAAGCAACAATGACCGTAGAGCATGCACGTCGGCAAACTGCACGACCGGCGGCATCACCGAGCATCGTGATTGGGTATTGCGGCCCAACATTACGTACTTAAACCCTGATGGTAACGTATTATTCACTGCCAACTGGAATGGAGTCTTTGCATTTGGAACGCTCAACGCCCAATTGATCGGAAGCAATCCGACGTACGTCTGGACCGGTTTCGGCTCATCGTCATGGACCACAATCTCAGCGTATGATACCTGCAACAACTGGACGGCAGCTGAAGCGGATGGTAGCGGATATGCCAACGCCAGTTTGACGGATAGTGAGTTTATCCGTTCTGGAACGCTTGCATGCAATGCGACAGGTCTTCGCCTCTACTGCGTCGAGCAATGAGGCAAATCAACTAACAGCGTGTACCTATAGCGGATGTGAAGCCGGTCACTTCCGCTTCAGCGTCGATGATCCTACACCTTGAAGAACGTAGCCTTCGCTCGCATGGATTCGGCCATGGCGGCTATCTGTTCTGAGGTCGCCGTCATCTGCTCTGCCGCTGAAACGACGCTCTGAATGGCGTCGTTGATCGACGACACCGATTGAGCGATCTCTGAAACGGCGTTCTTCTGTTCGCCGATCGCATGTTTGATCTCATCGGAGCGATTGCTGACGTTCTCAAGCTGAGTCTGCACGGCCTCGTTTTCGCGAGTCTGATCCGTCATCGTTCCTTTAAGATCGGTCATGCGTTCGTTCATGCGCCCGATACCGGTGAGAATCTCGGTGATAAATCGCGTCGTCGATTGCAGCTGGCCGATGCCTTCTTTAAGCTGCTGATTGTTCACCTCAACAAGCTGCGAGATATCGCGGATGCTCGACGACGTGCGTTCGGCAAGCTTGCCTACCTCTTCGGCGACGACGGCGAAGCCACGCCCCGAATCGCCGGCTCGTGCGGCTTCAATAGCGGCATTCAGGGAGAGCAGGTTGATGCGATCCGATATTTCGTTGATGATCTGAACGATGCCGGTAACCGAGCTTGAACTCTGCAGAACGTTGTTCATCGATTCGTTCAGATGCCGCAACGAATCCTCGCCTTCGCGCGCAAGGCCCGTGATCTGACCCGTTTCCTGTTGCGCCTGGGCGATCAGGCGGGCCATGCCGTCAATGCTGTCCGAGAGGCCGCGAACGGTTTGAATCAGAGATAGTACCGAAGCCGTCTGATGTTCGGTGCTTTTCTTCACATTGTCCATCCCGGCCGAGAGCTCTTCGGTCGTGGCGGCGATCTGTTCTGTGCTTGCCGATTGATTCTGAGCCTGCGACGTGAACGTATTCAATGTAGCCGACATCTCTTCCGTTGACGCCGCAAGCTCCGTTGAATGTCGCACGATGACGCCGAGAACATCTCGCATGGATTCTATCAATTGATTGAAATCGGTGGCAAGGTCGAGCATCTCATCGGATGAGTCGACGGCAACAGGGGAGCGCAGGTCTCCGCCGGCGACCAGACGAGAGGCGATGCGCAGCTGCTGGATGGGGCGCACGATGCGCGACGAAAAGAAGAAAACGGCAATGGAGCTTATGACGGCGACGGCGATGAAGCCGAGCGTAATCACGGTCTTCAGTTCGTTGATCTCGGCCTGCACGTCATTCACATAGATGCCCGATCCGAGAATCCATCCCCAGGGTGTGAACGTTTCTACATAGGAGACCTTGGGGACGATATTATCTTTCTCATCGAAGTACTGCCATCGGTAGTTCACGAAACCGGCTCCGTCTCGTTTACTGACGTCGACCATCTCCATGAACAGATGCTTTCCGTCGGGATCTTTGTAGTCGGTAAGCGACTTCCCGTTCAGCTGTGTGGCATACGGATGCATGATCATGACCGGCTTGAAGTCGTTGATCCACAGATAATTGCGTCCGTCTTTTTCATAGCGCAGCTCTCGAATGCGTTCGATCGCCTCCTGT